>JBBRBV010000007.1:0-78360 GCA_038205545.1 Actinomycetales bacterium
ATAAGCGCGGGCGAGTGCCAGCCCAATCTCTGGAAGGGCAACCGGATCCGGGAAGGCCATGAAAACGGGTGCGAATTCCGGCTGGAATTTGCGTTTGAACTGAAGCAGTGATCGAAACCCATAGACCGGTTCGAGGGTACGACCGAGGTAGTCGAGCAGATGCGCGGCGACACCACCTTGCCGTGGCGAGGTGTTCTGGGCGAGCGGCGCTATCGACAGGCTGAGGAACTCAATCTGCTCACTCTCCCGCATCCTCTCAGCCGTTTGGGCGATCAGAAATTCCATGACGCCGTTTATGGTGTCTGGCCGGCGGCGCATGAAATCGAGGGTCCAGCCGACAATTGCACCATCTCGATACGTGGGCAGCCAGCTGGTCACGGCGTGCACATGCTCGTCGTCGTCGACGGCGAGCATGAGGCGCACGGCGGGGTCGCGCAACTCATCGAGACCGCCGAGGGTGAACCCCAATTCGGGGAGTTCCTTCTCCTGAACCCACTGCTCAGAGATTTCGGCGATCTGGGCCGCCACGGCCAGTGACAGCGCCCGGTAGCTGGTCCAGACGGCCCGCACACCGGCTCGGTCGGCTCGGTTGATGGACGAGCGGATGTCCTGCCACTTCTTTCCGGTGGTACTCCAGCGGCTCGGTCGGAGCAGCGTCTCCTCCCCTACCTGCATGGTCTGCCAACCCATCGCGTCAAAAACGGGGCACCAGCCCGCGTGCACGCTGTAGAAGACCGGCACCCAGCCCTGGTCATCGCACATGCGCGCGAAGGAAGCGACGGCGTCTCCAGCCTCGATCGATGGTCCGACCGGTTCCGAGGTGGTGATCGCGATGCCGTTCACCACACGGTTGGCAATCGCCGTTCGTCCACTCGGGGTCAACCACAGGGAGTTGCCTCTCCAGGTGGTCATGATCCCGAGTGAACCGCCACCGTGGGTCGACAGCAGGGCGCGGAGATGCCCCCGGTGTATTGCCTGTCGAATTGATCGACGCGCTGCGCAGGCAGACAATCGCTCCCACGAAGACAACGATCCAGAAGGCGGCGCCGACACCGTCATACAGGGCGGTGGCGAGGGGGTCGTTCGGAAGAAAGGATGCCCGCTCCAGGCGTAGAAAGCCGACCGGAATGAACCGCTCGGGAACATCCGCGAACAATTCGAGCAGGGTAACGGCCGGTCGGAAATGGTTCCGGAGCAGCCAGCCGACAGCGACATAGAACCCGGCGACTGCGGCGAAACTCCCGACGGTGACCAGCAGAAACCGCTGACGCTGGCCGGGGAGGGAGGGCACCGGAAAACGGCGGAGGTTGCCAACGATGACCAGAGCCACGGCGAGGGGAACGAGCACCGACACCACGAGGATGAGGGTGACCTCCCAGTATCGGCCTGATTGCCACTGCCAGACGTACGCCTGCCCGGAGATGGGCAGCAGGCCGTAATACCAAGCCGCGAGGAGGGCGAGCCCGCCATTGATCGTGATGGCGAGCCAGGCGGCAAACCGCCGCCCGCGGGCGAGCCCGAAAGCGGAAACGACGAGGGTGAGCAGCGGCAGCAGACTGACCAGCACCGGGCCCGCCCCACCGATGCGTTCGAGGCTGAGGTCCTCCACACACTGCCGGGTCACGTGTCCCAGCAGACAGCGATCAACGACCTCTCCGGCCGTGGGGACGCCCTGGGTGAGCAGGAGCCCGAGGGGTGCGAGCAGGCCGAACCGAGCGCCGGAAAAGATCGTGACAACCGGACCGACCGCAACCATGCCCACAATGGCGGCTACCAGGGTGCGGGTTTCGTGATCGGAGCTGCGTCGCCACGCCGTGACCCGGAGGGTCGGGCGAAACAGCCAGCCCACCCCGAGCCCCACCACGACGGCCAGCAGTCTGTAGACATCGGATGGCTGCCCGGAATACAGCACGAGCACCATCGACAGCCCGAGCACGCGGATGCGCCGTCGCCAGAGCGGCCCAACGAAATAGCTCGCGGTCATGGCGCTGCCGAGAAGGGGGGTGAAGGGATCGATCGCCCACAGCTCGCTCACGCCGCGTGACCACATCTCCCCGCTCGCCACACCCAGATATTGGGCACCGAGACCGATCGTCGCACCGAGAATGGCCGTCGTCAGAAAGGCGATCACGGTGCGCCGGGTGCCCATCAGTCGTACGGCAAATCCCAGCACAATCACCGCGCCAGCCAGCGCCAGGAGCAATTCCGCGCCGTTGTCCGCGAAGAACACCGAGGTAAGCGGTGACCACCAGTGGCCGCGATCAATGACCGACTCGAAGCCGGTACCGAAGAGCAAACGGATGCCGCGCGATGGCCCCGAAGACACCCCACTGATGATAGCCACGACGAGCAGGGTCACGGCGTAAGCCACGGCGAACGGTCGTTCCGCGGCCATTCGGTACAGTGCGCGGAGGGCCGGGCGAGGGGAGAGGAGTGCGGTGGAGGTCGAAGGCCCCGGGTCGTGCAGGGCCCGGCCACCGGTCATCGCGTCATCGCCACGGGGTGGGGAGCGAGCAGGTGGGTGCGCGCGGCAATGATGGGCAGGGCGGTGGTCCAGGCGTAGTCGACGGTGTGCCAGTCATGGGCCGTGCCCGGGGAGATGATCAGGCGGGTGTCGACGCCGGCGCGCTCGGCAGCATCCGCTATCGCGTGTACCCCGGGCAGAAAGTGCGCGTCGCCATCGCCCACCACGAAGATCGCACCGAGTGCGGTATAGGGCGCGTGCGCCGCGAGAATGGCGGCCGGAGCTGCCGCGGAGTAGGCGGCGGCGCTGCCGCCGAATCCGACTGCCACCGTGTGCGCCTGGCTTCCGTTGCTCGGTACGAGCTCGCCGGAGATATCCGAAATCGTGCCGTACAACTGCGGATGCGCCGCCCCCAGCTGAATCGAACAGGTGCCGCCCTGGGAGAATCCGGCGATGGTCCAGTCCGTCGGCTGGACAGCCACGTGGAGGTGCGCACGGATCCAGGCCGGAACATCGATCGTGAGGTAGCTGTCCACTTTGCCGAGCGCGGACTCCAAGCACATCGGATTGCTGTCCGAAGAACCCAGCTGGTCGGGAACCACAACGATGGGAGCCAGGCCGCCGTGTGCCCGTGCGTAGGAGTCCAGGATGCCCGCCAGTCCGCCAGCGGTGAAAACGTCACTCAGGCTGCCAAGTTGGCCCGAGAGCATTTCGACCACGGGTAGCGCGGGCGGGTTCTGACTCACAGCGGCCGGGGGCAGGTACACAATGGCGGAACGTGCGGCGAATCGTGACACCGTCGCCGGGATGGTGACGGTGCCCACGATGCCTTCGGAGGAACCAGTGCTGGCGTGGGAATCCATCGCGGGCGCGTCGCCCGGCATTTTTGCGAGGGCCTGGTCGAGTGTCGGGTAGCTGGCGAGGCCGAGAGCCACCCGCAGGGTGGGAAATTGACCGACATCGGCATTGATCCCGGCTGCGGCGCTGAGCACACACAGTGGCAACGCACAGACGGTGACCGCGCGCCGCCACCGAACCTGGCCGCGCAAGTTGAGCAACACAATCGCGGCGCTGGCACACAGGGCGGCGATCCAGAGGCGAGTGCCGACGGACAGTGACACCCCCCACGGATCCCAGACATCGCTGACCAACCAGGCCAGTACCCAGCCGGAGGCCGCACCGACCCCGGCGCCAATGACGGTGCCAACGGACCGACGCAGGTCGGCGGGGCCGAGCAGTACGAGCACCAGTGCGAGGCCGGTGACGCCGTAGAGCACAGCCAGCACAGGCACGTCCACGAGGCTGGCGTCAAGCGGGTTAGCGCCGAATGGGTTGAGCGTAAGGGAGCCGACATCGAGCAACAGCGTGTTCATCCGGGCCTCCGAACCCACTGTGCTCCCTGCTGCCACTGTCTCGGCCCCAGCTCGGGTAAATCACGGCTCGGTTGCAGCTTACATAGAGTGAATGCATAGGTGTCGCCCAGCCCTGGGCGGCTCCGCCTCGCCGGAGTTCCCGGACCGGTTCGCGGTCAGCCGAGAAGCCGAGAAGCCTAGAAGCCTAGAAGCCGAGGCGGCCGAGCTGCTTCGGGTCGCGCTGCCATTCCTTGGCGATCTTCACCCGCAGTGACAGAAAAACGCGCTTGCCGACGAGCGGTTCGATCTGCTTGCGGGCGCGGGTGCCGACATCCTTCAGCCGGCTGCCCGACTTACCGATGAAGATGCCCTTCTGGCTGTCCCGTTCCACGAACAGGTTGGCGTAGATCTCGACCAGTTCCTGGTCGTCACGCTCGATGATGTCGTCGATGGTCACGGCGATCGAGTGCGGCAGTTCGTCGGTCACTCCCTCCAGGGCGGCCTCGCGGATGAACTCCGAGATGCGCGATTCCAGGGTTTCATCGGTGACCGCATCGGCTGGGTAGAGCGGCGCGTTAGCGTGCGGTAGCAGGCGCAGCAGCTCGGTCGCAAGGGTATCCAGCTGGATGCGGCTGGTGGAGGAGATCGGCACGATCGCCTCCCAATCTCGCAACTGTGAAACGGCGAGCAGCTGGTTGGCGACGTTGGTTTTGGACGACGCATCAATCTTGGTCACGATCGCGACCTTTTTGGCGCGCGGAAAGGCATCCAGTTGCTCATTGATGAACTTGTCTCCCGGACCGATCGGCTCGTTAGCCGGAATGCAGAGCCCGATTACGTCGACGCCCGCCAGCGTGGCGGTAACCAGGCTATTAAGCCGCTCGCCGAGGAGGGTTCGCGGGCGGTGGATGCCGGGGGTGTCGACCAAAATAAGCTGGCCGTTCTTCTGGTGTACGATGCCGCGAATGGCGCGGCGAGTGGTTTGTGGTTTCGATGAGGTGATCGCGACCTTTTCGCCCACCAGGGCATTTGTCAGGGTCGACTTCCCCACGTTCGGGCGTCCCACAAACGAGACGAACCCCGCTCGATACCCCGCAGGATGAGCCTGTGTTGTTATGGTCATGACCGATCTCCTTCATCATCCGACGTGTTCGTTCCTGATGCCGTGAGGAATGCGGTCTGCGCATCAATCAAAGCTGCATCGCGCTCCACCAGCACGGTGCTGATGCGCTTACGGCGACCCTCGGTGCGCTCGGCGGTGAGGTTGAGCCCACTCACCGAGGCGATCGATCCGGCGACGGGAAGTCGTCCGAGGGCTTTGGCCAGCAGGCCACCGACCGAGTCGACATCGTCATCGTCGAGTTCGAGGTCAAACAACTCACCCAGCTCGTCTACCGGCAAACGGGCACTCACCCGAAAACGCCCATCGCCGAGGTCTTCGAACTCGACCACGTCGCGGTCGTACTCGTCGGAGATATCGCCAACGAGCTCTTCGATCAGGTCCTCGAGGGTGACCAGTCCGGCGATTCCGCCGTACTCGTCGACGACCATGGCGAGGTGGTTGGACTCCAACTGCATCTGCCGCAGCATGTCGTCGGCCTTTTTCGACTCGGGCACGAACACAGCCGGGCGGGCCAGGTCGGCCACGGTGAGCTGCAACGCGTTGACGGACCGTTCAAAGACGAGTCGGGCAACGTCGCGCAGGTACAGGACGCCAGCGACATCGTCGACTTCTCCGTCGAGAACGGGCACCCGGGATGTGCCGCTATTCAGGAACAGACCCATGGCCGCGTCGATGCTCGCGTCGGCGTCGATGGTGATCATATCGGTACGCGGAATCATCACTTCGCGCACGACCGTCTCGCTGAACTCGAAAATGGAGTGAATGAGTGCCCGGTCGTGTTCTTCGATCACAGAAAGTTCGGTGGCCTCGTCGACCATGCTCAGTAACTGGCCTTCGGAGGTGAAGGTAGCCAGCTTGGTGCGGCCTGGAGTGACGCGGTTGCCGAGGGCAACCAGGGCGCTGGCGATGGGGCCCAGCAGCACGCGCACGACGTGCACGAGCAGGGCGGTCGCGCCCAGAAGCTTGACCGGATGGGCACGGCCGACGCTGCGGGGGCTCGCCCCGACCAGCACGAACGAGACTGAGGTCATGATGAGCGCCGAGAGCAACAAGGCCAGCCAGAGGGCGTCGATCGTGGTGGCAAAAAACAGGGTCACCAGCACGGCGGCCGTGGTCTCGGCGGTGATTCGAATGAAGTTGATCGCGTTCAGGTGCGCGCCGGTATCGTCTGCGATGGCCTGTAGCGACCGTTTAGCCCGATGGTTGGCTACCAGGCTCGCGATGTCGGCCCGCGACTGGGTCGTGATCGCCGCATCAACGGCTGCCATAAGCCCGGCAAACACCACCAGGATAACGGCCGCATAGATAAACCACACGATGAGCATCAGTGGCGTTGTCGTTCCTGCATGGAGAAGCCGATCAGAATGTCGCGCTGAATGCCAAACATCTCTTTTTCTTCCGCCGGTTCGGCGTGATCGAAGCCGAGCAGGTGCAACACGCCGTGGGTGGTGAGCAGCAGCAGTTCGTCGAGGGAGCTGTGACCGGCGGTCTCGGCCTGGGACTGGGCGACCTGCGGGCACAGCACGATATCGCCGAGCAGGCCCGGTGGGGTCTCCTGATCTTCGGTACCAGGGCGCAGTTCGTCCATCGGAAAGCTGAGAACGTCGGTGGGGCCGGGTTCGTTCATCCACTGCACGTGCAGCTGCTCCATGGCACCCTCATCGACGAGCACGATGGCGAGATCGGCGTCAGCGTGCACATGCATGGTGTCCAGCGCGAAGGCAGCGAGGCGCAGGATCGCGGCCTCATCGACAGGGACGGTCGACTCGTTGTTGATTTCGATGCTCAACTGGAACTCCGTTTCGGGGTGCGGCCTGGCGCGCTGGGGCGCTGGGGGCCACGGGTGGCAAAATCTCGGGCTTCGGCACTCTCTTGACGAAGAGCCTGCTTCTGCGCGTCGTACTCGGTGTAGGCATCGACGATGCGGCCAACGAGCGAGTGCCGCACAACGTCGGCGCTGGTCAGGTAGGCAAAGTGGATGTCGTCGATCCCGTCGAGCACGCGGGTGACCAGTTTCAGGCCGCTCGTACCGGCTGGCAGGTCAATCTGGGTGACGTCGCCGGTGATGACCATCTTCGAGCCGAACCCCAGGCGCGTGAGAAACATTTTCATCTGTTCCGGTGTGGTGTTCTGGGCTTCGTCAAGCACGACGAAACTCGCGTTGAGCGTGCGCCCGCGCATGTAAGCCAGCGGTGCCACCTCGATCGTTCCCGCCGCGAGCAGCTTGGGCACGAGTTCAGGGTCGAGCATCTCGCCCAGGGCGTCGTAGAGCGGTCGCAGGTAGGGGTCGATCTTGTCGGTGAGGGTGCCGGGTAGAAAGCCGAGACGTTCGCCAGCTTCGACGGCGGGTCGGGTCAGGATGATGCGCTCGACCTCTTTATTCTGCAGGGCGCGTACCGCCTTCGCCATGGCGAGATAGGTTTTTCCGGTGCCCGCCGGGCCGATGCCGAACACGATGGTGTTGTCGTCGATCGCGTCAATGTAGTCTTTCTGCCCGATCGATTTGGCTCGGATGCTCTTGTTTCGAGCCGTCAAAATCGGTGCGCCGAGCTTGGCAGAGGGGCTCACTGTGCTGTCTGCGGCAAGCATCCGTGCTGAAGTGGCGACGTCGGTCTCGACGAGGTCGTGGCCGGTACGCAGGGCAAGCTGCAGTTCATCGATGAGGCGGCGCACGGCCGCAACGTCGTCGGCGCTGCCACCGAGGGTGACGTCATTGCCGCGCACGTGCACGTCGACGTTCGGGTAGGCGCCCTCAATGGTGCTGAGGTAGCGGTCTTCGGGGCCGAGCAGGCGCACCATCGCGACGCCGTCGACAGTGAAGTGGAGCTCCGTGTTGTCGTTGCTAGAGTGCGCCAAGCGAGTCCTCCCCCAGCTTTTCGGTGGGGTCCGGGCTGCCCATCACGTGGGCGTGCACGTGAAACACGGTCTGGCCGACGGCTGCCCCGGTGTTGAAGACGAGTCGAAACTGCCCGTCGGTGCGTTCGGCCGCTATCTGCTCGGCCACGGCAACGAGTTCGGCCAGCAGCGCCGGGTTGCCAGCAGCCAGCTCGACCACGTTCTGGTACTGCGGGTCCTTCGTGGTGACGACAACGTGCACCGGCGCCTTCGGCGCGATGTCGAGGAACGCGATGATTCGGTCGGTTTCGGCCACGATCGTCGCTGGAATCTCACGCGCGATGATGCGGCTGAAAATCGTCGGTTGGGCGCTGGTGGAAGACATGCCTCTATCTTAAGCGGCGCTACCAGCGGCCGAGGGTCGCATTGAGGATTGCGATGGCGGCCGGGCCAGCGGTCGACGTGCGCAGCACGGTCTCCCCCAGGCGCACCGGGGTCGCTCCGGCCTGCTCGAGCAGGAGCAGTTCGGCGGGGGAAATTCCCCCCTCCGGGCCAACAACCAGCAGGATATCGCGGTCATCGGTGGGTACGGCGATCTCGGTGAGACGACCGGTCGCGGTGGGGTCGAGCAGCAACATCCGTGTCGTCGCGGCCAGAACCGCCAGCTGCTTCGTGCTCGCCAGCGGAGCCACGTCGGGCAACCAGGCCCGAATCGACTGTTTGCTCGCCTCGCGCACAATACTGCTCCAGCGTTCGTGGCCCTTAGCGATCTTGGGCCCCTCCCACTTGGTGATGGAACGGGCTGCCGTCCAGGGAATGACGCCGTCGACGCCAAGTTCCGTGGCAGCCTGAATAGCCAGTTCATCGCGGTCACCCTTAGCGAGGGCCTGCACCAAACGGATGCGCGGCGTCGCCGCCGCGCTCTCGCTCGCGTCATCGACGCGCAGGGTTAACACTGCGGCCTCCGCAGATAGCACCGTGCCCTCTACCAGCAGCCCGGCTCCATTCCCCAGGCGGAGCCGGTCCCCGGGACGAACCCGGCTGACCGTCACCGCGTGGCGCGCCTCGGCGCCTTCGACAGAAACCACCTGCCCCGGGCGGCACTCGGCCGCCCGGAGCAATTCCTGCAGGTAGAAATGGGCCACGTTAGCCGCGGAACCGGTCACGCAGCTTGGCGAAGAGTCCCTGCTGGTACTGGCTCAAGGAGGGAGCGGGCGCCGCATAGCGGCCGGCGAACTGCTCGATCAGGTCGCGTTCCTTGTGGTCGAGCTTGGTCGGTGTGACCACGTGGACGCTGATCTTCAGGTCGCCTCGACCGCTGCCGCGGAGCTTGGTGATGCCACGATCCTTGATTGTGAGTACCTCGGCGCTCTGCGCCCCTGGCCGGATCTCCACCTCGAGGTCGCCGTCGAGAGCGTTCACGGTGACGCTGGTGCCGAGAATGGCGCTGGTCATGGGCACATCGAGCGAGCACATCAGATCGTCACCGTCACGGCTAAACACGTCATGGTGGCGCACCTTCATCTCAAGGTACAGGTCGCCGTTGGGGCCGGCGGCCGCGCCGGCTTCGCCGCTGCCGGGCATTTGCAGGCGCAGGCCGGTGTCCACTCCGGCCGGAATGTCAACCGCAACCGTACGGCGGGCGCGCACGCGACCCTGGCCGGAACAGGTCATGCACGGCGTCGCGATGATCGTGCCGTAGCCGCGGCAGGAACCGCAGGGGCTCGAGGTCATCACGTTGCCGAGCAGGGAGCGCACGGCACGCTGGATGCTGCCGGTGCCGTGACAGATGTCGCAGGTGATCGGTGAAGTTCCGGGGGCGCAGCAGGAGCCCTTACAGGTCTCGCAGACGATCGCGGTGTCCACCTCGAGGTCACGGTGCGTGCCGAAGATAACTTCATCCAGGTCGAGCTCTACCCGGATCAGGGCGTCCTGACCGCGTTCACGGCGTGAGCGGGGACCGCGGCTGTTGCCGCCTCCCCCGCCGAAGAAAGTCTCAAAAATGTCACCGAAATTGCCAAAGTTCTGGCCATCAAAGCCCGCGCTCTGGCCGCCCTGGTCGTACTTTTGGCGCTGTTTCGCGTCACTGAGCACGTCGTAGGCGTGGGTGACGCTCTTGAACCGTTCCGATGCTTCGGTGCCGGGGTTCACGTCGGGGTGCAGCTCGCGAGCGAGGCGGCGGTATGCCTTCTTGATTTCGTCGGTGGTCGCGTCACGGCCAACGCCGAGAGATTCGTAGTGGTCAGCCAAAGGGTGGCTCTCCTCGTTGTTCTGATGATGGTTGTTCGATCGGGTGGCGTGCCGCGGGGCGGCGAAAATTTTAGGTCTCGCCGAGCAGGCGAGAGAGGTATCGGGCAACGGCGCGTACCGCTGCCATGTTGTTGGAATAGTCCATGCGGGTGGGTCCCAGCACGCCCAGACGGGCCAGGTTGCCGTTCGCGGTGTAACCACTGGTCAGCACGCTCGCCTCGGGCAGGCCGAAGGCCGCATTCTCGCGACCAATACTCACCGAGACACCGTGCTGGTCGGTCTCCATTTCGCCGAACAGGCGCAGCAGCACCACCTGCTCTTCGATGGCTTCAAGCACCGGGTAGATACTGCCAGAAAAATCGTCTTCGGTGCGCACCAGGTTCGCCGCTCCGGCCATGACGAGTTTGTCCTGGCGGCCCTCGCCGATCTGGTCGGCGAGCGTACTCGTGATCAGGTTGACAATGGGCTGTAACGCTGGCGAACCAGGCCAGATGCTCGCGGCCAGGGCAGCGCTCGCTTCGGCCATGCCGAGCCCGACGACCGCGACATTCAGCCGCGCGCGCACCTCGCCGAGCGTCTGCTCGTCGAGGGCATACGGCAGGTCGATCACTCGTTGCTCCACCCCGCCAGAATCGGTGATCAGCACCGACAGAATGCGTGTCTCGGTCAGTGGGACAAACTCAACGTGGCGCACCTTGGCGCGTGACAGCGAAGGATACTGCACGAGCGCGACCTGATGGGTGAGCTGCGAGAGCAGTCGCACGCTGCGCACGAGCACCTCATCGAGGTCAGCGGAGTGACCGAGAAAGGTCTCAATGGCCTGGCGCTGGGCCGGCGTGAGCGGTCGGAGATCGGCGAGGTGGTCGACAAAGACGCGGTACCCCTTGTCGGTGGGAATGCGTCCCGACGAGGTATGCGGTGCCGCGATGAGCTGTTCTTCTTCGAGCAGGGCCATGTCGTTGCGAATGGTGGCGGCGGAGACGCCGAACGAGTGCCGGTCCACGATGGACTTGGAGCCGACGGGTTCACGAGAGGCCACATAGTCCTGCACAATAACGCGCAACACATCGAGTCCACGGTCGGAAACCATTGCACCCGCCTTCCTCATTCTCCGGTTCTACTCCACTAAAGCGGATGTGCGGCCGCGTGCCGGTGGGCACGCCAGAACTCCGGTTTGCCGGCACACCGTTGGCACTCGCATCCGCTGACTGCCAATCCTATCGCGACAGGCTGGGAACGCCCATTGCCAGCAGCCCCAAACGGGCGATAAATTATAGCTACACGTTGTCACCGCTTGAGCGAAAGGCACGATAATGAGCGATCCACAGGCACAGCCTCCCGGTGATGCCAACTACCGTGAGCCCAATGTTGGCCAGCCGGGCAATGGCCAGCCGGGCTATGGCCAGCAGCCTGGCGCCGGGCAGCCCGGCGGTCCAGCAAACCCCTACGCCACCCCGGTCGTCGCCGCCCCGCTTACGGAAGCTGATGATCGGCAGTGGGCTTCCCTGGCACACCTCGGCGGAATTTTAAGCTTTCTACCCTCCCTGATCATCTGGCTGGTCTTCAAGGATCGTGGTCGACTGACCACTACCGAGGCGAAAGAGGCACTGAACTTTCAGATCACCCTGGTCATTGGGTACGTCGCGATCAGTGTGCTCTCAACGATTCTGGCCATCGTCACGTTTGGAATCGGCGGGCTGTTGAGCGGCCTGACCGGGCTGCTCTGGGTGGTCGGCGTGATTTTTTCCATCGTGGGTTTTTTGAAAGCCAAAGACGGTCAGAATTACCGGTACCCGTTCGCCCTCAGGCTAATTAATTAGCAGCCCGCACTTGGTTTCGGTGCGGTGGCGATTAGTCTAGGACGACACCATCGCGCCAGTGCCCGGCCCTATACTAGGAGGCCCCTATGTCTGAGCAGAACCCGTACCAGTCAAGCCCCGTCACACCCATGAGCCCGGCCGACGAAAAGTTGTGGGCCACGCTTATTCACGTCGGCGGAATTCTTTTCAGTTTTCTGCCGGCGCTCATCGGCTACCTCGTGCTGCGGGATCGCGGACCGTTTATTCGAGCGCACACCGCGACCGCACTGAATTTTCAGATCTCGCTCTACATTTACGCAGCTGTACTGGTTCCCATCACCGTCATCACCCTCGGCATCGGTGGAATTCTCTACGCACCGCTGCTCATTGTCGCGCTTGTCTTCATGATTCTGGCAGCGTTGGCCGCCAACCGTGGCGAGGGGTACAGCTACCCGCTCACCATCAAGTTCGTCAGCTGAGCGGTCACGAGCCGCTCGAGCACTAGTCGCTCAGCCGCCGCACCACGGCGTCGGCCAGAAGCCGTCCGCGCAGGGTCAGCTCTATTGACCCGGCCAGGGCGGCCTGGGCATTGATGAGCTCGTCAGCGATAAGCCCGGCCACCTCGATGCGGCCCGCCGCCGACAGCGACGCGACCGGAATGCCGGTGCGGATACGGCTCTGCAACAGGATGCGCTCGAGCTCGCGGGTCGGGGCATCGAGCGTCTCGCGGCCGGCGGCCGGTGAGAAGCCGCCCAGCATCCGTTCGGCGTAGGCGGCGGGATGCTTGACATTCCACCAGCGCACGCCCCCCACGTGGCTGTGCGCGCCGGGACCGACGCCCCACCAGTCCTGACCGGTCCAGTAGGCGAGGTTGTGGTGGGAGCGGTGCGCGTCACTCGTGGCCCAGTTGCTGACCTCGTACCAGTTGTAGCCGGCGGCCGCGAGCAGCATGTCGGCCAGCTCATAGCAGTCGGCCTGTTCGTCGTCGTCGATCGGCTCGATCTCGCCGCGGCGAATCTGCCGGGCGAGCTTGGTGCCATCCTCCACGATGAGCGAATACGCGCTCAGGTGGTCGGGGTGCAGGCTCAGTGCCTGCTCGAGGCTCGTACGCCAATCGGCGAGCGACTCCCCCGGCGTGCCGTAGATGAGGTCGAGGCTCACGTCGAGTCCGGCGGCGCGGGCCCACTCCACAACAAGTGGTACCCGCTCGGGGTCGTGGGTACGTTCGAGTGTCGCGAGCACGTGCGGCACCGCGGACTGCATACCGAAGGACACCCGAGTGAAGCCGGCGTCGGCGAGAGCACCGAGGTAGGCCGCGTCGACGGAGTCGGGGTTGGCCTCTGTGGTGACCTCGGCGCCATCTTGCAGGCCCCACTGGTCACGCACGGCCCCTAGCATGCGGGTCAGGTCGGTCACCGGCAGTAGCGTCGGCGTGCCCCCACCGAAGAACACCGTCGCCACCGTGCGTTCCGGCACGCCCGACTCGGTCAGGATACGTGCGGCCGTCTGCACCTCGAGCACGGCCTGGCTGGCGTAGTCGCTCTGTTTGACGCCGCGCAGTTCGGTAGCGGTATAGGTGTTGAAGTCGCAATAGCCGCAGCGCACCCGGCAGAAGGGCACGTGCAGGTAGACGCCGAAGTCGCGTGCGATGGCGTCAACGGCCGCGGAGGCGGGAAGGAGGCCATCGTCGGGTGCTGGGTCGCCAACAGGGTGGGGTCCGGCCATGGGTGGTGCTCCAGTACGTTGAGAGTTTGCTGACTATTTATTGATGGCCCCCACGGGGTGCAGGGCCCGCAGGTACAGCCGCGTGAATTTGGCCTGCTGAAACCGCAGCACCGGCCACGCCAGCCGGTAATACCAGGTGCTCGCCCGCGAGAACGAGCGGATGGTCAGCCAGACCGAATCGTCATCCCGGTGTTCGACGATGAAGGATTCTTCGCCGCTTTCTGGGTGGCCAGCCAGGGTGCCGTAGGCGAAGCCGACGCGGGCCGCCTCGTCGATAACGTAGACAACACGCACCGGAGCCTGCACGCGGAACAGCCAAACTTTCATGGACAGTGTCGCGGTCATCCCGTTGGCAATATACGGGGTACCGTCATCGGCGAAGGTCGCCTCGTTGACCGGATGCTGCTGGCTGGCCGCCGGGGTACCGTCCGGTTCAAAGGTCACCGGGGTGTACTGCACGCCGGTACCGTTTTCCAGGTCGGTCACCTCCATGCCGCTCCCACGCTGGATTCCCCAGGTCATAAGCAGCTTGGTCGCCGCGTCAAATCGCTCCGCCGAGCTGCCGAGCTTCACGCTCTGTTCCATCGGACGGTAGCCCTGCGGTGGATAGCTCATCATGTCGGGCGCGAGCGTGCCGCCGATGGCGGCATAGCTTACGGCGGCGTCGGTAAAGGTTGCCCTGCGCATCCGCTTACTTCTTGTCTTTCGTCTCGATGTCCCCCGAGAGCGCCGCGATGAAGGCTTCTTGGGGAACCTCGACCCGGCCCACCATCTTCATGCGCTTCTTGCCCTCTTTCTGCTTCTCGAGCAGTTTGCGTTTGCGCGAGATGTCACCGCCATAGCATTTGGCGAGCACGTCTTTACGCATGGCCGAAATGCTCTCGCGGGCAATGATGTGGGCGCCGATCGCCGCCTGAATGGGCACCTCAAACTGCTGGCGCGGAATCAATTTGCGCAGGCGCCCGGTCATGAGCGCGCCGTAGGCGTAGGCCTTCTCCCGGTGCACAATGGCGCTGAATGCGTCGACCTGCTCGCCCTGCAGCAGAATATCGACCTTGACCAGGTCGGCTTCCTGCTCGCCGGAGGGTTCGTAGTCGAGCGAGGCGTAGCCGGCGGTACGCCCCTTGAGCATGTCGAAGAAATCGAACACGATTTCACCCAGTGGCATGGAATAGCGGATTTCGACGCGGTCTTCGCCAAGGTATTCCATACCGAGCAGGGTGCCCCGGCGACTCTGGCACAGCTCCATGATGGCGCCGACATAGTCTTTGGGCGCGAGGATGGCCGCCTTGACCATGGGTTCAAGTACTTTGGCGATCTTGCCCGTGGGGTATTCGCTTGGGTTGGTGACCGTGACGGTGCGCTTGTCATCGGTGGTCACCTCGTAGGGAACGCTCGGGGCGGTAGTGATGAGGTCAATATTGAATTCGCGCTCGAGGCGTTCGGTGATGATCTCAAGGTGCAGCAGTCCCAGAAAACCACAGCGAAAACCAAATCCGAGCGCGACGGATGTCTCCGGCTCGTACCCGAGGCTGGCGTCGGAGAGTTTGAGCTTATCGAGGGCTTCACGCAGTGCCGGATAGTCGCTGCCGTCGATCGGGTACAGCCCGGAGAACACCATGGGCTGTGGTTCGTCGTAGCCTGGCAGGGCGTCGGTTGCCGGGCGCACGGCGGTCGTGACCGTGTCGCCGACCTTGGATAGGCGCACGTCTTTCACGCCGGTGATCAGGTAGCCCACCTCGCCCACCTTGAGGCCCTTGCTTGCGATCGGCTCGGGCGAGATGACGCCGATCTCGAGGATCTCGTGGGTGGCCCGGGTCGACATCATCTGGATTTTCTCGTGGGCCTTGAGGTGCCCGTCGATCATGCGCACGTAGGTGACGACGCCGCGATAGCTGTCGTAGACCGAGTCGAAGATCATGGCGCGGGCAGCGGCATCCGGGTTGCCCTGCGGTGGCGGAATCATCTGGGTGGCGAGGTTCAGGAGTTCTTCAACGCCAGCGCCGGTCTTACCGGAGACGCGCAGGACGTCTTCGGGGCGACCACCGATCAGGCTCGCGAGTTCGCGGGCGTATTTATCGGGGTCGGCGGCCGGCAGGTCAATCTTATTGAGAACGGGAATGATCGTGAGGTCATTCTCGAGGGCGAGGTAGAGGTTGGCAAGGGTCTGGGCTTCGATGCCCTGCGCTGCGTCCACCAGCAGAATGGCACCCTCACAGGCGGCGAGGCTGCGGGAGACCTCGTAGGTGAAGTCCACGTGACCGGGAGTGTCGATCATGTTCAGCGCGTAGGTGACGCCGTCCAGTTCCCACGGCATGCGCACGGCCTGGCTCTTGATGGTGATGCCGCGTTCACGTTCGATATCCATGCGGTCCAGGTACTGGGCACGCATGGAACGTTCGTCGACGACGCCGGTGATTTGCAGCATCCGGTCGGCGAGCGTCGACTTGCCATGGTCGATGTGGGCAATGATGCAAAAGTTGCGGATGAACTCGGGGGCCGTGGCGGCCGGTTCCAGCGCGTGAAGGGCTCTCGGTGACATAGTTCTTTTATTCTCCCATGCTCGGTGCGGGTTGCCGGTCGCCCCGGGGTGGAGTCGATTCACTCCTGCCGTGTGCGCGCTCGCACCGTGATGACCTGCGCGATGACGATCGCGGCGGCAACCGAGGCTGCAACGATGACGGTGAGAATATCGCTTTGCACTTTCAGGATGGCGAAGGGGATGAGGATCGCGAGGTCGAGGGCGATGGTGAGAGCGGGAAGCCAGGGCGACGCGCCGATCTTTGCGCGCAGTCGGCGCAGGACGCCCCATTGCACGGCGATATCCATGGCGAGGTAAAGGAACGCGCCCATGGAAGCGATCTGGGTGAGGTCGAGGAACGCGGTGGCGGCGATGGCGAGGCCCGCGGTGATGATCATCGGCTGGTGTGAGACCTTATCCGGCAGTGACGGCGCTTGTCGCATGTCTTGCAACATCGCGTAGAGACGGGACACGGAATACAGGCTGGCAAGGAGGCCCGACAGCGTCGCCACGACGGCGATGGCGACGGTGATTCCGACGCCCCAGGTGCCGAAGAGGGGCTCAGCCGCCTGGGCAAGTGCGTAGTCGCGCGCGTCGACTGCACCTTGTGCGCCGATGCTCGACTCGACCGACACCGTGATCAGCAGATACAGCACCGTGCAGATGAGCAGGGAGATGACAATCGAACGCGCGATGTTCTTCTTCGGGTCCTGAATGTCATCACCCTGATTGGTAATGGTCGTGAAGCCCTTGTAGGCGAGCACGCACAGCGTGGTTCCGGCGAGCAAGCCGACAATATCGAACGAGTCCCCCGAGGCTTCGGCGAAGAACCCGGTGCCGGCTACCGCGGTCCCGATCAGGCCGGATATCGCAAGCGCGGCGATGCCAAGAATCTTCAGCACCGCAGTCGTGGTCGCCGAGCCTTCGACGATCCTGTTGCCGACGAGGTTCACCACGGCCGCGATGACAATCGCGCCAACGCCCAGGAGAGGGACCAGGATGGCGGAGTCCTGAAAGCCGAACGGGCGCAGCAGGTAGGTTCCGAAGGTCCGGGCCAGGAGGCTCTCGGCGACCACCATAGACACATACATGAACAGCGAGAATGAGCCGGCCGCCACGCCTGGACCGTAGGCGTCTTTGAGTAGCATCGCGATGCCGCCGGAGGAGGGGTTCACACTGGAGTAGCGAACGTAGGAGTACGAGCTGACTCCGGCCACAATGGCGCCGAGAAGGAATGCGAACGGGAACCAGTCGCCCGCAAACCCGGCGACCTGACCGACGAGAGCGAAGATTCCCGCGCCGATCATCACTCCAGTGCCGAGGGATATTGAACCGGCCAGGGTGATCTTCTCCGTGCGTTCAGCCATTGATCAGGTCCTCTCGTGCGTGATGTGCCTGGACTTGCCGGGGTGATTCTCCGGTGACAGAGGTGCTGAGGCTCCACGTGACTCATTCACCTCGGATGATGTTAACGCCCCTCTTGAAACCGTGTCGCTCAACACCCCGGGAAAACTCACGGCCCCGCGATAACCACTGCCCGGCAAGCGTATTGGTGAGAACATGGAGCATGACTGAAGCAGAACTGGTTGTCGTCGGGGTTGACGTTGGGGGCACGAACATCGAGGTCGGTTCCGTCGACGAACGCCACAATGTACTCCAGCGGGCTAAAGCCGCCACTCCGGCAAGTGGACCCAAGGATGTGCTCCGAGTTATCACGGAGCTCGTTGGCTCGCTTAACGTCGATCCCATCGCTGTCGGAGTCGGAGTCCCGGGTGTTGTGCATGAAGGCCGCGCTCTCACCGTGCCCAACCTCATCGGCTGGACCGAAGACGTCGACCTGATCGGGCCATTGCTCCACGATCAACCTTCTCGACCTCGAATTCGTCGTCTCGGAGTTGGGAGACGACGCCGGTGTTGTAGGCGCCGCCGCGGTGGCCCGGGCAGCAATCATGACGAACTGACCGTCTTCGCCCGGAATCTAGACAAGAGCGAGACAAGGGCGGGGCACCTCAGAAAGCGATAATTTCGAAGAGACACAGTACGTCGCCGCCTCGGCACGGTGGTTCACACCGCCACGCGTTCACACCGGCGGCGCCGGCCAGGCAGCGCACACCGGTGTCTTCGCATTTCATCAGAAAGAGACAACGCTGACGGGCAGGTGGTCTTCTTCGGCTTCGGCGTACGCACGTGCTGCGACTGGTTATGCTCACGGGCATGGAGATTCCCCCGACCGGTGCGCCCATTCTGCTGGTGCACGGCATTCGCGCTTCGGCCACGATGTGGCGCTTTCAGGAGGAGGGGCTGCGGGCGGCCGGGCATAGGGTGCTCGCGATCGATTTGCCGGGACACGGTCAGCGGATGCGTGAGCCGTTCACGGTGTCGGCCGCGCTCGCCGCCATTGATGACGGCGTGGCGGATCTCGGTGGACGGGTGCTGCTTGTAGGCCTATCCCTCGGCGGCTACTACGCGGTCGCTTACGCCGCAGAACACCCAGACCGGGTGGCCGGACTCGTTGCTGCGGGCTGCAGCGCCGTTCCGCAGGGCATGTTTCTCGAGGGGTATCGGCTACTGGCCCGAATGATTCACCGCCTGCCCGATCGCGGCCTCTGGCTGCACGAGACCATGACGCATCTGTTTCTTCCGGCATCAGGGGCGCAGGATGTGCTCGCGGGCGGCGCCGCGCTCGACGTGATGGATTCCGGGCTGCGCGAGACCTCAACGCTCACTCCCCTGACCAGCCTGGCGGCCTATCCGGGCCCGATCTGGCTGGTCAATGGTCAGTTCGATCACTTTCGCCTGAACGAGCGACGCTTTCTGGCGGCCTGCCAAAACGGTGAAGTCGTCGTGGTACCGGGAGCGACGCACTTATCGAGCCTGGCCCAGCCGCAACGTTTCACGACGATTCTGTTGCGGATCGCCGAGCAGGTGAGCGCCCAGCCGCCCGCACCATGAGTAGCAACAGCACTGCTCATGGTGCGCGGGGGCCGCGCCAGTGCGCGGGAGGCGCAACTCGGGCGCAGTGGCGCAGGTCCCGCGCGGCGCGCGGCGCGGGAGCTGTGGCCAGCACAGCAAACGGGGTCGAGACCGGTTTTGGGGTCACGGGAATTGCTGGTAGCGTTAGTGGTTGGCTTGCGTGTCGGGTCCCACCCCGCACGATTTTCGCCGCAGAAGCGCCCTCTACCGCTGAGCGGCTGTCCGTACCAGAATCTAACGAAAGCGTAAAAAACGTGGCAAATATCAAGTCGCAGATTAAGCGAATTGGCACCAACAAGAAGGCGCAAGAGCGCAACAAGGCCGTCAAGAGCGAGTTCAAGTCCGCGATTCGCGCGACTCGTACCGCCATTGCCGCTGGCGACAAGGACAAGGCCGTTGTCGGCCTCGCCTTTGCTGCCAAGAAGCTCGACAAGGCCGTCAGCAAGGGTGTCATCCACCAGAACCAGGCTGCGAACAAGAAGTCGGCCATCGCAAAGGCCGTTTCCGCACTGGTCTAATCGATTCCCGAACGTGGTGACCGCATCGCTCCGATAAGTGGATGCTGTTACCTCTTCGCACAGAAAACCCCCGCCTTCACGGCGGGGGTTTTCTTGATTGTCTGGACCCGAGGAGAACGGCTTCGGTGGTGAGGGTGGCGCGGCCAGTGACCCCACTAGACTGGCGCCGTGACGAGCACCCCACCGGCCAGTGTGATCCCCGACGATAACGGCTTCGAACGTCGCGCGCACGCTCGTTTTCTGGCCGCGCTGGCCGCCACTGCAGCACTGGCCGTAGCACTCTGGCTAGCGTTCAACACGAGCGACGGGGTACCGGGCACCACACGGACCCAACTGCTCGTCTCGCTCGGCGCTTTGGTCTTCTTCCTCATTGGAGTCACGTTCTACCTCACGGCGGCAGCGACGTCGGGGCGCCACCACAGATTCGTCAACACAGCCGTGCATGGTGGAGTTTCCACCCGCGGCGGGGCCACCAGCGCCGATTCCAACGGCGGAGATTCCCACGGCGGAGACGTCAGCGGAGACAGCCGCGGCGATACACCCGAGGCTGACCGGTCTGCGCGGGTGGTTCGCCGCATCCGCTCGCTGTCGAGGCTCGGAGCGGTGTTCACTGTCGCCGCTGTGTTGTTGTTCGCCGGTCTCGGGGCGCTGCGCATTTTTGCTCCACCCACCGAACGGCCGGTGTCGGTGCAGTTCTCCGAGATCAGCGGACGGGTGCAGCTCGAATACTGCCCGAGCCTGCCGTCATCGTTCGATGCCCTGGCCAAACCGACGGACCTGGCCGGTTCGTCCACGCTGCTGCCCGTCTGGGTGGCCAGCGGGGTCTGCGGCAATTCCAGCTTTCCGCGGGGAGTGTGGCTGTATCTGAACCGCTCCACCATCACGGTCGCGGACCCGGGTGACCGCTGACCGCTCGCCGCTTGGCTCGGGCAACACCCTACTGCTCGCCGCGCTGAGCGATAACACCGATCAGACGTTCGAGCGCGAAGACCGGGTCGCGCCCGGCACCCTTGACCGCAGCATCCGTTTCGGCGAGCACCAGAATGCACCGGGCCAGGCCTTCGTCACTCCACCCCCGCAGGTCTCTCTGCGCGCGTTCCACCTGCCACGGGGCCAGGCCGAATTGCGCGCCGAGCTGCGCTGAGCCGCCGCGGGCCCCGAAGACCTTGGCCATGGTGCGAATCTTCATGGCGAACGCCGCGACGATCGGCACCGGATCGGCGCCGGAGGTGAGAGCGTGCCGCAGCGTCACGAGCGCCTCACCGTTGCGGCCAGCAATCGCCCAGTCGGCGACCTTGAAGGCATTGGTTTCCACCCGACCGCCGTAGTAGCGGTCAACCGTAGTTTCGGTGACCTCACTCGTGGCATCGGCGATCAGCTGTTGGCACGCAGCCGAGAGTTCGGCCAGATCGTCGGAGAACGCAGCGACGAGCTGGCGCAGGGCACTGACCGTGACACGCTTGCCGGCTGCCTTGAACTCGTTCGCGGCGAATTCGTACTTCTCGGTATCTTTCTTGAGCTCGGAGCAGACCACTTCGATGGCGCCACCGAGACCACTGCGGATGGTGTCGAGCAGCTTCTTGCCCCGCACTCCCCCGCCGTGTCGCAATACGACATAGGTATCCTCGGCCGGATTCTCAAGGTAATCGAGCGTCTCGGCCAAAAAGGTATCGCTGCATTTCTCCACGTTGCTGACCCGAATCAGACGCGGCTCACCGAAGAGTGACGGGCTCGCGAGGGTGAGCAGCTCTCCGGGTGCATAGCTGTCGGCCAGTACGTCGCTGACCTCGAGGCTCGGATCTTCTAACTTGAGAAAATCGCGGAGCTGGCGAATAGCCCGTTCGGCGAGGAACGTCTCGGTACCCGAGACGAGCACGATTGGCGCCGGACGCACCTGATGCCAGCCAAGCTGAGGAATGACAGTACCCTTTGCTGTACGGGCGGGGACTGCCTTGCCGGCCCGGGAACCGGTCGTGGCGGGACGTGCGGCCAAAGCATTCTCCTTGGGTTCTGTGCGGCTGTCGATCAAGCCTAACCCGCACCACCGACCCGCCCGGCAGCGTCCGGTGACCCGGTCCGCGAGGGTGCCCGGGCCGGAGGAGTAGACGGACGAGTGGGTGGACGAGTGGGCGGACCGCGGTCGGCGATCTTCTCAGTCCACAGCTCAAGCGCGCCCTCCGGCCCTGGAGCGACCACCGCCATCCCTTCCCGGTCGGTGCGCACCGGCTGCGTGCCCGCAGTCTCGAGAATATTCAGCAGCTTGTCGTTCGGGTGCCCGTAGGTGTTCTCCGCTCCGACCGAGATCAGCCCCATTCGAGCGCGTAGCTCCGAGTAGAGCTCCGGGCTCTGGTCGGCCGAGCCATGGTGTGCCACCTTAACGACATCAACCCGCCCGGGCGGTGAGACACGACGCAGGGCATCCTGTGCTTCCTGTCCGAGGTCACCGAGAAAGATCGAACGGATGTCCCGCCCATCGAACATGATCGTGATACTGCCCGGGTTTCCCACCTGCATCGTCGTCGCGTCGCGAATCGGCCAAAGAATATTCCAGCGCAGGGTGCCGAGTGCTCCGGCGTCGCCGCGGGCCGCTTGGCGCACGGCTGCGCCGCCCGCGGCGAGGCGCTCGTGCAGGCGCTCGTCCTCGGCATTCTCTGGCACGCCGACCAGTGCGGTGTCGACCCGTCCGATAACAGCCTCGACCCCGCCGATGTGATCGAGATCGTAATGGGTGAGCACGAGCAGGTTGAGGTGGGTGATGCCGAGGGTGGCGAGACAGATTGAAAGCAGTTTCGGATCGGGCCCGACATCGACCAGACCGTACTGATCATCGTCCCGAACAACGACAGCGTCACCCTGGCCGATGTCGCAGGCGGCGATCTGCCAATCGGAGGGAAAAGACACAACGCGGCCGATACCGATTCCGATGAGCGACCCGGCGTACCCACCCAGGCCGATGAGTAAGACGGCGACCACGGCGGCCGGCCAGCGGGCCGGACGTGCGGTTGGCCCGCGGAGCACGACCACGAGAGTGAACCCCGTGACAGCCACGAGCAGCCCCACTCCCGGGGCTCCGCCCGGCCAGGGCAACCGGGTACCGGGCAGCGTTGACACGCCCGCAGCGACGGCGGCGATCCACGCCGAAGGAAGCCACGCCAGCGCGAGCAGCCCCCCGGCGACGCCTGGAAGCAGCGGCAGGGTCAGACACGCTATCAGCCCGACAACGGTCGCCATCGGCGCGGCCGGACCGGCGAGAATATTGGCGGGAACTCCGTACAGCGGCAGGGTCGGATTGAGCAGGAGCAGTACTGGCTGACAGGCCAGTTGGGCGGCCAGAGGAATGGCGATGACCGCGGCGAGGGCCGTGGGCATCCACCGGGCCAGCACGCGTGCAAGGGGACCGGCCAGTAGCAGCAGTCCGGCGGTGGCGAGCACTGAGAGGGCAAACCCGTAGTTGCGGGCCAGCCACGGATCAATCACCAGCAGGCCGATCACGACGCCGAGCAGGGTGGGCACTCCGCGACCCGGTCTGCCAACGCCGATCGATGCAAGGGTGACGGTAGCCATAACTGCCGA
The DNA here is from genome assembly GCA_038205545.1 of Actinomycetales bacterium. Taxonomy (GTDB): domain Bacteria; phylum Actinomycetota; class Actinomycetes; order Actinomycetales; family Microbacteriaceae; genus Cryobacterium. The sequence continues at coordinate 23,134 of JBBRBV010000007.1, forward strand.
CCGCAACACGCTCGGCTCGGGCGTGACCAAAACGGTGAAGCCGAGCAGGGTCAGGATCGAGAGCACGATGCGCCACGAGCGACGCAGTCGAAGGTATCCACCGAGCAGCATGATGGAGGCAATCACGATGGCGCAATTGGCCCCGGACACCGCGGTCAGGTGGCTGAGTGAACTGGTCTTCATGGCGGTATCAAGGGTGGGACTGACCTCGCTCGTGTCGCCGATGGCAAGTCCGGGCAGCAGATCGCCCCCGTCGCCGGCGAGACTCGTCGCCGCCGACGTGAACCGAGCGCGTAGGTCATTCGCCCACTGCAGCCACCACGGCGCTGCAGCGACGCGGCGCGCCGGCCCGTTGGCGAACAGGAGGGCGACCGTGGCATCGCCCGGCTCCGTCGCGCGCAGCGTTCCGCGCACCTCGAGGCTCGACCCGATCTCCGGTTCCTTGCCGCCCCTGGCCGCTTCAGCGAACACCAGGACCGGGCTTGAGACTCGCACCGTCTCGCCATTTCGTTCGATCTGCGTGAGGGTGGCCCGATACCGCACGCGTCCCGACGTTCCGCTGCCGATGAAGGCCTTGGCGGGAAGTGGAACCGACCACACGGTGACGGTGGCCGCGACCGTTGCATGGGCTGTCGTGGCCGAACGAACCTCGGGCGGCAAGCGCATCGGCGCCCAGACCCCGACGGTGGTGGCCACGAGCGCCGCACCGGCGCAACAGAGTACCGCGGTGCCACCGAGTGTCTGCCAGCGTTTTGACCGCGGGGGTGGCAGCGCGCGCGTCTGCCGCAGGACGGGCTGCTCGACGGTGCTGTGCCACGGCCGTCGACACACGACGAGAACGGCGGTGCTTCCACACGCCAGCACCCACAAGGTCACGGCAGCAACATCGGCCGCGTCGGGAGCTGCAATCAGCAGGCCGGCGCTCAGCCATACGATGAGAGCCGGAAGCCCCAGCCGCAGATCGAGGTTCATACCGTGATGAGGTCTTTGAGTGCATCGAAGGTCTTGTCGCCGATCCCGGCGACATCTCGCAGTCCGTCTACGCTCGCGAACCGACCGTTCGTCGTGCGATAGTCGATAATGCGCTGGGCCATGGTCGGGCCGATGCGGGGCAGGGAATCCAGGTCGGCCACCGTGGCCGTGTTGAGGTTCACTTTCGCCGCAGGAGCGTTCGCTCCGCCGGCACCAGACGGCGCTACGGGAAGTCCCGGCGGCACCTCGCCCTGTCGGGGCACGTAGAACTGCTCGCCATCACTCACGAGGCGGGCCAGGTTCACACCGGCGGGATCGGCCTCGGCCGTCAGACCGCCCGCGGCGGCGATCGCGTCCATGACCCGAGCGCCGTCTTTCAGCTCAAAGAGACCGGGTCGGGCCACCGCTCCCAGAACGTGTATAAAAATGGGAACGCCATCGTCGATGCTGTCGATGCCGCTGGCCCCGCTCGATATGGCACCCGCGCCCCCATCAATTGGCTCAGGTGTTGCTCCGCCGGACGGTATCGATACCGGTCCGGAACCGACGGTGCGCTGCCCGGCCTGCTGGCCGATGGCCGACACGATGACGGCCACGACGAGCGCCAGCAGCAGCAACACGACGGCCGCACCCACGCCCACTCGCAGGCGCGGACGGCCCCGGGCGGCGGGCGCGAGTCGTTCCAGATCGAGCGCGTAACGGTCGGGCTGCATCCTCGCAGGCTAGGCTGCGCGGGCCGTCCGCTTGACTCTGCCCGCGGCATCTGTGAGTCAGTCCGCCGATTACAGAACTGTGGAGGAGGTCCCGGTCCCTCCACCAAGGCAAGAACCGGGGTCGGTCATTCGAACAACGTTAAGGGCGCGTGACAAAGGAGACGAGCTTAGGTGCCCGCACGATTACCTTGATGATCTCTCGATCAGCAATCGAACGGATGACGGCGGCCGCGTCACGCGCCATCTTCTCGAGGTCCTCGCCGGAGATTTTCGGCGAGACCTCAAGCAGGGTGCGCATTTTGCCGTCGACCTGCACGACCGCGGTGACCGACTCCTGAACGAGCAGGGTCTGCTCGGCCTTGCGCCACGGCACCAGGGCGATACACGGCTCGTAGCCGAGGTGCTCCCACATGTCCTCCGCCGTATAGGGGGCGAACAGGTTCAGCGCCATGGCGGTGGCCTCGGCGGCTTCGCGAACGGCGGCATCCGCTGGACCGGCACCGGTATCGATGACCTTGCGGGTGGCATTGACCAGTTCCATCAACCGTGCCACGACGACGTTGAACTTGAACGACTCGACCAGGCCGGGCGCATCGGCGAGGAAGCGGTGGGTGATGCGGCGAAGTGCCACGTCGCCCGTCTTCCACTCCACACCGGGTGCGCTCGTAACGTCACGGGCAACGCGCCATGCGCGCGCCAGAAACTTGGCTGAGCCGACCGGAGAGACGTCCGCCCAGTCGATGTCGTCTTCCGGCGGTCCGGCGAAAGCCATGGTGAGGCGCACGGCGTCAACACCGTACGTCTCGACCTCCTCGGTGAAGTAGACCAGGTTGCCCTTGCTCTTGCTCATCTTGGTGCCGTCGAGAATAACCATGCCCTGGTTGAGCAGCGCGGTGAAGGGCTCCGTGAAGCTCACGTGGCCCTCGTCGAACAGAAATTTCGTGATGAACCGTGCGTAGAGCAGGTGCAGGATGGCGTGCTCAACACCACCGACGTACTGGTCCACGGGCGCCCACTTCTCGGCATCCTTCGGATCGAAGGCCTTGGTATCGTCGCCCGGATTTAGGAACCTCAAGAAATACCACGAGCTGTCGACGAAGGTGTCCATGGTGTCTGCATCGCGGCGAGCCGGCGTGCCATCGATCGGGTTCGGCACATTGACCCAGTCCGCGGCTGCGCCGAGGGGGCTCGTGCCCTTGGGCTTGAGGTCGAGACCCTCACTGGAAGGCAACAGCACGGGCAGCTGGTCTTCCGGCACCGGAATCTCGCTGCCGTCTTCGCCGTGGATGATGGGAATTGGTGTGCCCCAATAGCGCTGGCGCGAGATGAGCCAATCGCGCAGGCGGTAGTTCTTGGCCGCTCGGCCGAGCCCGTCGGCGGCGAGCTGCTCAATAATGCGCTTGATGGCAGTGATCTTGCTCAGGCCGTTGAGCGGCCCGGAGTTGATCAGGCGGCCTTCGCCCGCCAGGGCAACGCCGGTGCTCAATGGATCGAGCGCGGGCAGTTCTTCGGTGCCGTCCAGCATGCCCGGAGTGATCACCGGGATCATGCCGGTAGCCGGGGAGTTCGTGTCGACGACGACGCGCACCGGAAGGTCGAACGCGCGGGCGAAATCCAGGTCACGCTGATCATGGGCTGGCACGGCCATGATCGCGCCGGTTCCGTAGTCGGCGAGCACGTAGTCGGCCGCCCAGATGGGGAGGCGTTCGCCATTGACAGGGTTGATGGCGTACCGGCCGAGGAACACGCCGGTCTTATCTCGGTCGGTGGCCTGGCGTTCCATCTCCGTGCTGCGTTGCACGCGCACGAGGTACTCCTGGAATTCTTCCTTCACCTCGGGGGTCGATTCGGCGACCAGTTCGGCGGCGAGGTCGCAGTCCGGCGCGACGACCATGAAGGTGGTGCCGAACAGCGTGTCGGGGCGGGTCGTGAAGACGGTAACACGTTCGGTGCGACCCTCGACCTGGAAGTCGACATCCGCTCCGATGGAGCGTCCGATCCAGTTACGCTGCATGTTGAGCACCTTGGCTGGCCAGGTACCCTCAAGCTGGTTGAGGTCGTCGAGCAGACGGTCGGCGTAGTCGGTGATCTTGAAGTACCACTGGGTGAGCTTTTTCTTCACCACGACAGCGCCGCTGCGGTCGCTCGTGCCGTCGGCCATGACCTGCTCGTTTGCGAGCACAGTCTGGTCGATCGGGTCCCAGTTGACCCAGCTGTCCTTACGGTAGGCGAGGCCCTTCTTGTAGAGCTGCAGGAACAACCACTGGGTCCACTTGTAGTATTCGGGGTCGCTCGTGTGCAGTTCGCGGTCCCAGTCGAAGCTGGTCGCGTAGAGCTTCATGCTCTTCTTTTGCTGGGCGATGTTGTCGTAGGTCCACCCGCGCGGGTCAATGCCACGCTTGATGGCGGCGTTCTCGGCGGGCAGCCCGAAGGAGTCCCAGCCGATCGGGTGCAGCACGTTGAAGCCCTGGTGGCGCCAGTAGCGGGCCACCACGTCCCCGAGCGCGTATACCTCGGCGTGCCCCATGTGCAGGTCACCCGAGGGGTAGGGGAACATATCGAGCACGTACTTGCGCGGCCTGGAGTCGCCCTCGGCGCTTGTCTTAAACGGAGCAAGCTCCTCCCAGATCGGCTGCCATTTCGCTTGGATCGCCGCGAAGTCGTACATTTCTTCGTCGCTCTCATCGCGGGCGTCCATGCGTACGCTTTCGTGCTCGTGTGCCACGTGACTCTCATTCGTTGCAGGGGTAATTCATGATCGATGCGGGAGCTTTCGCTCGGGCGCACGCACGACAGAGCGCACGTGTACTCCTTTTAGATTACTAGGGCGCGACCGTGTCGAGGCTCGCCAGCAGTGCGGCCGCCTTGATTCGGGTCTCCTCGATCTCGTCGGTGGCATCGGAGAGCGCCGTGATTCCGCCGCCCGTACCAATGCTGGCCCCCGAAGAGTCGAGCACGATACTCCGGATGACGATGGCCAGGTCGGCGGTGCCGCCGCGCCCAATGTAGCCAAATGCGCCGGAATAAATGCCTCTCGGCCCCCGCTCCAGCGCGTTCAGAACGGTCATCGCGCTCAGTTTGGGAACGCCCGTCATAGAGCCGGCCGGAAAGCACGATTCGATGGCGTCAACTACCGTGACACCCGCTGACAGGTGTGCCTCGATGGTACTGACCAACTGGTGCACGTGCGGGTAGCTTTCCACGGCGAGCAGGGTGGAGACCGCGACGGTGCCGAGCTCGGCGATGCGTCCGAGGTCGTTGCGCATGAGATCGACGATCATCAGGTTTTCAGCGCGCTCCTTGTCGTTACCGTGCAACTCGCGGTTCAGCCTGTCGTCTTCCGCCGCGTCCGTGGAACGTCGGCGGGTGCCTTTGATCGGTTTCGTGCGAATGCGTCGATCGCGGTCGACGTGCAGAAACTGCTCCGGACTGGCGCTGAGCAGCGCCACGTCGCCGAATCGCAGTAGGCCGCCGTGGTGACTCGGGCTGCCGGCGCGCAGCACGCCGTAGGTCTCGACCGGGTTCCACCGGCCGGGCACCCGAACCTCATTGGTCAGGCACAGTTGGTATGCGTCGCCAACATGGATGGCAGCCAAGCATGTCTCGATCAGGGCGGTGTAGTCGGTGGCGTTGTATCGCCAGCGCGGGACAGCGGATGCCCGCGGCGGTGCCGCGCGAGTCGGCGCCGGTACCGCCTCGGCCTCCGCTGGCGTCCCGGTCGTCGCGAGTGCCGGGAGCGCCGCGAGTGCTTCGGTCATTCGATCGAACCAGAGGGCGACGTCCGTGGTGTTGTCCGGCTGCTGGTTATCGGGCGCGCCGGATTCGGTTGCGCTCGCGCGGGCTACGAGCGCCACGGTGCCCGTGCCATGATCAAACCGGATCATACGGTCAATTTCCAGCAGGGCAGCATCGGGATACCGCGATTCGTGCACCGGCGCACCAACGGTCTGCGCGCCCAGTTCATAGCCGAGCCAGCCGACCCAGCCAAGTTCGAACCCGCCAAGTTCGAACCCGCCGGTGGCAGCCAGACCATCGCTGCCAACGCCCGACCCGGCGAGATCGCGACGCAGAAATTCGAAGACCGTCTCCTGCGTCACGACCGGCGGCGCGGCATCCGCTGCCTGAACGTATCGACTGGTCACGGTGCCCTGCGGCACCGAGGCGGTAACGAAGCGGGAGGTGGCTGAGGCGGCCCCGAGGTAGCTGACACCGGTGCGTGCGCCCGGACCCGCATCGAGCCAGAAGGCGTACTGGTCGCCGGCGTAGAGCGCATCGAAAACCGCCGCCGGGTCTGACCAACCGGCCAGGAGCCTACTCTTCACGGTGCCGGTCACCAGAACAGCCTAGCTTTTCATCTGCATCGCACAGCTATGCCCCGCACGCGTCCTTGTTGTCAGGCCTGCACCCCGTAGGCTGGGAGAAATGAATGACATCCTCACGTGGATCCTTGACACCGTCTCCAGCGTCGACCCGGTCATTCGAACGCTTCTGGCCTTTCTGGGCATGCTGCTGGAGACTTCGGTCCTGGTGGGACTCGTTGTTCCCGGCGACACGATCGTTATCGTGGCCAGCACTGCGGTCGCCGGTCCGGTTGAGTTCGTCACCCTCGTTTTGGCCGTCGTCGTGGGCGCCCTGGCCGGGGAGAGCATCGGGTTTGCCCTCGGGCATCACTTCGGCCCCTTCATTCGCGGCAGCCGTCTCGGCCGGCGCATCGGCGAACGCAACTGGATTCGAGCCGAAAACTACCTCGACCGGCGCGGCGGGGTGGCCGTGTTCATCTCACGATTTCTGCCGGTCTTGCATTCGCTCATACCGGTCACCGTCGGTGCCAGCCGAATGCACTACCGCACCTTTATGGCCTGGACGGTTCCCGCCTGCATCATCTGGTCCCTCGCCTACGTCAGTGTCGGGTCGGCGGCAGCCGACGGCTACCGTGAACTGAGCGGGCGGCTGCACTTTGCCGGCTACCTGTTCGTCGGAGTAATCGTCCTGTTTGTGCTCGTGGTATTCCTCGTCAAGAAGTGGCTGCACCGCCGCGAACTGCGCCACATGGACTGAGTGTTAGATACGAGCGGGCAGGGTCACCCGCATGGTGACGAGTTCGTCGGGCACCGGGGTGTGCGAGATAAGCAGCACCGCACGATGGGCGTCGGCCGCTGCGGTGAGGATGTCCCGGACGAGGGCATCCGCCCCGGCGCTGTCGACGTTGGCGGTGGGCTCGTCGACGATGAGCACCGGGAAGTCGGCGAGCAGGGCCCGGGCGAGCGCAATGCGCTGGGCTTGACCGCCGGAGACGAGCGCACCGCGCTCTCCCACCCGAGCATCGAGGCCGCCGCGCTGGGCCGTCCATTCGGCCAGACCGACCCGTGCCAGCACGACGTCGAGCTCGGCATCGGTGGCGGTGTCGCGTGCGAACAGCAAATTTTGACGGATGCTGTCGTCAAATAACCACGGGCGCTGCTCGCATAGTCCGACCACCCGCCGCACCTCGGTCTGGGCGAGCAGCCGTGCTTCGACCCCATTGATGCGGTACGAGCCGGTGTAGTCGAGAAAGCGCACGAGGGCCTGCGCGAGGGTGGTCTTACCGGCACCGCTCGGCCCGGCGAGGTGTACGCGGTCCCCGGGCGCGAGGCGCAGAGTCACTCCGGCGACGCCGGGCTCGATCCGGCCGGGCCACCGCGCACCGAGATCGGTCAGTTCAAGCACCATCGGGGTTGGCGTTGCGTCCGTGGCACCGAGTGTTTGTGGGTTCACGACGTCGACCGGAATTTCGGCGGGCACCTCCGGGGGAACAACATCGGCGACGCGCCGTGCACTCACCCGCACCTGTCGCCAGGCTGACGTCGCGAGGGGAATCATTCCGAACACCTCAAACACGGCCATCGGCACGAGCACCGCGACGACGAGGGTCGGTCCGAGCAGCACTGGGCTGAACAGTCCACCGCCGCTGGTGAGCGCGGGGATGCCCAGGTAGAGCGCGCCGAGCGTTGCAGCGCCAGCGAAGAGCGATACGAGGGCCGCCTGCACGCCAGCGCCGGCCGACCGACGCAGGGTGGCCCGCCGCAGGCATGCATCGGTGTGCGTGAGGTGGGCCAGGCGTGGATGCAGCGCGTCAAAAGCCGTGAGGACGTCGAGGTTTTCGACGATTTCGAGTACTTCGTCGGCGAGGGCACCGCGCAACGGTGCCAGCTCGCGGTCGGCCCGTGCGGCCAGTGCTCCGGAGAAGACCGTGCCGAGCACTCCGGCCAACAGAAGGCAGACGAGGAGAGTCAGGCCAGCGGCCGGAACGATCAGCCAGATACCGACCACACTGAGCAGGGCCGTAATACTCGCCACCACCAGTGGTTGAACGACGCGCAAGGGCAGGTCCTGCAGGTCATCGACGTCGCGCACGAGCCGGGTGAGCAGGTCGCCGCGTCCGGTGTGTGCGAGGCCGGCCGGGGCCAGGGGTACGATGCGACGAAAGATACCCAGTCGCAGTTCGGCGAGCTGCCGGAACGCGGCATCGTGGCTGGTCAGCCGTTCCAGATAGCGAAAAACGGAACGAAAAATGGCGAAGGCGCGCACGCCAACAACGGCCATTCCCAGAAATGCCAGGGACGGCATTTCAGCTGCGCGGGTGATCAGCCAGGCCGAGCAGGCCAGCAGCGCCACGGCCATGACGGCACTGGTAATGCCGGATGCGAGGCCACGTGCGAACCAGCGGGGGCGCGGCTGGGCCAGGCGCAGTACGTCGCGGGCGGCTGCATTGAGCGTGACGTCAGACATGAATCAGCTCCTGCAGTTCGACCACGTGGTCGGCGGCGGCCACGACGGCCGGACGGTGACTGACCACGATCACGATGCGTCCCTGATCGGCCAGTCGGCGAAGCCCGGCCAGCAGATCGGCCTCGGCGGCGGCGTCGAGCGCGGAGCTGGGTTCGTCGAGGATGACCACGCGGCAATCGTTCGCGAGCACACGGTAAATTGCCCGCGCGGCCGCGACCCGTTGCGCCTGACCGCCCGAGAGACCGTCTCCGTTCACGCCCAGAATCGTGGCGGGTGATATCTCAGAGGCGCCAGCCCAATCCAGCGCCTGCGCAATGATGCTCGGATCAGTAGCCCGGGGGCCAGCGGATGTCGCTCCGAGCGCCACATTCTCGGCCACCGTTCCACGAAAGAGGCCCGGACGTTGGCCGGACCAGGCCAACCACGGCCGGCTCGAACCGGCGGCCACCGCCACACCCCCAAGCGTGATCTCACCGGTCAGGGGCACGAAACCGAGTAGGGCGGCTACGAGGGTCGACTTGCCTACGCCACTCACGCCGCGCAGCACGCTCAGCTTTCCCGGCCCAAATTCCGCGTGCACCTGGTCGATCACGACCGATTCACCGCGTCGAACGGTGACGCCAGCCAGTCGGAGGGATCCCGGTGCACCGCCGACGTGTTCTGCGGTGGCTGCAGCATCCGCTGCCCCAGCAGCCGGTACCGCTCGGGGTGAAACAGCATCGTCGTCGAGAATCGCAAACAACTCCTCGGCGGCGGCCAGACCGTCGGCGGCAGCGTGAAATTGCGCACCGACCTGACGCACCGGCAGAAAAGCCTCCGGCGCGAGCAGCAGCACGAACAGGCCGACACCGAGCAACAGCGCGCCGTCAATGAGCCGCAGCCCGATCGACACGGCGATCAGGGCAACCGAGAGGCTCGCGGCGAGCTCCAGCACGAAACCGCTCAGGAACGACACCCGGAGCACCTTCATCGTGCGCGTGCGGTACTGCTCGGTGATGACCCGGATGCGGTCAAACTGGCGTCGTTCCCGACCGTAGATCTTCAGGGTGCCAAGTCCCCCGACCACGTCGAGAAATCCGGTGGAGAGGCGTTGCAGGGCCTGCCACTGTTCCTGCTGCACCGATTGGGTGACCCGGCCAATGAGAATCATGAAGATGGGAATGAGCGGAAGCACGATGATGACGATGAGGCCGCTCGCGAGGTCCTGCCAGAGGATGACCGCGATCAGAATCGGTGTGGCGATCACGGTCAGCAGCAGCTGCGGCAGGTACCGGGCGAAGTAATTGTCGAGCGCGTCAAGACCGGTCGTGACGACGGTCGACAGCCCGGCGCTCTGCCGGGAGGCCACCCAGTCGGGGCCCCGCTCAGCGACCTTGGCCATGACCCGGGCACGGAGCTGGCTCTTGACCTGCGCGGCGCCGCGATTGGCCGCGACTTCGAGCAACCAGATGAGTACCGAGCGCAGCACAATAACCCCGGCAAGGGCTGCCAGCGTCGGCATAATCGTTCCCAGGGGTTCCCCCGCGACGGTGAGTGTAATGGCCCGGGTCAAAAGCCACGCGAACGCGATCACGACGAGGGTTTGCGCGAGCCCGAGCAGCGCGCCGATCAGAAGAAACCGGCGCGCTGCGTGAGCGTAACGAAGAAGACGAGGATCCAGAGGGCGCACGGTCTTAGTCTCCCACAGCGCTCGTCGACGACCTGATAGTCAACAGCGGACTAGTGTACGGCGACCTCAATGTGGGCCCGGCTGATGCGCTTGCGGAACACCCAGTAGGTCCAGCCCTGGTAAACCAGGATGACGGGCATCCCGATCAATGCTGTCCAGCTCATGACGCCCAGCGTGTAGGCGGACGAGGAGGCATTCGCGATTGTCAGGCTGTTGGCCGGGTCGTTGCTGGCCGGCATGACGTCGGGAAACAGCGACGCGAACAGGGTCAGTACGGCGAGACCGATCGTGCCGGCCATGAGGCCGAACGCGAGTCGTTCAGAGCCGCGCAGGTTGGCCACGAACGACGCGATGAGTGCGACAGCAGCCAGAGCGGCGAATATGGCCGAGGGCACGGTGCCGTAGGCGAACGTCGTCCAGAGCAGGAAGCTGGCCGCGACGATGATCGTCACGATGCCGGCCCTGGTGGCGAGCTTGCGCGCCCGCATCCGAATGTCCCCCTCGGTTTTCAAGGAGACGAACACCACCCCGTGCACGAAGAACAGCAACAGCGTGGTGACGCCGCCGAGCAGGGCGTAGGGGTTGAGCAGGTCGAAGAAGGTACCGATGTAGTCGTGGTTGACGTCGAGCTTGACGCCGCGCACGACGTTGGCGAAGGCGACACCCCAGAGCAGCGCGGGTACGGCCGACCCGACGATGATCATGCCGTCGAACCATTTCTTCCACGTCGATTCGGGGCGCTGGTGCCGGTATTCGAACGACACCCCGCGCAGGATAAGCGCCACCAGAATGAGCACGAGGGCCAGGTAGAACCCGCTGAACATCGTGGCGTACCACTCGGGGAACGCCGCGAACAACGATGCGCCGGCCACGATGACCCAGGTTTCGTTGAGGTCCCAGACCGGACCGATGGTATTGATGAGAACGCGGCGATCGGTATCGTCCTTGCCCAGGAAGGGAAGGGACATGCCGACCCCGAAGTCGAAGCCATCGAGCACGAAGTACCCGATGAACATCGCAGCGATGATCCAGAACCAGAGAATTGTGAGATCCATCTTGTATTCCTATTAACCCGTCCTAGTAGACCGTGACAGTGTGCTTGACTTCGCCGGATTCGGCATCGGGCACCGGGACATCGTCCGGACCCTTCTGAACGGCCTTGAGGATGAGTTTGAACTCGACCACCGCGAGGATTCCGTACAGCACGGTGAAGACGATCAGCGAGATCAGAATCTCGACGCCGGTGACGCCGGGAGAGACACCGTCCTGGGTGCGCAGCAGGCCGAACACAAGCCAGGGCTGACGGCCCATTTCGGTGAAGGTCCAACCGACACTCATAGCGAGCAGTGACATCGGGAAGCTCCAGATGGCCACCTTCCACATCCACGGACGGGCTGGCTTGGCGGCGTTCTTGCGGGTGAAGAACAGTCCGGCAACGGCGACCAGCATGTGCGCCAGGCCGAGGCCGATCATCCAACGGAACGACCAGTAGGTGATCCAGATGGTCGGGGTGTAGTCGCCGGGGCCATAGGTCGCCACATACTGTGCCTGCAGGTTATTGATGCCCTCCACGGTGCCGTCGAAGGTGTGCGTCGACAAGAACGAGAGCAGATACGGGATGCGCACCGAGAACAGTTCACTCACGCCGTCGGGAGTTCCGAGCGTGAAGATCGAGAATGAGGCGTTCGCTCCGGTTGCGGTGACATACATCGCCTCGGCGGAGGCCATCTTCATCGGCTGCACTTCGGTCATGATAAGGCTGAGCTGGTCACCAGAGAGGGTGGTCAGAACACCGGCAATTAACATCATCCACATGCCGAATTTGAGTGCCGGACGCATGGTTTCAAAGTGCTGGTTGCGGGCGAGGTGCCAGGCCGCCACCGAGATGATCAGGCCGGCTGAGACCATGAAGCACGCGAAGATCGTGTGCGGAAAGGAGGCCAGCACGATCGGGTTGGTCAGCAATTCGCCGATACTCGTCAGCTCGGCGCGACCCTTCTCGGGGTTCATTTGGAACGCGACCGGGTTTTGCATGAAGGCGTTGGCGGCGAGAATGAAGTAGGCCGAGGTGATCGATCCGGCTACGGTCAGCCACATGGTGGCGAGATGAATCTTCTTGGGCAGTTTGTCCCAGCCGAAGATCCAGAGCCCGATGAACGTTGCCTCAAGGAAGAACGCGAGGATTCCCTCGAACGCGAGAGGGGCACCGAAGACGTCACCGACGAACCGCGAGTAGTCCGACCAGTTCATTCCGAACTGAAACTCCTGCACGATCCCGGTCACAACGCCCATGGCGAAGTTGATCAGAAAGATCTTGCCGAAGAAGTGCGTCAGCTGCAGATATTTAGCTTTATCGGTACGCACCCAGGCCGTCTGGAAGATGGCAACAGTGAGCGCCATTCCAATGGTGAGTGGGACGAAAAGGAAATGGTAAATGGTCGTGAGACCGAACTGCCACCGTGAGAGGAGTAAAGGATCCAACCACTCGTTCATGTGCCCTCCAGCAATTTGTACTGCGCGCGCTATCTTTTCTACGCCACGTAGAACACTACTCTTCTACGACTCGTAGAAATCCCAGTTTCGACGCGTAGTGTGCCCTGTATGGGAAATTTGGGTGTGCTCGAAAGAATGATGATGGATGTCCTGTGGGACTCCCCGGGGCCGTTGACGGCGAATGAGCTCAAGGATTGCCTGCTCAACCCTGACATGGCCGCCACCCCAGCCAAGCCGCTGGCAACGACAACCATCTTGACGGTGTTGTCCCGGCTCGAAGCCAAGGGTTTCGTTGTGCGCGATCGTAATCTCCGTCCGCACGCGTACACCGCCGTTATGACTCGCGCCGCTCACACGGCCGGTCTGATGCACGATGTGCTCGGTCAGGTGCCCGACCGCACAGCGGCCCTGGCCCGGTTCATCGGCGATGTCACCCCGCAGGAGGCTGAAACGCTGCGGCAGTTGCTCGGTGTCAGGTCGCCTGAATCCCGAGTGAGCTGACCCGCCGAAGCCCTGCCCCGTGATCACCGCCGCCGCCGTGCTCGGCATCATGGCCGTGCTGTTGGCCTGGCCGGTACCGCTGGCACTGGCCAGCTCGGATTGGCCGGCACGCTCCCCCGGCATTGCCCTCGTGCTGTGGCAGGCCATCGCACTGTCCGGCGGCGTGTCCATGATCGGTTCGCTCCTGCTCTACGGCCTCGTTCCGTTTGGCAGCGCCCTGGGTCAGAGCATCATGGCGCTCGGCGACAACCTGCGGGTCGGCACTCTGCCGCCCAATACCAGCTTCACTCATGTGCTCGCGCTGGGCGCTGCCATTTTGCTCGGTGCCCACCTGGTGTTGAACCTGCTCGCGACGTTCCTGCGGGCAGAGCGCGAGCGTCGCCGCCACCTCACACTCATCACCTTGCTCAGCGATCCCCTGAGCGGCCAGCCGGGTATGCGGGTCATCGACTATCCGGCGCCGGTTGCCTATTGCCTGCCCGGGGCCGGGCATTCGGCAACGGTACTGTCGAACGGACTGCTCCGCCTGCTCGATGACGAACAGCTGCGTGCCGTCATCGCCCACGAACGGGCCCACCTCACCCAGCAGCACCATCTGGTGTTGCTCGCCTTCAAAAGCTGGCACAGCGCACTGCCGTGGTTCCCCATCGCCAACCGCGCCGAAAACGCCGTCGCACTCCTGGTCGAGATGCTCGCCGACGATCACGCCCGCCGGGTCGTCGACGACCACACGCTGGCCCGCGCAATCGCCCTCATGGGCTTCGCCCTGGCCGGTTTCGCCGCGCCCTCCACGAACGCAGCGGATGCGACGGCCAGGGCCGCCGCATCCGCTTCAGTCCGCGCACACCGGGTGAGTACCCAACCAGAGCATCCCGCGCACCAGGTAATGCCACGCGTAGCGAGGCTGGTCAACCCGACCGCGTCACTGCGATACCCGGCCACGGCCGGAGCACTCACCGTATCGGTGGTGCTCCTGGCCATGCCGGCATTCATTCTGTTTGGTGCCTAAACCGCTGCGCTGGGGAGAGCCGCTTAGACGAGATTTTCCTTGGTCAGCCAGGCCGAGGCAATCTTCTCTGCCGAGAGCTGGTCATTGACGCTCTGCGAGTTCAAATCGACGAGGGTATCGGCGGTCAGTGCTGCACTGACCTCGTTGAGAATCGCTGCCGCGCTCTCATCGACCTTTTGGGACACGACGGGCGCAACATTATCAGGAAAGAACAATCCATCGGGATCGGAGAGCGCGACCAAATTATTGGTCTTGATATTCGGGTCGGCCGTGTAAATGTTGGCGAGCTGGATGTCACCATCAACGAGGGCCTTCACGGTCAGCGGTCCGCCGCTATCTTCCACCGGAACAAAGCCGGCAATGTCGATTCCGTACTTTTCCTGCAGGGCGGGCGGCCCGTACGGCCGGGTCTCCAGCTCAGAGTTACCACCGACGGTAATCGGTTCGGTGACGCTGGTCAGGGAGGCGATGTCGGTGAGGCCATACATGCTCGCGAAGTCCTGGGTGACGGTCCAGGAGTTCTGGTCGGAGGCGTCAGCCTGGTCGAGAACCCGGAGGCTGTCGGGAAGGGCGGCCTGCAGCTCGTCGAAGGTTTCCGCGCTGGTGCCACCGACCGCCGTCTTGTCGAGCGCCTGGAGCAGGCTTCCGGTGTATTCCGGGAAGACGTCGATCTTGCCGTCTTCAATGTCGGGCAGATAGACCTCGCGCTGGCCGATCTGGAACTGTCGGTCAACGGTAAAGCCGCCAGCTTCAAGGGCCTGGGAGTAGATTTCGGCGATGATTTCATTGGAGTAGTATGCCTGCGACCCGACCACGATGGTGGAGTCGGCGGCACTACTTGATGGTTCCGCCAGGGGGTCCCCCGACGCACACCCTGCCAGGGCTACGACGGCCCCAACCGCGACCGCGCCAATAAGCGTGAGTCGGCCTCTATTCGCTGTGAACATGATTTTTTCCTTCCTCGATGGAGGGTTCCATCACCGGGCGGGATCGGGATGACCCGCCACGGATATTTGTGGGTAGTCCCGCTGTGACGCCGCGGGGAACAACCAATTTTTGAACGAGGGCGTATAGGCCCTCCAACACGATCGCCAGCAAGATCACGAGCACCGAACCGCCGAGCATTTGACCGTAGTCTCGGGTGCGTAGACCTTCAAAAAGGTAGCGTCCCAGGCCGAAGTCGGCGATGTAGGCGGCGAGGGTGGCTGTTGCCACCACTTGCAGGGTCGCGGAGCGCACTCCCCCGATCAGCAATGGCAGGCCAAGCGGCAGTTCGACCTTGAGGAGGATCTGTGTCTCCGACATCCCCACCGCCCTGGCAGCATCGATAATCTTGCGATCGATAGCCTCAAAGCCGGTGTAAGCGCCCGCAAGAATGGGCGGTATGGCGAGTACGGTCAGCGCCACGAAGGGAGCGTTCAATCCGATGCCCACCCAGAGGGCAACCAGGGTGAGCAGCCCCAGGGTGGGAATAGCGCGGAAGGCGCCTGACGTTGCCACGGCGAACCCGCGACCTTTCCCGGTATGCCCGATGAGAAACCCGATGGGCACGGCGATCGCCATGGCAACGAGGAGGGTGACGAGAGTAAAGAGCAGGTGTTGGGCCAGCCGGGTCGGAATTCCGCCGTCTGCGACCCAGTTTGCGGGATCCAGCAGCCAGGCCACCGTTTCGGTGAGGAAGCTCATCGGGTCACCTCCAGTACTTCGGGCTGAAGGCGAGCGGCGACGCCGACAGCGCTCTTGCGGGTCCACGGCATCAATAGCCGACCCAGCAGCACGAGCGCCGCATCCAGGGCGAGGGCCAGCAGCACGGTCGCGATAATGCCGGCGATGATCTCGGCCTGGATCCCTCGTTGGATCCCGTCAGTGAACAGGCTGCCAAGGCTCTGCGCGCCGATCACTGCACCGACCGTAGCCAGGCTCACCGTACTGACCGCCACGACGCGCAGTCCAGCCAGGAGCACCGGTCCAGCCAGGGGCAGTTCCACCTGCCAGAAAACGGTCCATCCGGAAAAACCCACTGCCGTCGCCGACTGTTGAACGTCACGGTCCACTGACCCGAGGCCATCCGCAACCACGCGCACCATAAGTGCCACACCGTAAAGCGTGAGCGCGATGATCAGGTTAAGTGGCGAGCGAATGCTGGTCCCAACGAGGAACGGCAGCACGATGAACAGCGGAAGCGACGGGATGGCGTAGAGCAGTCCCACCGCGGTGAGGATGACCGCCCGGCTCGCTCGGTAACGGTGCGCTAACCAGCCAAACGGGAGCGCGATAACGAAGCTGAGCAGGATTGAGGGCACGCTGAGCACGAGGTGATCGAGCGTGCGATCCCAGATGAGGTCTAGATTCGACCAGATCCAAGTCACCGCGAATCCCCACCCTGCGCCGAAGCACCCGGTCCGCGAGGACCGGCCTTTGACTCTGAACCGACTGGCGCTGAACCGACTGGCGCTGAACCGACTGGCCCTGAACCGGCCGATGCGAGTGCGGAGGGGGAGCCCACGAGTACCCCCGCCAGGCGCCCCGTGCCGTCAACGACGATGTCGCCGTCGCCATGGTTCTCGACGTGCAGTGACCTCTTGCCTCGATCGGCACCGACGAACGTCGCCACGAACTCGTCGATCGGATTCGCCAGAATCTCGGCGGGAGAACCGATCTGGGCGACCTTGCCACCGGTGCGCAGGATGACCACCTGATCGCCGAGCAAAAAGGCTTCATCGATGTCGTGCGTGACGAAGACCACGGTCTTGTCCAGTTCGCGTTGCAATCGCAGCAGTTCCTGTTGCAGTTCGGCACGCACGATGGGATCCACCGCGCCGAACGGCTCGTCCATCAGCAGAATATTGGGGTTGACGGCCAGCCCGCGGGCAACGCCCACGCGTTGCTGTTGGCCGCCGGAAAGTTGACTCGGATACCGATTAGCGAGGGACCGGTCAAGGCCCACCCTGTCGAGCAACTGAAGTGCATCGTCACGGGCTTTCTTCTTGGGCGTCCCCCGCAGCATCGGCACCGTGGCGACGTTGTCGACCACCCGGCGGTGAGGAAGCAGCCCGGAGTTCTGCATGACGTAGCCAATGCCGCGCCGCAACCTGACCGGGTCGAGGGTGCCGATGTCGTCCCCGTCAATCTCGATGGACCCACTGGTGGGATCGACCATTCGGTTGATCATGCGCAACAGGGTCGTCTTTCCCGACCCCGATGTTCCCACGAAGACCGTGGTCTTACGCGAGGGCAGAACCAGGCTGAAGTCGTCGACAGCGAGGGTGCCATCGGGAAACCGTTTGGTCACCGAGCGGAATTCAATCATCCTGGTGGCTCGCTCCTCGCGTAGGTCGGGTCAACACAAACCAGATGCTAACCCAATCACTATTCGAGGCGACAGGCAAAACAGATGGGCCACAAAGATTAATCCCGCAGCGAACACGCGAGAGCCTTACTGGAAAGAGCCGGGTGGCCCCTTGGTCGCCCGGTGCTCAGTGGCGGCTTCGCGGCGGTGGCGGCTACAACCTCCTGGCGAGAAGTTCCAGCGCCTGCGGGCTGTAGAATCCGTCAAGGTAGTTGCGTAGAACGAAGCGGCACTCGATGATGAAACGCTCGTCACCGACCGGGTCGGTGTGGAAGGCACGGGCGAGGAGCGCGTCGGCCATTTCAATGGCGACCTCGAGTCGAAAGATCAGTTCATCGCCGGCCGGCAGGTCGAACTCGTTCACGAGAACATCGGCCAGACGCCGGGCGAAGAAGTCGGCATCCGCGAGGGGATCGGCGGCGGGAGCGCCGTCACGGTCGTCAAAGTTAACGATCCGAAAGCCGGGCTCGGAGCGGTACAGGCCGACAAATGCGGTCACGACACAATCCACCGCGTCCCACCAGGAGGTGAGGTCGCCCGCACCGAGCTCGTCGACAACACGCTGCCGAAAGCGCAGCACGGCCCGCTCGTGCAGGGCGTGCAGCACGGCGACCCGGTCGGGATAGTAGCGGTACACCGTGCCGATGGAGGCACCGGCACGCTCCGCGACCATCGCGGTCGTGATGCGGTCGAAGCCGACCTCGTCCACCACAGCGGCAGCTGCATCGAGCAAACCGGACAGACGTGCAGCGCTTCGCTGCTGAATCGGCTCGGTGCGCACCTGTTGCTGTGCTGCACCGGTCTCGTCACCCAATAGTCCACCACGCGTCATTTGTCCCCCTTGAAGATAAGTCATCATCCTACGGGGTAAAACCCAGTTCCCACAGAACGGATGGGGGATGCACAGCAAACGTGGCAGAATGAAGACGTGCCAGAGTCCCCAGACACCCCGCCAAGTGCGCCCAGTCCCGAGCGGATTATGCACCGAGCGGCTCGAATCGAAGACTGGCTGCACGACCGCCGCGAACATTCCGCCCGTCGTCGCGGCTATCGACCAACAGTCATTCCGTACACCGGCTATGGCTCGACCGCCTGGGTGCGCATTCTCTGCCGGGTACTCCTAACCAAGCCCAGCAAGCCCAAAAAGCGTCAAAAACGTCCCCGAGCGGATGGCCGCGACGCCGGCATTCGAGGCTGGCGCAGCTTCACCAGCGTTCCCGTGAACGATGTGACCGTCACTATTGAAATCGACGGCCAGACGCATCGTGTGCAGGCGGATCGGGGTGGAGTCGTTGACACCGTGATTCCGGTGTCTCTGCCCGCCGGATGGCACGTTGCTCGGCTGCACACCGAATTTTCGGTCGTGGCCGAAGCCCCGCTCTTCCTCGTGGCGCCCACGGTGGGCTATGGCGTCGTCTCCGACGTCGACGACACCGTCATGGTCACCACCCTCCCCCGACCACTGCTGGCCGCCTGGAACACGTTCGTGCTCGACGAGCATGCCCGGGTACCGACGCCCGGCATGGCCGTGCTCCTGGAACGGCTGGTGGCATTCACCCCCGGTGCTCCCGTCATTTATCTCTCCACCGGAGCGTGGAACGTGGCCCCGACCCTGTCCCGTTTTCTGTCGCGCAACCTCTATCCGGCCGGCGCGCTTCTGCTGACCGATTGGGGCCCTACCCACGACCGCTGGTTTCGCAGTGGCAGCGCGCACAAGAGAGACAACCTGCGCCGGCTCGCGAGGCAGTTCCCGAACATGCGCTGGATTCTGATCGGCGACGACGGCCAGCACGACGAGGCAATCTACAGTGACTTTCAGCGTGACTATCCGGGCAGCGTTGCGGCGGTGGCCATCCGTCAGCTCTCGCCGAGCGAAGCGGTACTGGCCGGTGGGCGCTCGCGCGACGCCGTGTTGATCGAGGGTGGCCCGGATGCCCCCTGGGTGTACGGTCCCGACGGATCGAGTCTCGCCAATCAACTCGCGGCGCACGGCCTGCTGTAGTCCGCCTGGCGGGCTGCGCTCGCGCTGCCGATAACTGCTCGCGCTGTCGATAACTGCCCGCGCTGTCGACGACTACTCTGGCAGCAAGCCGGCCAAGCGCGCGACGAGGCCGCCGGACCGCCACTGGACGGCCACATCCGGCGCGGCAAACAGCTCCGGCGGCGCGCCAGGCGGATACCGCCCGCGCGGCACGTGGACGCGGCGGCGCTGCGCCTACACCGAGGTAGCTGGCGCCAGAATGCGGTCAAGACCACGATTGATCTGGCGGGCCCACAGCGGACCGCGGTACAGGAACGCCGTGTAGCCCTGCACGAGGGTGGCTCCGGCCGCGAGGCGATCGGCTACCTGCCGGGCGGTGTCTACCCCACCCACCGAGATGACGCAGAACTCCGGCGGCACGACGGCCCGAATCTGCTGCAGGATCGCGAGCGACCGGGCGTTCAGGGGGGCGCCGGAGAGGCCGCCGGCTCCGGCCGCGGCGACGGTGGCGGCATCCGTTCGTAGTCCGGCACGGGCAATCGTGGTGTTGGTGGCGATGATGCCGTCAAGGCCGAGGTCGACCGCGAGGGTGGCAATGCGCGCGACTTCGGCATCTTCCAGGTCGGGGGCGATTTTGACGAGCAGCGGTGTCTCGCCGGCGGCACGTTTAACGGCGGTGAGCAGCGGAGCGAGCTGGTCAAGCTCCTGCAATCCGCGCAGGCCTGGCGTGTTGGGGGAGCTCACATTGACCACGAGATAGTCGGCGAGGGTGGCGAGGGTTTCGGTGCTGTCCAGGTAGTCGGCCGTCGCATTTTCGACGGCGGTGACGCGGCTCTTGCCGATATTAATGCCGAGCACCGGCCGCCCCGCCACGGCCCGGACCCGGGCGAGCCGGGCAACGGCCGCTTTCGCCCCGTGGTTGTTGAAGCCCATGCGATTGATGACCGCGCGGTCGGCGACGAGCCGAAACAGGCGAGGTTTCGGGTTGCCGGGCTGGGCAAGCGCAGTGAGGGTGCCCACCTCGACGTGCCCGAAGCCGAGCTGGCCGAGACCAAGCACGGCCTCGCCGTCTTTGTCGAAGCCGGCCGCGACACCAAATGGGGAGGAAAAGTGCAGCCCCAGGGTGTTCACGCTGATGTCGGTGCGCGGCCGCGTAAACCGGTGCACGATACGTCCAATGCCCAGCCTGGGCAGCAGTCGGATCACGGTGAAGGCGAGGTGGTGGGCTCGTTCAGGATCCATGCGGGTGAGCACATACGTGAAGAACAGCGGATACATCGGGCCCTACGGTGTGTTGGAAGAACTGGCGGGAGCGGTGCCGACCGACGCGCTACCGGCATCCACAGCGGTGCGAGGACTCGCTTTGCGTTTCGTGTGCTCGGTGCGCAGTTGGGTGATGGCACTCTCGAAGTCGTCGAGCGAGTCAAACCCCTGGTAAACGCTCGCGAACCGCAGGTAGGCGACCTCGTCGAGGTCCCGCAGCGGCGGCAGAATGGCCAGGCCGATGTCGTTGGCGTCGATCTGGGACAAACCGGTCTGACGAATGGTCTCTTCGACTTTCTGGGCAAGCATGGCGAGGTCGGAGTCGGTGACCGGTCGCCCCTGGCAGGCTTTGCGCACGCCGGAGACGATCTTTTCTCGGCTGAAGGGCTCGACAACACCGCTGCGCTTAATGATGTTCAGGCTGGCCGTCTCGGTCGTGCTGAAGCGGCGACCGCATTCGGGACACTGGCGCCGGCGGCGAATCGACAGTCCGTCGTCGCTCGTGCGCGAGTCAACGACGCGGGAATCGGGATGGCGACAGAACGGGCAAAACATGGTGTTCCCAGCCTAGCTCTCGGTCTCGAAGCGAGCAGTTTCGAAGCGGGCAGTTACGGCGTCTCCGTGCGCCGGCAGCGCTTCCGCATCGGAGAGCGCTGCAATGTGCGGGGCGACAGTTTCGAGCGCCTCACGGTTGTAGCGCACAACCTGCTGCGGTCGCAGAAACGTGTGGGCGCCGAGGCCGGACGAGAACCGGGCCGCTCCCCCGGTGGGCAGTACGTGGTTGGAGCCGGCGACGTAATCCCCCAGGCTGACCGGCGAATACGGGCCGAGAAAGATGGCTCCGGCGTTCTCGATCGTTTCGAGTACGGCATCGGGATCACTCGTCTGAATCTCGAGGTGTTCCGGTGCGAAAGCGTTGCTGAACGCTGCCGCAACCCGCAGGTTGTCAACGAGCACGATGGCCGACTGGCGTCCGCCGAGCGCCGCGGTGACCCGTTCGCTGTGGTTCGTGGATGCCGCCAGAACGTCAAGGCGGGCCTCGACGGTATCGGCAAGTTCGGTGGAATCCGTGACGAGCACAGCCGCCGCCAGCTCGTCGTGCTCGGCCTGGCTGACGAGGTCAGCGGCGACGAGTAGCGGGTCGGCGGCAGCATCCGCTATCACCAGAATGTCGGTCGGGCCGGCCTCGGAGTCGATGCCAGCCTGCCCGCGAATGAGCCGTTTAGCGGCGGCGACGTAGACATTGCCGGGGCCGGTAACGATGAGCACCGGTTCCAAGCCGATATCGGGCACACCGTAGGCGAGGGCACCGATGGCACCGGCACCGCCCATCGCGTAGATTTCATCGATACCGAGCAGGCCGGCGACGGCCAGGATCGTGGGGTGCACGCGGCCATTGAAGTGGCTCTGTGGCGGGGACGCAAGGGCGATTGAACGCACGCCGGCCACCTGTGCGGGCACGACATTCATCGCCACGCTCGAGGGGTAAACGGCCTTGCCTCCGGGAACGTAGAGGCCCACCCGGTCTACTGGCTGCCAGCGCTGCGTGACGGTGGCTCCGGCCTCAATCGTGGTCGTCGCCGTCGGCGGCACCTGCGCTGCGCTGGCCAGACGCACCCGCCGAATGGTCTCGGTGATGGCCGTTCGCACGGCCGGGTCAAGCCCGGCAATCGCGTCGGCAATGTGGCTCGCCGGAACCCGCACCTGGTCGGGGCGCACCCGGTCGAGGCGTTCGGCCTGGTCGAGGAGGGCCACCCCGCCGCGAGCTCGCACGTCGGCGATCAGCTCGGCGGCGATATCCGTGGCGACGGCAACGCTGGTCAGGGCGCGCGGAACGGAAGCCAGGAGCGCGGCCGGTGTCGGCTCGCTCCCGCGAAGGTCAATAGTCTGGATCATCACCTCCCAGCCTATCCGGGAACCCGAGGCAACAATCAGCGCGCGGGAATAGGCTGATGCTGAAATAGATTGTTGGTTGAGTATGCAAAACAACGTTAAACCCCCAGGAACGCTTCGGCCCATGACTACTCTGCCCACTGCACCGCCGCTCGCCGCGGACCCCAATGCGCCCGACGACCTCGCCGCATTTAAACATGCGTTCCGCCGGCATGCTGCCGGGGTCGCCGCCATCACGACGCTCGCGCCCGATGGCACCCCGGTCGGATTCACGGCCACCTCGTTGGCGTCGCTCTCCGCCGTTCCGCCGCTCGCAACATTCAACATGGCACGATCGGCTAGTTCGTGGGCCGCGATCGCCGTCGCGGATCGGGTGGTCATTCACATGTTGGGGGCCCACAATCGCGCGGTCGCTGAAAAACTCGCGGGCCCGCACGCGGATCGCTTCGTGGGCGGGCACTGGCACCCCGGGCCCTATGCACTCCCCGTACTCAACGATGTGACGAGTTGGATGGTTGGTCGCATCGTCGAACGGGTAGCGGTGCACAACAACGCCGTCGTGGTCGTTCAGATCGAGGGCGGGGGCATGGGCACTGACGATGAAGCCCTGTTGTACCACGAGCGCAGCTATCGGGTGCCGGGCGGTCTGGTCTGAGCCAGCGTCCTAGGCCCGGCGCTTCTTCGTAGAGCTCAACTTTTCGGCCGCTTTGCGGCGTCGGCGTTCGGCCTCAACGACCGCAGCCTCGGTCGGCGTCGGTGCGGTCCCGCCGAGATGCGCGGGCTGCCACCATTGCCCGGCTCCCGCAACGGGATACTCTGCCTGCACCGCGTCAACGAGTCCCTGCAGGGTGTCATGAAGGCGATGAGTGGCGGCCGCAACGCTGTCGCCAACAGGGTCAGCAGCATCCACGTGAAACGGGATTCCACAGCGGATGCTGACCGGAACGCCGATCCGTTCCCTGAGCTTCGACCTGTGGTTCTTGGTCATCAGCCGATGCCCGCCCCACACTGCGACCGGAATGATCGGCACGTTTGCGGCCAGCGCCATGCGCACTGCGCCGGTCTTGAGCTCACGCACGGTGAACGAGGCGTTGACGCCACCCTCGGGAAACACCCCCAGCAGCTCACCGGCGCTGAGGGCCGCCACGGCCTGGGCGTAGGCCTCAGCGCCGCTCTCCATGTCCACTGAGATGTGTTTCATGCCGCGCAGCAGCGGTCCAACCAGGGGCTGGTCGAAAGCACCCTTCTTCGCCATGAAGCGAATTCGCCGACGATTGTGCAACCAGGTGACCCACTCAACCAGGGCAAAGTCCAGGTACCCAAAGTGGGTGATCGCCAGCACGACGCCGCCCATGGCCGGGAGCTGCGCGAGCCCGGAGGTACTCGGGCGCACCCGCAGGAGGCCGAACAGGGCGCGCCCGGCGCCGATAGCGGTCGAATAGATCGGCTCTCGCGTGTGCATGGTTCCAGACTAGGCGGGCATCCGGTCCGTGCACATCGCGACAGGGGTGCAGCCCGAACGGGGTGCGTCAGGTCAGGCAGTTCGGGCCGAGAATGCTCTTGAGCTCGCCGAACAGGTCGGCGCTCACCTTCACCCGATACGGCAGCTCGAAGACGCGCGCTACATCACCCTTGACCAGTTTAAGTCGCACCTCGGCGTCACCGGCATGGCGCTGCAGAATCTCGCCGAGCGCACCCACGGTGTCGGTGGTCGCTCGGGCCTCCCCCACCGTGATCGACACCGTGCTCTGGTCGGTGCCCTGCCCGAGCTCGGGCGCGAAGACGCTGAACGCGTGCAGGTTCATGCCGTCGTCACGCAGACTCACTCGACCGCGCACCACAACGACCGCGTCGTTGATCAGCTCGGGGGCAAACTCCAGGTAGGCCTTGCCCATGAACATCGCGGTAATCTCACCGCCGAAGTCTTCAACCTGGATCATGCCGTACTGGTTGCCCGATTTCTTGGCAATACGGTGCTGCACGCTCGTGATCAGGCCGGCCACGGTCACCGTCTCGCCGTCTTCGGTCGAATCAGAGCCGATCAGATCGGCGATCGTCGTGCTCGCGTGTTTGGCGAGCGGAATCTCCAACCCGGCCAGGGGATGGTCGGATACATAGAGCCCGAGCATGTCGCGTTCATAGGCGAGCTTCTCTTTTTTGCTCCATTCCGGCCGGTCAGGGACCTGCTCGGTATCCTGCGGTTCGTCAAACAGGCTGTCGAAGTCGAAACCGATATTGCCGTTGCTCTCCTCCCGCTTGATCTTGACGGCCGATTCAACGGCGGACTCATGAATTTCCACCATGCCGCGCCGGGTCGCGCCGAGCGAGTCAAAAGCTCCGGCCTTGACGAGCGATTCGATGGTGCGCTTGTTGGCGACGGGCAGTGGCACCTTGCGCAGAAAATCGTGGAACGACTCGAAGCGGCCTTTCTCCTCGCGCGCACCACGAATGGCTTCGACGACGTTGAAACCGACGTTGCGGACCGCGCCGAGACCAAAGCGGATGTCGGTGCCCACGGCCGCAAAGAACCCGATGGACTCGTTCACGTCGGGGGCCAGCACCTGAATCCCCATGCGTCGACACTCGTTGAGGTAGAGTGCGAGCTTGTCGCGCGAGTCGCCCACACTGGTGAGCAGGGCAGCCATGTATTCGGCCGGGTACACGGCCTTGAGGTAGGCGGTCCAGTACGAGAGAACACCGTAGGCGGCCGAGTGCGCCTTGTTAAAGGCGTAGTCGGAGAACGGCAGCAGAATATTCCAGACCGTGGTGACGGCATCCAGGGAATAGCCGCGGTCCTGCATGCCCTGGGAGAAGCCCTCGAATTGTTTGTCCAGCTCGGACTTCTTCTTCTTACCCATGGCGCGTCGCAGCAGGTCGGCTTCACCGAGCGAGAAGCCGGCGAGCTTCTGCGCGATCGACATGACCTGCTCCTGGTACACGATCAGGCCATACGTGTTGCCGATGACGTCGTGCAGGGGCTCTTCGAGCTCCGCATGGATCGGAATGATCTCCTGCACACCCGTTTTTCGCAGCGCATAGTTGGTGTGCGAGTTGGCGCCCATGGGCCCCGGTCGGTACAGGGCGATCACGGCCGAGATGTCTTCGAAGTTGTCGGGCTTCATGAGCCGCAGCAGGGCTCGCATCGGCCCGCCGTCGAGCTGAAACACGCCAAGGGTGTCCCCGCGCGCCAGCAATTCATAGGCGGCGGGGTCTTCGAGCCCGAGCTCTTCAAGGACGGGCCGGTGGCCGCGGTTGACCGCGATATTGTCCAGGGCGTCGTCGATGATGGTGAGGTTGCGCAGCCCCAAAAAGTCCATCTTGATCAGTCCCAGGGCCTCGGAAGCCGGGTAGTCGAATTGCGTGACGACCTGGCCATCCGCTTCGCGCTTCATGATCGGAATAATGTCGATCAACGGGTCGCTCGACATGATCACGCCAGCGGCATGCACGCCCCACTGTCGCTTGAGGTTTTCCAGGCCGAGGGCGGTGTCAAAGACGGTGCGGGCTTCGGCGTCGCTTTCGATCACCGCGCGAAAATCTGCCGCTTCGCGGTAGCGCGGGTGGTCCTTGTCGAACATGCCGGTGAGGGGCACATCCTTGCCCATGATCGCCGGTGGCATGGCCTTGGTGAGCTTGTCACCCATGCCGAACGGAAAGCCGAGCACGCGCGAGGCGTCTTTCAGGGCCTGCTTCGCCTTGATCGTGCCGTAGGTAACGATCTGGGCGACGCGTTCCTCGCCGTATTTCTCGGTGACGTACTTGATGACCTCACCGCGACGACGCTCGTCGAAGTCGACGTCGAAGTCGGGCATGGACACACGGTCCGGGTTGAGAAAGCGTTCAAAAATGAGTCCGTGCACGAGCGGGTCGAGGTCGGTGATGCCCATTGCATAGGCGACCATCGACCCGGCACCGGAACCACGGCCCGGGCCCACCCGAATACCCTGCTGCTTCGACCACATGATGAAGTCGGCAACGACGAGGAAGTAACCGGGGAACCCCATCTGCACGATGATGCCGATTTCGTAGTCGGCGCGCTTGCGTACGTCATCGGGGATCCCCGAGGGATACCGTTTGGCCAGCCCGACCTCGTTCTCCTTGATGAACCAGCTCTCCTCGTTCTCCCCCTCGGGGCAGGGAAAGCGAGGCATGTAGTTTGCTTTGGTGTTGAATTCCACGTCGCAGCGTTCCGCGATGAGCAGCGTGTTGTCGCAGGCTTCGGGGTGGTCGCGAAACAGGTGGCGCATTTGAGCGGCCGTTTTGAGGTAGAACTCGTTGGAGTCGAACTTAAAACGGTTGGGGTCGTCCAGGGTTGAGGCCGACTGCACGCACAACAGGGCGGCGTGGGCGGTGGCGTCGTGGGCGTGCGTGTAATGCAGGTCGTTGGTGGCCAGAAGGGGCAGGTCGAGCTCTTTGGCCAGCTTGAGCAGGTCGGTCATGGTGCGGCGCTCGATATCGATGCCGTGGTCCATGATTTCGCAGAAGAAGTTCTCTTTGCCAAAGATGTCCTGAAAATCACCGGCTGCTTTCTTGGCCTCTTCGTACTGGCCCAGGCGCAGGCGGGTCTGTACCTCGCCACCGACGCAGCCGGTCGTGCCGATCAGACCCTTGGAGTACTGGCTGAGCAGCTCGCGATCCATGCGCGGTTTGAAGTAGTAGCCCTCCAGGCTGGCCTTCGACGACAGCCGAAAGAGGTTGTGCATGCCTGCGGTGTTCTCGGAGAGCAGCGTCATGTGGGTGTAGGAACCCGCTCCACCGACGTCGTCCCGGTTCTGACCGCTCGTTCCCCAGCGCACGCGGGTCTTGTCACGGCGGTCGGTTCCGGGCGTAATGTACGCCTCCGTGCCGATGATCGGCTTGATGCCGGCATCGGTCGCGCTCTTCCAGAAGTCGAAGGCGCCGAATACGTTGCCGTGGTCGGTAATCGCGACCGCCGGCATCCCCTGCTCCACCGCGGCGTTAATCAGGGGTTTCACCCGCGCCGCACCGTCGAGCATGGAATATTCGCTGTGCACGTGCAGGTGAACGAACGAATCGGTGGCACTTACCGGGTTACTCACAATGACTCCGACGAGTTGATGAAACGGGTGATAGACGACATCAAGCGGTCAGTCTCCGCGCAGCACCGCAAGGGCGTGGATGAGATCGGCCGGGTAGTCGGCGTTGTAGGTGACCCACTCGTGACGATCCGGATGCGTGAACGCCAGCTGCCTGGCGTGCAGCCACTGACGTTTTAATCCGAGCCGAGCGGTGATCGAAGGGTCGGCGCCGTACATGGCATCGCCGACACAGGGATGCCGTTGGGCTGTCATATGAACGCGAATCTGGTGGGTACGTCCGGTCTCCAGGTGCACCTCGAGGAGCGAGGCCGAGGGAAAAGCCTCCAGAGTCTCGTAGTGGGTGATCGCGTGTTTGCCGTCGGCCATGACCGCGAACTTCCAATCGTGCCGCGGGTGGCGGCCGATGGGTGCGTCGATGGTGCCGCTCAGTGGGTCAGGGTGGCCCTGCACAACGGTGTGGTAGATCTTCTCCACCTCGCGGTCGTGAAACGCCCTTTTCAGCGCGACATAGGCCGACTCCGACTTCGCCACGACCATGAGGCCGCTCGTGCCAACGTCGAGGCGGTGCACGATGCCCGCACGTTCAGCTGCGCCCGAGGTCGCGATGCGATAGCCCGCGGCCGCGAGGGCGCCGGGCACGGTCGGACCGGTCCAGCCGACGCTCGGGTGAGCTGCGACCCCGGCCGGCTTATTGATCACGATGATGCTTTCATCATCATGCACGACGGTCAGGTCGGGAACTGCGATGGGGATGATGCGCACCGGCTGCTTGGGCTGCCAGGTGACTTCGATCCAGCTGCCGGCCCGCAGGCGGTCAGACTTACCGACGACGGTGCCGTCGAGTACGACGCCACCGGCTTCAGAGACCTCGGCCGCGAAGCTGCGGGAGAACCCGAACAGCTTGGCCAGACCGGCATCAACGCGCACGCCTTCCAAACCGTCCGGCAGCGGCAGCGATCGCCGTTCCGGAGGGGTGGTCAGGTCGTGGGAACCCGTCACGGCAGGGCCTCGGCCCCGGGGGCCGGCCGGTCGCGGGGCCCGGCCTCGCGGGTGTCCGGAGTGACAGCATCCGTGTGATCACTGGGTACTACGTCGGGCGGCGGGGCCACGGTCTTGCTGGAGTCCACAACCTTGTTGCCGTCGAGGCCGATGCCACGAATGGTCAGAATCATGAAGATTGCCATGCTGATCACGATGGCCATGTCTGCGAAGTTATAGATCGCCGGCAACATCCACGGTGTGGAGATGAAATCAACGACGTGCCCGACCCCGAAGCCGGGTTCGCGCAGCAGGCGATCGGTCAGATTGCCGAGCACACCGCCGAGCAGCAGGCCGAAGACGAGACCCCAGGAGAGTGAACGAATGCGCCTGGCAAACCAGATGATGAACACCACGACGGCGGCGGCGATGATTGAGAAGATCCAGGTGGATCCGCTCGCGAGCGAGAACGCCGCCCCCGGGTTCCGAACAAAGTGCAGTTGCAGCACATCGTTCAGAACCCGGATGACGGAACCCTCGGTCATCGAGGCGACGACGAGGTACTTTGTTACTTGATCGAGCGTGTAAACGCCCAGCGCGACGAGGGCTAGAACGATAAGCGCTCGCGAACGCTTCTTCGTTCGGGCCCTAGGCTCCAAAGCCCTGGAAGCTGGGCTTCGGCGCATTGCCGGCGTCGGCCGTGGAGCCGACCGAGCCCGCGTCGAGGTCGTGGAGCTGACCCTCGATGTAGCTCTTGAGCTTGAGACGGTACTCGCGCTCGAACGTGCGCAGCTCATCGATCTTGCCTTCGAGGACGGAACGCTCCTGATCGAGCTTCTGCATCTGCAGACGCTGCTGGGTCTCGGCTTCGGCCACGACGCGTGCGGCGGTGGCGTGACCTTCAGCGATCAGTGCGTCGCGCTTTTCGGCGCCTTCCTTGACGTGCTCTTCGTGCAGGCGGCGTGCCAGCTGCAGGAGGTTGGTCGTTCCAGCCGTTTCATCGACCGGTGCGGCTACGGCGGCAACCGGAGCCGCGGCAACGGGTTCGACAACGACCGGATCGGCGACCGCTGCTTCGACCGAAGCGGACTCTACGGCGGGGGCAGCGTCGGAGCCGACCTGGCCGCGCATTTCCTCGTTCTCCTTGGTGAGACGGCGCAGTTCGACAACGACCTCGTCGAGAAAGTCATCGACTTCGTCCTGGTCGTATCCCTCACGGAACTTGGTCGACTGGAACCTTTTATTGACTACATCTTCCGGAGTTAGCGCCATGGCTTTCCACCCTCAAAACTTGTTTTTATTGTGAACATTTGACTAACTCAAGCCGATGAGTGACTCGAGTCTTGGATTGACTACGCGTTGTTGACGAGCGAGTGTGGGCTCACGGCGAACCAGTCATCGGTCAAGGATACATGCCCCGGTTGAACGATTACAGTAGGCCCGACAGAGACATGCCGACGATGCAGCACAGCATCGTCAGCGTGAAACCGAAATCCAAAGCGATGGGCCCGATGCGAAGCGGCGGGACCAGGCGACGGAAGAAGCGCACCGGCGGATCGGTCAGTGTGTAGTCGAGCTCGACGAGCACGAGCAGAAAGCCCTGCGGTCGCCAGGCGCGATTTACACTGCGCACGAGGTCAATGATGAAGCGACCCCAGAGCACGAGGAAGTACATAAAGAACAGGAAATAGAGGAGATTCCCCAGGAACGGTATACCAGTCACACTTAAGTCTAGCCTTGCGCGAAGAAGGAGCTGTCCTCAGCGCCCTCTTCGGTGGTGCTGTCGCCGGAGAGTACGACGTGGGACGGTGAAAGCAGGAAGACCTTCGCGGTCACGCGCTCGATCTTGCCGTACAGTCCCTGCGACAGGCCGCTCGCAAAGTCGATCAAGCGGCGCGCATCGCCGTCGCTCATCTGCGACAAGTTGATGATAACCGGAACGCCTTCACGGAAGGACTCGGCGATGACCTGGGCATCCTTATAGGCGCGCGGGTGAACAGTGAGAATTTCATTCATTTCGGACGCAGCCACATTCTGGGGGGACGAAGTTGTACGCAGGGGGGTAACCGGGGCACGACCGGCAGAGTTCTGGGCCGCGTTGCCGTGCGCGGCGTTGCTGTGCGAGGCATCGTGCCCGCGTGCCGGAACGGCACTCACGTGGTTGGTGGTGCCGTGGTTGGTGGAACCATTGTTGGCAGCACCCTGGGCACCGGCTGGTGCCTGGTACTCCAGCTCTTCGTCTGCCAGACCCAGGTAGACCATGGTTTTCTTGAGCGGGTTGGACATGTCGACCTCCGTGTTGGTTTGCTACTTCGAGATTAACTGAGCACCGGGCGATTGCCGGTGATTGCCGTGCCAATTCTTAGGTGTGTCGCCCCTTCGAGCACGGCCGCCGCGTAGTCCTGGCTCATGCCCATGGATAACGCGGTAGCCGCCGGAGCCTGCAGACGAACCTGTTCGCTGAGCTCGCGCACCTGAGCGAAAGCCCGGCGCGCCTCAACGTCGAGTGGAGCTACGGCCATGAGGCCCAGCAGATCAAGTCCCGGAGTAGCCAGCACCCGCTCAACCAGGGCGGGCAGGTTACGCGGATCGACACCCCCGCGGGCAGCATCATCGGTGAGATTCACCTGAATGAAACAGTCGATGCTGGATTCCGCCGAGCCCAGCGCCGTCACAAGGGACTCCCGATCGACCGAGTGGATGACGTCGGCGTAGGCGCGTACCTGGCGTGCCTTCTTGCCCTGCACCTGCCCGACGAAGTGCCAGGTGAGGCGCAGATCAGCCAACAGCGCCGCTTTGGCCTGCGCCTCCTGATGTCGGTTCTCCCCCACATGGCGCACGCCGAGGGCATACAGCTCTTCGATCAGGGACACCGGGTGAAACTTGGTGACCACAATCATCGTGATGCCGGCCGGATCGCGGCCGGCATCGTGTGCGGCCTCAGCGACGCCGGCCTGCACGGCGCCCAGACGGGTGGCCAGATCGCTCACGGCAGTGTCGTTGGCGGCGGAGCCGACGGGCGTCTCGTCAGGTAATTCCAGGCTCATGCTGCTCTGTTCGTCACGTGCGGTTAAGGCGATACATTCCGGAGCCGACGCGACGGGCGTCGGCTCCGGGAGCGTTCAAACTCGACTTACTTGAGAAAGTCGGGAATATCCAGGTCGTCGGACTCTTCTTCAAAGGCCGGGTCCGCAACGGTCACGCCGCTGGCGGATTCCGAGGCACCCCAGACGGAGGCCGAGTGCTCGCCGTCGCTGTAGCTGCCCGAGTCTGTCGCCGGGCCTCCACTGGCATTGCCACCGGATGCTGCGGCACCGGCTGTTGCCGAACCGGCCCCCGCAGCAATTCCCGCAGCAACGAGGTCGGCACGCCGCACCTCGACCGCTTTGGCGCCGGGCTCTCCACCGTCAAAGCCGGCGGCGATGACGGTGACTCGTACCTCGTCACCCAGGGTGTCGTCGATGACGGCTCCGAAGATGATGTTGGCCTCGGGGTGCACGGCCTCCTGCACGAGGCGCGCGGCGTCGTTGATCTCGAAGATACCGAGGTTGGATCCACCCTGGATCGACAGAAGCACGCCGTGGGCGCCGTCAATGCTGGCTTCGAGCAGGGGGGAGGCGACGGCGAGTTCAGCCGCCTTGATGGCACGGTCCGCGCCGCGGGCGGAGCCGATGCCCATCAGGGCTGAGCCTGCGCCCTGCATGACCGACTTGACATCGGCGAAGTCGAGGTTGATCAGCCCCGGGGTGGTGATCAGGTCGGTGATGCCCTGCACGCCGGCCAGAAGAACCTGGTCGGCCGTTGCGAAGGCCTCGAGCATGCTGATGCCGCGATCGCTGATTTCGAGCAGGCGATCGTTGGGCACAACGATAAGGGTGTCGACCTCATTCTTGAGCGAAGCAACACCGGTCTCGGCCTGGGCCTGGCGACGCTTGCCCTCGAAGCCAAACGGCTTCGTGACCACACCGATGGTGAGGGCTCCGATCGACTTGGCGATGCGAGCGACAACGGGGGCGCCACCGGTTCCGGTGCCACCACCCTCTCCGGCGGTGACGAAGACCATGTCGGCTCCGGCGAGGGCCTCTTCGATTTCTTCGGCGTGGTCCTCGGCGGCACGGCGACCCACCTCGGGGTCAGCGCCAGCACCGAGGCCGCGGGTGAGGTCACGACCGACGTCGAGCTTGACGTCGGCGTCGCTCATGAGCAGGGCCTGGGCATCCGTGTTGATGGCGATGAACTCGACACCGCGGAGACCCAGTTCGATCATGCGGTTGACGGCATTGACGCCGCCACCGCCGATACCGACAACCTTGATAACGGCTAGATAATTTTGATTGTTTGACACGTCCGGCCTCCGGGTGGAACCCTAAACCTCTAGTCGAAGTTTAAAGTTATGCTGAGTATGCAATTCCTGATTACGAAAGTATGCGGAGGCGAGGCGTCGTTGGGGAGGCGCGCCCGCGTGTCGCCGAATCCGATAAGAAGTCACCCCATTGGGGGGCTGCGTGGCGACATCCTGATGGCGTGCCGTGAATCGGATCGCGCAACGTGAACCGGTTCGGCCTGGCACACCATCCGCCCGCGCAGCTTCGGCGCGCGCCCAAATAGCTTTCCCGCGCGCACGTGCTGCGCGCGCGACAGCTGCGGTTGAACTAACGCAACACGGCGCTGTCGGGCGATGAAACGTCGTACTCATTGACGGTGCCGGCCGGGTGCCCAACAAGAAGGGCGGCGAGCACGACCGCTTTGTACTCAGATTTCTCCGGACTGCCCCACACGACTCGCTCGCCGCCCAGCAGGCTCAGCGTGACGTCATCTGTCGACACTGCGGTGACCGAATCCAACTCGGTCCGGATACTTTCGGGCAGCACTGCGAGCACGGCGGCGGCTGACTTGAATCCGGCGCTGTCGACGCCGTCTGGAGCGTCGACGAGCGGATAGCCCTGGGTACGCTCCGATGTCGTCTCGATAATGACGCCGGCGGCATCGACCAGGTCAAATCCGTTCGGGCCGGCCAGCACACCCACCGGAACCCGCTCGACGATGCGCACCACGAGTGTGCCGGGCGGGCGACTTTCGGTGACGTAACTCTGGATCAGCGTGAACTGCGCCAGTTCGTTGCGAACAACACCGGCATCAATGAGCGGCAGCGGGGTTCCGACCTGGTCGGCGAGGGCATCCGACACGTCCGTCGCGAGAATGCGACTGGTCCCGACGACCTCAATCGTGCGGAGGGCCATCAGGGGCGAGTACGCGGCACCAATAATCAAGCCAAACGCGAGGAGGACGGACCCCACACCAACAATCCACAGGGTGCGTCTGCGCCGGGTGCGCCCCGTGAACCGTCGCACCTCGGCGCGTTCAAAGCGTTTACGGGTGCGCCCGGCCGCGCGCAGCACGGATCGGGCCGCGCGAGCTCCGGTAGTGCCGCCAGAAGGCTTTGTGCCCGCTGATGCCGTCTCGGCAGAAGACGCACCGGCCGCACTAGCCCCATCTACCCCGGGAGCAGAACGTGACGTCGGATTCGCGCCCGGTACGGAACTTCCTGTCGTGGGTGACGCTGATGCGCCGCCCCCGGCCAGCACGATCGGTTCTGTCACCGTGTCGGAGGGATCAAAGGGTTTCGATGTCCGTGTTCGGTCCGTGCCGATGCTGACGCCTGGTGTCTTTGGTGCCTTCGGTGCCTTCGGTGTCTTCGGTGTCTTCGGTGTCTTCGGTGCGAGAGGCCGCTCCCCCGGCCGGAGCGCTGACGCTGACGGAGCCTGCCTCGACGCTGCAGAACCCTGCTTCTTGGTCGGGGGCACGGGCGCTTCCGCCCCGTCAGATTTCCAGGCAGCCGCCGGCTGGGCGCGCGGCGCAGTCGGTTTTGCCGCCGGTTCTGAAGCCGGAGTCGGCGCGCGACCCTGCTTCGGCGTCGGCTTGGCCGGGCGGTCGAAGCCCGCCGGCCGCCTCACCGCCGCCTCATCCGCGTACCTGTTCGAGCGAGGTGAGCAGCTGGGGCACGATGCGATTGACGTCGCCACAGCCCAGGGTTACCACGAAGTCGCCGTCCCGGGCAATACTGGCGAGGTAGTCCGCGGCATCCTGCCAGTCGGGTATGTAGGCGACGTGGGACGGATCGCGAAAACGT
Organism: Actinomycetales bacterium; assembly: GCA_038205545.1. Taxonomy (GTDB): domain Bacteria; phylum Actinomycetota; class Actinomycetes; order Actinomycetales; family Microbacteriaceae; genus Cryobacterium. Next base: position 57,913 of record JBBRBV010000007.1, read on the forward strand.
TCGGAGACGAGCGCTCCGGTCACGCCGGGCTCGGGGTCTTCGCGGGCGCCATAGACGGCGAGCACGATGGTCTGGTCGGCGAAGGTTTCGAGTGTCTCCGCGAATTCCTGGGCGAACATGCGGGTGCGGCTGTACAAGTGCGGCTGGTGCACCGCAATGATGCGGCCTTCACCCACCACGGTGCGGGCAGCAGCCAGTGCGGCGGCGACCTCGGTCGGGTGGTGAGCGTAGTCGTCGTAGACGCTGACGCCGCCGACCGTGCCGTGCAGTTCAAATCGGCGCTGGGTGCCGCCGAAGCCGGCGATCGCGGAAAGGCTGGCCGCCGGATCGAAACCAAGGCCGACCAGAACGGCGAAGGCGCCGGCCGCGTTGATGGCGTTGTGCTTGCCGGGAATGCGCAGGGTCGCGCTGTAGTCCTGACCCTGCCAAGAGACGCTGAAGCTCACCGGTCCGGTCGTACCGATAGAGTGCACGCGCACGGTGGAATCGGGATGCTCGCCGAACGTGATGATGCGAGCGGCAGCATCCGCTTCACTCATACTCGCGGTGATGGTCGCGGTGACCCGCACGGCCCCCACGTCGTCGGAAGAGATGACGACGAGTTCGCTCGCGTTGCGGCTGAACTCGACGAAGGCCGCCTCGAACGCTTCGAGCGAGCCGTAGTGGTCGAGGTGGTCGGGGTCGACGTTCGTGACCAGGGCGACCGCCGTGTGGTACAGCAAAAAGGAGCCGTCGGATTCGTCGGCTTCGACCACGAACAGGTCGTCGGCGCCGTTCGCTGAACTGACGCCGAGCGATTCAATCACGCCGCCGTTGACGAAGCTCGGATCGTGGCCGAGGCCTAGCAGCCCGGTCACGATCATGCCGGTCGACGTGGTCTTACCGTGCGCCCCGGCCACTGCGACCAGTCGGTGCTTGCGAATGAGCCAGGCGAGGGCCTGCGCACGGTGCAGCACCGGAAGCCCGCGTTCGCCCGCGAGTACGTATTCGGGGTTGTCCTGCCAGAGCGCGCCGGTCACGACGAGCGTATCGGCCGAGCCAACGTTGGCGGCATCGTGCCCGATGACGACGCTCGCGCCGAGCTCCCGGAGCGCCTGCACATTCGGCGATTCCTTTGCGTCGGAGCCGGTGACCGTGTAGCCGCGGCCCAGAAACAGGCGAGCAATGCCGCTCATGCCGGATCCGCCGATGCCCACGAAGTGCACCACTCCGAGGTTATCGGGAATGGTCAGGGTGAGGTCTGGTTTGATCACGGTTTGCGCTCTTCTCGGTTGCAGCTAATAGACGATTGCAGCTAATAAAACAGTTCGTTCCGGCACCACGTTACGCGTGCCACCCAACGATCACGACGCGAGTGCCCCGTGCACCAGGGCGAGCATTCTGGCAGTTCCGTCGAGGGCGCCCACGGATGCGGCCCCGCGCGCCATCGCTTCCAGGCGCGGCCGGTCACCCAGCAGGGTTACCAACTCCCGCTGAACGAAGGCCGGCACAAAGTCAACGTCGTCAATGAGCACTCCCCCTCCGGCCGCCAGCACGGGCGCAGCGTTGAAGCGTTGTTCGCCGTTACCAACCGGGTAGGGCACATACAGGGCGGGAATGCCGAGCGCACACAGTTCGCTCACCGTTGCCGCTCCCGCCCGGGTTACGGCGAAATCGGCTGCGGCCAGGGCCAGATCCATTCGGTCGCAGTAGCCGACCAGGTGGTAGTGAGGCACTTGGGGGTCGGTGATCTCGGCCGCAGTCCCGGTGATATGCAGCACCTGCCAGCCGGCGGCGACGAGTGCGGGCGCTGCAGCGACCATCGTGCCATTGAGCCGGCGTGCCCCGAGCGACCCGCCGGTGACGAGTACCACGGGCCGGTCCGGCACGAGGGAGAAGAAGGCCAGAGCCTGGGGCCGGGTCGCCACGCGGTCCAGTTGTTCGATTTCGGGCCGGAGTGGCATCCCCACAAACCGGGCGTGCCGAATCGGTGTGTCAGCGAAGGCAACACCGACGTGGCGGGTCAGCCGGGCGCCCAGCTTGTTGGCCAGTCCGGGCTTCGCGTTGGCCTCGTGAATGACGATGGGCACGCCAGCACGCCGGGCGGCGAGGTAGGCGGGCGTGGAGACATAACCGCCGAACCCTACGACCACGTCAACATGGCGTGACCGGATGACCGTGGTCACCATTCGCACGGCCGCTCCGAATCGCGGGAGAAAACTGAGGGCCGCCCGATTCGGCCGACGCGGAAACGGCACTCGAGGCACCGAGACGAGCTCATAGCCGCGGGCGGGGACCAGGCGCGCCTCAAGACCCTCAGCGGTGCCGAGAACCAGCACGGTGGCATCCGCTTCGGTGGCGCGGATTCGATCGGCGACGGCGAGCAGGGGGTTGACGTGTCCGGCGGTTCCGCCGCCCGCCAGAAGGTACGTGGTCATGCGCGGTCAGCCTCGATGGAATCAGGGGGTGGGTCGCTCGAGCGGTCGCCGCGCGCAAAGGAGAGAACGATGCCGATCGCCACCAGGGTGGTGAGCAGAGCGGTGCCACCGGCCGAGATTAAGGGGAGCGGTACGCCGAGCACGGGGAACACTCCGAGCACAACGCCGATGTTCACGAACGCCTGGCCGATGATCCAGACCATGACGGCGGCGGTCGAGACCTTCGCCTGCACGGTCGTGGCCGTGCGCATGATGCGGAGGAAGGCGAAGGCCAGCAGAATGAACATTCCGAGCACGACGATGCAGCCGATCAGGCCGAGTTCTTCGCCGATGATAGCGAAAATGTAGTCGTTGTCGGCGGCAGGCAGCCAGGACCATTTGGCCTTGGAGTTGCCCAGACCCACGCCGAGGACCCCGCCGTTGGCCAGGGCCCAGGTGCCGTGCAGCGGCTGCCAGCAACTACTCGAGATCTCGCCGCTTAGCTCGGTGCATCCTTCGTTGAGAAAGCTCATGATGCGAGTCATGCGATTGGGACTCACGACGGCCAGCACGATAGCACCACCGACCCCCACCAACAGCGGTACGACCAGCAGGCGAAGTTTGACGCCGGCGAAGAACAGCGCGCCAAACAGGATGCCGGCCATGATCATGACGGTTCCAAGGTCACCACCGATCATGACGAGCAGCACGGCGCCACCGCCGACGCCGAACACGGGGATGAACACGTGCTTCCAGTCGTCGAGCTTGTCTTGCTTCTGCGAGAGGATCATGCCGAGCCAGATGACCAGTGCCACCTTGATTCCCTCGGACGGTTGGAACTGAATGCCGAAGATGTTCAGCCAGTTGGTGTTGCCTCCGGTGCCGCGGCCGAGCCCGGTGGCGACCACGAGAAACTGCAGGAAGCAGGTGATCAGCATCGACGGCCAAGCCACGCGGCGCCAGAACGCCAGCGGCAGCCGACTGACGACAAGCATGAGGGGAATTCCGATCACGGCAAACATTCCCTGGCGCAGCAGCCCGCCGAAGAAGCCCATGTCGGCCAGAAAGGAGTCCACCGATGACGACGACAGCACCATGACCAGCCCGAAGATGACCAGAAACAGGGTGTTGCCGAGCAGCAGAAAGTAGTTGCCGCCCTCGGCTTTGAACACTCGCCCGAGGTTGATGCGAACGGATGGCCCGCTCGGCTGTTCCGGCTCAGCACGCTTGACGGGTGCACGCCTATCGGGTGCCCGCGTATCGGGTGCCGGCCTATCGGGTGCCCGTGTATCGGGTGCCGGCCTATCGGGTGCCCGTGTGGGGCGCCTTCCAGGCGCGCGGGATGCGGGGTTACGCGGCACCTGTACCATCCGCGTCACCTCCCCAAGAAGTCGTGTACTGCCTGATTGAATAGCCGGCCGCGTTCGACATAGCTCTCGAACTGATCCATGGATGCGGCGGCCGGTGCGAGCAGCACCGTGTCACCAGCGCGAGCGAGTTCTGCGGCCAGCCGAACTGCACGTGTCATCACCTGTTCAGTGTCGTCTGGGTCAATCTCGAACACCGTCAGGTCGGGGGCGTGTCGTTCGAATGCCTGGCGTAATGCCAGGCGATCGACGCCGATAATGATCGCGCCCCGCAGCCGGCCGACGTGTTTGTGCACGAGCTCGTCGATGTCCACTCCTTTGAGCAGCCCGCCAACCAGCCAGACGACCGAGTCGTAGGCGGCCAGGGAGGCATCGGCGGCGTGCGGGTTGGTGGCCTTGGAATCGTCCACCCACTCCACGCCATCGCCGATAGCGACGGTCTCGATGCGGTGAGCGTCCAGGTGAAAAGTTTCCAGCGCCGCGTGAATGGTCGCCGGCGGCACGCCGAACGACCGGGCCAGGGCACTCGCGGCCAGCACGTCCTGGATCACGTGTGGTGCGCCCAGCCCGGCCCGTACGAGGTGCGGCACCGTGGTGATCTCCAGGGCTCGTTCGAACCGATCCTCGAGAAAGGCCCGGTCGCAGACGATGCCGTCGACGATGCCCAAATCGCTTGGCCCGGGAACGCCAAGGCCGAATCCGATGGCTCGGGCGCCCTCCTGCACGTCGGCGTTCTGCACCATGGCGAGGGTCGCGGTATCCGCTGTGTTGTAGACGCAGGCGACCGCTGTGTTCAGATAGACCTTCGCCTTGGCGGCGCGATAGGCCGCCGCCGATCCGTGCCAGTCCAGGTGATCGTCGGCGACGTTGAGGCAGAGGCTCGCCCACGGCGCCAAGGCACCGGGGCCGCTGCGCGGCAGGTGGTGCAGCTGGTAGCTCGACAGCTCGACGACGAGCACGTCCCAACCCTGAGGGTCGCGGATGGCGTCCAGCACGGGAACGCCGATGTTACCGCAGGGGGCAACGCGACTGCCATGCGCGGCGAACATGCTGGCGGCCAGTTGCACGGTGGTGGTCTTGCCGTTGGTGCCGGTGACGAGCATCCATTCAGCCGGAGCGCCGACTTTATCGCGCAGCCGCCAGGCCAGTTCGATGTCCCCCCAGACCGGTATCTGGTTCTCAGCCGCCCAGAGCAGCAGCGGGTGGTCGGGGTGAAAGCCCGGCGACACGATGATCAATTCCGGATGCCGTGCCGTGAGCTCAGCAGGCACCTCGCGCAGGTCAGCCTGCACGAACGGCACCCCGAGCACGGTCAGCAGGTCGAGACGTTCGTCGGGGCCGCAGGAGGCCAGCACGAGCACATCGGCTCCGAGTTCGGCGAGGGTATCGGCGGCGGCGAAACCGGTCACACCGAGGCCGAGCACGGCCACCCGAAGGCCGGTCCAGTCGGCATGCCAGCTGGTGAGTTCGCTCAGGCGATCCTGACCGGACGCTGTGGTATCGCTCACTAGCGCGACAGCCACTCAAGGTAGAAGGATCCGACGCCGGCGGCGACGAGCAGGCCACCGATGATCCAGAACCGCACAACGACCGTCACTTCGGCCCACCCCTTGAGTTCGAAATGATGGTGGATCGGACTCATCAGGAAGATGCGGTTACCACGCGTAATTTTGAAGTAGGCGCGCTGCACGATCACCGATCCAGCTTCCATCACGAACAGGCCGCCAATGAGCACGAGGAGCAGTTCGGTTCGGCTGAGAATAGCCAGGGCGGCGAGGGCTCCACCGAGGGCGAGCGAGCCGGTGTCGCCGAGAAAGATCTTGGCCGGCGAAGTGTTCCACCAGAGAAATCCGATCAGGCCGCCGACGATGGTCGCGGCGATAATGGCGAGATCGAAGGAGTCCGGACCGAGATAACACTTGTACTGGTCGGCGGCATCTGATCCTCCGAAGCAGCTCTGGTTGGACTGCCAAAATCCAATCACGACGAAGGACCCGATAGCGAAGATGAGCGCTCCGGTGGCCAGGCCGTCCAAGCCGTCAGTAACGTTGACGCCGTTCGAGGTCGCAGCGACAATGAGGCAGATCCACACCAGAAACACGCCGATCCCGATGAAGGTGCCGAGTTTCATGAAGTCGAGCGGCAGGTCGCGAATGAAGGAAATGCTGGTCGACGCGGGTGTCTGGCCGTTGCGGTCAACGAACTGCAACGACAAGATGCCGAAAGCGCTGGCGACGATGACCTGACCGAGCACCTTCGACCAGCCGCCGAGGCCAAGGCTGCGCTGGTTGCGGGTCTTCAGAAAGTCGTCGAGAAAACCGACGAGCCCGAGGCCGACCATCATGAATAATACGAGCAGCGGCGACGGGGTGAAGGGCCGCTGTTCAATCAGCATGGCGGTGAAATAACTGATCAGCACGCCCAGAATGATGATAATTCCGCCCATGGTGGCGGTTCCGCGTTTGGCGTGGTGACTCTTGGGGCCGTCGTCACGAATGAACTGGCCCCAGCCGAACTTCTTGAACAAGCGGATGAACAGCGGCGTCAGAAACAGGGTGAACGCGAGCGAAAACGCACCGGACAGTAAAAGGACTCTCACGAGAACAAGTCTCCCAGTCGATCGCCCAGAAACCGCAGACCCGCGGAGTTAGATGATTTAACGAGCACCGTGTCCCCGGGGTTCACGCTACTTTTCACCACCTCGAAGGCTTCCTCCGGCGTGTCGACATAGGCCGACTCGCCGTCCCAGGATCCCTCGTTGATGGTGCTGATATGCATACGGCGGGCTGCGGGGCCCACGACGATCATCTGGGAGATGTTCAGGCGTACGGCGAGCAGGCCGATGCGATCGTGCTCCTCACCGGCCAGTTCACCGAGTTCGGCCATCTCGCCGAGCACGGCAATGGTGCGTCGTCCGGGAATACCGATCTGGGCCAGCGTCTTAAGCGCGGCACTCATGGAGTCGGGGCTCGCGTTGTAGGCGTCGTTGATGACGGTGACATCGTCTTTACCGCCGAGAACTTCCATGCGCCAGCGCTCGGCCCGGGTGGTGGCCTCCAGGGCGCCGACGATATCGCCGATCGACACCCCGAGTACCTCCGCGGCGGCCGCGGCGGCGAGGGCGTTCATCACGTGGTGCTCGCCCAGCACCGGGAATGTGACCGGGGCACTCTGCCCGCTCGCCAAGTGCAGGGTGAAGGTTGTTCCGGTGCGGCCGGAGTGCAGATCGCTCGCGCGCACATCAACCTGGCCGTATTCACCGAAACGCACGATGCGGGCGGGGGTGAGCGCGGCCATCTGCGCGACGCGCGGATCATCGGCGTTCAGCACCGCGACATCCGTTTCTTGAAGGTCAGTGACCATTGCAGATTTGGCCCGCACGGTGGCATCGAGGTCACCGAACTCCCCCGCATGGGCGAGCCCGATGGTGAGCACGATGCCGACGTCGGGACGCACGAGGCGAACAAGGCGGGCAATGGCACCCTCGCTGCTCGCGCCCATCTCGATCACGAGGAACCGGGTGTCGTGGGTCACCTCGAGCATCGTCATCGGCGCGCCGACCTGATTGTTGAAGGAACCACGGGGGGCGACGGTCGGCCCGACGCGTTCAAACATGCTGCGCAGCAGATTCTTGGTCGTGGTCTTACCGTTGGAACCGGTGACCGCAACGACTTTCAGCTTTCCGACGGCACGCACTCGGGCGACGACGTCGGACGCGAGGGCACCGAGCGCTGAGACGGCATCGGCGACAACAATCTGGGTAACCGGCAGGTCGAGCAGACGTTCCACGATGAGCAGCGCGGCACCACGTTCGACGGCGACGGGTGCGAACAGGTGACCGTCGGTCACTTCACCGGGCTTCGCGACAAAGATGGACCCGGCCTCGATCAGGCGGGAGTCGGTCTGCACCGATCCGTCCACCTGGTCGGTGTCCGAGGAGGCCGCGGTGAGGTGCAGCGCACCGTTGACGGCCTGGCTGATGTCGGCCAGGGAGAGGGCGATCATTTACAGCCACCCCGCGTCGCGCAGCGCCTGACGGGAATCGTCCCGCGCCGAATACGGCAGTTTCACGCCTTGTACCTCGTGGTAGTCCTCGTGACCGGGCCCGGCGTAAAGAATGGTGTCTCCTTCGTGTGCGAGTGACAACGCCGTGCGGAATGCTTCACGCGGGTTGGCCACTTCGTAGAACTCGCCGTCTGGCACGGCTTCGCGCGCTGCCTTCAGCAGAACGGCTCGGATGCTCGCGGCGTCTTCAAACCGCGGGTGAAAGTCGGTCACCACCACGATATCGCTGCCACAAGCAGCGATCCTGCCCATTTCGGCGCGTTTCGTGCTGTCGCGGTTCCCGTCGGCGCCGAACAACATGATCAGTTTTCCGGGAGTAAATTTGCGCAGGGCCGCAAGCGTATTAAGGAACGCGTCGGGACTGTGACCGTAGTCGATGTAGACGAGCGGGCCCCCGTCGCCGGAGATACGCTCCGCCCGCCCGGGAATGAACGCGACAATGCCGCCGTCGCGGTTCAGAGTGTGCTGGATCGCGTCCAGGTCAAATCCGCTTTCCACGAGCATCACGATGGCGAGGGCGGCGTTGGCAGCCATGTACCAGCCGAGCAGCGGCACTCGGGTGTGCAGGCGGCGACCGTCCGGACCGTCGAGCACAAAATCGGTGTGCGTGGCAGTTTCGCCCACTACGGTCATGCGCCAGTCGGCATCAACGTCGGCCAGGTTGGTGATGGTCGTCACCGGGATGCGGCATTCGTCAGCGAGTCTACGACCCCACTCAGTGTCGACAGTGACCACCCCTCGGTGCGAACGGTCCGGCTGGAAGAGCTCAAGCTTGGCGTGAAAGTAGTCGTCCATGGCCGGATAATCGTCGAGGTGATCGTGACTGAGGTTGGTGAACGCGGCGATATCAAAAACGAGTCCGTCAACCCGATATCGACTGAGGGCCTGCGCTGACACCTCAATGCCGACAGCGCGAACCTCGGCCTCGTTCATGCGTGCCAGTAGTGCGTGCAGTTCGCTGGCCTCGGGTGTCGTGAGCGAACTGGTGACGGCGAGGTCCCCGATGCGGCGTTCGGCGGTGGAGGTGAGCCCGGAGACCACGCCGAGCTGGTTCAGAATTCCGAAGAGCAGGTAAACGACACTGGTCTTGCCGTTAGTGCCGGTGACCGCGAACAGGGTCGCCGGGTTGTCGTCGGTGCGGTAGATCCAGGCAGAAACAGAACCGAGCGCGGCGCGGGCATCCGGTGTAACGAGCACCGGCAGTCCACTGGCGGCAGCGAGCCGCCCGCCGGCCTCGTCGGTCAGGATAGCCACGGCACCGGCATCAGCCGCCGCAGCGGCAAACGAGGCACCGTGCAGGTGCTGGCCGGGAACGCCGACATAGAGGTCGCCCGGTTGCACGGTGCGCGAGCTCAGACTCACTCCGGTTACTTCGAGACCGTCGATGTCTCCACGTAGTTCTAGATCAAATTCGGCAACCAATCCCGACAACGACCGCGGTACGGGATGTTCGGGACGGAGAGCCGACGGCGCCAATTCAGACACGCAGGGCTCGCTTTCTTACCAGGTGGCAGGGAGGTCAGGCGCAGTCGCACCCGAAGGAACCGCCCGGTACTTTTTCAACACTTGACTCATGATCTCTTGGAAGACCGGAGCCGGCGCTGCAGACGTGTTCAGTTTAACAGGGTCGGCGATGCTGACCGAGACGACATACTGTGGATCGTCGGCCGGAGCGAAGCCCGACACCGATACCAGATACCCATTGGAATACCCGCCCTTGCCATCCGGCATCTGCGCGGTACCGGTCTTGGCGGCGACCCGATAGCCCGGAATATTCCACGTGTTCGCCACCCAACTCTTTTGGTACACCATCTCAAGCACGTCGCTCGTGTCGTTCGCGGCAGACTCGGACAGTACCCGGGCGCCGGTGGCATCGGGCACGTTCGTCGTGGTGCCATCCGCTTGTCGGCAGCCCTCGACCAGCTGCACCGGCATGCGCACGCCGTCATTGGCGATGGTCTGGTAAATGCTCGCTATCTGCAGGGCGCTCGTGGTGAGCCCCTGCCCGAACATGGTCGCGTAGCTGGTTTGGTTGTCCCACTCGTTGGCCGGGTGCAGGATTCCGCCGTCTTCGCGCGGAAAACCGGATTCAGTCGCGGCGCCCACCCCGAAAGCCTTCATGTAGTCGAAGCGTTGCTGGTTGGTGAGCAGTTCACCAAATTTGGACATGCCGGTGTTGCTTGAATCGATGAGCACACCGGTGAGGGTCATGTTCTGGTCCGGGTGGGAATGGCTGTCGTTGATGTTGGCACCGTTGGACGGCAGATACCGGTACGGCGCGACGATACCGCTTTTCAGCGTGGCAACGCCGGCATCGAGAACGGATGCCGCGGTGAGCGCCTTAAAGGTGGAGCCGGGTTCAAAGGACTGGGTGAAGGCACGGGAGCCGCGATCTTCCGGGTTCTCCGTGCCGCCCACATTATTCGGGTCGACCGAGGGGTAATCGGCAACGGCGAGAAGCTTGCCGGACTTGGCATCCTGCACGACCGCCGTTGCCCAGGCTGCCCCGGTTTCCTGAGCTCGCGCGGCCAGGGTCTGTTGCACGAACCATTGCAGGTCGGAGTCGATGGTGGTGACGACGTCGCCACCATCGACGGCTTCGCTGCCCGTCACACTGCTGGCCGGAATCCGTACGCCGTCGGCGCCCTTTTCGTAGGTCTCTGAGCCGTTGGTGGAGGCCAGGCAAGCGTCCTGCCCGGATTCCAGGCCAGCCTGCGGCACTCCCTTCCCCGACAGAAAGCCCAGCACGTTGCCGGCGACAGCCCCGTTCGGATATACCCGGCTGGGGCTGTTTTCGGAATAGGTCCAGGGAATGTGCAGCTCCCGCACGGCGCGCAGTACGTCAACGTCGACTTTCTGGGCGACGTAGGCAAAGTTCGCCTTGGCATTGGCCTTGAGAGCGGTAGAGATGGTCTGCAGGATGGCATCGCCGCTTTGGCCGGTCGCGGCACCGATTTCGGCGGCGGCATCGGCCACCGATACGTTCACCGTCTTGCCGTCGACCGTGCGCTTGAAGGGCGTTGCGTTCACCGGGGACATGGTGATGTTGTAGCGCATCACCGTTCCGGCCAGCACGACCCCGTTGGTGTCGACAATTTCGCCGCGTGAACCGTACACCACCTGCCCGACTGAACGGTTGCCTACGGAGTCGGCGGTCAGCGCCGCGGCCTGCACGACCTGAATGTCGACCAGGCGCACGAGGAACACGCTGATCACGGCGAACAGCACCACCACGGTAAAAAAGGTGCGGCGACGACTGGACCTGGAATTGGTCGGGTTGCCATTTCGGGCTTTGCTGGTGCGCACGCTCATCTGCCCATCATGGTCGACTCGGGGAAACTATCGGGTAGTGGGTGCCGCGAGTCCCGCAGGAACCACCGGAGCGCTCGTGATTGCCACGGTGCCGGCCGCCGCCCCTTCGTCTGGAAGCTGAGACAACAGGGGGCTGCCGGTCAACAGGGCGTTGGGAACGAGGCTGGCCGCTCCGGCCCGAGACCCCGACGCGGAGGCCGGAGCACCCAAAACGGCACCGTCGGAGAGGCGCAGGTATACCGGGTTGGAGTTACTCACCATGCCCAATCCCTCGGCGTTGGCGGCCAGGCTCTGCGGGGAGGACACCCGGACGAGGTCTTCACTCACGCTGGCGGCCGTGCGGCCGAGCTCAGACTGGCTGGACTGCAGGCTGGAAATCTCATAGGCACCTTGGGTGATGCCCACGCTCAGCAGCAGCTGGGCGACGATGATTGCCGCCATACCGGCCACCGCCGTTAGGGCATAGAAGATGCGTGGCCGGGCGCGTCGGCTCGGCGTCGGTGAGACAAGGCGAAACCCTCGACGTGGTGGTGCCGATATTTCGAGCGGTTCTTGCTCGATCGAAAAAGACACACGTGCCAGGTTGTCGCTCATACGGTGGCCCTTCTCAATCTTTCAACGGCGCGCAGCCGAACCGGCGTTGCGCGGGGGTTGAGTGCTTTTTCTTCATCGGAGGCCAGTTCGGCGCCCCGCAGCAGAAGGGTGAACACTGGTTTGTGTTCGGGAAGTTCTACCGGAAGTCCGGCGGGGGCGGTGGAACTGGATGCGGCGGCGAGGGCCCGCTTGACGATGCGGTCTTCGAGCGACTGGTATGCCATCACGACGATGCGGCCGCCGATGGCGACCCGGTCAAGCGCGGCCGGAATGGCCCGCTCGAGCACCGCCAGTTCCTGGTTGACCTCGATGCGCAGGGCCTGAAAAACACGTTTGGCCGGATGGCCGAGACGTTGAATGGCGACGGGGGTTGCCTTCGTAATCACGTCGACCAGTTGCGCCGACCGCACGAAGGGAGTCGTGTCGCGGGTGTCAATGATGGCTTTGGCGTACCGGGCGGAAAGCTTCTCTTCGCCGTAGTCCTGGAAAATGCGCTTGAGATCGCGTTCACTGTAATCGGCGAGGATACTCTCCGCGGTCAGGCCGGCAGTGCCGTCCATGCGCATATCGAGCGGGGCATCCTTCGAGTAAGAGAAGCCGCGTTCGACGCGGTCGATCTGCAGCGAGGAGACGCCGAGATCGAAGAGTACGCCGGCAACCTCGCTGATGCCGAGGCCGTCGAGAGCCTCGCCGATGCCGTCGTAGACGGTGTGTACGAGGTGTACTCGGTCTCCGAAACCCTTGAGTCTCTCTTCCGCGATGGCGAGGGCCTGGGTGTCGCGGTCCAGTCCGACCAGAGTCAATTGGGGAAAGCGCGTCAGAATCGCTTCGGCGTGGCCGCCCATGCCGAGCGTCGCGTCGACGAGAACGGCGCCGGGCTTGTGGAGCGCCGGTGCGAGTAGCTCGATACAGCGTTCAAGCAGTACCGGGGTGTGTATGTCATTGCTGGCCATAATGCCGGGATAGTCCGTGAGACCTGATTCCCCTCCATTTCGTCCTGGCACCGGGGAAGTGTGTCAGGGCAAAAACGGCTGGGAGTCAGGCGCCAGGGGCTAGAAGAGTCCCGGAATCACCTCCTCCGTCGTGTTGGCGTACGAGGTTTCCTGCTCAGCGAGGTAAGTGGCCCACGCTTCGCTGTCCCAAATCTCGACACGGCTGCCAGCACCAATGACGGTCAGTTCCCGGTCAAGCCCCGCATAGCTGCGGAGATTGCCGGGGATGGTGACGCGGTTTTGTTTGTCCGGTGTTTCCGAGCTCGCGCCCGACAGAAAAACCCGAAGGTAGTCGCGAGCTTGCTTGCTCGTGACCGGCGCCTGGCGGATCTTGTCGTGCAACGTTTCGAATTCGCGAGTGCTGAACACGTAGATGCAGTGCTCCTGCCCCCGCGTCATAACCACACCGGTGGAGAGTTCGTCCCGAAATTTCGCGGGAAGAATGATGCGACCTTTTTCGTCGAGCCGGGGGGCGTAGGTGCCAAGGAACACGCTCACCCCTTTCTTCCGGCCAGATTCAGGTGTGGCTCCACTTTACTCCACCTTCAACCACTAATCCTAGAAAATGGCCCCTTTCCGGCAAAGAGGCCCCATTCTTCCCTGAATTCAAAGGCAAATGCCAGTGGAGGAGAATGAAGCACTTTTGCAGAATACGGATGTTGCTGGCCCACTTTCGGGCACAAAAAAAGAGCCGATCGACTGATCGGCCCTTTTCGGCTACATATTCTTGAGTTAGGAAAACTTGGTGGAGGTGCTACCCACAGTCAGCTTGGGCGCTACTGACCTTTCAGACGAAGGGCCTATGTGCGGCTGGACGTGCGAGCTACTGTGACGAGCAACGGTGACGAGCTACTGGCCATCCTGGCGTCGGTCCCAACGATCGTTGAGGCGGTCCATGAAACCCTGGTTGGATTTGGCTTGGGATGGACGATTGCCCGGTGACGATGGTCCGGGAACGGCACGAATGGCCCTACCTGGCGTCACTGCGATAAGCACCCCGCCAAACATCACGATGAAACCGACAATGCCAAGCCACAACTGCGCAATGGCGACACCCGCAATGAGGGCGACAATTCCGGCGACGGCCAGTAGCACGCCGATCGCGATGGAACGATAGTTCGGGCGAAGTCGCGACACTCCAACGCTGGCGACAAAGTCGGCGTCGTTGTGATAGAGACTGCGCTCCATCTCTTCAAGGAGTCGCTGCTCCTGTTCCGAAAGCGGCATCTCATTCCCTCCAATTACGGGATCGAGCGGGTGGGTAAGGAAATTCGAACCGGACGAGTCTGAATTATCTAATTCTAACCCCGCCGGGGTGGCTAGGCTATACGGGTGCCTGAAAGCAAACGCCTGGTCGATCTGGTTCAATCTCGCATTGACGACTACCTCATGTCCCGCGATCCAATTGTGACCCTGATCAGCTCCGATCTGACTCCTCTAGTCGACTACTCACGGCAGTTTCTCAGCGGTGGAAAGCGCTTTCGGGCACAGTTTTGTTACTGGGGTGCGCAGTGCGTTTTGGCGCCCTATTCCGGTCGGAAATCCGGCTCGGATTTGGGCCCCGTGGTGGCGGGCGTCCGGGCAGCCACGGCTGTCTACGGGGCCGCGGCATCCACTACTCAGGCACCCCCCACAGCCGGGTTGTCAGCGATCGTATCTGCGGCCAGCGCACTGGAGATTTTTCATGCGGCCGCGCTCGTGCACGACGACATCATCGATCATTCCGACACCCGCCGGGGTGCTCCCAGCGCCCACAAACTTTTCGAAAGTTTGCACCAGAGTGAGGGCTGGGCCGGCGATCCTGTCTCCTTCGGTCGGGCGTCGGCGATTCTGCTCGGCGACCTGCTGCTCGGGTGGAGTGATGAACTTCTCGACGAGGGACTTTACGAACTCGCCGATCGAACCTCGGCCCGGCGCGCGCGGCTCGAATTCAACCACATGCGCACCGAGGTCACGGCCGGGCAATACCTCGATATTTTGGAGGAACGCGCCTGGCTGGCCCAGCCGGAGGCCGAGTTGCTCGATCGGGCCCTCCGCGTGATTGTCTACAAGTCGGCCAAGTACAGCGTTCAGGCTCCGCTCGTGATCGGGGCAGCGCTGGCTGGCGCCTCCGACGCTCAACTCGACTCCCTGCGCGCTTTCGGCCTGCCGCTCGGCATGGCCTACCAGCTGCGCGACGACCTGCTCGGGGTATTCGGAGATGCTGCCGTGACCGGCAAGCCGAGCGGAGATGATTTGACCGAGGGCAAGCGCACGGTGTTGATCGCGTTGGCTCGAGAGCGCCTGGGCGACGCCGACCGAGCGTCGCTGGACGCTCAACTGGGTGACTCCACGCTTAATGCCGCGCAGATTCGGGCGTTGCAACAGCTCATCTCCGACAGTGGCGCCGTCGACCGGGTCGAGGCGCTCATCGCCTTGCAGGTGGCCGAGGCGCTGGCAGCGCTGCAGGCCGCGCCGATCAGCGCCGTTGCCCGGCAGAAATTACGGGACCTGACCGATCGGGTAACACGCCGGGCATTCTGACCGGTGTGCAGTCGGGTTGGCTAGGCCAAGGCCTGGGCGACTCGGCGCACTTCGGCCTTGCGACCGGCGCGCAGTGCCTCAATCGGGGGAACACCGAGGCTGTCGTCGACCTCGAGTAGCCAGGTCATGGCCTGCATGTCGGTGAAGCCATCATCGGCCAGCACGAACAGGGTGCCGCGGAGTTCTGGAACGGGAGCGCCGTCACGCAGGAAGAGGGACGGGACCGAAACGACGTTATCCCGCCGGATGGCCAGTAGGTACTTATCGTCGATCAGGTGCCGCACGCGGCTTTGGCTCATTCCGAGCAGGTCGACAAGGGCAGGAATAGTAAGCCACTCGGGCTCTGAAGAAACATCACTCACTCGCCCAGCTTCCCATGATTTGGGCCCGCTTACAAAACCTCCGGGCGCTTTCTCTATGGTGCTCCCGCCATTTCGTGCGGCAGGATCAATTGACTACCCCTCATAATTATGAAAACCTCTCTTCGGGGACTGCTGAAGCGTTCAGCATTGTGTGAACTTTCTTCACATGATGCGCCTGTGCGCACAAGGAACGGAGCACTATGTCGTCAAAGGTGAATAGAACCATGTCTACCGCGGCGGTGGGCGCTCTGCGAGACGCGACCTTTTCCCAAGCGGATGTCGGGGGCAGTGTTTCCGGGGGTGCTAACGCGAAGCGACGGGCGAAGAAGCCCCGCGAACCGCGGGCCCGTCCGGCACTGCTGACCGTTCCGATCGTTCTCGTCAGTACGTTCGCTATCAGTCTCAGTCTTGCCGCGCCCGCCCAGGCTCAGCCGCTGGCGAAGAAGCCGCTCAAATCCAAACTCGTCGAGGCGGCTCCGGTCATGGCGGTTAGCTCCATTGATCCTGCCGCACAGAGCGCGCCGGATCAGTACCCGGTCGTGGATGGCGACACTGTCAGTGGCATCGCCGCACGGTTCGGCCTGTCGACGGCAACCGTGCTGGCACTGAACGGGCTCGATTCCCGGGCCCTCATCTTTCCGGGCCAGGTTTTGACCCTGAGCCAGGCGGCAGCGCCGGCCGCTGCCCCGGCGGCATCCGCCAGCGTCGCACAGAACAACTACACGGTACGAAGCGGCGATACCATCAGCTCTATCGCCGGCGCCCATGGCGTGGCGACCGCTGACGTTCTAGGAGCCAACGGCTTATCCGTGCGCAGCGTCATCTACCCGGGTCAGGTTGTGCTTTTGACCGCGGCTCCCGCGATGGAGGCGGCCTTGTACGTGGCTCCATTGGCTCCGGTGTCCGCGCCAGCCCCAGCGGCGACCACACACACGATCGCCTCGGGCGAGACGATCACCGCCGTAGCTCAGGCCGCTGGGGCCACCGTGCAGGCCGTGCTCGACGCCAATGGCCTTGGTTGGTCAAGCATCATCTACCCCGGGCAGGTCTTGACCCTGCCGGGAACAGCAGCACCGGCATCCGTTTCGGCGATAGCCGCACCGACGACGGTCGCAACGGCTGGCATCGTGACCGCGATGTCAGCCGAAATGCGGCAGAACGCCGAAACAATCGTTTCGGTTGGGCGCAGTGCCGGCGTGAGCAACGCGGGTCTCGTCATCGCTCTGGCCGCGGCCGCCCAGGAATCTGGCCTGCGCAACGTGAAGTACGGTGACCGGGATTCCCTCGGCCTCTTCCAACAGCGTCCGAGCGCTGGCTGGGGCACCCCTGAGCAGGTCATGGACCCGGTGCGGGCCAGCCTCGCCTTCTTTGGAGGTGCCAGAAATCCGAACCCGAACGTGACCCGTGGCCTTCTCGACATTGCTGGCTGGGAGTCAATGACCGTGACCCAGGCGGCCCAGGCGGTGCAGGTCTCCGCCTTCCCCGACTACTACGCAAAGTGGGAAATATCGGCGCAGGCCTGGCTCAGCCAGATCGGCTAGTCCGTCGTGCGGGCCCGATTGATTGCAGGCTCTGGACCCCGGGGTGACTCCCGCCTGCGCGCCGCGCCACGGTGCCGCCGCCGAATTCCGTAGAATCAAGGAGTGAGTGTTCCCTCGACCGACCCGTTGATCGGCCGTCTTATTGACGGCCGCTATCAAGTGCGCTCGCGCATCGCGCGCGGCGGCATGGCTACGGTCTACCTCGCCACCGACCTGCGCCTCGAACGCCGGGTCGCCATCAAGATTATGCACGGCCATCTCGCCGACGACAGCGCGTTCAAGATTCGGTTCATCCAAGAGGCACGATCGGCCGCCCGACTGGCCCACCCCAACGTTGTGAACGTGTTCGACCAGGGCCAGGACGACGACATGGCCTACCTCGTCATGGAATACCTGCCCGGTATCACGCTGCGCGACCTGCTCAAGGACTACGGCCAGCTCACTCCCGAGCAAACCCTCGACATTCTCGAGGCCGTGCTCAGTGGGCTCTCGGCCGCCCACAAAGCGGGCATCGTGCACCGCGACATCAAACCCGAGAACGTGCTTCTCGCCGACGACGGCCGCATCAAGATCAGCGACTTCGGCCTGGCACGCGCGGTCAACAACAACACGGCGACCGGCCAGGCCCTCCTGGGTACCATCGCCTATCTCTCCCCCGAACTTGTCACTCGCGGCATCGCCGATGCACGCAGCGACATCTACGCCCTCGGCATCATGACCTTCGAAATGCTCACCGGGCAGCAGCCCTATGTGGGAGAAGCACCCATGCAGATCGCCTACCAGCACGCCAACGACACCGTGCCGATGCCGAGTAGCAAGGTCGTCTCCGTTCCTCGCGAACTCGATGAACTTGTGCTCTGGGCCACTGCCCGCGACCCCGAAGATCGTCCCCGTGATGCACGCGTCATGCTCGATCAACTGCACGATGTGAGCGCGCTCGTGCGCAGCGACAGCCAGGAACTCACCCTGCAGTCCACAATGGTGATGCCAGCCAGCCTGCACACCGGTGCCAATTCCCTAGCGGATGCCGAAACTCAGGTTTTCGGCGCGAAGCTCGCGCCCACCAAGCCGCCCGCAGCGACGCTGCTGGGCATCCACCCGGTGGGCACAGGCCCGGTCGGTCCGCCCGACAGCGGCGACCTGCTGACCAAGAAAGCGGACAAGCGCAAACGTCGCGGCTTCTGGCTGTTCGCCCTGGTGATTCTTATCGCGGCGGCCCTCGGCGGAACCGGCTGGTATTACGGCTCCGGCCCGGGCTCCGATGTCATGCTGCCCGACTTCGCATCGGCCTCCCCGGAGGCGGCGTCTTCCCAGCTGACCGAACTTGGCCTCACCCCCGCGTTGGGCGGTGCCTTCAGCGCCACCATCGCCGAGGGGGTCGTTATCGGCACCGATCCGGATGCCGGCAGTCGCGTACCGCAGGACAGCACCGTCACCGTCATCGTCTCCCAGGGATTACAACCCATCACGCTTCCTCCCCTGGCCGGTACGACGCAAGCGGAAGCATCCGCTGCTATCAGCAATCTGAAAGCCGTGGTCGGCGCGATCGACCCGGTTTTCGAAGGCGATGTCCCCGAGGGCTCCGTTATCTCGGCGAGCAAGGAATCGGACGGCGCCGACGTCTCGGCCGGTGGCGAATACTTTGAAGGCCTGACCGTGAACCTCGTCGTGTCGCTCGGGGCCGTCCCCAACGTCGACGGTAAGACCGTGGCCGAGGCGACAGACATCCTGGTCGGCAAGAACCTGCTCGTAGTCCCCGGCGAGCAGACCTTCAGCGACACCGTCCCCGAGGGAGACGTCATCACCTCCCAGGTGCCCGACGGCACCCTCCGCGAGGGCGCCACCATCACCCTGGTCATCTCCCGTGGCCCCGAGCCGGTCACCGTCCCCGACGTCGTCGGCATGTCCTGGAGTGACGGCAAGGATGCCCTGACGAAGCTGGGCTTTAAACTCACCTACAATCCGGGCGCTGATCTCGTGCCGTCCGCCCTCCTCAAGGTAGCTGCGACCGATCCTGAAGCTGGAACGTCCCTCGCTAAGGGGAGCACAATCGCGCTAACACCTCAGTTCTAGCGGCTCCTCACCTCACCCTCAAAGCCCCGGGAGACCGCCTGAGAGAAGGGGCGGCGGGATTGTCCTCGGGCACGGGCAGCGACCTCAACAGGCGCGATCCGCGGAAAGCGTGACGGAAGTTCAGAAGCGGTGGTGGCGGGTTGTTCGCGGGGTTGAGAGTCTTGAGGGGTTCCGGGGAATCCGCACGCTTTTCGAGGAGTCCCCGGAACCCCTCAATGTCTGAGCGAGGAGCAGATGCCCCGTTGACGCCGCGGGCCGTCGCACCACCGAAAGCCGCGCCCTGGGCATCGGGCACCGGGCACCGCGCACCAGGCACTGGGCACTGGGCACTGGGCACCGGGCACCGGGCACCGGGCACCGGGCACCGGGCACCGGGCACCGGGCACCGGGCCCACCTTACGAACGCGGGCCCACCTTACGAACGCGGGCCTAGTTTATAGACTGGGCCCGCGTTCCGGGCCCGGGCCCGGAACAGAAGTCAGGCCCGCGTGCCCTCCCTGGGGTTCGGCGGCTGCTCCTGAGTACTAAGGACGGCGACGCTCTCCTGACGGGTCACTGGCTAACGCGGTGACCACCATGACGACGCGCGGGAGTTGCGCCAGTGCGCGTGAGGCGCAACTCCGGCGCAGCGGCGCAGCTCCCGCCCGGCACGTGGCGCGGGACTTCTGGCCAGGGCACAACTCCCACGCACTGGCGCAACTCCTGCACATTGGCGCAGGTCGGGCGCACTGAGGCCACCACAGCGGAGTCATAACCAAGAAATAGATTCGCACCGCCGCGATTCCCGTAAAACGCGACCTCAATCAATGATCAGAGACGAAACATCAGGATGTCCGGAGGGTTTCAGGACTTGAACCCTTCCTGGATCCTACAGACGGTGAACGGCTCCGGCGGCGATCTCGACAGGCGCGATTCGCGAAAAGCGTGACGGAAGCTCAGAAGCGGTGGTGGAAGGTTGTCTGCGAGGTTGCGAGTTTTGACGGGTTCCGAAAACTCCGCACGCTTTTCGCGGAGACCCCGGAACCCCTCAATATCTAAGCGAGGAACGGATGACCCGTTGACGCCGCGGGCCATCGCACCACCGCAAGCCGCGCCTCGGGCACCCGGCACCGGGCACCGCGCACTCGGCACTCCCCCCGGGCACCCGGCACTCCCCCCGGGCACTCGGCACTCCCCCTGGGGTACTCGGCACTCCCCGCCGGGCCCACCTTACGAACGCGGGC
>JBBRBV010000008.1:0-77037 GCA_038205545.1 Actinomycetales bacterium
GGCGCCGGATCTGCCGTGAACGCTGATGGCACGGCGACCGTCTCGCCGAGCACCGTCTGGTCGGATTTTGTCACCAGGACCGGTGTACTCACCCAGACCGAACTGCAATCCGCGGCACTGGCCAGCTCGACCGCCTCGGGAGCTGCGAACCAGCAACTGGCCAATTCCTCGGTGGACCTCGATGAAGAGAACGTGAACCTGCTGATGTTTCAACACGCGTACCAGGGGGCGGCCCGCATGATGACGGCCGTCGACCAGATGCTCGACACCCTGATCAACCGCACCGGACTGGTCGGGAGGTAGCTCATGGTTGACAGAGTGACCACCCAGACGCAGATGCGCTCGGCCCAGCGCAACCTGCAAGAGAACATGACCCACCTCGCGCGGCTGCAAGAGCAGGCGAGCACCCTCAAAACCATCAATCGTTCCTCGGACGACCCGACGGCGGCCGCCGCAGCCATGTCGGTGCGCAGCGAAATGCGCGCGGTCGATCAGTACAGCGCCAACGCCAACAATGGCAACGACTGGCTGACCACGATCGAATCGTCGCTCGGGTCCGTGTCGGAGATCATGAACCGGGTGCGTGACCTCACCGTGCAGGGTGCCAACTCCGGCGCGCTCTCACCCACGGCCAAAGAAGCCATTGCGATCGAGATCGAGGGCCTCAAAACAGACCTGGCCACCCAGGCCAACACGAAGTTTCTCGGCCGCAGCGTCTTTGCCGGCAACTCCGATGCGCCCACAGCGTTTACCGCCGACGCCGGCAGTGACCCGGTGACCTACACGTTCACCGGAGACGAGAGCAGCGTCGAACGTCGCATCAGCGCCACCAGCACCGTGCGCGTCGACGCTGCCGGCGGAACCATCTTCGGCACCGGCACTGACTCCGTGTTCGGCCTGCTCGACACCATCGTCGCGGATCTGCGATCGACCACGACGACTGTGGGCGCGCACCTCGAAGCTCTCGACGAACGGATGGCCATCATGACCGGTCAGCGTAGTGAAATGGGTGCCCGCCAAGTGCAGATGGAACGCGCGCAGTCGACACTGCTCGAAAAAACCGGCACACTGGATGCCCAACGGTCCAGCATCGAAGACGCCGATCTGGGCCAGATCATCATCGATTTGAAACTGCAGGAAGTGACCTATCAGGCCGCACTCGCTGTGACCGCCCGTGTACTTCAACCAACCCTGATGGATTTTCTCTCATGAGCACTACCCTCGCCAGCCCGACCCTCAGCTTCGTCTCTCCCCCGCCCGGGTTGGCACCGCTCACCGACTTTCTGCTCAACGAGATCGAGGGAGCCGCGGGCCTGTACTCCCTGCAGGCATCCGCTCACCCCAGCACGCGCCTGTTCGTGCTTGACGCAGCCATATTTCTGCCGGACTACACCCCGGCCATCTCGAGCGAGCAGTCGACGGCACTGGCTCTGACGACATCCGACGACGCCCTCGTGCTCGTGGTCGTGAACCCCGGTGAAAGCACCACAACGGTGAACCTGATGGCTCCGATCGTGGTCAATGCCGGTACCGGCGCCTGCGCCCAGCTCATTCTGGATGACCAGGACTGGCCACTGCACGCCGAGCTCGGCTCCGCCACCAGCTAGTTCGACTCGGCCTCCATCAGTGCGGCCTCAATCAGTGCGGCCTCAAAGGCAACCCAGGGCAGCATCGCGCACTTGACCCGGGCGGGGTAGCGCGACACTCCCCCGAAAGCGGCGGCGTCGCCCAGAATCTCCTCGTCGGGTTCGATCTTTCCGCGGGAGCGCAGCATGTCGCGAAAGTTCTCCAGCAGAGCGCGTGCCTCGGTCGTGTTCAGGCCGCGCAGGGTATCCGTGAGAATCGACGCGGATGCCTGCGAGATCGAGCAGCCCTCGCCGGCCCAGACCAGGTCGGTCACGGCGGCATCCGTTGTGGGCTCTGCGCCGCCGCTCAGCGAGACGCGCAGAGTGACCTCGTCGCCGCAGGTCGTGTTGATCTGGTGTGATTCGGCCACGCGCAGGCCGCTTGCGGCGCCGAGCGTGACAGCCTCGGCCAGCGGCGTGAGGTCGACCGCTCCGTGCCGAGCCTTGGAGTGCTCGAGAATGATCGTCTGGTAGAGGCTCTGCAGGTCGCTCATCGGCTGACTCCCGCGCCGACACCAAAGAACGGGGCGACCTCGGCGAGGGTGGCCAGAAACAGGTCGACCTCGTCGGTGGTGTTGTAGAGGTAGGTACTGGCCCGGGTCGACGCGGTCACGCCGAGCCGGCGGTGCAGCGGTTGGGCGCAGTGGTGTCCGACCCGCACGGCGATGCCGGCGTCGTCGAGAAACTGGCCAACGTCGTGCGCGTGCACCCCGGCCACCTCCACGGCGGCAAGACCGAGCCGTTCCACGCCGAGACCCGGGCCGAGCAGGCGCACGCCGGGGATGTCGGCGAGCCCGGCGACCAATCGCTGCCCGAGCTGGGCCTCCCACGCTGCCACCCGATCCATGCCGGTCTCGCGCAGGTAGTCGACGGCCGCGGCCAGCGCGATGGCCTGCGAGATGCGCTGCGTGCCAGCTTCAAAGCGCTGCGGCGGCGCGAGAAACTCGGCCTTCTCCATGTCCACGGTCGTGATCATCGAGCCGCCGGTGAGAAACGCCGGCATATCGGCGAGCAGCTCGGCTCTGCCGTAGAGCGCTCCGATGCCGGTCGGGCCGAGCATCTTGTGGCCGGAGAAGACCGCGAAGTCCACCTCGAGCGCCTTCACATCGACCGGCAGATGCGGCACAGTTTGGCAGGCGTCGAGCACAGTGAGGGCACCGACCGTGCGGGCGAGACTCACGAGTTCGGCGACCGGGTTGATGACTCCGGTCACGTTCGAGCCGTGCGTGAAGGCGAGGAGTCTCGTGTGGGGGCCGACAACATCCGCTGCGGCGAGCAGGTCAAGGGTGCCGTCATCGAGCACGGGAATGAAGCGCAGGGCGGCGCCGGTGCGCAACGCGAGCTGCTGCCAGGGAATGAGGTTGGCGTGGTGTTCCATCTCGGTGACCACGATCTCGTCCCCAGCGCCGAGGCTGAACCGGCGGGCGGCCGGGCCACCCAGGCCGAGCGAGGCGTTGGAGAAGCTGTACGCGAGAAGGTTGATGGCCTCGGTGGCGTTGGAGGTCCAGACGATCTCGTCGGTCTCGGCGCCGACAAACGCGGCAACTTTCTCGCGAGCGTCTTCAAACGCCTCGGTTGCTTCCACGGCGAGGGTATGGGCGCCGCGGTGCACGGCAGCGTTACGCTGCTCGTAGTACTCCTGCTCGGCTTCCATAACGCTGATCGGATTCTGCGAGGTCGCCCCCGAGTCGAGGTAGGTGAGCGGATGCCCGTTCACGAGCTGGTGCAGCACCGGAAAGTCGTTGCGTATGCGTTCCACGTCGATGTTGGTCAGCGGGGCCGACTCAGCGTTTTGAGAACCGTGTGCGGCGGTACCCGGTGGTGTAGCGGCGGACGATGGTGCGAAAGACGTCATGCCCCAAGGATATTGCCTCACCCTGCACGCGAGCATCGCGCGGGCAAGTATGACAACGGCGGTGGAAATGCCGACAGCAGCGTGGCAGGCTTAAGCCGTGACCAAGACCGCCGAACGCACCCAGCTGCACGAGCAGGTTGTACTGGACCGACCGTGGGTAACGCTGGTCTGGGACGACCCGGTCAACCTCATGTCCTACGTCGCCTACGTCTTTCGCAGCTACTTTGGGGTCACGCCGAAGCAGGCCGAACGGCTCATGCTGCAGGTGCACAACAACGGGCGGGCGGTCGTGGCCACCGGCAATCGCGAATCCATGGAACGCCACGTTGAAGCCATGCACGGCTACGGACTCTGGGCGACCCTCGCCAAGGCCGACGAATGAGTGGCCTGCGACGCTTCACCCGGCAGGAGTCCGGTGCGCTGCTCGCGCAATTCGAGCCCATCGAGGTGGACCTGCTGCGCCTGGCCGCCGGCCAGCTCGTGGAGATGCTCGATGCCGGCGCCACCGATCCTGCGCTGGCCCAGACCGACGGTGTCTTCGGGCGTTTGCTGCCCGACGCTTACCGTGACGACGATGAAGCTGCGGCCGAATTCCGTCGGTTCACCGCGACCGGCCTGCTCGAACGCAAGGCGCAAAACGCGCAGATCGTGCTGAACTCGCTCGGGACGAAGCACGAGACAGGGCTGGACGAGACAGTGCCGGGCGACACAGTGCCGGGCGAGACAGACCTGGTCACCATCAGCCTCGACCCCGACGCCGTGCAGGCCTGGCTGCGCAGCCTCACCGACCTACGACTCACGCTCGCCGACCGGTTGCAGATCTCTCCCGACGGAGTGATACACCTTGTCGGGGAAGACGCCCCGTTTTTACGCGAACTCTACGAATGGCTCGGCATGCTGCAGGAAGAACTCGTCTACACAATCGACGTGTGATCGCGTCGACGAGCTGACACCTCGGCGGACTCGGCGAGCAGATCGCGGGCAGCGATACCGATCACGGCGCTGTAGGTGGGGTAGGCGAATCGCACGTTCGCCAGCCTCGCCACGTCGATTCCGGCGGCCATCGCCGTGGTGACCGACTGAATGACCTCCACGGCGTTCTCACCGACAGCGTGAGCGCCGAGAATGAGCTCCCGACGGCGATCGGTAATGAGCTTAAGGAATCCTCGTTCGCGATCGTCGATCACCGCACGATCCAACCGTGAGAACGGCACCATCGCCACCACACAGAGCTCGTCGCGGCGCCGGGCGACGGCTTCGGTCAGGCCAACACCGGCGTAGTCGGGGTCGGTGAACCCACCGGCCGGAAGCACCTGGTGCGGGGTTCGCCGGTTGGCATCCAGAACGGCGTTCTCGGCGGCAGCCTCCCCCTCGGACTGTGCAGCTTGCACCAGCATGTCCCGGCCGTTGGAATCGCCGACGGCGAAGATATGCGGCACAGAGCTGCGAAAATAGGCATCCACCGGAATAGACGAGCGGTTCGTGACGACGCCAGCGGATTCGAGTCCGAGGTCGTCGACATCTGCCGGCCAGCCGGTTGCCATGATCACCTCGTCGAAGCTGCCGGACACATCTTGCCCGTTCTCGCGCCAGGTCAGTGTGATCGAGCCGTCGGCGGCACGGACCAGCCCGACAACACCCTCAATGCCGAGGCGAACGGTGACGCCCTGTTCGATGAAGGCCTCGGCGACGGCGTGCGAGACGGACTCATCAGAGGTGGCGAGCACCCGGTCGGCCACGTCGAGCAGTGTGACGGCCGAACCGAACGAGTTGAACACCGTGACCAGTTGGGCACCGGTATTCCCGCCGCCGACAACCGCCAGCCGACCGGGAACCCGAGGCAGATCGAGCACGTGTTCGGGCACCACGGCCAACTCAGCTCCCGGCACCGGCAGGCGGCGGGAATGACCCCCCACGCACACCAAAATAGCGTCGGCCGAAATCGTGCGCCCCGTGTCGAGTCTCAGAGTGAAGGCATCCACAAAGCGGGCGCGCCCCTCCAGGATGAGGTGAACGCCGGCATCCGCAAATCGGGTAGCCTCTCTTTTCATCGACCGCACGCGCTCCACGGTCTCCCGCACCCGGGCAACCGTGGCCGGCCAGTCGATGGGGCGTTCCGTCACCGAGATGCCATACGCGTCGGCGGTTCGGATCTCCCGCATGAGTCTCGCGGTTTTGGCGAGCACGCGGGTAGGCACGCATCCGGTGTTCACACAGGTGCCGCCCAGGCGATCAGCCTCGCAAACGGCAACGGATGCGCCGAGCTCGGCGGCGCGCAATGCTGCAGCGGCTCCGGCCGGTCCAGCACCGATCACGACCACGTCGAAGTGATCAAGAACGGGACCGCCCGAACCGGCATCCGGGTTGGCAGCTGGAATCCTGCGGGCGGAGGGTGGCGCAGTGGTCATGTCGGTCTCCCACCGTCAAAAGGTGCCCAATACTGACAGATTCTGCTGTGAATTGACCGGTGCCCGAGGTGCTCCCGATCCCCCCATCCTGCTGTCAGTTTGGTGGGCAGCGGGTGCGGTAGCCTGCTGTGTGTGACCTGCTCCAGGTCACCGGCACGGCTCGACTCGGCACTCGACGGAGACCCATGGACCTCAGTACCCTGACTCAGGTCATCGCCGCACGGCACCGCAGCGACCTGGACGTGTTGGGGCCGACCGTGGTGCCTCTCGCCGGTGGATCCGAGCTGTTTGCCGACCCGCGCGCCCACCTCACCGGCCTCGTCGATCTGCACACCTTCGGCTGGCCGTCGCTCACGGAAACCGGTGATGGACTCGTCATTGGCGCGACCTGCACGCTGGCCGAGCTGTCCCGGCTGCCGATGCAGCCCGGGTGGGCGGCGCATCCGCTGTTCTACCAGTGCTGCACCGCCCTGTTCGGCTCGTTCAAGGTGTGGAACGTGGCGACCGTGGGCGGCAACCTGGCGACCTCCCTTCCGGCCGGGCCCATGATCACCCTCGCCGTCGCGCTCGACGCCGAGCTGCTGGTCTGGCGGGCCGACGGCAGCGACGAGATGGTACCGAGCCGCTCGTTCGTCACGGGCAACATGACCAATGTGCTCGCACCGGGTGACATTGTGCGCTCGATTCACGTTCCGCTCGCTTCGCTGCAGGCCCACACGGCGTATCGCAAAATTGCCCTGTCTCCGCTCGGACGCTCGGGCGCGGTACTCGCCGGACGGCTCGACGCTGCTGCCGACGGTTCCAGGGGTGCCTTCGTGCTCACCGTGACGGCGGCGACCCTGCGTCCGGTACAACTGGCCTACCCGGAGCTGCCCGACGCCGATCAGCTCGCCGACGATCTGAGTGCGGTCGACTGCTGGTTCACGGACGCCCACGGTGCCGCCGATTGGAGACGCGCAATGGGGTTACTGCTGGGCGAAGAGATCCGCGCCGAACTCGCGCTCCTCGGAGGTCACTCGTGATCTTCGAAGTCAACGGCTCCCAGGTCGAGGCCACGCCAGCACCCGGCCAGTGTTTGCGCACCCTGCTGCGCGAACACGAGCACTTCGAGGTGAAAAAAGGCTGCGATTCCGGTGACTGCGGTGCCTGCACGGTGCAGATCGACGGCACGCCCGTGCACTCCTGTATCTATCCGGCCTTTCGCGCCGCCAACAGGCAGATCACGACGGCGGCCGGCCTCGGGCAGCCGGGCAACCTGGCCCCGGTGCAGCAGCGTTTCGTTGACGCCGCCGGCTTTCAGTGCGGTTTCTGCACGCCCGGCATGGTCGTCACCGCCGCAGCACTGACCGATGCCAACCTTGATGAGTTACCGCGCCTGCTCAAGGGCAACCTGTGCCGTTGCACCGGTTACCGCTCAATCAACGACGCCATTCGCAGCCAGCACACTCCGCCGGAGGGAACCTGTCACACCGCGCCGCAGCGTGAGCATGACGAAGCGTCGAGCCTGGGCCCGGTGCGTGCCACCGGGCGTGCCACCGGGCTGGTCGGCACCTCCTCCGGTGCCATCGCTGGTGAACGGATCGTGAGCGGACTCGAACCGTACACCCTCGATGCGGCCGTCCCCGGGCTCCTGCACCTTGCTGTCCTGGGCAGCCCGCACGCGCACGCACGCATCCGTTCGCTCGATGCGGCGAAGGCGGCCGCACTGCCAGGCGTGCACCGCGTGCTCACCCACAGCGACTCCCCCACGACCCTGTTTTCGACGGCGCGGCACGAGAGCCGATTCGACGACCCCGACGACACCCTGGTCTTCGACCAGATCCTCCGCTTTCGCGGGCAGCGGGTGGCGGCGGTCGTGGCCGACACCGTCGCGATCGCCGAGGCAGCCTGCCGGCTCATCGAGGTCGACTACGACCTGCTCGATGCCGTGTTCGACCCACAACTGGCGCGCGAACCCGGCGCTCCGCTCGTGCATGGCAATAAGGATCCGGTCGTCTCACGACTGGCCGATCCGACCCGCAACCTCGTGGCCGATCTGCACGGCGAATACGGCTCGGTCGAGGCCGGCCTGGCCGAGGCGACCACGGTCGTCTCCGGCAGCTGGCAGACCCAGCGCATCGCCCACACCCACCTCGAAACCCACGCCACCATGGGCTGGCTCGACGGCGGGCGCCTGGTGCTGCGCACGAGCTCGCAGGTTCCTTTTCTGGTGCAGAAAGAGATCTGCCGTCTCTTCAATCTCGAACCGGCCGGGGTGCGGGTATTTACCGCGCGGGTCGGTGGCGGTTTCGGCGGCAAACAGGAGCTGCTCACCGAAGACCTCGTCACCCTCGCCGTGCTCGAAACGGGCCGCCCGGTGCAGTACGAATTTACCCGCACCGACGAGCTGACCATCGCCCCGGTGCGGCATCCGATGACGGTCGACGTGACCCTGGGGGCCACGGCCGATGGCCGCCTCACCGCGCTCCAACTCGGGGTACTCGCCGACACCGGCGCGTACGGCAACCACGCCCCCGGCGTCATGTTCCACGGCACCAATGAATCCGTCGCGCTCTACAAGGTGCCCAATAAGAGAGTGGATGCCCACAGCGTCTACACCAACAACCCCCCGTCGGGCGCTTTCCGCGGCTACGGCCTCGGCCAGATCATCTTCGGGATCGAGTGCGCGCTCGATGAGTTGGCCCGCGAACTCGGCGTGGACGCGTTCGAGCTTCGCCGCCTGAACTCGGTGCGGCCCGGCGACCCGCTCGTCGTTACACACGAGGAAGGTCTCGACCTCGTGTTCGGCAGCTACGGCCTCGACCAGTGCCTCGACCTCGCCGAGGCGGCGCTGAACCGAGGCAATCGGGCCGTCGTACCCGTGGGGCCCGAGTGGCGGGTCGGCACCGGCATGGCGTCGTCGATGATTGCGACCACGCCGCCGCGTGGCCACCGCTCCCAGGCATCCGTTGCGCTCACTTCTGGCGGCCGGTATCAGGTGCGCGTCGGCACGACCGAGTTCGGCAACGGCACCACAACCGTGCACGCCCAGATCGCCGCGACGGCCCTGCACACCAGCGTGGACCGCATCGACCTGGTGCACTCCGATACGGATGCCGCCGGCTACGACTCCGGCGCATTCGGCTCGACCGGTGTGGTCGTGGCCGGTAAGGCCGTGCTGGCCGCGGCGACGGCGCTGGCCGAGTCGCTCGTGGAAGCGGCTGGATCCTACAGCGGGTCCTACAGCGGTTCGTACGACGACACCGCCTGGCAGTTGGAGCGAGACGGGCTGCGCACGGCAGGCCTGGCCGTGTCGCTCGACGACCTGGTGCGCTGGGCTGCAGCCGAAGACGTCGACCTCACCGCTGAGAGCCGCGAAGATGGGGCGCTTCGCTCCCTCGCCTTCAACGTGCACGCATTTCGGGTGGCCGTCAATACCGCGACCGGCGAGGTGCGCATTTTGCAATCCATCCAGGCGGCGGATGCCGGTTTCGTCATCAATCCCGAGCAGTGCCGCGGACAGATCGAGGGAGGGGTCGCTCAGGCGCTCGGCACCGCCTTGTTCGAAGAGGTCCTGCTCGACGGCGCCGGCGCCGTGACCACGCGCGTGCTGCGCAACTATCACGTGCCCCAGCTCGTGGATCTGCCGGTCACCGAGGTGTACTTTGCCAAAAGCCACGACGTTCTCGGCCCGTACGGCGCCAAGTCAATGAGCGAATCGACCTACAACCCGGTGGCGCCGGCGCTGGCCAATGCGGTGCGCGACGCGATCGGTATCCGTCCCACCGAACTGCCCATGTCACGCGACCGCATCTGGCGCCTGCTGCACGGCTGAGCAGTACTGCACGGCTGAGCAGTACTGCACTCCAACGAACGAGTCCACACCCGCACGCCTGAGGGAAGAAGTCGATCATCTCCGCTGCTCTGCACCCAACCGTAGTTCCCGAAGTCTTTCGGGGTCATATCTTTCACGTCTCCGGCGCACCGACGGTTGATCGCGCCCGCGAACACCTCGTCTCCCTGCCCGACGGCGCCCTCGTTACGGCTGCCGACGGCACGATTGCCTGGATCGGCGCTTTCACCGAGCTGCCGGCCGCGTTCGCCACCCTGCCGGTGACCCGAACGGGCTTCATCCTGCCGGGGTTTGTCGATACCCATATCCACTATCCCCAGACCTACACCACGGATGCCTACGGTGGCGGCCAACTGCTGGAATGGCTCGACGAGTGTGTTTTTCCGGCCGAGGCCCGGCTGGCCGACCCGGGGTTTGCACGACAGGTCGCACGTGACTTCACCCAACGACGAGTAGCCGTCGGCACCACGAGCGCCCTCGTGTTCGGGTCGGCCTTTGCGCCGGCGCAGGATGCCCTGTTTGAAGAATCGCAAGCGGCCGGCCTGCGGCTGGTGAGCGGTCGCGGCATTCAGACCGTGGGCACCGACTCGGCCCGCGCCCTGCTCACGAGCGAACAGGCGGCCATAGAGCTGACCCGCGCCGAGATCGAACGCTGGCACGCCGTCGACACCGGCAGCGCCCAGACCGCCCTGTTGCAGGTTGCGATCGTGCCACGGTTCAGCCTCTCGGTGACCCCCACGACCCTCGCCGGGCTCGGCGAACTCTACGATTCGGTGCGCGAGAGCGGCGTCTACTTTCACAGTCACCTCAACGAGAACAACCGCCCGGGCACCGGCGAAATCGACGCCGTGCGAGCGGTGTTCGGCACCGAGACCTACCTCGACACCTACGACGGATGCTTTCTGCCGGGCTCTGCCCGCGGCGGCCCCAGCCTGCTCGGACCCCGCAGCATCCTCGCCCACGCTGTGCACTGCCAGGACAGCGAACTCGCCCGCCTCGCCGAGACGGGAACGTCGATCGCGCACTGCCCCACCTCGCAGGTGTTCCTCGGCTCCGGCACCATGCCGTGGCGCCGCACGAGTGCGTTCGGTGTGAATGTGGCCATCGGAACGGATGTCGGCGGTGGCGACGAATGGCTCGTCGCGCGGGTACTCAACGACTGCTACAAAGCACACCTGTCCGAGCCCGGCGACGCGGGAGTAGCCCTCGACCCCGCCGCCCTGCTGTTCACCGGAACGCTGGCGG
Organism: Actinomycetales bacterium; assembly: GCA_038205545.1. Lineage (GTDB taxonomy): Bacteria > Actinomycetota > Actinomycetes > Actinomycetales > Microbacteriaceae > Cryobacterium. The sequence goes on from JBBRBV010000008.1 coordinate 10,966, forward strand.
GAGCACGTGCGCTCGACATGGAGGCCCGATTCGGCAACTTCGACCTCGGCAAGGACGCCGACTTGCTACTCATTGACCCCGAACGCTGGGAACCGCTCGCGCTCGTGCTGGCGAACGCGGTGCGGGCCAGCGATGCCACCCTCGCCGCCGAACAGACCCTGTTCGCCCTGCTGCTCGCCCTACGCGAGCCCGCAATCACGGGGGTCTATGTGCGCGGCCGCCTCGTGACAGTGGACTAGTTTCGGCTACTCCGCAACCCTACGATGTCAGACATGCAGATACCGCCGCCCGGCCGAACAGCCGGGCTCGTGCTGGCCGCCGGTGCTGGTACCCGCTACGGCCGACCGAAAGCGCTCGTGCGCGACGCCGCCGGGCGTTCCTGGCTGCAGCATGCCGTTGACGTACTGACCGCATCTGGGTGCTCCCCGGTGATCGTCGTGCTCGGCGCCCGCGGGGCGGAGGCGGCGGCTCTTCTGGAACCTGGCGCATCCGTTCTGGTCGTGCACGCCACCGACTGGGCCGACGGGCTCTCCGCCTCCCTGAACGCCGGACTGCGCTTTGCCCTCGATCTGCCCGGCGTCGCGGCCGTCGCGGTCATTCCAGTCGACGTGCCCGATGTGAACGCGGCCACGGTCACCCGGGTCATCGGGTCGCAGGTCAGCGGGGCGGAATACGACCTGACCAGCACGCTGCGCCAGGCGCGCTTTGCCGGACGCCCCGGACATCCCGTCGTGATCGGCCGGGCGCACTGGGAGTCGCTCATCGCGAGTGCTTCCGGTGACACCGGTGCCGGTCCCTACCTGCGTGCGCATGCGGCCCGGGCAATCGAGTGCGGCGATCTGAGCACCGGGGCAGATGTTGACCGACCGCCTGCCGAGGACATCTAAGTGCGGGTCGGCACTTCGGCCAGTGCGGGGACCAGTGCTGCGGGGGTCAGCGCTGCGGGGGTCAGTGCTGCGGGGGTCAGTGCTGCGGGGGTCAGGGCCGCGTAGGCGCGCGCCGCGCCCGGATGCAGGGTCAGCGACACCGCGAGCTCATCCAGGCGCGCGCGCGGATCGCCGGCCAGGTGCAGCATCCGCTCACAGGCGCCCCGCAGATCAAGAACGTTGGCGGTATTGGGCGGCAGGGAGGTGCCGAAACCCGCCGCGTCGAGTGCGGCCGCACCGGCGAACTGGTCGGTTGAGAACGGAAGCACGACGAGCGGCACCCCGGCAGTCATCGCCTCGGTGACCGAATTATTGCCGCCGTGGGTCACGGCAAGAGCAGCCTCCTGCAAGAGGCGCACCTGAGGGAGAAAAGTTCGAACGAGCCAGGAGTCGGGTATGGTCCCCAGCTCCGCGGGATCGGTCGCCCCGACAGCGACAGCGACCCGTACCGGCAGGCCTCTCAGTGCCTCGGCAACGCGCGCCAGTACATCACCGCGTACCGAAAGAAAACTCCCGAAACTGACATAGACCACGGGCAGGGAACCCTGCGCCAGCCAGGCTTCGACCTCGGGATCGACCGCCTCGGACCGCACGGCCGAGCCGAGAAACGCATGTGGCGGTAGCGCGGTCGTGCGCGCTGGCGCGTGAAGCTCCTCCGGGTAGTTGAGCAACAACATGTCCCCGAACTCCTGAAAGGCATCCCGACTCAGGGTGGCGTGCGGGTCGAGCTCCCGCAGGGCATCGTTCCACTGGGCGGTGAAGGCATCGCGCACGGCCTCACACTCCAGTTCGAGCAGGGCCAGTTCGTCGGGTTCCGGCGAGAACAGGGCGGGCCACGCCGGCGGGTAACCATAGATCTCCGCGCCCACGGGCAGCGCCGACGGGTGTCCGAGCACAACATCGGCGTGCGCAACATTCGCGGTCAGTAGTCCGAGGCGGGCGCTGAACGCGAGGTGGTCAACGATGACCTGGTCTGGCCGCACGAGCGCAACGATGCGCTGCACCTCGCGGGCGATCGAAACCGGGTTGTAGAGCAGGTCACTGCTGCGTGCCTGGGCCTGAAAGCGCAGGGTCGGAACCATGCCGTGGCGAGTGGCGTCGAAGAAACCCCGCAGGGCGTCATCCTCGCCGGTGGGCTGCTGCTCCACCCGGATCGTGCCGGGGTTGGAGCCACGGCCCAATTGCAGATTCTCCCGTTCGAATCCGAAGGCGGTCACGATGTCGGCCGTGGCCGGGCCGCTCGCCACCACGACGCGTTCCCCGGCCTGCGCCCACGCGGTGCCGAGCGTGGCGAGGGGGTAGAGGTGCGAGGCGTAATCCGGGCTGATAATTAACAGGGTCACGAGGCACTCAATTCCCACGCGGCCGGCTCGACGGCCACGGCAACGTCTCGGTAGACATCGGTGAGGGTGCTCGCCATGGCTTCGATCGTAAAGTTGCTCGCGACCATGGCGCGAGACCGCGCCGCATGGGCCCCACCCTGTACTCCGGCCGCCAACGCCAGGGCCTGCGCAATGGAACGCGCCAGAGCCGCACCGTCACCGGTGTCAACGAGAAGACCGGTCACGCCGTGTTCGACGTAGGTGGCCGGTCCACCCTCGGTCGGGGCGACGACGGTGAGCCCGGTGGCCATCGCCTCCAGCAACGCGATGCCGAATTCCTCTTTCATGCTCGCGCACACATACACCCCAAACGGTGCCGACAATCCGGGCCGGCCGTAGCGGACCGCGGCAAGCCAGCGGGTGACGGTGTCATTGGCACGATGTCCAGCCAGCAGCACACCAGCGGCCGCAGCGTCGCCGCCGCTGCTGCGGCTGCCCGCGAGGATTCGACCGATTCGCTCCAGCTCAGTGCGTTCATCACTCGACGGATGCTGCAGGTCGCCGCCCACAATGAGAAGGTTGCAGCGAGCCTGCAGGTTTAGGTCACTGCTCCACGCCTCCACCAGGGCCGCCATGCCCTTGACGCGGTGCAGGCGGCCAACGCTGATCAGCAGGGGCAGGCCCCGCCGCGCGGGCGGGAGAGTGCCCAGCAGGGCGTCCAGCTGGTCGAATGCCACGGTAGCGGGTTCACCGGCGGCCCGGGCGTGGGCGCTCGTCGAGACCAGCAGGTTTCCGCCGGTCAGGCCCAGCGAGCCGAGCGCATCGGTGCGGGAACGGTCGATCACCGCAAGGTCGATGCCCTCGGGAATAACAGAGTGCCGTTCCGGTTGGGCGTCAATGTTGATGCCGATGAGGCGTTCAATGTCCTGCTGCAGTTGTGGGCGGGGAAACAGCACGGTGTGGGCGGCATCGGCGGCGAGCCGCTGAACGAGGCGCGCGCGAAACCAGAAGTGTTCGACCGCGTCAACGCTGCCGAAGTTCGTCCGGGTGAGAGCACCGCTCGATTCGAGCGAGTCAATCACGCCGTGCGGGTCGGGCGCCACGGTGAACACCACCGGAATGTCCAGATCGCGCGCAACGGTGGCCGCGGCGAGACTGCCCACGTCGGCCATGCGGAGATGAATCACGTCGACCACGCCGGCCGATCGTAGAATGCGTCGAATACCGCGTTCGACCGCGATCCGACGGGGCCAGGCGTCGACTGACGGTACCGGGCCGCCGACAAACGGTATGGCCGCGAACGAGTGACCGGGCAGGGTCGATCCAACGTCGGCGAGGGCATCGAGCGCGTAGTCGTGGGTGCCGCGCGAGATCGTAATGACGCGGTCGACCCCGGCTCCCGTCCCTTCGCCGGTCGTTATGCCGACAACAGCCTGCCCGCCTGCTCCTTCGCCGCCCGGCCTGGCCACGAGGGCGTCACCGAGGCGCACGAGCAGGGTGGCTATGCCACCGTTGTCGCCGGCGCCTACCTGGGAGAGCTCGCCGTCGATGTCGGCGTGCACAAACAACTGCGCGATCGTGGTGCCGGTATGAGCGACCGGGTCGGCGTCATGGTGCCACGGTACGCGCGGGGGTGTCGTCGCCGTGAGATCGAACAGGGCCAGACGAGCGACCGCGGCGAGCTCGCTGGTGTCGTCGCTGGTCTCGTCGCTGGTGTCGTCGCTGGTCTCGTCGCTGTGCGGCACGGCATCCGCTTGGGACAGCGCACTGAGCAGTGACATGACGCCTGCGCTCGGGGCGCGGTCGCCGAGTGCCGCGATCGCGGCGACGCGGGCGTTCAGATTCTCGCCCTGGTCGGCGGCCACCCGGCGCAGCAGTCGCTCCGGAACGCGGCCCGGGATGAGGCCGATAGTTTCGATGAGGCGGGCGCGGGCATCCGCTTCGCGAGTACCCAGCAGGGTGCCTTCGAGGAACAGTCCGACCTGGTCGGCGGCCGATGACCCCCACTGCTCGAGGGTGCGCTGGGCGAGCATGCCGGTGAACCCCCCGCCCCGCACAAGAGTGACCAGTCCTGCGATTGCGTCATAGCGGGGAAGCCGGGTACCGAATGCCCACGCCGCGTGCTCCCGCAAAAACGCGGAGTCGTGGTGGAGCAGAGCCACAAGAACCTCGTCGGCGGAGTCGTCGAGCACTTGGGCGAGCGCGTGAACGGCCGCAATGGCGGTGAGCTGGTCGCTCGGGTCGGTTGCCGCCTGGGCCAGCAGTCGCACCGCCCTGACGCCGCCGTCGCGGGCGGCCGCGACCGTAAGGTCATCGGCCCGCCGGATACCCTCCAGGATGGTGGCAACAGAGCGCTGTTCGTCCAGGGCGGTGTGGGTGGCCACGGGCGTCTCCTCCCCGCGAAAGTTTCCGCGGCTCGATCGCGGCAATTCGGGCTTGCTGCGAATGAACATGGGTTAGCTAGCTAGGTTAGCTAAGTCCCCAATCGCCATCATTGCACGAATAGAAGCTCTTAGGCTGGGAGGTTGCGCTATTGCACCGCCGGTGAAGAGCAGCAAGGTCGCACCGTTGAATTGCCAATAGAGCCATGCCCTAGTGAATAGATCGTGACTCTATTGGCTTGGGGAATACCGGTTCTGCTGTGATCTAACCGAACAGGGCCGTCACTTTCGCGAGCGTCTGGAAAATTCCAAAGGCGAGCGGAATCCCCACCAGCGCCCAAACGACGATTACCGGTAGGGCCTTCATGCGCGCGCCTTCTCTGCTGCTGTGCCAACGAGCGGCTGATCTGGTTCGTAATAGTCGGAACGCACCGGACCGACAAACAGGTTCGCCACGAATCCAACGATGAGCAGCCCGACCATGGTGAGCAGGGCCGGCTGGTACGCCGCGGCGGTCAGCTCACCCGGAGCCCCCTGCGCGTCCAGAAAGGAGTTCACAATGAGCGGCCCGGCGATGCCGGCAGCCGACCAGGCGGTCAACAACCGACCGTGGATAGCCCCGACCTGAAAGGTGCCGAACAGGTCGCGAAGGTAGGCCGGTGCCGTGGCGAAACCGCCGCCGTAGAACGAGATGATGATGAAGGCCAGAATGACATAGAGTGCCGTCGTGCTGGGACCAATGAGGGCCAACAGCAGGTACAAGATCGTGCCGACGCCGAGGTACACCATGTAGATATTCTTGCGTCCGGTCTTGTCCGAGGTGGCCGACCAGACAAAGCGTCCGCCCATGTTGGCCAGCGACAGCAGTCCAACAAAGCCGCCGGCGACAGCGGCCGAGACCAGAGAATTGCCGTCGTTCTGCCGAAAGAAGTCCTGAATCATCGGAGCTGCTTGCTCGAGAATGCCGATGCCAGCCGTGACGTTGCAGAACAACACGACCCAGAGGAGCCAGAATTGGCGGGTGCGAATGGCGTTCCTGGCCGAGACCTGATTGCTGGTGACCAGGGCCTTCACCCGCACCGTGGACGGATCGAATCCGGCCGGCCGCCAGCCGGCCGCTGGCACTTTGATCGTGAAGGCGCCAAACATCATGTAGGCGAGATAGATCACGGCCAGGGTGAGGAAGAGTTTGCCAACGGAATCGCCACTGGCGACCCAGTTTGCCGTGCCGGAGTTCGGGTCATAAAACTTGAGCAGGGCGGTCGATACCGGGCTCGCAATGAGCGCGCCGCCGCCAAATCCCATGATGGCCATGCCGGTTGCGAGGCCGGGGCGGTCCGGGAACCACTTGATGAGCGTGGAGACGGGGGAAATGTAGCCGATCCCCAGTCCAATCCCGCCAACGAAGCCGTATCCGACGTAGACCAACCAGAGCTGATTGCTGAAGATTCCGAGCGAGCCGATGAGGAATCCCCCGGACCAGAACAGGGCAGCGAAGAACATGGCCTTGCGCGGTCCGTTGGTGTCGACCCAGGTGCCCATGATGGCCGCGGAGAGGCCGAGCATCACGATGGCGATCGAGAAGATCACGCCGATTTGAACCAGGCTCGCGTCGAAGTGTGTCACCAGCGCCGTCTTGTACACGCTCGTGGCGTACGCCTGGCCGATGCAGAGGTGCACGGCGAGGGCAGCCGGCGGGATGAGCCAGCGATTGAATCCGGGTGGGGCGATGGTGCGGTCTCGGTCGAGCCAGCTCATGGAGTTGTCCTTGCTGCCAAATGGCGATAGCGACGTTGCTGTCGGTTCAAAACCCTATCCGAACGCCTCACCGAATCTTCTTACACGTGCGTATTTATTTAGTAGATCGGGAAATTTCCCCACCGCCGGCAGGGCAGGATAGATCTATGACACGTTCAGCTCCGATCGAAGACATCAACGAAGATAATCTCGTTGTCACCCCACCCAAGACGCACGCGGCGGGCGTCGAGGCCGTGGTGGTAGCGCTCGACCGAGGGATAGCCCAGGCCGGCGTTGCGCGCACCGCTCGCTCGCTGCTGCGTCTCAACCAGCGCGACGGCACGGACTGCCCCGGATGCGCGTGGCCCGAGTCCCAGGGACACCGCAAGACCGCAGAATTCTGCGAAAATGGAGCGAAGGCGGTGGCCGAGGAGAGCACCCTGCGCACGGTGACGCCACAGTTCTGGGCTGAGCATTCCATCGCCGAGCTGGCCACCAAGACCGAATATTGGCTGGGCAACCAGGGTCGCATCACGCACCCCGTTGTGATCTATCCCGGCGACACCCACTACTCGCAGATCTCCTGGGACGATGCCTTCGAGCTCATCGGCGAGCAAATTCGCGCCACCGTGCCCGACCGCACCGTCTTCTACACGTCTGGCCGCACCGCGAACGAGTCGGCATTCATGTACCAGTTGTTCGCGCGGTCCATCGGTACCAATAACCTGCCGGATTGCTCCAACATGTGCCACGAATCGTCGGGCTCGGCGCTGAACCCCACGATCGGCATCGGCAAGGGCACCGTCTCGCTCGAGGATATTCACCAGGCCGAACTCATTTTGGTGGTGGGCCAGAACCCGGGTACCAACCACCCACGCATGCTGTCGGCACTGGCCGAATGCAAGGACAATGGCGGTCGAATCGTGGCCGTCAATCCGCTGCCGGAAGCGGGGTTGTTCAACTTCATGGATCCGCAGACGCCCAAGGGCGTCGTGGGCAAAGGCACCAACCTCGCCGACGAATTTCTCCAGATCAAGGTCGGCGGCGACCTGGCTCTGTTCCAGGCGCTCGGCCATCTCCTGCTCGAACACGAGGCGCGGGTGCCCGGGTCGGTCGTTGATCACGCCTTCGTTGCCGCGAACACCGACGGAATCGAGGCCTATCGGGCGGCCCGGTCGGAGATTGACTGGGACGAGACAAAGAAGGCCACCGGGCTTGACCGGTCCGCCATTGACACCGTGGCGCAGCTGCTCGTGGCGAGCAAGGCCACCATCATCTGCTGGGCACTCGGACTGACTCAGCAGCCACACTCGGTGAACACTCTCAAGGAGATCATCAACCTGCTGCTACTGCAGGGCAACTTTGGCAAGCCTGGTGCCGGCGCGTGCCCGGTGCGCGGGCACTCCAATGTGCAGGGCGACCGCACCATGGGCGTCTGGGAGAAGCCGAAGGAGGCCATGCTCGCCGCCCTGGATGCCGAGTTCTCCATCGTCTCGCCGCGGGAACACGGCCTCGACTCCGTCGATACGGTGGATGCCTTCGTGCACAACCGGGTCGACGTGTTCGTGTCGATGGGAGGCAACTTCGCGCTGGCCTGTTCGGACACGGACATGCTCGAGAAGGCCATGCAACGCGTCGGCCTCACGGTGCACGTGTCGACCAAACCGAATCGCTCGCACGTGATGCACGGCAAGATCTCGCTCATTCTGCCTACCCTCGGCCGCACGGATACGGACGACAAGCATCCATCTGGCCGTCAGGTGCTCTCGGTTGAAGACTCGATGTCGGTCGTGCGCACCACGCAGGGGCGCCTGGAGCCGGTCTCCGATCACCTGCTCGCCGAACCGGTCATCGTGGCGCGCATGGCCCGGGCCACCCTCGGCGATGACCACCCGGTCAACTGGAAGGCGATGGCTGAGGACTACGACGTCATTCGCAACCACATCTCCCGCGTGGTTCCCGGCTTTGACAATTTCAACGCCCGGCTCAAGACCAAGAACGGGTTCGTGCTGCCCAACCCGCCACGCGACACCCGCAGCTTCGCCACCGACATTGGCCTGGCCCGGTTCACGGTGAGCCCGATCGAGTACCTGTCAGCACCCGAGGGCCACCTCATTTTGCAGACCATCCGCAGTCACGACCAGTACAACACCACGTTCTACGGACTTGACGACCGGTACCGCGGCATCAAGAACGGTCGTCGGGTCATCCTCATCCACGAGGATGACGTCACCGACCTGGGCTTCGCGGACCGCGACATGGTCGACGTGATCAGCACGTTTCAGGGCGTGGAGCGGCGGGCCGACACCTTCCGTCTCGTGGTGTATCCCACGCCGCGTGGCTGTGCCGCCGCGTATTTTCCCGAGGCCAACGCGCTCATGCACCGCGAGCTCGTGGCCCGCGAGTCGAACACTCCGGGCTACAAGGCTATGACGGTGCGTTTCGTTCGGGCTGGCACTCCCGCCTGAGTCAGGCGACCTGCTCGTGCGACTGCCGGCTCACGATGCGGTCGCCGCCGGCGTAGATGACCATCGAGTTTCCGCGAAGAAAACCGACGAGGGTCATGCCCACCTCGGCGGCGAACTCCGCGGCGAGGGACGACGGCGCCGAGACCGCGGCGAGCATGGGGATCCCCGCCATCAGAGCTTTCTGGGTGAGTTCAAAACTTGCCCGGCTCGAGACCATGAGTACGGTGCCGGTCAGCGGCAGCCGGTTTTCCTTGACCGCCCAGCCGATCACCTTGTCCACGGCGTTGTGCCGACCGACGTCTTCGCGCAGCACGAGCAGTTGGCCGGTGGCAGCATCGAACAGGGCGGCCGCGTGAATGCCGCCGGTCTTCTCGAACACGTTCTGCCCGGCGCGCAGTTGGTCGGAAAAAGTCGTGAGCACTTCGGCATCCACTCGCGCCGGGTCATCCGCTATAACGAAAGCTGATTTTGTGCGCACGGCGTCGATGCTCTCCTTGCCGCACAGTCCACAAGAGCTGGTCGTGAGAAGCGAGCGCTCCAGGCTGGGCGCGGGCGGTGACACACCGGCACCGAGGGTGACGTCGAGCACGTTGAACGTGTTGACGCCGTCAACGCTCGCCCCGGCGCAGTAACGTGCGGTCTTGAAGTCGTCACCCCGGGTAATGACGCCCTCCGAGACCAGAAACCCAGCGGCGAGGTCGATGTCGTTGCCGGGCGTGCGCATCGTGACGGCCAGCCGACGACCGTTCACCCGAATTTCCAGGGGTTCCTCGACCGCGAGGAGGTCCTCGCTGGCCAGTACCGGTGCACCGACCGTGAGCCGGGTGACTTTACGTCGTGCGGTTATTCTGCTCATAGGTAAAAGTCTGCCACGGGTGGGTGACTCTGGTGCAGCTCAGCCGCCGATGTAGGACATTTCGATCTTCTTGGCACCGGATGCCCGCAGCTCGCTGGTCTTGGCGCTGCGCAGCTGCGAGTACCGGTCGGTACGCTCGCGCCAGAGGTGCGCCATGACGGTGGAGAGTTCCTCATCAGAGCAGCCACCGCGCATGAGCGCGCGCAGGTCGTGACCCTCGGTGGCAAACAGGCAGGTGAACAGCTTGCCGTCGGTGGAGACCCGGGCGCGCGAGCAGGTCTGGCAGAACGACTGGGTCACGCTCGAGATGACGCCAATCTCGCCGCCGCCGTCCTGGTAACGCCAGCGGCGGGAGGTTTCGCCGCTGTAATTTGGGGCGATTTCTTCCAGCGGCAACTCGGCGTGGATGCGCGCGATGACGTCTCTCGACGGCACGACCGCGCCCATCTCCCACCCGTTGCTGGTGCCGACGTCCATGAACTCGATAAACCGAAGAATGTAGGGGGTGCCCTTGAAATGCCGGGCCATAGCCTCGATATCCTGATCATTCTTGCCACGCTGCACGACCATGTTGACCTTGATCGGGCCGAGCCCGACCGCTTCGGCCACGTCAATGCCGTGCAGCACCTTCGCAACCGGAAATTTCACGTCGTTCATGGTGCGAAAGGTGGTGTCGTCGAGCGAGTCGAGCGACACGGTGACCCGCTTCAGGCCGGCATCCTTGAGTGCCTGCGCCTTCACGGCCAGCGCTGACCCGTTGGTGGTGAGCGCGATATCGATCTCGCGCCCGTCAGGGGTGCGCAGCTCGGCCAGCAGGCTGATGAGGTCTTCGAGACCTTTGCGAAGCAGCGGTTCGCCGCCGGTCAGCCGAATCTTCTCGACGCCGTGGGCGACGGCGATGCGCGCGAGGCGGGTCAGTTCCTCGAAGGTGAGCAGTTCGTCGTGTTCCATGAACGCGAAGTCGCGACCGAAAATCTCTTTGGGCATGCAGTAGACGCAACGAAAGTTGCAGCGGTCGGTGACGCTCAGGCGCAGGTCATGCAGTGGCCGACTCAATCGATCGGTCACGGAACCCGTGGGGGCTTCCAAGCGCACCGGGATATCTGCCCGCTCCCGAAAGAAGCGCGGAACTGGTTCTGTAAAGTCGGCGCCGGTCATGTTTCCACCCTAATCGCGCGGCCCCAACCGAGCGTGGTCAGTTGGCCGGTTTAAAACATCGGTTCTCAGCGGATGCCGGGTTCGCCACCGCCGAACGTGCCGCGCGATCCCTGGTGCACACGGGATGGCCCGGCCGGGAGAGATCCCGGCCGGGCCATCCGCTTGCCTGTTTGTTCTCTTAGCCCTTGAGGTAGCCGTTGGGGTTCAACACGTACTTCGTCGCCGCACCGGCGTCGAATTCGGCATAGCCGCGGGGAGCATCTTCGAGGCTGATGGCCTTGGCGTTGACGGCCTTGGCAATGTGAACCTTGTCGTGCAGAATCGCCATCATCAGCTGACGGTTGTACTTCATCACCGGGCACTGACCGGTAGTGAAGGACAGGGACTTGGCCCAGCCGAGGCCCAGCCGAATCGACAGCGAACCGACCTGCGCGGCCTTGTCCTCTGCTCCCGGGTCACCCGTGACGTAGAGACCCGGGATACCGAGGGCACCACCAGCCGCCGTGATCGTCATGAGCGAGTTGAGAACGGTGGCTGGCGCCTCATGGTCGGCGTCTTTACCGTGGCCGCGCGCCTCGAAACCGACGGCGTCGACACCGGCGTCCACCTCCGGAACGCCGAGGATCTGCTCGATCTGCTCCCCCGGCTCACCCTTACTGAGGTCGATGGTCTCACAGCCGAAGCTGCGGGCCTGCGCCAGACGATCCGCATTCATGTCGCCGACTATGACCACGGCCGCGCCGAGCAGCTGCGCCGAGACGGCGGCCGCGAGGCCCACCGGGCCGGCACCGGCCACATACACGGTCGATCCGACTCCGGCACCGGCCGAGTAGGCCCCGTGAAAACCGGTCGGGAAGATGTCGGACAGCATGGTGAGGTCCATGATCTTCTCGAGCGCCTGGTCCCGGTCGGGAAACTTCAGCAGGTTCCAGTCGGCGTAGGGAACCAGCACGTACTCAGCCTGGCCTCCTACCCACCCGCCCATGTCGACATAGCCGTAGGCGCTGCCCGGACGGTCCGGGTTGACGTTGAGGCAAATGCCGGTCTTGCGTTCCTTACAGTTGCGACAGCGGCCACAACTGATGTTGAACGGCACCGACACGATGTCGCCGACCTTGATGAATTCGACGTCGGGTCCGCACTCGACCACTTCGCCGGTGATTTCGTGACCGAGCACGAGATTGCTCGGTGCGGTGGTGCGACCACGCACCATGTGCTGGTCTGAGCCGCAGATGTTGGTGGCCACGGTCTTGAGAATGACACCGTGCGGTACCTTGCGGCCGACGTTTGCCGGGTTGACGCCCGGTCCGTCTTTGAGTTCAAACGTGGGGTAGTCGATGTCAATGACCTCGACGACTCCGGCGCTTTTGTAGGCAACTGCTCTGTTCCCCGTCATGAACTACCTTCCTCATTATTCTTCGCGAAACAGATCGAAGCCGACCTGCTCGCAGTGGATGAATGCCGCCGATACTTCGCTGCAGCACCATCACTCCACCACAGTTCCGAGAAATTACAATCAGCTGTTTCCCAGCGACAAGTGAGAGGGGACCGGCCGGGCTCGGCATTGAGGCGACTTGTGGGTTTCACGGAAACTTTTGCGGTTCGGACGGATGCTCGCGGGAATGAAGAAAGAGGGTCACGGCCTGCGCTGTGGTCTCGCGCACGCGCTCGGCGGCGTGGACCTGCAGGTCGTCGAGGGTGGCCGGTCCACCGGCAATGGAGAAGGCGGCCGTAACACCGGATGCCGCGGTGTCGGCCGAAGATAACGCCACGCGCCCGGCAATGACCACGACCGGGCATCCGGCTGGAGCCAGCCCGGCGACAGCCACGGCCACTTTGCCGCCGAGGGATTGGGAGTCGAAACTGCCTTCACCGGTGAGGACGAGGTCGGCGGAGGCCATTTTTTCGGCCAGGCCAACGGCATCCGCCACCAGAGTGGAGCCGGAAACCATATCGGCGTGCAGCAGCGGCACGAGGGTGGCCGGCATGCCGCCGGCCGCTCCTGCCCCCGGCCGGCCCTGCATGTTCTCGCCGGTTTCATGGCGCACGATGGCGGCGAGGTGGGCCAGTCCCGCGTCGAGCTGTGCAACATCGCTTTGCTGCGCTCCCTTTTGCGGACCGAACACGACTGCAGCCCCCGTGGGGCCGCAGAGTGGGTTGTTCACGTCGACCGCGACGCGCCAGCGCACCATGCGGGCGCGCGGATGGAGCCCGCTCAGGTCGATCGACGTGATCTGCACCAGGCCGGCCCCGCCGGGAGCGACGCTCACTCCGGCAGCGTCCCGAAAGCGCACGCCGAGCCCGGCGAGCAGGCCGGTTCCGCCGTCGGTGCTGGCGGACCCACCGACACACAATAAAATTTCGTCGACCTGCCGGTCAAGCAGTTCCCGGGCGAGCAGACCGACCCCGAAGGTGTCGGCACGCTGGGGCTGGGCCAGGACATCGGCGACGAGGGGCAAACCGTTGGACTCGGCCGCTTCGATGAGTCCGGTGTGACCATCGGCGGATAGGGCATAGCGAGCCCGCCGACTACGCCCCAGCGCATCAACGGTGAGCATGGTGCAGGGCTCGACGCCCCACACGGCCGCGATGGCGTCCAGCGTTCCCTCACCACCGTCGGCCATCGGACAGAGAGTGAGACGAATGTCGGGCTGTACGAGCGCGAGACCGGCATCACGAACCCCGTCAGCCATGGCAGCGGCAGCTTCGACCGCGCTGAGGCTTCCCTTAAACGAATCCGGCGCGATGACTATGGTGAGTGGCTTCAGCGCCGTCTGTTCGTGCATTGAACCATCGTAAACGGGGCTCCGGCACCTTCTCGCGCATTCGCCCGTGGCGCATGTCGGTGGCGTGACATACACTTTTATATAGAAGATTTATTCTAAATAAATCGATTGACAGAATTTTCCGTTCGAATTCTTAGGAGAATTTTTTCTCCTTCTTCACCAGCATTTTTACGAACACTACCCGAGGAGCCCGCCTTGCCCAATATTATTGACGCTCCGGTTGACGTTGAGCTCTCCCCCGACGGCGACCCGCTCGCATTCATCTGGAACCGGTTCGAACACACCGTCATCGGGCAACCGCAGGCCGTGTTCAAACGCACCCGCTGGTGGGAAAACGAGGGAACCCCCACCCGCATCGACACCGAGCTGTGGCGACTCGATGCCAGTCGCGGCGGCGAAGAACAACATCGCTACGACCTGCGCCGCGGTACGGACGGGTCCTGGGTGTTAGCGCTGGACTGGGGATGACCAGCGCACCGGGGATGGATTTCGCGCACCTGCACGTCGCAAGCGCCTACTCGACCCACTACGGGGTGACGCTCCCCGCAGCGCTGGCCGAGCAGGCGGCCGCGCAGGGCGCAAGTTTTCTGGCTATCACCGACCGTGACGGACTCTACGGAGCGGTCAAGCACGTACGCGCCTGCGTCGCCGAGGGTATCCGCCCCGGGCTCGGTGCCGAACTCGCCGTGCACGACGACGAGTGTCGTGCGCTCGGTCGGGTGGTCGTGCTCGCCCACGGTCACACCAACGGTCGCGGCTATGCTGCGCTCTGCCGTGCGGTCAGCGCCGCCCATGCCGTCAGCGATGCTCAGGCCAGTAGTGCGGCGCCGAGCATTTCGCGCGCCCAGCTGGCCGACCTGGCCGGGCTCGCTTCACTGACCGTGCTCCTCGGCCCCGACTCCGACGTCGGCCTCGCGGTCGCGAGGCGCGACAATACGGATGCCGCAGCGCGGCTCGCCCACTGGCAGCGCGCCTTGCCCGCCGACGCCGTGGTGCTCGAAATCGTCTGTCATCTCGCCGAGAGCGGCACCGTCGGCAGCGTGACCCCGGCCACGCGCATGCTCGCCCTCGCCGAGAACGCCAACCTGCCCGCGGTACTCAGCAACGCTGTGCGGTACGGCACCCCCGAGGAAGCGGTCACCGCCGACCTCGCCGACGCCGCTCGCTTTCTGCTGCCGCTCGCCGAACTTGAGACCCCGCAAACCAACGGCCAGGCCTGGCTCAAACCGGCCGGAGCGATGCGCCAGGTTGCGCGCATGGTCGTGGACGCCGGCCTGCACGACGCGGGCGCCCTCGAACGGCTGCTGCGGCACACCGAACAGCTCGCCGACCGATGCAGTCTTGACCCCGAGCACGATATCGGCCTCGGGCACCCGCGCATGCCGGAGGCACGCATCATCGGGGTCACCGGCGATCCCGTGACCGAACTGTGGCGGCGCGCCACGAGCGGCATCGCCGACCTCTACTCGGCGAGCGGCTCACGCGCGGTCGAAGCCGCCCACGCCCAGCTCGCGCACGAGATGAAAACGGTTGAACACCTCGGTTTTGCCAGCTACTTTCTCACCGTGTCCCGCGTGGCCGACATTATTCGCGGTATGGGCATTCGCATTCAGGCCCGCGGCTCGGGGGTGGGCTCGGTGCTCAACTATGCACTGCACACCTCCTCGGTCGACCCCATCTCGAACGGGCTGCTCTTTGAACGCTTCCTCTCTCCCGAACGCCAGACCCTGCCCGATATCGACATCGACGTGGAATCGGCCAGGCGGCACGACATTTATCGCGAGGTCTTTCGTGCCTTCGGCAGCGACCGGGTCTCGCTCATGTCGATGACCAACGCCTACCGGGGCCGTGGTGCCGTGCGCGACGCCGGCCTCGCCCTCGGCCTGCCCGACGCCCAGATCAACGTGATCGCCAAGCAGATGTGGCGGTTCAACGCCCGCGACTTTCGCCGCGCCCTCGAGGAGAAGCCCGAGCTCGAGGCCCTCGCCACCGAGGTGCGCGAATCGCAGCAGCTCGACCTGCTGGTCGACCTCACCGCCAAACTCGACCGACTCCCCCGGCACATCTCGGTGCACCCGTGCGGCGTGATCCTCTCCGACGCGAGCCTGCTCGACCGCACCCCGGTGCAGGCGAGCGGCATGGGCCTGCCGATGTCGCAGTACGACAAGCACGACATGGACCCGATGGGGCTCATCAAACTCGACATTCTCGGCGTGCGCATGCAGTCCGCCATGGCGCATGCCGTGGAAGAACATCATCGGCTCACCGGC
Organism: Actinomycetales bacterium; assembly: GCA_038205545.1. GTDB lineage: Bacteria > Actinomycetota > Actinomycetes > Actinomycetales > Microbacteriaceae > Cryobacterium. The sequence continues at coordinate 26,870 of JBBRBV010000008.1, forward strand.
GAAAGCATCGACCTCGACCGAGTGCCGCTCGACGACCCGAAAACCTACGAACTCATTCGTTCCACGCGCACCCTGGGCATCTTTCAGATCGAATCGCCCGGCCAGATGGAGCTCGTCGGCAAGCTGCAACCCGAGGTGTTCAACGACCTCACGGTGGAGATCTCGCTGTTTCGGCCCGGCCCGATGAAGAACAACATGCCGCTCAAATATTTGCAGGCTCGGCATGGCGAGGTGGCCCCCGACTACATTCACCCCCGGTTCGAGCCTATTTTGCGAGAAACCAACGGCGTCGTCATCTTTCACGAACAGGTCATGCGGCTCTTCGACGAGCTCACCGGCTGCGGGCTGGGAAAAGCGGATGTCTTTCGACGGCACCTGGGTAAGCCAGAGCAACTCCCCCAGATCGAGGAGTACCTGCGGGAGCATGCGCTCGCCCGCGGCTTCAGTGACAAGGTCATCGACCAGATCTGGACCGTCTTGGCGGGATTTGGCAGCTTCGGCTTCGCCAAGGCACACGGTGCCGCCTTCGCCCTGCCTACCTACCAGTCCGCCTGGCTGAAAACCCACCACCCGGCCGCCTTTCTGTCGGGGCTGCTCACCCACGACCCGGGCATGTGGCCCAAAGACCTCATCGTTGCCGAAGCCCGGGTGCTCGGGGTGCCGGTGCTCCCCCTCGACGTGCAGTCGAGCGCGCTCGACTACCGGGTGGAAGATCTCGCCGACGGGAGCCAGGGCATCCGCTTGGCGCTACCCGAACTGGTCGGCAGCACGGAAGCGGAGCGGGCGCGCATTGCCCGGCACCAACCGTTTGGGTCGCTACAGGACTTTCGTGACCGGGTGCACCCCCGACGGCGCACCTTCGAGGCGCTCGCCCGGGTCGGTGCCCTCGATACGTTCATCGGCTACGACCGCACCCGGCGGCACGAACTACTCGCGCACATTCAGTCGCTGCGCGGCACGGCCGTGGTTATTCGCGCCGACCAGCTCGCGTTCGAGGTGGAGCTGCCGGTACCGCGGTATTCGGGTGACCGTGCCGGCGCCATCACCTCACTCGAACTGCGCGGCCGCACGCAGACCGATCTGGAATTACTCGATCTGAACCTCGCTGTCGGCACCCACCAGATGACGCGCTTTCACGCATTGTTCAAGGAACTGGGGGTGACTCCGGCGAGTGAGCTCGGCAACCTGCCGGGAGGTACCGAGGTATTGCTCGCCGGGGTGCGTCGGGCCACGAACACGCCCCCGATGCGCGGCGGCCGCCGGGTGGTGTTCATCAGTCTCGACGATGGTACCGGCCCGGTCGCCAACGTCGTGTTCTTTCATGACGCACAGGAACGCGTGGGCGGGCAGGTGTTCCAGACCAACTACATGCTTGTGCGCGGGCGCACCCGGCGCTCGGGTGCTCGCGGGGTGTCGGTGACCGGGGAAAACCTGTGGAACCTGTTCGATGTGGCCCGCCAGGTGAAGGAGCGGCATGCCGTGGAGCGCGCAACCGCAGAGGAAGCGGCCAGCGCGGCCGCCTACGCGGCTGAAGTCGCGGCACAGGCAGCCGCGCAGTCTTCACCCCGGACCCTTGGCACCCTGCACCACCTGGGTGCGGCGCACAGCGCGTGACATGACCTGCTAACCCGGCGGGGCGGGAACTTCGGGCGGGACGGGAACTTCGGGCGGCGCGGCGGGCGGATCTACCACCGGCGGAGCGGGAACTTCCGGCGGCGCGGCGGGCGGATCTACCACCGGCGGGGCCGCCGGTGGGGCCGCCGGTGGGGCCACCGGTGGGGCTGCGGGCGGGGCCGCCGGCGGGGCGACCGGCCGGGGCGCCGGCGGGGCCACGGGCGGCGGAATGTACTTGGGGGCGAGTTCCTCAAAAGCGTCACCGCCATACTTGGCGTTGGCTGCCGACATGACAACCGGCCACATACGGTGCCGTGCTGTCGCGATCTGGTCTCGCCCAAAGTATTGCCGGCGTTGGCTAAGCGTTCCGGTCAGGCTCACCACGGCGACCACCGTGGCCACCTTGGTGCTCGCGCCACTCATCCAGGTGTCCTTGGCACCATCCGTTGTTCCCGTTTTGCCAATCATCGGCACCGCTGGCACCGTATTAGCGTTGGACTGCCGCCCGGTGCCGCTCGTCATCACCCGGCGCATGGCGTAGGCCATGCCGGCCGCAACCGTTGAATCCACGGATTGGGTACAGGCCGAGGGTGGCACCGGAATCTCCACCTCACCCGGGCCAACGATGCGGTCGATGGCGATCGGGGAGCAGGTCACCCCCTTGTTGGCGATGCCCGCGAAGGCGACGGCCATGGTGAGGGGGGCGATCTCGTTGGTTCCAATGACGGACGCCGCAGTCTGCGACAGCGGATTACCGTTGGCGCGGTGCACGCCGAACGCCTCCGCCGTTTTACGAATACCGCACAGGTCGAGCTTCTTGGCCATTCCAATGAAGCCGGTGTTGATCGAGCCGACGGTGGATTCCAGCGCCGTGTAGTTGGCACCGGACTCATTGGCGTCGTTGCGCGGGTTCCAGTTCTGTTTGTCGTAGTTCTGGGGTCCGAGGCAGCTGTCCTGAAAGGTGCCCCAGTTGGCTTTGCGCCGAGAGTCGACGCGCTCATTGAGCGAATGGTCCTCTTTGAGCCACTCGGCCAGCGTGAAGACCTTATAGGTCGAGCCGGGTTGGAATCCGCTCGACCCGCCCTCCGCAAAATCCGTGGCGTAGTTGATTCCGGTGTAATTGGCACCGGTCGCCTGCACGGCCGGATCTTGGCTGTAGTCCTTGTTCTGGGTCATCGCGAGCACCCGACCGGTACCGACCTGCACACTCGCGATGATCGCGCCCACATCACCGCCGTCGTAGACCTTGGGAACTTGTTCGTTCATGGTGGTCACGGCAGCATTTTGCACGTCGAGGTCGAGGGTCGTATACACGTCGAAGCCGCCGCGGCGAAAGTTGAGCATGCGAGCGGCCGCATCGGCGCCGAAGGTGGGATCGGTCTGAAGAATCTTGGTCACATAGTCACAGAAGAACGCGTTGGCCCCCGCGGTCTGGCACCCCGTGCTCGGTTCGGTGATCACGGGTTCGACCGGTGCCGCCACCGCGCCGTCATAGTCTGCCTGCGTGATCTTTTGGTAGCGCAGCATTTCGCGAAGAATGTAATCGCGGCGTTGTTTATTGGCGGCGTAGCCGTTGGCGGCCCCATTGGTCTCGCTCGCCGGTTTGTCGAGCTGAAACTTGACCGGGTTATTCACGATCGAAACCAGGCTCGCTGCCTGCGGCAGGGTGAGGTTGGCCGCAGTGGTGTTGAAGTAGTAGTTGGCAGCGGCCTCGATGCCGTAGACCGTGCCGCCGAAGCCGGTGATATTGAAGTACTGCTGCAAAATGTCGTGCTTGCTGTATTTCTGCTCGACACCGATGGCAAGCCGCATTTCTTTGAGCTTACGGTCGGGCGTGGTCTCGGTCGCCGCGGTATAGCAGGCCTCATGTACCTTCGTGTCGCTGAGCAGCTCGCACTTCTGCACGAGCACGTTCTTCACGTATTGCTGCGTGATGGATGACCCGCCCTGGGTGTTCCCCCCGGCCACCGTCGTGGCCGTGGCCCGCAGGGTGCCCTGCAGATCCACCCCGCCATGCTCGAAGAACCGTGGGTCTTCTCCCGAGACCGCGGCATCCTTCGCGAACTGGCTGATCGCGTCCCAGCCCACCTCGATGCGGTTTTGATCGTAGAAGGAGGCGAGCAGCTCGACGGTTCCGTCACCGCGGGTAGCGAAGATATCGCTCTTCTGCGACAGGGGCTCGATACTGATGTAACCGGGCAGATTCTCGAACACCGAAATGCTGTTGGTGGCGGCGATCCCCGAGAGGGCCACGACCGGGGTCACCGACACGGCCACCAGGACCCCGGCGACCGTGCTCATCGCGACAATCCCGAGTACACCGCCGAGAACGCCGTGCAATGTACGCCGCCGGGACAGGGCCGCGCCGGTTGAAACCTCGGCCATTTGCACCACGTTTACCCCCAGCTGAGTCCATCAGTGCGTGATCCGCGCCTACACATCGGTTCATAATTATTTGTCATGTTAGTCAGGTGCAGGCACTCGTGGGGTCGGCTGACGGGCATGAGAATGTATCGGGTTGATACCGGTTTGTGAGTAATTCAGATAAACCGAACGTTCACCGCTGTTGTTGGTGGGTGCGACGGAGCCGCTTCAGATTTTCAGGGTCGGGTGCAGTTTGCCGATCGACCAGATTTTCATGGAGCGGCTGGCGAAGACTGAGACCGTGAACGCGCCGATTCCGAAGGCGAGAAGCGCAAGAACGTCCACCAGGATGGCGTTCGTCCACCCCTCGGCGATGAGTCGCCGCACGCCATCGACTGCGTAGGTCATGGGCAGGCCCGGGCTGATCCACTGGAAAAAGCCGGGAGATGTTTGCACCGGATAGGTACCGCCAGCCGAGGCCAGCTGCAGAATCAGTAGCAATAGGGCAACCAACCGCCCACGACCGCCCAGCAGTGCTATCAGGCTGTGGTGAATGGCGGTGAAGACGAGCGCAACGATAACGGTGAAGGCGGCGAGGGCCGCGAAATTAGCGGCTTCGAGCCCCACCAGAAAGTGCAGCACCGCGAGCAGCAGGCCGGCTTGCAGCAGGCCGAACACAAGTCCGGGAGCGAGACCGGTCAGGGCCACGCGCACCGGTCGGGCAGTGGATGCGACGGCCTGGGGCGACAGCGGACGGAACAGAAAGTACATGCCGATTCCGCCGACCCAGAGTGCGAGCGGGATGAAATAGGCCGCGATGCCCTCGCCGTAGAAGCCGACGGCGTTTTCCCGCACGTGTTCGGCGGCCACGGGCTCGGCGGTGACCGCGGCGAGGTCGCTCGCCTGTGCATCCGTGTAGCTCGGCACGTCGTCGACGCCCGACTCGAGCGAGGTGCTGAGCGTGTCGGCTCCCGTCGCGAGCTCGCCGAGACCATCGGCCAGGGTGTTCGCACCGGTGCTGGCCGTCGTGGCGCCGGAAGCCAGAGTGGCAGCACCAGCGGCCGCACTGTCGGCACCGGTCGCCAGCGACGCGGCACCGGTTGCCAGTGAGGCAGCACCGGCCGAAACGGACTGGGCTCCGGTCGAGACGCTTGACGCTCCCGTGGCCAGGGTTGCGGCGCCGTCGGCGAGCGTTCCGATGCCGGCGGCGAGCGGTGTCGCGCTCTGGTGGAGCGTGTCGGTGCCGGTAGCAACGGCAGCGGCACCATCGGCGAGGGCCTGAATCGATCCCCCGCCGGCGGCGAGGGCGGCGTTGAGCTGCGCCAGGGTCCAGTCCGGGTGCGCCGCCGTGAGGGCGGCGATCGTGGCGAGAGTGCCCGAGACGGTACTGGAACCCGCTGCCAGCTGGGCGGTGGACGCCGGCAGTGCCGCTACGCTCGCTTTGAGGTCGGCGGCCCCCGCTGCCACACCGGCGGAACCGGCCTGAACCTGGGCCGCACCGCTGGCGAGACTCGACGACCCCGTGGCCAGGTCGCTCGCCCCGGTGGCCAGGGTGTGGCTGCCGGCATCCACTTGGGCGATACCGCTGGCGAGAGTGTCGGCACCGCTGGAGAGGCTATCGAGTCCGATGACGAGTTCCGCCGACCCGTCGCTTGCGGTCGCGGCGCCGTCACTCAGGGTCACGGCGCCGTCGGCGGCCTCGGCGAGGTTGTCATGCAAGCTCGTGAAGCCCAGGTAGATGTTGTCGAGGTAGTTCTCCGAGATCGAGCTCGTGAGCTCCGCGCGAATGGCGGCGGTAACCGATTTTGTGATCTGACCGACAATGAAGTTCGAGGCGTCGTCGGTATAGACGTGCAGGCGCGCCTGCTCAGGGGCAAAAACGGATGCCGCGGGCGTGCCCGTCGTGCCCGTCGTGGCGGTCGTGACGGCTGGGGTCTCGGCGGTCGGGGTCTCGGCGGTGCCCGGGTTCGTGGCCGTCGAGGCCAGGGTGCTGGAGAAGTCGGCGGGAACGACGAGCACGGCAAAGTTCTCGCCGTCGACAAGCGAGTTGCGGGCATCCGCTTCGTCGTCGGCTGTGCTCCAGGTGAATCCCGCGCTATCGCTGCCCACGAGGGAGTCGACGAGTTCGGCGCCGGCGTCGATGGTCTGCGCGTTGTCGTCGGTGCCGGTCACCGTCGCGGCCACATCGTTGTTGACGATGACGGCGTGAAGTTTGTCGATATTGCCGCTCGTGTTCCAGTTGGCCGAGAGGTAGACGCCGCCGTAGATGGCGGGGACGGCGGCAATCATGAGGAGTGCCACGATGGCCAGGCGGGACGACCGAAACCGGGATAGCTCGATGCTGGGCAGGGAGAACAGGCGGGACCGAGTAAATTTCTGGGCCATGGTTTAGGCCTTTCCCGTGAGAGCAGTCACGGTACGTTCGCCAGAATCCAGGTCGAGCAGGTAGACCGCACGAGCCAGCGCCGGCTCGGCCCCACCAATGCGGTCGAGGATCTCGAGCAACTCTTTCGGATCCTGACCGCTTGCAGCGATCGTGAGATCGTGCCAGCCGGCCATGCGCAGGGTGAGCAGTGCGGCCCAGGCGCGGGTGCGGTCATCCGTGTCACGCAGGGTGTCGACGTCATCGACGATCAGCAGACGGGGGCGTCCGATCAGGGCCACGACCACGCCGAGCACTGCGCGATCGAGGGGTTGCAGGTCGACAATGCGATCGGTGCCCGTCAGGAGCGGCAGACCGACGGGGCCCGAACCCAGCAGCGTACCGGCGCGCGCGTCGACCAGGCGAAGCACCTCATTCACGCGAATGAGGCCCAGCACCACCGTTTTATGGCTGACCACCGGTTTCCACCACGGCTGACGAAGAACAAGTGCAGCCGCGAGCTGACGCTCGACCGTAAGGTCGTCGTCGAGACGGTTCACGATCGGCGTTTCGGCCAGGGCCGACAGGTGGCGAATCCATCCGCCGCCACCGCGCAGCGGATGCCCGAACACCGTCGCCGTTCCGGCGAAGCCACGCAGGCGGCCGGCCAGCGCGAGCAGGAGCGCCGTCTTGCCCGAAGCGAACCGACCCGATACGACGAATAGTGCACCGACCGGAACGTCGAGGTTGATGGCGCCAATGACGGTGTGTCGACGGTTACGGATGCTGAAGTTGCGTGCCTGGATGGCGAGGTCGTTGCCATCGTCGTTGACATCGTCGTTGACATCGTCGTTGACATCGTCAGCAGAGCAGTCAACCGGGTTAACCACAGTGCGAACAGCAGAGTTCAGAGCGGGGTCGTGGGCGGGGTCGTGGGTCATTCAGAAGTCCATCCAGCGTTGGGTTGTGCGGGCCGCGATGCCGCCGTAGTATTTTCAGTACCGAGAGTATCCAATACCCAAAGTATTCACTTGTCAACTGTTCTCCGGAGGCATTCATGGTTGAAACGCCAAACAGCACTCTGCCCACCCCCCGCAAGCGTCCCCTGCGCACCAGCGTGCGGGCTGACCTTCTGCGGGCAGCAGCGGAGCAGTTCTTCGAGTCGGGCTACCTCGGCACCAAGCTCGACGACGTGGCGACCCGAGCCGGGTACACCAAGGGTGCGGTCTACTCCAACTTCGGGTCGAAGCAAGACCTGTTCGGGTCGATTCTGAATGAGCGGCTGGCCACCCTGCTGAGCGGGCGGCTCTCGACCATTCTCGGTGATGAGGCGCGCCTCGACGATGCCGCACTGGCCCGCATCGCTCTTCGTCTGGCAGAAAGCCTGATCGAGGACGGCCCGTGGCATCTGCTCCTCATGGAGCTGGCCGTGCACGCCGCCCGCAATCCTCAGGCCGCTGAACTCTATCGAGAGAGCCGGAGAAGCGTGCGGCTGGCTCTCGGCGCCGTGATCATGGCACGCGCCGACCGCTTCGGCATCGATCCGACTGCCCATCGAGTGGACGTTCTCGCAGCCCTCGTCATGTCGGCCACCAACATACTGGCGCTGGAGGGCATTCTCGACCCGGACTACTTCACGAGTGAGGTGCAGGCCCGCATGATCGAGGCTGTGCTCGTGGGCACGCTGCGGTAGAGCGAAATCTGTGTGCGCGGCCCCGGGTACAGGCCGGGGCCGCGTCTTTGTTACGGCAGGAGGCGGTCGGCGGCCTGCTTCGGAAGGCGCGCCGCCGCGGCGCGGGTGGCAGCGTCGGTCGCTTCGTTGGCGACGGAGTCAAAATCGACACCGTTGATCGAATCAGAAACCGATGCTCCCGCTGCCGAACGTGCGGCCGCGGCAGCGTTTGCCGCCGACGACGACGGCGCGGCCGAGCTCGCTACGGATGGCGCGGCCGCAGACTGCGCTGCCGACGACGTTGCCGACGGCGAAGTCGACGGCGAAGTCGACGGCGAAGTCGACGAGGCGCCAGCGCCGGTCTCGTTCGAACGAGTCGAGGTTGTCTCAGCGGGCGAAGCGGATGCGTCGGCGTCGCCAGGCGCGGCGTTTCGCAGGGCGGCTCCCGCCGTACCGCCGAGCAGCCCGCCGAGAAGGTCCTTGATGCCAACACCCATGGTGGATCCGAGCACGGCGTCGACCTCGCTGAAGCCCGACGCAACGTTCTTGGAGAGCTGGCTCGCGCCATCCGTGGAAATAACCGTGAGCTGGTCGATGTTGCTCATCGGCGCGGCAAGCTCGTGCGCGATCTGTGGGAGCATTTCGACCAGGCGCAGCTGAATGAGCGCTTCGGACTGTTGGGCAACGGCCTCGGCGGAGAGCCGAGTGGCCGTGGCTTCGGCCGTACCGCGGGCGAGGATGGCGTCGGCCTCGGCCTGCCCCTCGGCGCGGGTGGCGTCGGCGTTGGCGACACGACTGTCGCGATCGGCGGTGGCCCTGGCGACGGATGCCTCGGCGGCCGCAACGGCGGTCACCCGAATCCGGTACGCCTCGGCGTCGGCGATCGCATTGACCTCACTCTCAAGCTCGGCCTTGCGCAGGCTGGCACGGCGCTGAGCGGTGAGTTCCTGCTCCTGCACGATGGCCTGCTGCGCCTTGGCCTCGGCCAGGGGCTTGGATGCGGCGGCCTCGGCGGCAGCCTTGTCGGTGTCGAGCTGCAGCGCGGCCTTGCGCAGGGCGAGCGTGTTCTGAGCTTCGGCAATGGCCTGCTCAGCCGTGATCAATGCTTCCTGCGACTCGCGGTTGGCGAAGTGCTCGGCAACCTCGGCCTGTCGGCGCACCTTGGCCTGTTCGGCGCGACCGATGTCGCGGATGTAGTCGTTCTCGTCGGTGATGCCCTTAATCTCGAACGAGTCAACATCGAGGCCCTGGTTGGCAAGGGACTCGCGAGCGGTAGCGAGCACCGAACTGCCAAGCTCGTCACGCTTCTGGATGACGGTCATGACATCGGTCGCACCGATGGAGGAACGCAGCGAACCGCTCAGAACCTCTTGCGCGAAGGCGTCGATGTTCTTGTCTTGCCCGAGAAAGCGCTGGGCGGCGGCGCGAATGGCGGCGGGGTCATCGCCGACCTTGACGATGGCCACGGCTTCAACGGAGAGCGTGATGCCGTTGCGGTCCTGCGCGACGGCCGTGATCTCGATGGCGCGGCTGCGCAGGCTGATCTTGAATGCCTTCTGAAAGAACGGCGTGATGAACACGCCCTGCCCGTGCACGACACGCTGGCCGGATTCCTCGAGCGTGGCACCGTCCACGATGGTTTTGCGGCTCTTCTTGCCGGTGATAATCAGGGCCTCATCCGGCCCGGCGTTCTTATAGACCGACTTCGCGTAGATCAGGGCGATGAACAGAACGACAACGATCGTAAAAATGATCCCGGGGATCGGGCTGAACAGAAAATCGAGCATGGGGTCCTTCCGAGGCGCAGAGCGCATACGTCGGTTCGGCGATCCGGTCTAGCGACTTCGGCGCCGAGCTGGCCTCCAGTCTCTCAGGCCAGCGAGCAGTATGCGACAGGCGTCAAGGGCACGCTCTCCCTGCACTCTCCGCGCGGTCGTTTCATGCGCGCGGGAGCTGCGCCAGTACGCGGGAGGCGCAACTCCGGCGCAGCGGCGCAGCTCCCGCGCGGCGCGTTACGCGCCCGCGCAACTAGCTCGGCCGCCTACCCATCGAGGAAATCGGCGGTGGCGCGCAGGAATGCGGCGGCCGCGAGGGCGCGGGAGGCGGCATCCGCGTCGCGAGAGCCAGCCGCTACCGCCGTTTGTGCGAGACCAACGGTGCCAACGGGTGCTTGGTGGGCGTCCTTTTCGGCGCTGCTGGCCGTGTCCCCGCCACTCCCACCGCCACTCCCACCGCCGGTCCCACCGCCACTGTCGATTTCAGCAGCCGCGCCGAGCAGAGCGGTGACTGCACCAGAGAGTGCGCCGGGCACGGCTTCGGGCAGCAGACCCACCGGTTCAGCGATGCCAGAGAGCAGCGGCGCCAGAAAGATGCGGGATTTCGCGGCGCGCGGACCATTAAAATCAGGGTTCTGCCGCGGCTGGCTCGAGAACGCCTCCCGCACCTTGGCCAAAAATTCGGCGTTGGTCAGCCGATTCGCGCTGGGCGCTACGAGCAGACTCGCTGCAACGGTGAAGTCGCCGTGGCCGCCGGTCTCGTAGGCCACCTCGGTGGGTTTGCACGCACTGAACAGCACCTCCCGCGCGAGTGCTCGTTTACCGGCTCGGGCCGGTGCTCCTCGCTTGGCTCGATATTTCTTGCTCGTCTCCTCGTCCGGAATGATAAACCGTGCCCGACGCCCGTGGAGAGCGGATGCGGCACTCAGGTCGGCGACATCGGCCGGCTGCAGCTGCAACCGGCGTTGGCCATCTCCGGAGTGACAGGAGTCGAAGAACGCGGTGAGGCTAACGCCATCGGGCAGCTGATCGAAGATCTCGCCCAGGTCATCGTCGATGATCAGGTTACCGTCGCGAAAGTCGATCGGGCAGAGCGCTTCGTCATATTTCTTCTCCTCGTTGCCGGCCTCAGCCTCGTCGCCGTCGAGGTCGTCGACGTAGGTGCCGTGGCCGGCGTATTGGAAGACCAGCACATCACCGGCAACGCTGCTCGAGACCAGGTCGAGGAGGCCGAGCAGAATGTTCTGGCGGGTCGCCTCGGCGTCGAGCAACGTGCGCACGGCGAACCCAGCGGCAGTGAGTTGCATGGCCCAGGCCTCGGCATCCGCTACGCAGCCGTAGAGCGCATCGCCGCCCGGGTAAGCATTGATACCCACACAGAGTGCGTGGTGCGTTCCAGCCGGCCGAGGCGCTGCCGGGCCGGGCACCGGCCAGAGTTCGTCGCCGAGGTCACGGGTGACCGGGAACGATTGGATGCGCGAGCTGCCAGTGACTCGGCGGGCCACGCTGTCCATCGTGGGAATGTCGTTGTCGAAACCACCGTGGCTGATCGACGTGCTGCGGCTCGTGAACGGACCGCTCGTTGCTTTCGACCACACGATATCGGCGGCTCCGTCGGCCCCGGGCGACCCGCTCACGCGGGATAAACCGAACGAATGGGCCAGCCCGGAGTCGGCGCGCAGGCACTCCTCCAAACCGAGAATCGGCGAAAACTCCTCGGGTTCGAACGACGCCCGCACGAGATACAGCAGGGACTTTCCGTAGGCACCCAGGCAGGTGTCCTCGCGCTCGAGTTTCTCGGTCATTGTGAACACGGCGAGCGATTTCACGCCGCTGCCACATATGGGCACGATCTGCTTTTCGAAGACGTCGGTGCGCACCGCCGGTGCGAGCAGGCTGAGCGTATCAAAGGCCGGTACTCCCGCCTTCAACGCGGCGGGAATGAAGAAGGAGTGAAAGATCGACCCGGCACTGTGCCCGACCGCGTGCACGCTGATCGCATCGGCGTGGGCCGCGCAGTAGGCGCCGAGCGCCTCGGCCACGTAGCGGGCACCGCCGTCTTCCGAAGACGCGGCCTCGGCCGAGCGCTTCATCTGCCCCCAAATTTCTTGGCCCTGCCCGAATCGGGCAGCCAGTTCGAGCACCCGGTCCTTCGCATCATCGAGCCAGCCCCGTCGCCCGTGCGCCCAGTCGCCGACCGCGCTCGTAATGGCACCGGCGAGGCCGGTCTCCCAGACGAAGTGGATGGGATAAACGCCATTGCTCTTCCACCAGTCCACCTGGGTCAAAGCGATGCGTAGCCCGGATTGCTCGCTGACGAGCCCGCCGTGGGCGTAGAAGACCACCGGCACGCCGCGGCCGCCGTGCTCGGCCACGAAGGCCGGCAGATGCGTGGCGAATATGGCGTCGACATCTTTTTTCGTCGTCGTGAATGCCCCGGATGACGAAAACTTGCCACCGCTGAGATTGACCACATGTGGCCGCAGCTTGACGAGTTCACTCTTCGGCAACGGCGGCTGCCGATTCGTGACGGTGGGCGAATTCGGGTGGCTCAGTTGCGTCATGACGCCAGTCCTCTCGGGTCAGAATGTGATGGAACGGGTCAGAATTTGATGGCACGAAGGCACCGCCACAGACGCCCTGCCCCGTGATTATCCCGCTCACGCGTTACTGCGGCGTTACTGCTGCGTTACTGCACTTCCCGCCTTGACAGCCCCCCGGTTCGGTTGCATAGTGCTCTCACAAACGGATGCTGCGGGGGTCGCCATGACGACTGGTACCGATTCCGGATCGAGCAATCCGGAACACAGCGGGATGATGGTCAACCTGACTGTGCTGGCCGAAGGACCATTTACGACAAGCGACGCTGGCGTGTTGACCACGACACTGCGGGTTCCGGTCGAGCGGATCGGACCCGGGCCACGAAGCGCCCGGTTCGACGTGATCGTGCGTCGTCCCGGCGAGAAGCCGTTTAGCGTCGAATTGGGTTCCCCTGCTCCTCCCTGGATGGTCATCGACGAGCAGCCCCCGAACGATCTCACCGCTCTCCTCGAGGACAGTCGCTTTCTAGCCCAGCAGGTGTACGCGGTGGCGGCATCCACCCTGGCATTGTTCGAATCCACGCTCGGACGGCGCATGGGCTGGCTCAACGGCGGGCGCCTCACGATCAGCGCTTACGACCGCGTCGCCTACCGTGAGTCTGGCTACTATCGCGACGACGGTCTGATTCGGTTCGGGCACAAACGCGACGGCCGCACGACCAGGGCGGTTCCGCTCGCCCTGTTTCGGGACCTCGTGGCGCACGAGGTCACCCACGCAATCGTTGACGGCTATCGCCCGAAATGGGCGGATGCCCACGCAGAGACCGATCAACTAGCCGTGCACGAAGCTCTGGCCGATCTCGTTGCACTACTTTCGGTATTCTCCACGCAAAGTCTGGTGGAGCAATTGTTGATCCGGGCCGGCGGCGATGACCTTGATCTTGACGGGCTGAACGAAGTCTCGCTGTGCGCCGATCTGTTTCGCCTCGCCGACGGGTTGTTCACACGCGAAGCGTCCCGACCGTCCCTGTCCGAGCAGCCCTCGCCCGATTGGCGCACCCAGCACGATCCGCACCTTCGCGGCGGGGTGATCGTGCAGGTGCTCGTGCGGGTCGTGGCACGGCTGTGGCTCCAGCGCCTTGATGCGCCCGGTGGCCGCTCAAGCCTGTACCAGGTCGGCCGTGCTGGGGCGACCGTGGGATATCAGGTCGTGAGGATGCTCATTCGCAGCCTCGGTTATATGGCACCGGTCGATGTCACCTGGGAAGACCTGCTTCGGGGCATTCTCGCCGCCGATATGGCCGTCGCCCCCGACGATCATCTTGACTATCGGGGCGCCGTTGTGCGGGCATTCGCAGAGTCGGGAATCAGGCTCCCCGATAGCACCGACCTCTACGGTGTCTCGGCATTCGACAGCCTGCGATATCCAGTGCGTTTGGCCGCCTTGAGCTCCGATCCGGAGGAGATCGTGCGGTTTCTCTGGGAAAATCCAACACTGCTCGCTGCGGCGAAGATTGACCCGACCCGACCAATCTCCGTTGCACGGGTGCGCCCGACCCTCCGTGTAGGGCCGGACGGTTTTGTGGTGTCAGAGATCGGTGCCAACTTCACCCAGGAGTTTCGCCTGAGCCTCACCGAGGCGCGCAAATTCGGACTCGCCACCCGGGGACCGGTCTACATGCGCGGCGGCGGCCAATTGCGTTTTGACGAGGGAGGGCGCCTGATTTTCGCAGCCCTCAAGCCCATTCTCGACACTGCTCGGCAGCAGGCCAAGCTTGATGCGCGGGAGAGGACCCGGCCCACGGATGCCGCAGCCACGGATGCCGCAGCCACGGTACCGCCGGCCACAGCACCCCGCACCATCGCCGCCGCCCCGCCGACCGTGTCCGCACGTCGCAAACCGACCTTTCATGCCTGAACACTCGACAGCGCAGCGCTTAGAACGCGGTACCCCACGCCGTCGATTTGCCGGGTGCGGATGCCTCCAGCTGCGCCCGCTGGGTAAACTTGCGCGCGCGCAGCTTCGCGTTGACCTGCTTGATGACCGCTGCCCGGCTCGGGGCGGCCCCCGGCTGCAAGGCATCGAGCAGAAAGTGCGTGAACGCCCCGTTGTATCGGCCATCGAAGTTGGCATCGGCGGCGGTTTGATCGGCCCGGCAGGCGGCAAACAGCACCGGGGTGGCCGCCGACTTCGAGGTGCGTATCAGGTCACGCAGAGTGCGGGTATCGGCGCCCTCGGCCTCGGCACCATCTCGGCCGAGCGGCGTGGGCGGAGGGACGAACCGGGGACGCCGGTCGTCAAGGGTGGGCACGAAGTCCAGGGCGCGCAGTCCGCTGCCGCTGTGGCAGGTATCGAGAATCACGTCGAGCAGCACGCCCGGCGGGAGCCGAGCGAACAGATCATGCAACTCGTCGTCGACGATAAGGGAACCGGGGTCCCACGCGCCACCGGTTTGGCGCAGGTCGTAGGTCGCAAAGGCCTCGTCGATCTGGTCTGCCTCGTCACCGCTCGTGTCGGGTAGTTGGGTGCCATGGCTCGACATGGTGAATACGATGTGGTGGAGGTGCTCCCCCGGCGTGTTCGCCCGATCGAGAGCCTCCGTCAGCACCCCGAATACGGCATCCTTTGTCGCGGCCTGGTCGGTCAGGATCGTGATGTCTGTGTCGGCAAAGCCGAAAGCGCGCCCGAGCAAGGCGCTCACGTCACCGGCATCGTTCACGCAGCCGTTCAACCAACTGGCCATCGGCAGGTTCTCGAACCGGTTGATTCCCACACAGAGTGCGAATTGAGACATGGCAGTCCGATCGTCAGGAGCCGGCAGAACCGGATTCCGCGGGTGCGCCGGTCGCACAACCCGCAGCGAATAAGGATAGCGACATCAGCGTTACCGGCGAGTTACTCGCGCGGAACGGTTGGCAGCGACGGGGTGTCGGGGTGTCGGGGTGCGAAACATTCGGATTGACCGAAATGGCATTGACAACAGCGCCTGGGCTGGCCATTCTGGGCATGAGCAACCCCCGCTCTTTCCGTGCGGGCCAGCTGTACACTCTGAAAGTTTCGCGGATCGGGCACTCATGGGGTTTTCGGCGACACCGGGCTGGGATCTTCGCGTGCTGGGCTACTGGCAGTTGCGCTACAACGGACTGCCGGTCGAGGTCAGCACCCGCCAGCAGCGGCTCCTCGCCGCTCTGGCCTTACTGCCTACTCAGCCCCGGCACCTGCTCGCGGCCCTCCTCTGGCCGGACAGTCCAGAACGTCAGTCGGCCGGCAACCTGCGAGCGAGCGTCTTTCACATCTCGCATGAGCTGCCGCGCTTACTCAGCACGACCGATCCGCTGCAGCTCGACACCGCGGTGCGCATCGACCTGCACGAGGTGCGGGAGTTGATCACGCAAATCACGCTGAACGACGGACAGCCGGTACCGCCGAAATCCATCGAGCTGTTGCAGGAGGCCAACCTGTTGCCGGGGTGGTACGAGGAGTGGGTGATCAATCAGCAGGATACCCTGATCAATCAGCGGGTCGAAGCCTTGGTAACGCTCGCCCGCTCCTACCTCGTGGCGGGCAGTTTCAGCCGAGCTCTGGGAGCAGCGCATGCCGCCGCGGCGATTGACCCCCTGCGCGAAAGCACCCAGCACCTGCTCGTGCAGTGTCACCTGGCCGAAGACAACTATGCCTCCGCCGTGCAGGTCTACCGCAGCTTTCGCGCCCATCTGGGCCGCGAACTGGGTGTCGAGCCGTCAGCCCATTTTGCCCAGCTACTCGGCCTCGGCCCCACGCCGGTTGCCGATCCGCGCGTGCTGGTGCGGGAAATAAAAACGTACTGAACGACCAGAATTTAGAAGGTCGTGAGGCCGCGGGCGCGAAACTGCTCGCGCACCCGCTCCAGCAGGGCTGCGTCGGGTGGCTGCACACCGTGCAGCGGATAGTCAATGGCGAGGCGGTTCCATTTGTCCTCGCCCATCTGGTGAAACGGCAAGACCTCCACCCGCGCGACGTTTGGCCAGCGAGCCACGATCTCAGCCACCGCGTCAACGTTGTCGACCGCATCGGTCAGCCCGGGAACGAGCACGAACCGCACCCACACATTGGTCCCGCGCGCACACAATCGATCGCCAAAGGCGACGGTCGGTGCCAATTCGCGCCCGGTCACCGCACGGTAGGTGTCGGGCAAGCCCGACTTCACGTCCAGCAGCACGAGGTCGGTGTTTTCGAGCAGGTCATCGGATGCGCTCAGGCCGAGGTAGCCCGAGGTGTCAAGGGCGGTGTGCACGCCGAGCTTGTGGCATTCGGCAAACACGCGCTCCACGAACGCGGGTTGCATCAGGGGCTCGCCGCCGGAGAGGGTCAGCCCGCCGCCGGTGGCCGTAAACACACGCAGATAACGACGGATGCGCGACAGAACGTCTTCAATCGGCGTGAGAGCACCGTCACGCATTTTCCAGGTGTCTGGATTGTGGCAGTACTGACAGCGCAGCAAACAGCCAGAGAGAAAATAGGTCAGGCGGGTACCCGGTCCATCGACGGCCGTGACGAGTTCCCACGAATGCACGCTCGCCACGGTGCCAGCACGGTGTCCCTCCACCTGCTCGTGATGAAACTCCGGCCTGCCCAGCCGCACCGCGACCATTAGATTCCCATTTCGTCACACGCTCGTGTGAAAAGTGCGGCTGATCACGTCGAGCTGCTGCTCCCGGGTGAGACGCACAAAGTTCACGGCGTAACCCGACACCCGGATGGTCAATTGTGGATAGTTTTCCGGGTGTTCCATGGCGTCTTCGAGGGTTTCCCGGTTGAGCACATTGATGTTGAGGTGGTAACCACTCGCGAGCGTGTACGCATCGATCAGGCCAACCAGATTGGTGACCTGTTCGTGGGGTGTGTGGCCGAGTCCGGTCGGCACGACCGTGTTGGTCAGGGAAATACCGTCTTGAGCTTCGGAGTAGGGCAATTTTGCCACGCTCAGCGCCGAGGCGAGCATGCCGTGGGTATCGCGGCCGTTCATGGGGTTGGCTCCGGGGGCAAAGGGAGCGCCAGCGCGGCGGCCATCGGGGGTATTACCGGTCTTCTTGCCGTAGACGACGTTCGAGGTGATGGTGAGCACCGACTGGGTGTGAACGGCGTTGCGGTAGGTCGGGTGCGTGCGAATCATGGCCATAAACGCTTCAACGATGGTGACCGCGATCGCGTCCACCCGGTCGTCGTCGTTGCCGAATGAGGGATAGTCTCCGTCGATGGTGTAATCGACGACGAGGCCGGTGTCGTCGCGAACGGGCCGAACCGTCGCATACTTGATCGCGGCCAGGGAATCGGCGGCCACACTGAGGCCGGCGATACCGCAGGCCATCGTGCGCAGGATCGCGCCGTCGTGCAGGGCCATCTCGAGACGTTCGTAGGCGTACTTGTCATGCATGTAGTGAATGCAATTGAGCGCGTCAACGTAGGTTTCGGCGAGCCATTCGAGGCTCGCAAGGTAGGCGGTCCAGACGGTGTCATAGTCAAGCACCTCGCCCTCCAGCGGCGCGGTGACCGGAGCGATCTGCTCGCCGGTCAGTTCGTCGCGGCCGCCGTTGATGGCGTAGAGCAGCGCCTTGACGACGTTGACCCGGGCGCCGAAGAATTGCATCTGCTTGCCCACACCCATCGGTGACACACAGCAGGCGATCGCGGCGTCGTCACCCCAGGCTGCGCGAATGAGGTCGTCGGACTCGTATTGAATGGCCGAGGTGTCGATGGACACCTGCGCGCAGAAGCGTTTGAAACCCTCCGGCAGGGTGTCGCTCCAGAACACCGTGAGGTTCGGCTCTGGGGCCGGACCAAGATTGTACAGGGTCTGCAGAAACCGAAACGCGGTCTTGACCACGAGGGTGCGTCCGTCCAGGCCGATCCCGCCCAGCGTCTCGGTGACCCAGGTGGGGTCGCCGGAGAACAGCTGGTCATACTCGGGGGTGCGCAAAAAACGCACGATGCGGAGTTTGATCACGAGGTCGTCGATGAGTTCCTGCGCTTGACTCTCGGTCAGGATGCCCGCCTCTAGATCTCGCTCGAGGTAGGCGTCGAGAAAAGCGCTGTTGCGGCCAAACGACATCGCGGCGCCGTTTTGTTCCTTGACGGCACCGAGGTAGGCGAAATAGAGCCACTGCACGGCTTCGGTCGCCGTGCGCGCAGGGCGACCGATGTCGAAGCCGTAGGTCGCGGCCATCTGAATGAGTTCTTTCAGGGCGCGCACCTGCTCGGCGTTCTCCTCGCGGGAGCGAATCACGTCTTCGGTGCTGGGCTGCGTATCGAGTAAGGCGCGTTCGACCTTCTTCGCTCCGATCAGTGCGGTGACGCCGTAGAGCGCAACGCGGCGGTAGTCGCCGATGATGCGGCCGCGACCGTAGGCATCCGGCAGCCCGGTAATGAGGTGGCTGTGTCTGGCCAGCTTCACGGCGGGTGGATACACGTCAAAGACGCCGTCGTTGTGCGTCTTGCGATACTTCGTGAAGATGGTTTCCAGCTCGGGCGAGACCGGGTACCCATAGGTCTCCAGGCTTGTTGCAACCATGCGCCAGCCACCGAAGGGCATGATGGCGCGCTTGAGCGGCGCATCCGTTTGCAACCCGACGATGATCTCATTGGGCCGGTCAATGTAGCCGGGCGCATGCGCGGTGATCGAGGCGGGGGTGGTGGCGTCGACGTCGTAGACGCCGAGCTCCCGCTCCCGGGGGAACATCGCCGACAGGCGGGCCCAGAGACCCAGAGTTCGCTCGGTCGCCCCGGTCAGAAAGCTTGCATCCCCCGTAAACGGCGTGTAGTTGCGCTGGATGAAATCGCGCACGTCAATGCCGTGCTGCCACGGCCCGGCGGCGAAGCCGACCCAGCCGTTGTCATCGGTGATCGTGGAATGCGCGGTGTCGAGGAGGGTCATACCTCCACGCTAGCGACCGGGCCGGCGTCTGTCGTGGGCCGAAAGTCCCTTTTTTTTAGCGGATGTCGTTAGCGCTTCAGCTGCGGAAACTCGTCGTCGCGCCACTCGTCCGCCAGACGAGTGCCCGCGGCGGCGGCATCGTCTTCGCGCTCGCGCAACTCGACCCGCCGGATCTTGCCCGAGATGGTCTTGGGCAGGTCGAAGAACTCCACGCGCCGCACCCGCATATAGGCGGGCAGCCCGGTGCGAGCGTGCCGGAGCACGGCTTCGGCGGTCTCTTTGGTGGGTTCCCAGCCCGGTGCGAGGTGAATGTAGGCCTTGGGGATGTTCAGCCGGGTGGCATCGGGCGCGGGCACGACGGCGGCCTCGGCGACTGCGGGGTGTTCGAGCAATACGCTCTCTACCTCGAACGGCGACACCTTGTAGTCACTCGATTTGAAGACGTCGTCGGTACGACCGATGAAGGTGAGGTACCCGTCGGCGTCCACGCTGGCGACATCGCCGGTGTGAAAGAAGCCACCACGAATGGCATGAGCGGTGAGGTCGGGCTCGCCGTGGTAGCCGCTCATAAGATTGACCGGGCTCTGCGAGAGGTCAAGGCAGATCTCCCCCTCGTCGGCGGGCAGCTCCGTGATCGGATCGAGCAGTTTGATCGAGACACCGGGCAGGGGAATTCCCATCGACCCGGCCTT
This sequence comes from Actinomycetales bacterium, assembly GCA_038205545.1. GTDB lineage: Bacteria > Actinomycetota > Actinomycetes > Actinomycetales > Microbacteriaceae > Cryobacterium. The sequence continues at coordinate 46,800 of JBBRBV010000008.1, forward strand.
CAACACGGAACCGGGCCCGTTTCCGACGATGGCGGTGGTCTCGGTCTGGCCGAAACCGTCGCGAATGATCAGCTTCCAGCCGTTATCGATCTGCCGAATGACCTCGGGGTTGAGTGGTTCTCCGGCGGAGAGCAACTCGCGCAGGCTGGCGGGGCGAGCGCCGACATCCGCTTGGATGAGCATGCGCCAGACCGTGGGCGGCGCACAGAACGTGTTGACCTGGGCGCGGTGAAGCTGCGCGATCAGGGCGGCAGGGTCGAACTTGGTGTAGTTGTACACGAACACGGTCGCCTCGGCGATCCACGGGGCAAAGAAGCAGCTCCAGGCGTGCTTGCCCCAGCCGGGCGAGCTGATGGCCAGGTGCACATCACCCGGGCGAAGGCCCAGCCAGTACATGGTGGACAGGTGTCCGACCGGGTAGGAGGTCTGCGAATGCAGCACCATCTTGGGTTTGCTGGTCGTGCCGGAGGTGAAGTAGATCAGGGACGGGTCGGCGGATGCCACGACCGTCTCGATGGGTTCCGGGGTGACCTGGTAGGCGTCGGCAAAGTCTGCCCACCCGTCGCGGGCGGGGCCAACGCCGATGCGAGTGTAGTCGCCGGGAACGTCGTCAAATTTGGCCACATCGGTGGAGTTGGCGATCACATGAGTGACGCCGCCGCGTTGCACCCGGTCGGTCAGGTCGTGCGAGGCGAGTACGGCGCTCGTGGGCATAATGACCGCGCCGACCTTCATGATGGCGAGCATCGCCTCCCAGATTTCGCGCTGGTTGCCCAGCATGAGCATGACGTGGTCGCCGCGGCCCACGCCCTGCCGGGTGAGCCAGGTGGCAACCTGGTCGGACCGGTGTTTCATTTCGGCGAAGGTGACTTTCTGTTCACGGCCGTCTTCTTCGACGATCCACAGCGCAATTTTGTCGTTACCGTCGGCGAGCACGTCGAACCAGTCGGTGGCCCAGTTGAAGTGCTCGCCCACATCGGGCCAGCGAAACTCCTGGGCGGCACGGGCGTGATCGTTGCGAAGGGCCAGCAGCTGGTCGCGTGCGGAACGGTAATTATCCGTGCTCGTGTTGTTCGTGCTCGTGCTGTTCGTGCTCACCTGGTGAGTCATACGCCGTTGTCTCCTCGAACGAGTCACCAGGGTGAAACGGCGACAGTTCATTCTGTCAGGGCCGCGGGGCGGCGTGCGCCGGGCCGATAGTCTGCGAGGGATGACATTTGCGACCGAACCGAACTCACTCGTTACCCCGGAACCGCTGGATCCCCTGGTTTCTGCGGCAGAGATTTTTGAGCGCGTCGACTACCGCACGGCCGTGCGGGCGGTGCAGAACACACTCGCTACCGGACTCGACCCGGCGCAGGACTTTGCCCGACAGGTGCTCCCGGTAGCCGCCGGCCAGCTGCTGCTCATGCCCACCGAGTCGGCACAGTTCGTTGGAATCAAGGTGGCCTCGGTCGCGCCGGGCAACCCGCAACTGGGCCGAGAGCGCATTCAGGGCATCTATCTGCTGCTCAACGCCGTCAATCTCACCCCAATCGCCTTGCTCGATGGCGCCGCCATCACGACCCTGCGCACCCCGGCCGTGTCGGCCGCCGCCGCCGATTACCTGGCCGCGGCCGGTATCGAACACCTGGTGGTGTTCGGCTCGGGGCCGCAGGCATGGGGCCACATCGAGGCGATGCGGGCCATCCGCTCGATCGATCGGGTCACCATCGTGGCCCGCGATCAGGCCCGCGCCACGCTCTTCGCCGACCGGGTCACGCAGAGCGGTGTGCCGGCCCGGGTCGGCACATCCGCCGACGTCGCGACGGCCCAGCTGATCGTGTGCGCCACCACCGCCCGCACCCCGCTGTTCGACGGCACCCTGGTACCCACCGATTGCTGCGTAATCGCGGTCGGTTCGCACGAAGCGGATGCCCGCGAGCTCGACTCCGCGCTCCTCGCCCGCTGCCAGGTCGTCGTCGAAGATGTGGCGACGGCCGGGCGTGAGGCCGGGGATATCGCTATGGCTGTTGCGGAGGGTGTCATCGTTCAGCACGACCTCGTTCCGCTCCGCGACATCGTGATCGGGGCCGTCGATGTGGATGCGCACCGGCCCCGCATCTTCAAGAGCACGGGCATGTCGTGGGAAGACCTTGTCATCGCGACGGCTGTGTACGAGGCAGGGCACCAGCGGGCAGCCTGAATCGCGGCAGGTGCCCCGGCACCGCGCACGGCCTATCGTTGAAGAGTGACCTATTCGATTCGTTCCCTTGCTCCCGCCGATTTGCCGAGACTCCTTGCCCTGAACAATGCCGCTGTTCCCGCGGTCAATGAACTGGATGCAGAGGCGCTGGCCGCGCTCGTTCTGCACAGCCACCTCGCGGTCGCCGTCGTTGATGATGACGCGGCCGACAGCGCGCTCGGCTTCGCCATTTTGTTCATTGCCGGGGCAGATTACGAGAGTGAGAACTACCGCTGGTTCTCCAGCCGCTCCACCGACTTTCTTTACGTTGACCGCATCGTGGTCGCCGACGGGTTTCGCGGGCAGGGTCTCGGCCAGGTGCTCTACGACGCCATCTTCGGCACCGCCCGCCGCGAGGTGCTCGCCGAGGTGCTCTGCGAGGTCAACCTGGAACCCCCGAACCCAGGTTCACTCGCGTTCCACGATCGTCTCGGGTTTCTCGAGGTCGGTCAGCTGTCAACCAAGGACGACACCGTCGTCGTGAGCCTGCTGGCGGCATCCGTCTGAGTCGGGACGGTTAGCCGTCGGTGCATCCATTCACTGAGGTCGTGCCCGGAATTTCTGGCACCGCTACGTCGTGAAGATAAAAGTCTGACGGTTTGGTTTACACAAATTCTTGGAAAGTTCTAGGGGGTGTGGCCGTGAATTATCCGTCTTATGTTGATAAGTAGCGACTTATCGTTCGCGCAGAATCAAGCGAAAGGACCATCATCCATGCGAATCACGTGCCCATTTTGCAAGTCACGCGCCGACCTGAACCCGAACCCCGCCCAGGCGTTGCGGAGCACCCTGCCCCGTTACGTTCTCAAGTGCACGGGTTGTGAACGCACCAGCATTCGGGTTGAACCCGCGCCGCTCTCCCACGTCCTGTCTCCGATGAGGGCGGCCTGATCCCTCTCACCGCGAGGAATTCCTTTCGGGGCGCCATTCTCTTGGGCTTTTCGACCTCCGCCGACCGCAACGAACTGCTCCGTGCCCCGCGCGCGATCGAGCGCAATGCGGCCGGGGCGGCTACGCTGGCCGCATGATCGATGGAGAGCACGCCCAGAATGCAGACCGCTCCGCCAATCCCGACCTCGCCCCGTCCCATCGCGGCACCCCGCTGCCCGATTACATCAACTCCTGGGTGTCAACCCAGCGCTGGTTTGGCAACAAGGGGCACATGCCCGCCCTGCGCAGTATCGGCTACTTCTCTGTGGAATCGGCCGCGCCCGGACTCAGCATTCGCGTCGACCTGGTGTTGGACACCGCGAGCCTGGGCCTCACCCTGTACCAGCTACCGACCACGGAACGGGCCTCGGAACTGACCGGTGCGGAAAACGCCCTGATCGCGGTGCGCGCACCCGGTTCCGATCACGCGCGCTTTATCTACGACGCAACGTACGATCCCGCCTTCGCCGCCGCCTTGCTCACCTTCATGGAGGACCGCGGCAGGGCAGCCTCCAGCAGCTCGCCCGCGACGGACCGTTGGGTAGCCAACGCGCGTGGCGAGGACCTGCGCCCTCCCTTCGCCGCCTCGTCGCCCACCCTGGTCACATCGAGTCGCGTCCTTAGCGGAGAACAGTCCAATACGTCCATTATCGTGGAGCGCACTGACCGGTCTGGAGCGCCGGCGACGCCGATCATCTGCAAGGTATTTCGCATCATCCATGCCGGGGAGAATCCGGATGTGACGGTGCAAGCCGCGCTGGCCAGCGCCGGATCAGATCGCATTCCCCTCCCGTTTGGGGCCGTCCTCGGCGAGTGGGACGACCCGGCCGAACCCAGTGGCCGCGCGGAGGGCCATCTGGCATTCGCCCAGGAGTTTTTGCCCAATGCTCCGGATGCCTGGCGCACCGCCCTGGTCGCTGCCGCTTCTGGCAGCGACTTCACGGGCCCCGCCTTTCGGCTGGGGCAAGCCACCGCCGAGGTACACCACGACCTCGCGCGCACCATGCCGACCCTGGACGCGTCCCCCGCGGTCATCGCCGAGGAAATGGCGAAGTTGCGCCTGCGCTGCCGTCAGACCCTGAATGAAGTACCGATTCTGGCCAAATACCAGGACGCCATCGAGGCGGTCTTCGCTCGGGCCGAGACTGCGCTGTGGCCGAAGCTGCAACGCATCCACGGTGACTTTCACCTCGGCCAGGTTCTCGACGTGCTACACCGCGGCTGGGTACTCCTGGACTTCGAGGGCGAACCGCTGCGCACCCTGCGAGAGCGCACCCTGCCCGACATCCCGCTGCGCGATGTCGCCGGCATGCTGCGGTCATTCTCGTATGTGGCTGGGGCAATGACGCAAACCACAGCAACGGGCGATTCGACGGATGCCGGGCCCGACATGTTCGCGTGGGCTACGGCCTGCCGCGACGCTTTTCTCGACGGGTATGCGCAACGCTCCGGCATCACACTCGCTGATCAGAAAGCCCTGCTCGACGCCTTCGAGCTGGACAAAGCCCTCTATGAAGCGGTCTACGAGACACGCAACCGGCCGACCTGGCTGCCGATCCCCGTCGCGGCGATCGAACGGCTCATCGGCGCGACATAACGCCGAGCTACACCCCCCCTTCCGAACAACACCCCCGAGTAACGCCCCGATAACGCCCCGCAGCGTAGCGTGACCGACGTTCCGGCGCAGTACCAATCCCGGTACTGCGCGACGAAAGGAACAGAGCACGCAAGGAGCAGTTCCATGGCAGATAATATTTCCGGCCCCGATGGTGACCAGAAATTCGTCAGCGAGGGTGAATTTCAGGCGGGAGAGTCAGCATCCGGTTTCATCTCCGGTGTGACCTTCGGGCCAACCGAAGTGGTCTACTACAAGGTCAATAACCTGGCGGTCTTCGAAGGTGACATCGTACTGGGCACCGTCGCGGAGATGGAGCAGACCACGGACGCGGCAACCCACGACGACAGTCGCGCTCGGGCCGTCATCATTACCGGTGCCCGCTTTCGATGGCCCAACGCCGAGGTCCCCTTTCAGATCAACGCCGCCCTGCCAAACCAACAGCGGGTGCGCGATGCCATCACACACTGGGAGGCGCGCACGCCCATCCGCTTTCCGGAACGCACCCCGGCCAACGCGGCGCAATTTCCCAACTTTATCGAGTTCAACGATGCTGGCGGATGCTGGTCCATGCTGGGAATGCAGGGCAACGGCATGCAGACCATCAGCCTGGGCACCGGCTGCAGTACCGGCAACGCCATCCACGAGATCGGCCATGCGGTCGGGCTCTGGCACGAACAGAGCCGCGAGGACCGCAACACCTTCGTGACCATCAACGTGGCCAACATTGAACCGGGCATGGAAAGCCAGTTCGACCAGCACATCGTAGACGGCGACGATGTCGGCGGCTATGACTACGGCTCGATCATGCACTATCCGCGCACCGCTTTCTCCAAGAACGGACAGGAGACGATCACCCCGGTGCAGGCCGGAGCACAGATCGGCCAGCGCACCGCCCTGTCGGCCGGTGACATTGCCGCCGTCAACTTCATGTACCCGCAAACGGCCCGGGCCAGTTCCAGCCCGGTCGTATCGTGGGGTCCGAACCGGCTCGATGCCTTCGTGCTGGGCACCAACCGGGCGGTGTTCCACAAGTGGTTCAGCGGATCCTGGGGCCCGTCGATCACCGGCTACGAGAACATGGGCGGCATCGCCGAGAGCGTTCCCCAGGCCGTGGCCTGGGGAACGAACCGACTGGACCTCTTTGTCACCGGCACCGACAGCGCGCTGTACCACAAGTGGTGGAATGGCAGCTCCTGGGGACCATCGGTAACCGGCTACGAGAACATGGGCGGCGTCATTCTCGGAGACCCGCGCGTGGTGGCGTGGGGTCCAAACCGGCTCGACGTATTCGTCGTCGGCAGCGACCACGCGCTCTATCACAAGTGGTTCAACGGGGCGTGGGGTCCATCGGTCACCGGCTACGAGAACATGGGCGGCATTGTGCTCGGTCAGCCCGAGGTCGTCTCCTGGGGGCCGAACCGACTCGATGTCTTCGTGATCGGCACCGACCGAGCTCTCTACCACAAGTGGTGGAATGGCTCCGCCTGGGGTCCCTCCCTCACCGGATATGAACGCCTCGGCGGGGTGTGTACCTCGTCGCCGCGAGCAGTCTCCTGGGGTCCGAACCGCCTTGACGTTTTCGTCACGGGCACGGATGGCGCGCTCTACCACAAGTGGTGGAACGGGTCAGCCTGGGGACCGTCGGTCAACGACTTCGAACGTCTCGGCGGAATAGTCCTCGGCGAACCCGAAGCGGTGTCGTGGGGTCCCAACCGGCTCGATCTGTTTGTGATCGGCACCGATAGCGCGCTGTACCACAAGTGGTTTGACGGCAACGCCTGGGGTCCATCCGCGCTCGGCTACGAGAACATGGGCGGCATCGCCACCTCGCAGCCGCGAGTCGTGTCGTGGGCGTCGGGTCGGCTCGATGTGTTCCTCACGGGAACCAACAGCGCGCTGTTCCACAAGTGGTTCAACGGAGCCGCCTGGGGTCCGTCGCTTACCGGCTATGAGAGCCTCGGCGGCGTGATTACGTCATTCGACGAGGCCGAGGTGAGCGCCGCCGCTGATGGTTCAGCTATGCAGAGTTCAGACGCGAAGAACAAGGATACGGATTGACCCCGATCCAGACGTATCCCGTTGGGACGAAATCGAATTGAACGTCACCGGGTGGGACTGAGTAGACACGAAGTCCCCCTCGGTGACGTTGGGGCGTGCGACGTTGGGGGTCGCTCCCTGCCGCTCGCCCGGCTGCTGACGCAGTCGCTCGCGCACATGCGCCCGCACGTTCAGACGCCGGATGCCGGTGAGCGCGTGCGAGGGCACGGTCACGGCAAAGGGCACCTCGGCCACCTCTGCCTCGGTGAATGCCGCGTGATCGAAACTGGCGCTGCCCACAATGGTGCTTGGGGCATCGGCCCGCGACACGTCTTCGACGAGTGCGGTCACCGTAAACGCACCGGCCGGCCGGCCCCCGTCGGCGAACTCGATGGTGCCGGTCACTACGGCATTCTGGTCGGAGAGCGGTGACATGACCCCATGGTGCCACCGACCGCACGATCTCGCTCATCGGAAATCTTTGCTCAGGTCATTTCTCCGTATTGTTCGATACCCCGGCAGGTATAGGTGTATGGTCAGGTGAACAGCGCAGGAGCTGAGATAGTGAGGTCTGAAATGGCACGTGTCGTCGTACTGGGAGCCGGGGTATCCGGTCACACCGCAGCGCTATATCTGAAGAAGCGACTGGGCGCCGCCCACGAAGTGATCGTGGTCTCCCCCAACTCGAAATGGAACTGGATTCCATCCAACATCTGGGTCGGCGTTGGCAAAATGAGCGCCACCAAGGTGGTATTTCCGCTTGCACCCATCTACCGTCGCAAAAGAATCGATTTTCGCCAGGCTAAGGCCGTGGCCATCCGTCCCGATGGCGATGAGGCCAGTCCCCAAGGTGCCGTCGACATTGTGTATACCGACCCGATGCGAACTGGCCAGACGGAACGCATCCGCTATGACTACCTGGTCAATGCGACCGGACCGAAACTCAACTTTGAGGCCACCCCGGGCCTCGGACCGGACGGCCACACCGTGTCGGTGTGCACCCCGAGCCACGCCGTGGAAGCCGCAAAACACTTCGACTCCGTCATCGAGGAGCTCAAAGCCGGCCACAAGCAGACCCTCGTGGTGGGCGTCGGTCATGGCACCTGCACCTGTGAGGGGGCAGCGTTCGAATATGCCTTCAACGTCGAGCATGAGCTGCGCACCGCGGGCGTGCGCGACAAGGCCGAGGTTATCTACCTCACCAACGAGCACGAGCTCGGTGACTTCGGTGTCGGTGGCATGACCTTCAGTCAGGGTGGCCAACGCATCACGAGTGAGTCTTGGATGGACTCGCTGTTTCGCGAGCGCAATATGAAGGCCATCACTCAGGCGGCCGTGACCAAGATTGACCCCGGGGTCATCCACTACACGCAGATCGACGGTACGGAAAACACGCAGTCGTTCGACTTCGCGATGCTGCTGCCACCATTTCGTGGCGTGGGCCTGCAAGCCTTCGACCGCAGCGGTGCCGACATCACCGATGTGGTTTTCGCCCCGAGTGGCTTCATGCGGGTCGACGCGAACTACACCACAAAGCCGTTCGACGAGTGGACGGCCGAGGACTGGCCGTCCACCTACCAGAACCCGACCTTTCACAATGTGTTCGGCGTGGGCATCGCCTTTGCGCCGCCGCACGCCATTTCCCGCCCGTACGCCACGCCAGGCGGTATCGCCGTCGCGCCGGCGCCGCCCCGTACCGGCATGCCCTCGGGCGCTATGGGGAAGATGGTGGCCATGACCATCGCCGACATGATTCAGAGCGGTGCCACCGCGCCGACCCACACCGCGTCAATGGGAGAGATGTCTGCCGCGTGCATCGCATCCACCGGCACGGGCCTCCTCACCGGAACGGCGGCGGCCATGACGATGTCGCCGATTGTGCCCAATTTCTCCAAGCATCCCACCACCGCCGGGCGTCACCCGACCGAGACCACGGGCGATATCGGCCTTGCGGCCCACTGGGTCAAGCGCGTGCTGCACACGATGTTCATCTACAAGGCCAAGGCGTATCCGCTCTGGTACCTCATTCCCGAGTGACACCGCGGGTCGGGCCCGCGCGCGGGGACTCGACGAGCCAGCATCCGCTTTGCAACCCAGTGAGAAAGTGAACACCATGGACACCACCCAAAGCCACATCGACGCCGCCCCGCTGCCGAGCGCACGCGAACTGCGAAGGCGCAGCAACGTGCTGGTTCAAATCGTGCGTTTTCTGCGGATGAACCTCAGCATGTACCTGCTCGCCAAACGCCACCACTGAGCCCGTCCGGCCAGAGGTCCCGCGCATCTCACCGCGCGGGAGATGCGCCGGTGCGCACCAATTGCGCCTCCCGCGTACCGGCGCAGCTGGCGCGTTTCGTGAAATTCCGGACAGTTCAGGACGTGCGTCGAGGTGTCGGCTTGGCCCGATCCCGGCTGGCCTCGACGCTGCGCCGCAGGGCTTCCATGAGGTCGAGCACCTCTCCGCCCTCACCCTCCTCCGTAGCCTGGCCGAGTGTCACCTCGGTCGACAGGGCATCGCCGCTTTTCAGTTTGGCCTCAATGAGGGCTCGTAATTCGTCCTGATAGTCGTCGCTGTAAGCATCCGGGGCAAAATCGGCCGCGAATGACTCAACCAGCGCCGCCGACATCTCCAGTTCCTTGGCGCTGATTCGCACCCGCTCGTCGAGGGACGCAAATTTTGCCTCGCGCACCTCGTCGTTCCAGAGCAGGGATTGCAGCATAAGAACATCGCCGTGCACTCGCAGGGCACCAAGCCTGGTCTTCTGCCGCAGTGCAAAGTGCACGATGGCCGTGCGATCGGTGGCTTCGAGCGTGCGGCGCAGCAGCACGTAGGCCTTCGATGATGTGCCGTCGGGTTCCAGAAAGTAACTTTTGTCGAGCATGATGGGGTCGATCTGGTCGCTCGGCACGAACTCCACCACGTCGATCTCTTTACTGCGTTCGGCCGGCAGCGATGCGAAGTCATCGGCGGTGAGCACAACGGTGTGGTCGCCGTCGTCAAAGGCCTTATTGATGTGGTCGTAGGGCACGACCTTGGCGCAGATCTCGCACCGACGTTGGTAGCGGATGCGTCCCCCGTCAGCGTCGTGCACCTGGTGCAGCGATACGTCATGGTCTTCGGTGGCGCTGTATACCTTGACGGGCACATTGACGAGCCCGAACGTGATCGCACCGGTCCAGATACTTCTCATGCGTCCAGTACACACCCGAACGAGGCATTCGTCTTCTGTCAGTCTTGGGGTCAGGACTGCGACATGTGTTTGTAGTTTCTCGGGCAGTCAGCAGCGGGTGGCTTCGGGGAGGACCGCTTCGAGCGCCTCTACATCCGCGAGGGTGCACAGGCCGGTGGCAGGTGTCGCTGCCGTCGCGCTGCCCGCCGCGACCGCTGAACGGAACGCCGATTTCGGGTCACGGCCCTGCGACAGCCGCCAGACGAACGCGCCAAGAAAACCATCACCCGCACCGACCACGCTCTGCACGCGCACCGAGGGCACGGGCAAGCGAATAACCTCCGAAGCAGACGCGAGCACGGCGCCCGCCTTGCCCAGCGTCAAAGCCACGAGCTCGGCGGAGCCACGGTCAACGAGCTCGGATGCTGCGTCCACCTCACTCTGCTCGATGGTCAGTTCTCTGCCAACCAGCTCGCTCACCTCGCGTCGGCTCGCCTTCACCAGATAGACGCCCTCGGCGAGCGCCGCATCGAGTGCCTCGCCAGAGGCGTCAACGATCGACCGCGCGTCATGCTGGCGTGCTAAGCGCGCCACCCGCGCGTAAAAGTCCGTCGGCACCCCGGGAGGCAGGCTTCCACTTGCCACGACGTACCCTCCCGGCACGATCGCCTCCTCCAGCATCGCCAGGCAGCCCTGCCACTCGGCCTCCGACAGCTCCGGACCTTGCAACACGAAACGAAACTGTTCACCCGAATCGGTCTCGTCCACGGTGAAACTCTCCCGTGTCGTTCCGGCGACGGGAACAGCGAGGCTTCGCACCCCCTCCGCCTCGAGCAGCTGGCGGTAGGTGGCCCCGGTGAGCCCTCCCAGGGCACAGATTGCCAACGCCTCACCGCCGAGGCGATGGATCGTCCGCGCCACATTCACGCCACCACCGCCAGGGTCGATTCGGCTCGGGCCGCAACGCAGCTTGTGCTCGCTCCCCACCCTCGGGGTCGACGTGCTGATGTCGAGGGCGGGGTTGACGGTGAGAGTCACGATCGACCGAGCTGAATTCGAAGACGGGATAGTGACGAATGCCATGCCCACCACTGTATGGCGCTTGACGTCACAGATGGGGCACCACGGGCGTAGCCGGTGCCGCGAGCGACAGCGGCGCGGCGACCAGACAAATCCTGCCGGAGCAGGGCGAACAGTCGTCGGCACAGCGCGAGTGGGGCATCCGTCGGCGACCGCGCCTACGACGGGAACGCCGCTGGCATTTTCTCCGAAAAATCAGCAATGTCCTGGTGGACGGATGGTTTTCGCGGCACAGTTGAGCCATGAACGCCAGTAGCCAGGTGGTATCCGTTGAGGGACACCGCATCACAGTCACCCACCTCGACAAGGTGCTGTATCCGGAGACCGGTACCACCAAGGCCGACGTACTGGCGTATTACGCGGCGATCGCTGAGGTACTCATCCCCCACGCGGCCAACCGCCCGGCCACCCGCAAACGCTGGGTGCACGGCGTCGGCACAAGTGAGAATCCGGCCCAGGCGTTCTTCCAAAAGAATCTGGAGCCGTCGACGCCGACCTGGGTGAAACGGCGCGAGATCCAGCACAAGGATCACGTCAACACCTACCCCCTCGTGAACGACCTCGCCACACTCACCTGGCTCGGGCAGATGAGCACCCTCGAGATTCACGTGCCGCAGTGGCAATTCGGTCGGACCGGCACGCCGCGGCATCCCGATCGACTCGTACTCGACCTCGACCCCGGCGAGGGCGTCGGGCTGCTCGAATGCGCCGAAGTGGCCCGGCTGGCCCGGCAGATTCTGCAGGATATGGGGCTGGAACCGATGCCGGTGACCAGCGGAAGCAAGGGCATCCACGTGTACGCGGCCCTGGACCTGGCGTACACCTCAGACCAGGTGTCGGCCGTGGCGCACGAACTGGCGCGCGCCTTGGAAGCCGACCACCGCGACCTCGTGGTGAGCGATATGAAACGAAGCGTGCGCCCCGGAAAGGTGTTCGTGGACTGGAGCCAGAACAACGCGGCGAAGACCACGATCACGCCGTATTCGCTGCGGGGGCGCAGCCGCCCGATGGTTGCGACACCGCGCACCTGGAAAGAGTTGGCCTCCGTGAACCTCGAACAGCTCGACTACAAGCAAGTGCTCGCCCACCTCAAGCGCCGCACGGATCCGCTCGCACTGCTCACGGCAGGATCGGCGGGATCATTCGACCACGCGCTGAGCACCAGCACCGCCGCCCTCACCACACCGGACCGGCTCACGGCCTACCGCGACAAGCGCGATACCGGGAAGACCCCCGAGCCGGTTCCGTCCGCGACCCCCGGGGCGCGCCCTCTGGGCGGCCAGAGTTTCGTTATCCAGGAGCACCACGCCCGCAGCCTGCACTGGGATTTTCGACTCGAACACGAGGGGGTGCTCGTGTCGTGGGCACTGCCCCGCGGCGTACCGGTTTCGCCCGCGCAGAACCGGCTTGCGGTGCACGTGGAGGATCATCCGCTCGAATATGGCAGCTTCGAGGGGACTATTCCGGTTGGAGAATATGGCGCGGGTGACGTGTCGATCTGGGACCGCGGCGACTACGAACTCGAAAAATGGCGGGACGACGAGGTAATTGTGACACTGCACGGCGAACCCGACGCCGGACTCGGCGGCACCGCCCGGTTCGCCCTGATTCGCACGAGCGACCGGCGCGGCACTGGCACCGGCACCGGCACCGGGGGCATCGCGAACAACTGGCTGATCCACCGCATGAAGCCGAGTGCCAGTAGCACCGGGGGCTCACCCACGACTGCCCGCACAGTGGCGGCAAGGGGCACTCCGCCCCCCGCGAAGAGCCCCTACTCTCCCATGCTCGCCGCCGCCGGTTCCGAAGCCGACCTCGGCGACGACGACTGGGCCTTTGAGATGAAGTGGGACGGCATGCGTGCGCTCGCCTACGTGTCGCTGGTCGAGCACAGTGTTCGTCTGGTCACCCGCAGCGGGCACGATGTGAGCGAATCGTATCCCGATCTCGTGGCCGATGTGCTCGCAGCGTTGGCGACGGTGCCCGAAACCGATACCGCGGTGCTGGACGGCGAGATCGTGGCCGTCGACAAACGCGGGCGCCCCGATTTCGGTCTACTTCAGTCGAGGATGAAACTCACCACGGCGCGCGAGGTCGCGTCAGCGGCCCCGAAAACTCCGGTGCAGTTCATGCTCTTTGACCTGCTCGAACTGAACGGCCGGTCGCTTACCGATATGACCTACCGCGAGCGGCGAAACCGGCTGGAGGCTGCGGTGACTCCGGCCGGCCGGGTGCAGGTGCCGTCTCGTTTTGACGGCGATTTTTCCGGCGCGTTCCAGACCAGCCGCCGGCTGGGACTGGAGGGGGTGATGGCCAAACGGCAGGACGGCCGCTACCTGCTCGGGCACCGGTCTCGAGATTGGGTGAAGATCAAACATTTTCGCACCCAGGAGGTGGTGGTGGGCGGCTGGCGGCCCGGCCGGGGCAGCCGGGCCGATTCAATTGGATCGCTGTTACTGGGGGTGCCGACCGACACCGGGCTGCGCTACATCGGGCGGGTCGGCACGGGATTTGGGGAACGCGACCTGAGCGACATCCGTTCAAGGCTGACCCGTCTGGTGCAAAAGACCACACCATTCAGTGATATTCCGCAAGCAGATGCCCAAAGCGCGGTCTGGGTGCGCCCTACCCTCGTCGCCGAGGTGGAGTTCGCCGAGTGGACCGCAACCGGTCGGTTGCGCCAGCCGTCGTGGCGGGGTTGGCGCCCTGACAAGACCCCCGGTGACATCGCGGTCGACTAGTCCGGCTGTGATCGACGCGCGCGTTCCGACCCGCGACTAGTCGTTGTGTGATGGCGCGGCTTGGCACGTAGCAGCTTCACTCGTGTCGTTGCGCTCAGGGAACACGCGTCACGCTTCGCGAGCGCTACAGGTGGCCGCGCCGGGCGCGGACGAAACAGTAGACACCGTAGGCGATCAGACCGATGCCGACCAGGACAAGGGCGATAGTTCCGTAGGGCAGGGCGGCGAGCGCATTCAGGGCGCCGTCGAGCCCGGTGGACTTACTCGCATCGTGAGTGAGCGCAGCGGCCCCGATGAGGACCGCCACCACGCCAAGGGAGATGCCCTTGGCGATATACCCGACGACGCCGAGCGCGATTACGGTGCGGCCGACCGCACCGCTGGGCACGGCGAGGTCTGATGTGAACTTCTGCGCTGCCCCCTTGTAGATGAAGTAGACGGCGACAGCGAGCACGGCCAGGCCCGCCAGAAACAGCAGAATAACGCCCCCGGGCGACGCCATGAGTGACGAGCTGGCACTCTGGGTGCTGCCGGTCGAACTGGACGACCCGCCCTGGGCGAAGGTAAACGCGGTGGCGCCGAGACCAAAATAGACGATCGCCTTGGCCAGGTTGCTGATGCGGCGCGGCCACTTGCGTTTGGGGTCGCCCTGCATCAAGAACGCCGAGATGACCAGCCACAGTCCGAGGGCGAATAAGCCCACGACGACAGTCCAGAGCAGGAATACCCCGCCCGGGCTGGATGCGAGTTGGCCCAGGGCGCCGCTCTGATCGGCGGAGCCGCTGCCCGCGCCGACCGCCACGGTGAGCGCGATAGACCCGATGAGGATATGCAGTAGCCCGTTGACGGCGAAACCCAGCCGCGCCAGCAGTTGCAGGGCTGAACTATTGCGCGCCTCGCGAGCGATGTGTGTCGCCGATGTATTCATCACGTCTTCAGCCTAGGTGGACACCCACCGTCACGCTCAGAAATTTCTCTATCCGGCTGTTCCAGCGATATTGAGCATCCAGGTGGTGCCAAACCTGTCGGTCACCATGCCAAAGCTGTCGCCCCAGGGCGCCTTGCTGAGCGGCATCGTGACGGTGCCACCCTCCACCAGTTTGTCCCAGTACCCGGTCAGTTCGGCCTCGTCGTCGCCGCTGAGGGAGACGGAAATGCTACTGCCGGTGGAGACTTCCATACTGCTCGGGGCATCGGAGGCCATCAGCGAAAATCCGCTTGCTGTGGTCAGTTCCGAATGCATGATCTTATCTTTGTCCGCCGGATCATCGCTCAGGTTGGACTCCCCGAAGGTACTGTGAGTGACTTCACCGCCAAAGACGCTCTGGTAGAAGTCCATCGCTTCACGGGCATTGTCGCGAAAGCCGAGGTACGGGTTGAGCTTGCTACTCATGGTTGGTTCTCCTTCGTGCGCGTCGGGGCGGGTGACCGGGTGCTGCTTGTGATTATTGCCCGGAACAGTCGTTCGCGCGAGGGAAGAGATTTCCTCAAGGAGCTGCGAAACGGGCAACCAGCTGGGGCGGGCTGTCGGCGGTAAAGTGTGGGCATGAAGCTGATCGCCATTGACCCGCCCACCCGCAGTTTTTCGCGCTGGTTGACCGACGAAGAAATCGGTCGGGTGCTCGCCCATAAGCGTGGCTGGCGTCAGGCGCCGGACGGCAGCGTGCTGGCTGGCAAGATTCGAAAAACGCGCATCAGTGCCTCGCTCGAACAACTCGGCGCCACCGCCGTCGCGTGCGGCTGGGCGAGCCGACCGCGGGTCGAGCCGAGCGACAGCAGTGGCCCCACCCACATGATGTGGGGCATCATCGATGCGCGCACCGACGCCGAACTGGCTGAGGAATTGTTCGGCGCGCTCTAGAACTACTCGGGCTGGAGCGGCGCACCTCGCGCGCGCCGTTGGGGCCATCCGCCGTCAATACCAGTGCATCACAACTCATGCGCGCACTGTAGTCAGAATTACCGCATTGACGCGGCGGAACCGCTGGAACGAAACGTGGCGCCGCTTCGCAGGTTGCCGCCCTAGCATCGGGTCATGATTGAGCGAGAAAAACGCGACCCGATCCATTCCGACCAGGAGTCCGTGTGGGACTACCCGCGACCGCCCCGCGTCGAGCACACCGGAGAGCGAGTCACCATCGAACTCGATGGTGTGACCATTCTGGACACCACCGACGTTGTGCGGGTGCTCGAAACCAGCCATCCGCCCGTGTATTACCTGCCCCGGAGCGCATTCGCCCCGGGGGTTCTTCGACCAGCCCCCGGCCAGAGCTACTGCGAATTCAAGGGCGTAGCCGGCTACCTCTCCGTCGGCGCAAGCGATCGGGCCGCCTGGTTTTACCCCACGCCGACACCGGGATATGAGACTTTGGCCGACCGGGTCGCCGTCTATCCGGGAGCCATGAACCGCTGCACCGTCGACGGTGAGACCGTGCGCGCGCAGGAGGGCGACTACTACGGCGGTTGGATCACCGCGAAGATTGTCGGTCCGTTCAAGGGCGCCCCGGGCACTATGGGTTGGTAGTAATTCGGCATCCTTTTGCCCAACGGAAAGTCCAGATTGAGGGTACCGTCAAACCAGCTGAGTGCCCGTTGTTTCCGACAACTGAAGGAGTTGCTATGACGCATAACGCCGTGGACGAAGAAATTCTCAAGCAGTGGACTCGCCGCCTCAGCCAGGCGCTCCAGATCCTGGACCTGGAGATGGACAACCACGTCGTGCTTACCGTCGCCGATGAGGCTGCCAACGCGGTCGGTCCGATGGCCGCCCCCATAACGACCTTCGTCACCGGGTACGCCGCTGGCCTGGCCGCCGCCACCGGTTCGATGTCATCACAGACGGCCATTTCCCGTGCAGCGGATGTTGTGATCTCCCTCTGCCAACAGCCCGCGAACGAGAATCCCGACGCGTCCGGTTGGTTGAACACGGCGCAATAGTTCCAGACACACGACCGAGCAGGTTCAGGCCGCAGCGCGCTCCAGCCGGATAATGACCGCCTTCGATACCGGCGTGTTGCTCCCGTCAGCGACGCTGTCCAGCGGCACGAGCACGTTGGCCTCGGGGTAATACGCGGCGGCGCAGCCGCGCGGCGTCGGATAGGCCACCAGCCGGTAGCCGGGCAACACCCGGTCGACGTTGTCACTGAACTCGCTGTGCACGTCAACCAGGTCTCCGTCGGCGAACCCGAGGGCAAGCAGATCCTTCTTGTTGATGAAGACCACCTTTCGCCCCTTCTTGATGCCGCGATAGCGGTCGTCCATGCCGTAGATGGTCGTGTTGAACTGATCGTGGCTGCGCAGAGTTTGCAACACCAGGCGCCCCGGTGGCACTTCCAGGTGCTCGAGGGTGTTTGTGGTCAGCATGGCCTTGCCGGTCGGCGTGTTGAATGTACGTGAATCGCGCGGTCCGTTCGGCAGTACAAACCCGCCCTCCTGGCGGATGCGCTCGTTATAGTTTTCGCACCCGTCGACCACGTGCGCGATGTGATCGCGGATGCGGTCGTAGTTGGCCTCAAAACCGGCCCAGTCGACCGCGACCCTGTGGCCGAGCACGGCGCTGGCCAGTCGCGAAATGATCGCGACCTCGGAGAGCAGGTTCGGTGAGACCGGCTTCAGCTTGCCCCAGGACGGATGCACCGCGCAGACCGAATCCTCGACCGACACAAACTGCACGCCATCCGCCTGCTCGTCGATTTCCGTGCGGCCCAGGGTCGGCAGAATCAACGCCGCCTCACCGGTTACGGCGTGCGAACGGTTGAGTTTGGTGGAGATCTGTACGCTCATTTCCGTGCGCTGCATGGCGGCCTCGGCAATGCCGGTGTCGGACATGGCGGCCACAAAATTTCCTCCCAGCCCCATCCACACCTTCATCGTTCCGTCGCGCATGGCCCGTACTCCGTCGACGGAATCCACGCCGTGTTTGCGTGGCGGGTCGAAACCGAATTCTCGCTGCACGGCGTCGAGAAAAGCCGGAGGCATCTGCTCCCAGATTCCCATCGTGCGGTCGCCCTGCACATTACTGTGTCCACGAATCGGTGAGGCTCCCGCACCCGGTTTACCGATGTTTCCTCGCAGCAACAGCAGGTTGATAATTTCCTTGATTGTCTCGACGCCCTTTTTCTGCTGCGTCAACCCCATCGCCCAGGTGATGATCACCCGGTCGGCTTTCAGGTACCTTTCGGCAAGTTCATCGATTTGTGCCGCGCGCAGGCCCGTCGCGGCCAGCACCATCCGCTCGTCAAGCTGGGAGAGATGCTGCCGCAGTTCCGCCAGACCGTGGCAGTGCTCGTCGAGAAAAGCCTGATCGAGCACGGTGCCCGGGGCGGCGTCCTCGGCATCAAGCACCCGCTTCGAGACGGCTTGCAACAGCGCCATGTCGCCACCAATGCGAATCTGCAGAAATTGGTCGGCGATGTCGGTACCGTGACCAATGATGCCGCGCACCCGTTGCGGGTTCTTGTACCGGCGCAGGCCAGCTTCGGGCAGCGGGTTGACGGCGACGATCTCGGCACCGGCATCCTTGGCTTCTTCGAGCGCGGTGAGCATGCGCGGATGGTTGGTGCCCGGGTTCTGACCCATGATGATAATCAGATCGGCCTGTTCGAAGTCCTCGTAGCTGATCGTGCTCTTACCGATGCCCACGGTCTGGCCCATCGCCCAGCCGGTGGATTCGTGGCACATGTTGGAACAGTCCGGCAGGTTGTTGGTGCCATACGCGCGCGCAAACAGCTGGTAGGCGAAGGCGGCCTCGTTGGAGGCGCGGCCACTCGTGTAGAAGGCGGCCTGGTCGGGAGAATCGAGCGTGTTCAACTTGGCGGCGATCAGCCGAAAGGCCTCCGGCCAGCCGACCGGTTGGTAGTGGTCGCTGCCGGCCGGCTTGTAGACGGGTTCGACCAGCCGGCCCTGCATACCGAGCCAGTATTCGCTCTTTTCTCGCAAGTCCGCCATCGAATGTTCTGCCCAGAAGCTGGTCGGGATGGTGATCGGCGTGGCCTCCCAGGTCACGGCCTTGGCACCATTTTCACAGAATTCGAACGCCTTGCGGTGTGCCGGGTCGGGCCAGGCGCAGCTCATGCAGTCGAAGCCGTCTTTCTGGTTCATGGATAGCAATGCCCGCATTCCCCGCAGTGCGCCCATCCCGGTGATCGCCGGTTCCATGGAGTGCAGAACACCGGGTACACCCGCGGCCCAGGCTTTGGAGTGTGTGACCTCGATATCGTCGTCGGTGACGTCGTCGATCGGGGGTTCACTGCTCATGTTGCACCGCTCTCGTTGAAGTTCATGATCGCCGGGCGTTCTGGCCGGCCGCGCGCTCGTTGCTGGAACGATACACCGACAAGGCGAGAGCATCCATTGCTGCCGTGCGTTTCTTCTAATACCCCCATGGGTATACTATGGAGATACTTCCCAACGAAAGGCACCGACTATGTGTAGAGCCGTCACCTGCAAGACCTGTCAGAAGACCACCTGGGCCGGGTGCGGCCAGCACGTTGATCAGGTTATGAAAGGCGTGCCGCGCAACCAGCGCTGCGAGGGCCATGTGGCAGAAAAATCCACTGGCGGTTTCTTCGCACGCCTGCTTGGCCGGTAACCGCGGCCCCGCGGGGCGAGCAGCCAGCCGTGCGCGTAGCGCGGGTCGACTCCGTGGTGCGACCCGTTGAACCGAACCCTGGCAGCGGTAGACTCAGCACAATGGCTGAAAAAACACCTCGTCAAGCTGCGGCACGCTCGCACCGTTCGCTGCCCCGACTACTCGGCCAGCTGGTGCTCGGTGCTTTCTTGCTCCTCGCTGGCATCAGCCACCTCACCGTCAACCGGGAGGCTTTTCAGGCGCAGGTTCCGGCGTGGGTTCCTCTGGATACTGACGCGGTCGTGGTGCTCTCCGGAATCGCCGAAATCCTGCTCGGAGTCGCCCTGCTCGCGCTGCATCGCTGGCGCGTTCGGGTTGGCTGGCTGGTGGCCGCGTTCTTCGTGGCGATCTTTCCCGGCAATATCTCGCAGTTCGTCACGGCCACCGACTCGTTCGGGCTGAACTCGGACCTGTCGCGGGGTATGCGTTTGGCCTTTCAACCCCTGCTCGTGCTGTGGGCGCTGTGGTCCACCGGCGCGTGGAAAGCGTGGCGCACCCGTAACTCGACCACATCACAAACGCCCTAGCGCGCGGTCGGGGCGTGGGTGCGCCCGCTACCAGTCGGCGCGCCACCTGTGGCTGGCGCGGTCACCGGCACCTGGCGCGGTCACCGGCACCTGGCGCGGTGACGGTGGCGCCACCTCAGGACGAGGGATCGACGGGTCGAGATCGCAACCACACGCCGGAGGCCGGGTGGAAGGGCAGCAGAAGGTGGAGGAGAAGGCCGGAGAGCGCCGTGACTATCACCGCGCCAACGATACCGAAATTTATGAACTGCGCCTCGACGTTGACTCCGGTCAAGGTCGTCAGGGTCCAGCCGAGCGCCCACAGCACGGATATGCCCACGGCCCACAGCCAGCGTCGGCGGACGCGCGACGGGAGCGCGACGGCCTGTGCCGCTCCGAGCACGAGCCCGGTGATCGCTCCCATGAGCGCGAGCTCTGCAAGAGTCGTTTCATAATTCACGACCGTCGAGCCCAGCAGCAGCCCCAGACCCATACCAATTGCCGAGAGCGGGATCCACATCAGCGGATCAAGGCGGCGGCGGCTGACCAGCACCTGGCCGAGGCCGATGACGATGCCGCAAACCGCCCCACCGATCAGGGCCGACACCGGGTTGCTCACCCGGCCCCCGACCGCGGTACCGGCCAGAGCCGCGATCGGGAAGGCGAGAAAACCCACCAGCCACAGGAGCCAGGTAGAGAGGAAGGTGGGGTTGCGAAAGCTGGGATTGCGTCGGGGACGCCGCATTCCGGTCACGTCTCAGCTCCATTTTTCGGGGCCGGTTAACCGGGGGCTCCGGCAGGGTTGAACTAACAAGGGACCGACACGAAAATATTTTACGCCCAACCCGAGGAGCAGGCAGACCGACTGGTCACTGCAATCGATGTGCTAGTTCGCCGGGGTGCCCATGACTCCGGACCACACCGCCGTTGCGCCGCTGTGACCGATGAGGATGGCCTGCACCATGGTTCCCGATGACACCCCCAGCGCCACGACCATAATGACGATAGCGACCCACTTGGGCGTGCGCGGGGTGGATGACTTCTTCAGGTTCCATAGGAACAGCACGCCCGCAACGACAACCATTCCAATAACCCAGGGCAACAATCCTTCGGCCAGGTCGGCGTGGGTGTCGATGAGGGCACTCTCGGATACTCGTTCCTGCAAAGCCTCCCCCGACTCGGTCGACAACGGCACGAGCACCAGCGCTGCCAGGGTGAGCCCGAGCGGCAACAGCCCCGCCCAGCGGCGAAACCGCGGCCAGAATGCCGCGACGACCAGCACGAGGGCAGCGGTCGGAACCACAACCTCCGTCGCGTGCACGATAAGCGGATGCAGGGGAAGGCCGAAGAAAGTATCGAACATGGTGCTCCTCGAAGAAAGAACATGGCAGGGATGCTGGGGCTCCCTGCTCGTGAACGTTGGTGCGTGAACGGGACGGGACTGATCGTATCGAGACGCAGGGCCAACCGGTAAACACGAGATGACGAGCACCGAACCTGAAAATCAGGACTACTCGTTACTCGTGCGTGCCTAACGCTATGCAGGTCGCGCGCCAATAGCTACAAAGGCCAGCCTGCGCTTAGTGTGATGCGCAACCTGGCCGAGCGCGGCATCCGCTTTTAGGCGGCTGACTCCTCATCGGCAGCCACCGGGGGCGAGGCCAGCGGCGTGATGTAGGAGAAGCCGGTAGCGGTGTTCTTGGTGATGGACAGCACGAGCTGCATGGATGGTTCAAGGGCGGTGACCTTATCGAGCGGGGCTCCCACGATGAGCTGAAAGCCGAGGCCCTTCCAGGCTGCGATAGCCCGGCCGGCGAATTCCGCATCGGATTTCACGAAACCCTCGTCGAGAAAAACCGGGGCGAAACGCGGCCGAGTGCGGCTTTCGTCGCCGAGTTGAAAGCGCAGGGCGGCGCCGACCACGAAGGCTACGAGTTCCTGCGACTCGCCACCGCTCTTGCCACCGAGCGACGAGTAGGTGCTGACTTCGACGCCCTCCTGGGTCACGCGCACCGCGGTGATCTCCACGTGCTGACGCACATCGAGCAGTAGCTCACGCTCTGAATTATTGGTACCGTCGGGCCGGCGAATCAGGCGCATGAACTGCTGCAGTCGGGTGAATCGGTCTTCGGTTTCCTCGTCGGTGAACTGCTCCGTCGCGCCAGAGGACAGCACCTTGAGTTCCTTGCGAAACGCGGTCGCATCGTCACGGTGCAGGCGTCGCAGCGAAATCTGCAGGCGGTCGTTGGTCGCGCCGAAGGGCAGGGTTGCGAGAATCTCGTTAATTGGCCGCAGGCGATCTTCGATTTCTTCGATCGCCGTGTTGAACGCACCGGTGAGCGGCACGAGATCTTGCCCGCTCCACGCGGACAGCCGACGTTTCCATTCCTGGCGCCGTTCAGAGAGTCCAAGGGTGCGAATGGCGTCAAGAATGTCGGTGTAGCTCGTGATCGATTCGAGCGCGACCCCGATATTCGGGTCGGGCCACCGAGCCTGGTAGGTCTCAAAGATTCCGACCATGGTTGCGCGGTCGCGGGCAGCGGTGGTGCGATCCTGCGCCGACTGGGCGATCAGCCGCTCGCGCAGGCGTTTCAACCCGGCCGGGAACGCGGCGAGGTCGTTCTGGTCCGTGACGTGCGCGAACTGCTCGGAGAGGTGGGCGGAATGCTCGTTCGACAGAGTGAGGCCCTCGCCCTGTTCGATCTGGTCGAGGCGATTGTTCACGGTGTCTTGCGCGTCGACGATATCGCCCTGCTCCTCGGCGAGCTGCGCGGCGGACTGGTCGGTGGCGTGCTTGAGTTTTTGGGCAGCGTCAAGCTCGCGGCTGAGCCGTACCTCCTCGTCGCTGAGGGCGCGCAGAATGTCGCTGCCGGCCAGCATCCGCTCTTGTTCGGACTTTGTATCGGCACTGTGCGCCGCGGCCGCCGCAACATCGATGGCCGACCAGTCCGTGTCGAGAATGTGCTGGTGAGCGGTCTTTTTGTCGCGCAGGCCGACGAGTTGCTCCGACACAGCGGATGCCCGTTCCGCCGCCGCGTCGGCCTCCCGACCCAGCGCGGCCAGTTCCACCACGATGTCGTCGAGCCGGGCGCGGCTGGAAAACCCGATGATCGACTTCTGGCCCGCGTTCTGCCCGTGGGCGCCGCGGGAACCGTGACGAGTCTGCCCGCTCGGGGTTACCCGTGCACCTTCACCACCGAGCTCGGACGCGCTTGCAACGCACAGGGCGTCGAGATTCGCGGCCCGGAGGCGCTCCTGCACCCAACTGCTGAACGGTGAGTCTTTGACGTCAAGTTTGCCCGATATGTATCGGTTGTCGCCGGCGATGTCCTCGTGGGGCTTCTGCGCCACACCTTCAAAGTGGATGCGCAGCGGTAGCTGCACCGGGTCGATCGCGGCGCTCAGGTGCGCCAGACGCGTCTCATCGACGAGCAGCACTCGCACGATCGAGGCCAGGGTCACCTCGGACGCCTGCCGCCACTGTTCTTCACCGGCGGCGAGGTCGATAAGTTCGGCCACGAACGGCAATTCCTCGACGGGTATACCGGCGGCCTCGGAGATCAGTAGCCGCGCACTGTGCAGGGCAAACGGTACGAGGCTCTCTCGCCCGGTCAGAAACGCGCGCTCCTGTTTGAGTGCGCGAATGCTCTCCTCCACCGGGTAAGACTCGCGCTGCAGCGCTGACCGGGTCACCTCCAGGGCGGTCTCGGCGGCGGCGAACCCGGTCGCAAACAGGTCGGCGTCGCGTTGGGCGGCCGCGAAGGAGGCGGCGGAGTCGATGGTCACCCCGAGGCCGTGCACCCGGTCGTCGAAGCGCGCGCGCTCGGCGGCCACGTCCTTCTGGGTGTCGCCCAGCCGGGTCAGTTCGGTCTGCAGTCGTTCCAGCACGTCTCCGCCGTTGTCACGTTGCTGCTGTTGCAGCTCGAGCACCCGGGCTTTCAGCGCGGTTTCGGCGTCACGAGCCTGCACCTGGCTGCTCTGCTTCTCGCGGCGGGCAGCCCGGTTGACATCAGCGGCGCTCTCGAGCAGCGTGTGCTCGGTGAGCAGCTGCCACAGCACGAACGGGGTGTCCCCCGCCCGGTGCACGCCGAAGGTATCGACGAGGTCGGCTTGGGCCGTAGTGGTTTCGTAGGACTGGTACAGCTCGGGCAGGCGCTCCAGCACCTGCGCCTTTTGCGCCTCGGTGACCATAGCGCCGTAGGAACGTTCGAGGTCTTCGAAGTGGTCGACCGCTTTGTCGGCGGCGGCAAAGGTCGCCGGCTCTTCCAGGACCATAGTTTTGTACAGTCCGTCGACCGTTTTCACCTGCTGGCCGGCCTGAATGCGGGCGAGCAGGCGCAGCGCCTTACCGCCCTCGCCGTTGGCGCCGATGCCGAGGCGGGTGTACAGGGTCTGGGCGAACGCCGCGTAGGTGTCGAACACGTCCAGATCGCTGAACCGGGCCTTGAGTGCGCGCTTGTCGAACCGGCTCTCGGCACAGGAGGCGAGATCGCGCAGGTTCAGGCATCCGTCTGTGGTGGCCATTTTCATGGTCACATCGGCGAATTTGTGGGTGCCGCGCGGCACGAAGTAGGCCCGCAGCACCGTAAACCGGCGCTGGTTGTCGTCGACGAAGGTCATGGCCACGGCGCCCCAGGTGGCTTCGTGCGCGCCGCGCAGAACCTGGTCGGTCAGCTCCCCCGTGCCGGCCTCCCGGTTGGCATCGGTCTTGCCACGCAGGTAGGTCATCAGGTTGCGCTGGTCGACGCTGCGGGCGCGACCGGATCCGGCGTCATTCGAGGCGCCGTTGAACGGGGTGTCGGAGGGCATCATCAGAGCCAGATAGGCGTCGAGCAGGCTGCTCTTGCCGGTTCCCGATGCGCCGGAGACGAGTGTGGCCTGTGCGGAAAAAATGACCTCGTGATGGCCGTGAAAACCACCCCAGTTGACCACTTGCATCGATTCGGCCCGCCACTGGGTGGTGCCCTCGGTGGCGCCGTCGATATAGAACAGCGGGGAATCGTTCATGCGAGGGGCTCCATCAGCGAGGTGGTAAGCGGTTCACTGTTCTCGTCGCGCAGCCAATCGAGCAGCTCCCCGAGGCGTTCGACCGATAACAGCACCTCGATCACCGCCGAGATGCGAAAGCGATCGGGGTCGCTGGTTTTTAGCAGCACGCGCGCCTTGGCCAGGCTGTCAACCGCGGCCTGCGCCTTGCGGGCATCACCGGAGAGGTCAGTGGCGTATTCGGGGCGAAAGTGCGCAACGTTGTCGACCAGGTAGTCCCGGTCGACCAGCACGATCTCCTGGCCGCCGGCTCGTTCGCTGCGAAAACGTTGGCGCAGCAGCACGAGCAGGATGGTCTCTTCGCGGGTGTAAGCCACGTCATGCAGCAGTGTGGGAAACCGTTCGCCGCCCTCGGCGATGGCCTGCCGCTTGAAGGCGACCTCATAGTGCAGGTCAACATGCAGGTCGAGAAAAACATCGTTGAGACGCGATTTGAGCAGGCTCTGGGATTTCAGCAGGGTCTGCCATTCCGCCGGCTGCAGGGCCGCCGAAATGTAGCGGTGCTTCAACAGCAGCACCAGTGTGCGGCGCTGCTCCACGCTGAGTCCCCCCTCATCGCCCTCGAACAAAGAAAGGCTCGCCGGGTCGCTGTCAATAGCCGCGTCAAAGGCCGTGCCGTCGTCCGCCAGATCGTCATTCATGCTGGGAACCTAAATTCTGGGCGATGAGTGCCGCCGTATCGTCGTCGGTCAGAATGCGGCGCGGCACGTCGAAAATCCGCACCGAGCCATCCGGTCGTACCGTTTCAAAGCTTTCCAGGCCGGCCGGACCCTGCTGCTCACTCAGCTGGGCCGTCAGCTGCAGCAGGCCGAGAATCTCTACCGGTCGACGCAGGATCGCGTCGAAACCGTTGAACGCCCTACCAATGGATGCCGCCTCCCCCGCCCCGAAGGCCGCCACGAGGGCGTCGCGCAGGTCTTCCAGAAGCGGGCCGCCCTGCTGACGCAGGCTATCCAGGGTCGGCGCTACCGGTGCTGCAGCTGAGACATCCGCCAGCGCGGGCGGACCCTTGTGGGCCAACGGGTCGTAGAACCGCTCGCGCAGGTGTTCCAGCTCGAGGGTGCCCGGCATAATCTCGGCCGTAACCGTGGAGCGGGGACCGGCCGTCTGCATCCAGGTGGCGAGTTCGCGGTTGATGTCGCGCAGCGTGCGCTCCAGCTCCCTATCTTTGACCACATCGTGGTTGACGATGTGCTCGCGCAGGGTACTCGTGAGTCCCTTGCGCTGGGTCAACACGTCGTCGATGCCCTTCCGCAGCAGGGTCACCGTGCTCATGAAGCTGCGACGCTCATTCAGGCTCAGTTCCAGGGCGAACGGATGCAGCAGAATCGTCTCCAGATCAGCCTTCAGCCCCTGCACGAGCGAGTCATTGCGCAGCAGGGCGAACGCGCCCTCGAAGGCGCGCCCCTCCGCCGTCGACGACATGAGGTCATCCGTTTTGGCCAGGTAATCGTCGAGAACCTCGCTGATCGGGCGTTCCTCGCCGCGAAAGTCGCTAATGATCTGGCGGTGCATGGCCGCGACGGATTCTTCGACCCGTTTGAAGTCGCTCGGCAGCTGCGCGATGAGGTCGATGAGGTTGGCGTAGCCCTCGTGCATCGCCTCATTCGAGGCCGCTTCAATCTGGCCGCCGTCGACGAGCCGATCGCGCTCGCTGGTCAGCTCGTGGATCTGCTGGTCGAGGCGACTTACCCGCTCCTCGCGATCGGGGTTGGCCTCGGTGGCCCGGTGGCGCACGGTGTTGACGATCGTGCTGAGACGGGATTCGCTGATCAGCGCGCGATCGCGAGCGAGACCGTCGACGAGCAGCAGTGCTTCGAGCGCATGGCTGGTGAGCGAGTAGTGTTCCCCGTTCTCCTCACCAGTTCCTCCGCCAGATCCGTCAGTCGCGTCGCGTACCTCCCGGTAGAGCCACAGGTCGTTCATCCACTGCACGCACAGGGCGCGCCCGGTCTTCTCTGGTGCGTCGATACCGGTGCTGCGCAGGTCGGCGAGGTAGGCATCCACCTGGGTGTGCAGCAACTCGCACGGCACGCTGCGGCGTTCCCGGCTGAACGAACTCTTGAATACCGCGAGCACGAACGGGGCCCATTTGCGGTCGAGCAGACGCAGGGTGGGTTTGTCGAAGGCTTCGCGCACCCGCGCCAATTCGCCTGCAATGTCACTCAATAGCTGGTTCCTCTCCAGCTCTCCACTTTAACCGATACTGAAGTTCACCTAGTACGGCACGGTGCGGAGTCCGCACATTTCGGACCAGACTCAGAAATGAGTCCACTCCGTTTACTCGGGTCGGGCGGTAGCCAAATCGGGTGAGAAGCGGATGCGATCGGATCGACACAAGGTTGTCCCGGCCACGCCGAGTGATTCGAAAACCAGCACCGGTCGCCGCGAACGCAACAAGGAAGCCAAGCAGGCCCGCATCTTCGCGGCCGCTGCCGGCCTGTTCGCCGAGCACGGCTACGCGACGGTCACGACCCAGCAGATCGCCGAACGGGCCGACGTGGCCAACGGCACCCTGTTTCGCTATGCCTCCAACAAGGCCGAACTGCTGTTGATGGTCTGCAACGACGATTTTCGCCGCAACCTGGATCGGGGCCGGCACAACGTTTCAGCGGCTGAGACCGCTGCTGTATCCCCTGCCACAGCCACCGCAGCCCGGCCCAGCGCGAGCGAGGCCAACACCACTCTCGCCGCGCAAATCGAACTCATCACGCGGGGCTACCTCGCGTCACCGACCTCGAAACGTGGATGGCACCGACCGCGTCTCGCACGACAACACCCGCACGACAACAAACTAAAGAACACACCACGACCAAATTGACCAACACCACCTACTCGAGCGACCTCGCGGCCGCCGTGCACGACGCCGACCTGGTTATCGAGGCCATCCCCGAGAATCTCGAGATCAAGGAAGACACCTCTACCCGTCTCGGTACTCTCGCCCCGGCGAAGACGATCTTCGCAACGAACTCGTCGACGCTGCTGCCGAGCGACCTGATGGCATTCACCGGTCGCCCGGACCGCTTTCTCGCGCTGCACTTCGCCAATCACGTCTGGGTGCACAACACCGCGGAGGTCATGGGTACCGCGCTGACCGATCCGGCTGTTTACGCCACCGTCTCCGAGTTCGCCGGCGACATCGGAATGGTTCCGATCGAGATCAAAAAGGAGAAGGCCGGCTACCTGCTCAACTCCTTGCTGATTCCGCTGCTCGACGCGGCCTCCGACCTGCTCGTCGACGGAATCGCCGAACCCGAGATGATTGACAAGACCTGGCGCATCGGCACCGGAGCTCCGGCCGGACTGTTCGAGATCTTCGACATCGTCGGGCTCACCACCGCCTACAACATCTCCTCCAATGGCGGTGGAAAGCAGAAGGCGTTCGCCGCCTACCTCAAGAAGAACTACATCGACCAGGGTAAATTGGGCATCAGCACCGGCGAAGACTTTTACAGCTACGCGAAATAACGCCTGCGGGCGGGCTTGGCAGCATCAGGCCCGCGCGGCGCCGAGCGGCGCATCCCCCACCAGATACAACCGCTGGGTGGAACGCGTCATCGCCACATAGAGCGCCCCGGCACCGCGCTCGGAGGCCGCCAGAATGGCCGCCGGGTCGACAACGACGACCGCGTCGAATTCGAGCCCCTTGGCATCCTGCGGGGTCAGCAGCGCAATCTGATGGCTCAGGCCGAGTGCACCCACACCGATCAGGTCGCCGAATTCGGCGCGCAGTGTTGATTCGAGATCGTCGATGCCGGCGTCGACCACGATCACGGCGAGTGTACCGCCAGCTCCAAGCGCACGGTCGCGGCGCACCGCCGCTGCGGCATCCGCTACCGTTTCAACCGGCCATTCGCTCGACCGCACCGTGCGCGAGCGCGTAATCGGCAGACGGTGCGACAGGGCGACCGTCTCGGCCGCCGTGGCGATCTGGCTTGGCGTGCGATAGTTCACGGTCAGTTCTTCCAGGCGCCAGCGACCGGCTTCGGGCGAGCCCTCGAGCACGGGTTTTAACGCCTCTTTCCAGCTGGTGGATGCCGCAGCGCTCGCCGCCTGCGCAATGTCACCGACAATCGTGAACGACCGGCGCGGGCCGCGTCGCAGCACCAGACGCCACTGCATGGGCGAGAGTTCCTGCGCTTCGTCGATGACGACGTGGCCGTAGGTCCAGCGGCGATCCCGTGCGGCGCGCTCACTGGTCGTGGCCCGTTCATCGAGTTCAGCGAAACTTGCGGCGAGGTCTTTTGCATTCACCAGGCCCTTCACCTCCATGTTTTCAATGGCCGTTTCGGCGTTCTCCACGTCACGCTTGCTTTGTTCCTTGAGTGCGCGCTTTTTGGCCTGGTCAACCACGTTGTATTCCCCGAGCAGCTCAGCGGCCTCATCGAGCAGGGGGATGTCGGAGATGGTGAACTCGGCGTCGCGCGGGCGCGCCAGCAGCTTGCGTTGGGCATAACGCCAGCGCGGGGTCAGCTCGGCCAGCCACTGCGGCCGGGCGTAGAGGTCTTGCACCAATTTCTGTGGGGTCAGCGGCAGCCAGGCGGTGTTGAGCGCGACCCGCACATCGTCGGCCAGGCGCAGGTCTTCGCGCAGCATCGGCAGGTCGGTGTCGTCCATCGACCGGCCCTGCTTCTTGAGCTGCTCGAGCCATTCCCTGGCCAGGGAGTTGAGTGCGTGCTTGACGAACACCACCCTGGCCTCGTTGTGCGGCTTGCCGCCGGAGCGGGCCCGGTGGATGGCCGATTCGATCAGCTGGGGCACCAGCACCAGGGTGTCGCCGTTCACCAGCAGCTTCTGGCTGGTGGCGGGCACCTTCTGCCGGCTCTTCACGGCCCGGGCGATCAGGTCGGCCATGAAGGTCTGGCCCTTGAGGGCGGCGACGGCCGGGGCGTCTTCGTGGCTGGCCTCGACGCCGGGGAACAGCTGGCCCACCGAGGCGAGCACCACCCCGGTCTCGCCGAGCGAGGGCAGCACGGCTTCGATGTACTGCAGGAACGAGGTGGACGGGCCAACGATGAGCACCCCGGAGTTCTGCAGCCGGTCGCGGTGGGTGTACAGCAGGTAGGCGGCCCGGTGCAGCGCTACGGCGGTCTTGCCGGTGCCGGGGCCACCCTGCACGACGAGCTCACCGTTCAGCTCCGAGCGGATGATGCGGTCCTGCTCGGCCTGAATGGTCGAGACGATGTCGGACATGTGCCCGGTGCGCTGCGCGGTGAGGGCCGCGAGCAGGGCGCCCTCGCCCTGGTGCGCACTGGCA
>JBBRBV010000009.1:0-76877 GCA_038205545.1 Actinomycetales bacterium
CTTGTCGACGGGCGTACCACCACACCAGCCCAAGAGCTGGAGCAGGAACGCCCGCAGTGTACGCACACAGGCGTAGCAGGTGCCAACGTTACTCGATGCGGTACGCTCCCGCAAATCCTGCGTGCGTGAAGTGATCAGAGAGCGGATGCGCCAGCCTGATCCGTGCACGCGGCGCACAGGCCGAAAACGTCAATCATCAACGAGAAGAAGCCGCCGCCTGATCCGTGCACGCGGCGCACAGGCCGAAAACGTCGACGACGTGAGCCGCCTGAGTGAACCCATTTTGAGCGGCGACGTCTTTGGCCCACCGCTCGACGGCATCCGCTTCGATCTCGACGGTGAGTCCGCAATTGCGGCAGATCAGGTGATGGTGGTGCTCGTCGGTGCTGCACGCACGGTACAGGCTCTCGCCCTCGGGCGACTGCAGGGAGTCCGCGTCCCCCGTGATGGCGAGGTCAGCAAGCGCGCGGTAGACCGTGGCGAGGCCGATGGGGGATCCGGTCGCGTGCAGGGCGGAGTGCAGGGCCTGGGCGCTGACGAAGCCATCATTCGCGTCCAGAGCACCACGAACGGCCTCACGCTGCCAGGTGTTTCGCTTCATGACTTTAACCGTAGCGATGTTCGCGGCGGTCGTCGCACACCCGATTCGCGAGGTGCCCGAGCTTGAGCGACGAGCCGCCGCAGCACCAGGGCGAGCAAAAACAGCCCCGCCGCAGTGAGAGCAATCATCGGGCCGGCGGCGACGTCGAGTGAGCGGGAGAGCAGCACGCCGACCAGCCCGGACAGCGCGCCCAGCAGGGGCGCAATGACAAACATCTGGGTGGTGGTGCGCGACACGAGCCGAGCCGCTGCGGCCGGGGCCGCAATCAGAGCAATGGCGAGAATGGCGCCGACGGCGGGCATCGCGGTCACGACCGTGGCGGTGATGAGCACCAGGGTCAGCACCTCAATCAGCCATTCCCGATAGCCAGCAGCGCGAAAGCCGTTGACATCAAAGGTTGAGAACATGATCTGCTTGCCGAGAAAGACGAGGGTCAACACGGCGAATGCCAGTACGACGGCCACCAGCGTCACGTCGCTGCTGGACACCGTGAGAATGGAACCGACCAGATAGGAGTCGACCTTTACCGGCAGGGAAGGATTCAGCCCCTGCAACAGAACACCGAGGGCGAACCCGGCGGTGAGCAGAATTCCCGATGCGACCTGATTTCCTTGTCGTTTCACGCGCCCGATCAGGGTCATGACGCCCACGATGAACACGCTCGCCACCGCAGCACCAAGCGGGATGCTCACTCCCAGTATTGCCGCACCCACCGCTCCGGGAAATGTCGCGTGGGTGAGAGCCTGGGCGAAGAAGGTGCGTTGGCGCAACACCACGAGGGTGCCGACGAGCCCGCTGAGGGCCCCGATCAGCAGAGCCGCCAGGATGGCCTGTTCGAAGTAGCCCATCAGCGCCCGACTCGTTCGACCAGCCGACGTCTGCGACCGAGGGCTCTGATCCGATCAAGTCCGAGTCGCACGACCAGTGCCGCCACGTAGCCAACCACGAGCACGAGCACGACGGTGGCTCCGCTGGGCAGGTCCACGCCGCCGTTCACCGACGCGTCGTAGCCGAACGCGAGCCCGACCCAGGCCGCCAGCATCGCGAAGCCAGCAGCCACCGGAAAGAGCAACCACAATCGATTGGTCACCAAGCGAGCGACGGCGCCAGGTACGATCAAAACAGCCAGCACGAGCAGGTTGCCCACGGCGCTGCTCGCGGCCACCACAACAAGGGCGATGGCGACGTTGAGCACAAGGTCGAGCACGAGCGGCCGGTAGCCGGCCGCTAATGCGCCCTCGAGATCGAAAGCCCGAAAGACCTGCTCCTTAAGCGTGGACCCCACCAGGACCAGGGCAATCAGGCAAACAACGACGGTCTGGTTCACCTCGGTCGGGCTCACGGTCAGCAGACGCCCGAATAACAGCGCGTCAAGCTGGCCGACGTAATTTGTTTCCCGTGAAACCACGATAATTCCTACGCTGAACATGGCCGTGAATACGATGGCGATCGCGGCGTCGGACGTGACGGCACGTTTGACGATAACCGTGAGCACGACGGCAGCAAGGAGGGCCGCCACCATGGCTCCGACGAAGAGCCCGTCGCGCCCACCCCAGACAAACCCGATGGCGACACCGGGAAAGACCGCGTGGGTGAGTCCGTCGCTGATGAACTCGAGTCCGCGCAGGTTGACCAGTACTCCCACGAGTCCGGCGACGAGGCTGAGTACGACCAGCACGAGCAGCGCCCGTGCCATGAACGGCAGGTCGAACGCGGTGATCAACGAGGTGAAGACATCCACTCAGTGACCTCCATGGCCGGGAACCACGATGGTGTGCTCGTCCATCTCCACACCGACCGAACCAAACGCCTTCTGCACGTTCGTCAGGGTCAGGACCTCGTCGCGCGGGCCGAATGCCACCTGAGCGCCATTGAGCAGCAGTACGCTCTCACACACCGCGCGAGCGAGGTCGAGGTCGTGGGTCGACACGAGCACTGCGACCCCCTGCTGCTTGAGGCGTTTCACGGTTTCGATCAGGGCGTCCCGGTTGACCTGGTCGAGACCGTTGAAGGGCTCATCCAGCAGCAACAAGCGCGGGGCGGATGCCACGGCGCGCGCAAGCAGACCGCGCTGCTGCTGCCCGCCCGACAGCTCACCAAAGCGCGTCTTCGCACGATTGCCCAGACCGACCGTTTCCAGCGCCTCGGCCACGGCCCGGCGATCAGCTTTGGCGGGCATGCGCCACCAACCGAGCGATCGGTAGCGCCCCATCATGACGACCTGCTCGAGCGAAATCGGAAAGTGCGGGTCGATTTGGTCGGTCTGTGGCACGTAGCCGATGTACCCCGCCGGCGCCGGCCACGCTCCGAGTACCTCGACGGTGCCGGACGTGCGGGCAATGAGCCCGAGAATGCCCTTGAGCAGGGTGGACTTGCCGGAGCCGTTGGGACCGATCAGGGCAACGGCCTGGCCGGGCATCACCTGAAAATCGATCCCGGTCAGCGCGGGCTCAGCACCGTACGCAAACGACGCCGCCGCCACTCGAAGGGCGGCGGCAGCGTTCGCTCGGGGTGTCTCTTGAGAAGTGTTCTCGATCACGACTTAACTATCGCAGGTCGGCGGGCAGCGCAGAGGGTGTGACGCTCCACGATTCGAGCATGAGCGTGACGTTGTGCACTTGTGCCTTGAGGTAGGTATCGCCGGCACTTCCCGCGGGGCCGAGCGAGTCGACGTAGAGAGCATCGTCGCCGGAGTAGACGGTGACGCTGGCCTCGGTCGCGATCGTCTCGGCCGTCTTGGGACTCAGCGACGCCTCGGAGAAGACGGCCGTGACGCCGGTGGCCTTGATGGCCGTGACGAGGGCATCGATTTCGGCGGCGCTCGGCTCGGCGTTGTCGTCAAAGCTGGGAATAACCGAGCCGACATAGTCGATGTGGTACGCGGCGGTGAAATAACCCAGGGCATCGTGGTTACTTACGAGCAGTCGGTCTTTCTCCGGCACAGTGTCGACGTTGGTGTGAATCCACGCGTCGAGGTCAGCGAGTTGCGCGGTGTAGGCGGCGGCATTGGTTTCGAAGGTCGCGGCGTTGGTCCCGTCGGCGAGGACGAGCCCGTCGCTGATCGTCTGCACGATGGTCTCGGCATTGTGCACGTCGGTCCAGATGTGCGGGTCACCGCCCTCATGAGTGTGGGCGTCGTCAGTGTTTGTAGCGTCGGTGTGCGTAACGTCTGCGTCGGCGCTGTGATCCTCACCGGCACCGACCTCGGAGATCTTGATGCCCTTGTCGGCGTCGATCGTGACGCCGTCGAAGCCGGACGCGGCAATGGCGTCGTCCAGCCACTCTTCGAGTCCCACGCCGTTGATGACGAGCACATCGGCTGCCCCGAGTGCGGTCAGGTCGGCCACTGACGGGTCGTAGCCGTGGGCGCTCTGGTTCGACTGAATGAGCTGGGTGAGGTCGACACCGGTGGCGTCTCCGATGACGTTGCGAGTGAAGTCGGCAATTTGCGTTGTCGTGGCGACGACCCGGAGGTCACCGGCAGCACCGTCGACGCTCGCGGGTGTTCCCCCCGAGCACCCCGACAGGGCCAGTACGGCAGAACCCAGAAATGCGGGAACAATGAAGTGTCTCTTGTGCATTGTTCAAGAATAGCCTTGTTGATAATGATTGTCAACACCATTAGCGCCGTGCCGGCATCAACCGATCGGCATTACTCGAGCAGCAGGGCAGGTTCCTCGATGATGCTCGCCACATCGGCGAGAAAACGGCTGGCGACATCGCCATCGACCACGCGATGGTCAAAGCTCGCACCGATGGTCGTCACGAAGCGAGCACGCACCTCACCGTCAACGACCCACGGTTTCTGCTTGATCGTGCCGAGCGCCACGATTCCCGCTTCGCCAGCATTGAGAATGGGCGTACCGGTGTCCATGCCGAACACGCCGATATTGGTGATCGTAATGGTGCCGTTGCTCATTTCGGCCGGGCTGGTCTTACCGTCCCGGGCGGTGATGGTCAGCTTCTCCAGTGCCGCAGCCAGCTCCAGCAGACTCATGTCCTGCGCTTCCTTGATGTTCGGCACGATCAGCCCGCGGGGGGTCGCCGCGGCGATACCGAGGTTCACGTAGTGCCGCACGATGACCTCCTCGTCGGTAAACGTCGAGTTCACGGTGGGGTTGCGACGCACCGCCCAGATCATGGCCTTGGCCATGATCAGCAGGGGAGACACCCGAACGCCGGCAAAGTCGGTTGACGCCTTGAGTCGCTTGACGAATTCCATGGTGCGGGTGGCATCGACGTCCACGAACAGACTCACGTGTGGCGCAGTGAAAGCACTCTTGACCATGGCCTGAGCGATGGCCTTGCGCACACCCTTGACCGGGATGTGTTCATCGCGATCAACGGGCCATTCCGGCGTCTGGATATTGCGAAACACGCTGGCCTGGGTCGCCCCGCGCAGCACATCCTCCCGGGTCACGTCGCCGACCGGCCCCGTCGCCTCGACGAGGGACAGGTCGACCCCGAGGTCCTTGGCCAGCTTGCGAATCGGCGGCTTCGCCATCACCGGTCCAGCGGATGCCGTGCGCCGGGTCGGCTCCAGCGGTTCGGCGCGCGGGCGCGCCGGAGCAACAGGCGCCAGGGTCTCGTGGGCGACGGTTCCCCCAGCGTGTCGCCGCCGGGTGGGCATCGTGGCGGCGGCCCCGCGGCCAACGAGCACCGGCTCGGGCGCCTCGTTACTGATGCTGCTGCTGGTATCCCGGGCAACGGTACCGCCGGGCTGAGTCGCGGATGCTGCAGCATCCGCCTCGGGAGCTTTCGTCGGCTGGTCGGCGCTCACGTCGCTGTGCGAATCGATAGTGATGATCAGGGTGCCCACGTCGACGGTCGTACCGGCGGAAACCAAGATTTCCCCGACCACGCCAACGAACGGCGACGGCAGCTCGACCAGGGATTTGGCCGTTTCGATCTCGACCAGCACCTGGTTGATCGACACGGTGTCGCCGGGGGCGACCTTCCACTCGACTATTTCGGCCTCGGTCAGGCCTTCGCCGACGTCGGGGAGAGTGAACTTCGACACGCTCATGCTGTGCCTTTCCTGCTGCTGGTGGAAGTGAGAATGATCAGTAGGCGAGGGAGCGGTCGACGGCTTCCAGCACCCGGTCGGGGCTCGGCAGAAAATGCGTCTCCACGGCGGCCGGCGGAAACGGAGTGTCGAAGCCGGACACCCGCAGCACGGGCGCCTCGAGCGTGTAGAACGCCCGTTCAGCGACGGTGGCGGCGATCTCACTGCCGACGCTCACGAAGCCGGGGGCTTCCTGAGTGACGACGAAGCGACCGGTCTTGTGCACCGAATTCAGGATTGGTCCGTAATCGATCGGGGAGATTGACCGCAGGTCGATGACCTCCAGGCTGATGCCCTCGGCGGCGGCGAGCTCGGCGGCCTGCAACAGCACACTCACCATGGCGCCGTGGCCGACAACGGTGACGTCGCTCCCGGCCCGCACCACGCGACTAGCGTGCAGCGGCGTTCCGCTTTCGCCAAAACGCACCTCTCCCTTGGGCCAGTAGCGACTCTTCGGCTCGAAGAAGATCACCGGGTCGTCACTCTGGATGGCTTCCTGCATCATCCAGTAGGCGTCGTGCGGGTTGGAGGGGCTGACCACCCGCAGGCCTGGGGTATGCGCGAAGTACGCTTCCGGGCTCTCCTGGTGGTGCTCGATCGACCCGATGTGTCCGCCGTAGGGAATGCGAATGACGACGGGCATAATGAGACCACCCTCGTGGCGGTTACGCATGCGGGCCAGCTGGCTGGTGATCTGGTCAAAGCCCGGAAAGACGAATCCGTCGAACTGAATCTCGCAGACCGGGCGAAACCCGCGCATCGCGAGACCGATGGCCGTACCGATGATGCCCGACTCGGCCAGCGGCGTATCGAGCACCCGCTTGTCGCCGAACTCGGCAATGAGGCCCTCGGTGACCCGAAAGACGCCGCCCAGCGGGCCGATATCTTCGCCCATGAGCAGCACCGTGGGGTCACCCAGCAGCGCCTGCCGCAGCCCCGCGTTCAGGGCCTTCGTCATCGGCAGCGAAGCAGATTCAACGCTCGTGTCAGTTGCAACGGTCATTAGCTTTTACCCTCGTCAAACGACGCTTCGTAGCGTTCCAGCCAGGTCTTTTGCTCAGCCACGAGCGGATGCGGTTCCGCATAGACATTGTCGAAAATCACCGATCGTTCCGGGCCGGTGATCTCCAGGGCACGACGGCGGGTGTCGGCGGCGAAGTCGGCGGCCTCTTCGTCGACGGCGTCGAGAAATTCCTGCTCGATACCGCGGCCCTGCAGATAGCTGCGAAAACGCACGATCGGGTCGCGGGCCACCCAGTAGGCGAGTTCGTCGGGGTCACGGTACTTGGTGGGGTCATCGGCGGTGGTGTGTGCGCCGACACGGTAGGTGAGCGCCTCGATCATTGACGGGCCGTGACCGGCGCGGGCGTCATCCATTGATTTCGCCGTGACGGCAAAGCTCGCGAGCACATCGTTGCCATCGATCTGGGTGCCCGGCATCCCAAAACCACCGGCGCGCAGGTAAAGCGGCGTGCGAGACTGCCGGGCGACGGGGACCGAAATAGCCCAGTGGTTGTTTTGCAGAAAGAAGACCTGGGGGGTCTGGTAGCTCGCCGCGAACACGAGTGCCTCGTTGGCGTCGCCCTGCGAGGAGGCGCCGTCGCCGTAATAGACAATCACGGCCTGATCGGTGAGGGGATTGCCGGTCGCGGTTGATCCGTCGAGTTGCATGCCCATGGCATAGCCGGTGGAATGCAGCGTTTGCGAAGCGAGCACGAGGGTATAGAGGTGAAAGTTTCCGTGCTCTTCAGGCACCCAGCCACCCAGGGTGACTCCCCGCAGCATGCGCAGAATGTCGACGACGTCGAGGCCACGAATCATGCCGACGACGTGCTCCCGGTAGGAAGGAAAAACGTGGTCCTGCGATCTCGTGGCGTAGGCCGACCCGACCTGGGCGGCTTCCTGTCCGTGGCTCGGTACCCAGAGAGCGAGTTGGCCCTGGCGTTGCAGGTTGGCCGCCTCGGTGTCGAACTTTCGTACCATGACCATGTCTCGGTAGAAACGCCGGTGGTCGGCCTCGGTGAGCCGGTCGAGGTAAGGAAGAAACTCTTCGGCGGCACCGTTCGGTTCGAATACCCCGGCCGGGGAAATCATGCGCACGCAGGTCTCCGCCCCATCGAGGCCGAAGGCCGTGGGCGCTGCAGTCGTGGGCGCTGCAGTCGTGGGCGCTGCAAACGTGGGTGCAGGCGCGTCGTTTCGGGTGGCTGACACCGTCCTAACCTATCTGCCGAGCAGGGTGATCGGCAGGAAGGGCGTCGACAAGATCAGCGGTCACTAGTAGGAGTGTAGCCACAGCCTGCTCCTCACCGATTGAGACACGGATGCCTTCGGATGCGAACGGCCGCACGACCAGGCCGGCTGCGCCGAGCGCCTCGGCGATGCTCGTCGTTTCGAGGCCGGTCGGCAGCCAAAGAAAGTTGCCTTGCGGCGCAGGAATATTCCAGCCCTGGCCGGTCAGCGCCTGCCAGGTCGAATCGCGACGCTCGGCAATGATTCGAACCCGGGCGAGCAGTTCCTTCTCCGCCTCGAGCGAGGCGATCGCGGCGGCTGCCGCCTGTGCGGTGACCGAGAGGGGAATGGCGGTCGATCGGGCGGCATTCAGAATATCCACGGGACCCAGCGCATAGCCGACCCGCAGTCCGGCCAGGCCATAGGCCTTCGAGAACGTACGCAGAACGACCAGATTGGGGTAGCGGGAGAGCAGGGGTGGGCCGCTCACGGCATCCGCCTGGGTCACGAACTCGATATATGCCTCATCGAGAATAACCAGCAGGTTGGTCGGTACGACGGCCATGAACGCCTCAAACTCGTCCCTGGTGACGACCGTGCCGGTGGGGTTATTCGGCGAGCAGACGATGACGACCCGGGTGTTATCACCAATGGAAGCGGCCATTTCCGGCAGGTCATGACCGTGATCGGTGCGATTGGGCACTCGCACGCTCGTGGCCCCGGCAACAGCAACGAGCGAGGGGTACGCCTCAAACGAGCGCCAAGAGTAGAGCACTTCGTCGCCAGGGCCAGCCGCGGCAAGAATCAGCTGGGCCAACAGTGCCACCGAGCCGGAACCGATATGCACCGAGTCGACGTCGACGCTGAACTTGGTGGCGAGACGTTTACGCAGAACGAGTGCCGACGCATCCGGGTAGCGGTTGTAGGACGTTTCGGCCGTAACCGCAGCGATAACTCCGGGCAGTGGGTCAAAGGGGTTTTCGTTGCTGGAGAGCTTAAAGGCACTGGCATCAGCTGGTTTGCCCTGCTTATAGGCCGGGAGGGCGATGATCTCCGGGCGCAGGCGGACTGAGGTTCGGTCTGAGAGGCTCACTCGGTGAGTCTACGCCCGGATATATTCGCAATGGCGAATGGGTGTTCGCTCGACTTTCGCCCGCCGCACACCGGTGAGATAGTAGGGGCATGGCCCGATTCCTGATCCAACTGATCGTCAACGCGGTAGCGCTGTGGTTCACCGCTCTGCTCGTGACCGGGGTGCACGTTACGCCCTACGCGCCGGATACCGGTGCCAGCGTGCTCACCTATCTGCTCATCGCGCTCATCTTCGGCTTTGTGAACACCGTCGTGGGTGGTGTGCTGCGGGTCGTCGCTTTTCCGCTGTACATTCTGACGCTCGGCCTGTTCTCGCTGATCGTCAACGGCCTGCTCCTGTTGCTCGTGGGCTGGCTTTCGGGCTTTCTGGGCTTCGGTCTGGTCGTCGACAGTTTCTGGTGGGGGGTGTTGGGTGCCCTGGTGCTCGGCATCATCTCCTGGTTGCTTGGCCTCATTCTGCGCCCGGTGACCGCGCGCGACTGAGCCGGCCTCTCACTACTGCATCGAAGGTCCGTCCGGCGAGCGAATACCCCGCCACAGAACAGCCTCGCCCGGGCGGCTCCCCAGAACCCCGGCAACGGTGTCCCGAAAATTCCGCAGGCTTTCCTGCGGCGACGCATCAATGAGCACCGCCGTTTCGCGATAACGGTCGAGGTGGTGTGCCGGTAGGGCCTCCCCGGCCGGTACCGGCACCGAGGCGAAGGCCTCTCGGCGAACGGTCACGCGATCGACCGATTCGGTCAGGCTGGCACCGCCGAGAGCGGTCACCACATCGTCGGTGTGCTCGACGGTGAGGGTGGCGACACCGGGCGGTACCGGGACCTTCGATTCAGGCGCCCCGAACGTTGCGACCGCCTGCACCGCAAATACCTCGGACGCGGCGACCTGCGTGGCAACCAGCCCGCCCTGGGAGTGACCAACGATCACCACCGGGTCGTTGGCTCCTATCCCCGCAGACCGCATACTCTGCATCACCGCCTCGAATGATCCCGCGTTCTGCCCAGCCATCGCCGTGACGTTGGCCGTGAGGTCCCAGGGTTCAGTCGTGGCAACGGCATCCCAGTCGACCGTTCCACCGATATAGACGGCCCACGACGGATGCTCGCGCGTACCGTAATTCTCGATGCCCACCTGGGGTTGCCCCACCACGGCCTTCGGGATTCGCGCGGCAAGGTCGCCCGCTCCCGTCGGCGGTATGATCACCTGTGCTGCTCCGACCGGGGCGGCCCGCACCGATGTTTCCCGAAGCTTGCCGCCACGCCGCGCCAGAGCAAGGACGGCCAGAGCCGTGGTGGACACGCCGAACAGGCCGATTCCGGTATCACCCAGAAACAGATCGACCGGCAGTGGCACGCCGAGAGCGCCAGCCCCAGCATCATCGAGTGAGGAGACGAGTAACCGCGCGAGCACAACGACGGCAGGATTTGTCAGAAGGCGGGCATTGATCGCTTGGGCGCTGTCCGTGTCAAGCTGACTGCTCCACGCCAGCCACCCCAGCGCCCCTCTGGCTGCCGGTCCGATGGACAAGAGGAGAGCCAGCATGCCGAACTGCCCCGCGTGATGCCCTAATCGTGCGCTTTCGAGCACGGCGAGGTGCATCGCCGTGCGTTCCGCCGCGCCGTAGCGTTCCGCCGCCGCGATGAGGCTCGCGGCGAGGTCGCCGCTGCTGTGTTCCAGGTCACCCAGCGCCACCCAGGCCCAGAGCAGCGTCATCCCGGGGTCCTCTGGGTTTAATTTCTGAGGTCCATCGGGGTTCAGCTGCCGGATGGTGTTCACCCGGATCTGCCAGTCTGCGGCCTGACTCTGGGTGGAGCGCAATATTTCGGCCTGGGCCAGGACCACATCGGTGGCCACGATCGTCGTTCCACCGACTGAAACAGTGAGTGCTCTTCCCTCAGCCGTGGGCGGGCTCTCGCTCACTCGTCGTCCGCCGCTTGCAGCTGGCAGATACTGCGCCAGATCTGCTCTTGAGCTTCCACCAGGAAGTCCAACACGCCCTGGAGATCGTGCACCATCTCGTCAACCCGCCCCCGGTAGGCCCGCTGAGCACTCGAGCTCCAGAATTGGCTGGGGTCAAGACTGATCAGTTGACGTTTTGCATCGTTGATCTCTCCGGTGAGGCTCAAGAGGCGGCTTCGTTGCGCTCGAAGAGCCGGAAGCTGGTTGGCCTGGGCGGGCGAGAGGATCCCGTAGCGATCGTCCATGACACCTCCTTGTCAGTGCCGATCGTTGCAGAATCACCGACGAGCCCGGCCACTTTCGGCGAATTCTGTGCACAGACGCACAATACTGAGCGTGTGGAGAAGACGAATCTGCTCCACAATGGTGGGCATGCCCTTTGCGTCACTCACCCCCGATGAGTCGACGCCGTTTCGCATCATTTTCGTGTGTACCGGAAACATCTGCCGATCACCGATGGCCGAAGTCGTGTTGCGAGACCTCGTTACGAAGCTCGGCCTCGGTCGTCTCATCGCGACCAGCTCGGCCGGCACCGGAGACTGGCACGTCGGCGAGCAGGCCGACGGGCGCACGATCACTTCGCTGGCCAAACGCGGCTATGACGGCAGCCACCACCGGGCCCGCCAATTTGATCCGGGCTGGTTCGCTGAGCACGACCTCATCGTGGTTCTCGACCGCAGCCAGGAGCGCGTTTTGCGCAACTGGGCACACGAGGAGAGCGACCGCGCCAAGGTGCGCCTGCTGCTGAGCTTTGACGCCGAACAGGCTGCCCTGCTGGACGTGCCCGATCCCTACTATTCCGACGATGCGTTGTTTGACGCCATATTAGGCATGATTGAGAGGGCAAGTCACGCACTTGTGAAACAACTTGCACCCGCAATTCGACAGGGAGTCCGATGAGTCACCTACCCGTACAGGTTTTGAGCCCGCTAGATGGCCGCTACCGATCCTTCGTTTCTGATCTGGGTGAATTCCTGTCCGAGGCCGGCCTCAACCGCGCCAGGGTGCGCGTGGAGGTGGAGTGGCTGATCACCCTCACCGACCGCAGCCTGTTCGGTTCCGCTCCCCTGACAAACGAGCAGAAGTTCTCCCTGCGCGCGCTGGTGACCGACTTCGGCCAGGACGAGATCGACGAGCTGGCCGAGCTGGAGGCCACCACCCGCCACGACGTGAAGGCCGTCGAATACCTCGTGCGGCGACGCCTAGGCGCGCTCGGGCTCGACCACATCAGCGAACTCACTCACTTTGCCGCCACCAGCGAAGACATCAACAACCTCTCCTACGCCCTGACCGTGCGTGACGCCGTACAGACCGTCTGGCTGCCCAAGCTGCGCCTGGTTATCGAGGCACTCCGCAGTAGTGCGCTCGAATTCCGAGCGGATGCCATGCTGGCGCGCACCCACGGCCAGCCCGCTACACCGACCACGATGGGTAAAGAACTCGCCGTGTTCGTCTACCGCCTCGAGCGCATCGTGGTACAGATCGAAGCGGGCGAGTACCTGGGCAAGTTCAGCGGCGCGACCGGCACCTTCGCCGCGCACGTGGCCGCCGAGCCGTCGATCAACTGGCCCGCCGTCTCACGCGAGTTCGTCGAGGGCCTCGGTCTCGGCTGGAACCCCCTCACCACCCAGATCGAATCCCACGACTGGCAGGCCGAGCTGTATTCCCGCGCCTCGCACGCGAACCGTATTCTGCACAACCTGGCCACCGATATCTGGACCTACATCTCCATCGGCTACTTCCGCCAGGTTCCGCAGGTCGGCGCCACCGGTTCCTCCACCATGCCGCACAAGATCAACCCGATTCGTTTCGAGAACGCCGAGGCGAACCTCGAATTGTCCTGTGCCATCCTGGATTCTCTTGCCGCCACCCTCGTGACCAGTCGGCTGCAGCGTGACCTCACAGATTCCACCACGCAGCGCAACATCGGTGTCGGTTTCGGACATTCATTGCTCGCGCTCGAGAACATTCTGCGCGGCCTCGGCGAGATTGACCTTGATCGTGCGCTGCTTGCACGCGACCTCGACTCGAACTGGGAGATTCTGGGCGAGGCGATTCAGACCGTGATTCGCGCTGAGGTCTCGGCCGGACGCTCATCGATCGAGGATCCCTACGCGCTCCTCAAGGAGCTCACCCGCGGTAAGCGCATCACGAGCGCCGACCTGGCAGCGTTCGTCTCGGCGCTGGACATCGGTCCCGCCGCCAAAACGCGGCTCCTCGCCCTGACCCCGGCCAGCTACATCGGTCTCGCCGACCCTTTGGTGGACTACCTGCCCTAGTGCGTGGGAACCGTGGCGCCAAGCGCCTTCATCGATTCTCGACGAAGGCGCTTGGCGCTATCCGGTCGGGTGGCTAGTCAGTGGCCGTTCTGCTCGTCAAGATCGGTTTGCTCTGACGCGTTCGGCTTCATCCCGAGTACGAGCATCGCAATGACAACGAGCGCCACAATAAACGTCACACCCAACCCGATGACGGACAGCATCAACTCGCGCGTGGTCAACAGAATGGTCAGACCGACGAACAGGGCCATTACTCCGGAGATCGTGAGGAGCTCGGCGGGCTTTAAC
The DNA here is from genome assembly GCA_038205545.1 of Actinomycetales bacterium. Taxonomy (GTDB): domain Bacteria; phylum Actinomycetota; class Actinomycetes; order Actinomycetales; family Microbacteriaceae; genus Cryobacterium. The sequence goes on from JBBRBV010000009.1 coordinate 13,514, forward strand.
CGGTCCGATCGGCTGGGCTGCTGCGGCGAATTTGGCGTATCGGGAGTCTTTTTGGTCACAGGGAGTCCGAATCGTTGGGGACGGTGCTGGTGGGCACGGTGCTGGTGGGCACGGTCTGAAGGGGTTCTGAGTTGGCCCGGCCCTGACGGGGAGCGGTCCACTTGAGGGAGAGCCCGGCGATGGGCAGGAATACCGCGAGAAAGACCAGGTATGCACCGAAGAGACCGACCGACACGACCGGGTTGGGAGGTAGCAGCATAAAGAGCAACGCCAGCACGGCGGCGCTGATTCCGGTGAAGAGCCAATCCTTGGCCGGTAGCGCCCGCTTGCGAATCCGGATGCCTGCATAGATTTCTAGAAAACCGGTGACGGCTGCCCAGACGCTCACGACAAACAGAAAGAAGCCGTGTCCGCCGGTGTGGAAGCCGAGCGCTACACCACCGGCGACCATACTCGCAATGCCCTGAATCAAGAACAGACTGCGATCAGTGCGCACGGTGAGTGTTCGCGGTCCGAGCAGCACGAGGAGAAGCCCGCTGGCCAGCGCGAATGAACCGAACACCAGGAGACCGAATTCAGCGGAATGGTCCTCGTTGAAGGTTACAATTGCTGCCGGAACCAGCGCGATCAGGGCACGCCCGACGGGTACGTACCAGTACTCCGGCCCGACGTTTGATGGTGCCTGGATGTTCACCACGCAGGACCTCTTCCGTTGCAAATTTTTCTCAGACCTAGTCTACGCGCCGACTCGACGGCGCATCTGCGAGCCACCTGCACGCCGGCCTGCACGGAGGTGCTCCACGCTGACGCCCGGGCGGTAGGCCACGCATCGGGCAATCTACCCGCCGGCCACCATATCGGCGAACCGGGAGTAATGGCCGTGGAAGGCAACCGTGACGGTACGGGTCGGGCCGTTACGGTGTTTAGCCACGATAAGGTCGGCCTCACCAGCACGGGGGTTGTCTTTTTCGTAAGCACTCTCGCGGTGCAGGAGAATAACCATGTCGGCGTCCTGCTCGAGCGAACCAGACTCACGAAGGTCGGAGATGGCTGGCATCTTATCGGCGCGCTGCTCCGGCCCACGGTTGAGCTGGGAGAGCGCGATAACCGGAACCTGCAGTTCTTTCGCGAGCAGCTTGAGCGCTCGCGAGAACTCGCTGACCTCTTGCTGGCGCGACTCGACCTTCTTACCGCTGGTCATCAGCTGCAGGTAGTCGATAATGACCATTTTGAGGCCGACACGCTGCTTGAGGCGGCGGCATTTGGCGCGGATTTCGACCAGGGTCATGTTCGGGCTGTCGTCGATGTAGAGGGGCGCATCGTTGATGCGCCCGCGCGTGGCAGCGATCGTGGTCCAGTCGCGGGTCTCGACGGTGCCCTTGCGCATGCTCTGCAGCGGCACGGATGCTTCCGCCGCGAGCAGGCGCATCGCAATTTCACTGCGCCCCATTTCGAGGGAGAAGAAGATGCTCGGCATGTCGTTGTGAATGGATGCTGAACGCGCGAAGTCGAGCGCGAGCGTTGATTTGCCGAGCGCCGGGCGAGCCGCCACGATGATGAGCTGGCCGCCGTGGAACCCGTTGGTGAGTTCGTCGAGATCGGCGAACCCCGTGGGGACACCGCTCATCTGGCCATCTTTAAGCTTGGCGGCCTCAATCTCTTCGATCGCAGCAGTCACGGCGTCGGTGAGTGGTACGTAGTCTTCAGTTTCTGTACCACCCGTGACGGAGTAGATTTCGGCCTGGGCCGTGTTCACGAGGTCGAGCACCTCGCCCTCGCCGGCGTAGCCCATCTGGGCGATGCGCGTGCCAGCCTCGACGAGGCGGCGTAGCAGCGCGCGTTCGGCCACGATGGTGGAGTAGAAACCAGCGTTGGCTGCAGTGGGTACCAGGCTCGTCAGGGTGTGCAGGTAGTCGGCGCCGCCCGCCCGGGAGAGTTCGCCGATCTTGGTGAGCTCATCGGTGACCGTGATGACATCGGTCGGCTCGCCCTGGGCGTAAAGCGAGAGAATCGCATCGAAGATGATCTCGTGCTTGGGGATATAGAAATCCCCCCCGCGCACGGTCTCGACGACGTCAGCGACGGCGTCCTTGCTGAGCATCATTCCGCCGAGTGCACTCTGTTCGGCCAGAAGGTCGTGGGGTAGCGCTCGCTCCGACTTCCAGGCTTCAGCGGGCCGCTCTCCACGGTCCAGCCCACCGCGGGCCGACGAACCGTACTCGTTTGACGCTGGCTGGTTGGCCAGACCCAGATGAGCGATCGACACTCGGCACCTCTTTCTCTGTCGTGCTTATAGGTGTATCAGAAGCCACCGACACGGGACGCAACACTCGATCGAGTGTGAAGCCGGTACTGCATCACCCTAAGGAGGCCGGAGCATCCCCGACAAATAACCCTGTGGAGAACTCTGTGGAGAATCTGGGCGAAACGCCGGGGAGATTGTGCAGAACCTGTGCACTCGCTTGTGGATAGAACTTGTAATTCTGTAGATAAATAGCCTTTGATCAGCTATTTAAATACTCCACATGGCTGTGAGTAAAGTAACTTCAATCAGGCCTTGAACCTTGTCGATACGAATGCTCACCTGTGCACAAAAGCACTGAGTCGAGTCCCGCAGGAGGGCTCTTAACCCCACATAGCGGAGGGTTCCTTTCGGAACCCTCCGCTATGTAAGCAGGTGATGCACCCGGTATCAGCGCCGGGCCTACTGAAAAGCGATGCTACTTGGAGGCAACGACCACGAGAGTGATCGTGGCACTGAGCTCGTCGCGAAGACGAACCGTGGCCGAGTGCTCACCGGTCAGCTTAATCGCGGTGAACTCAATCTTGCGCTTGTCGACCGTGCCGAGGCCAACGGCTGCAACGGCGTTAGCCACATCCGAGGTCTTGACCGAACCGAACAGGCGTCCGCCAGCGCCGGCCTTGACGACCAGGGTGACCTTGGTGTTCTCAAGCTTAACCTTGAGCGCCTCGGCCTCTTCAAAGGTGGCGTGCTCGCGCGCTGCGCGGGCTGCCTTGATCTGCTCGATCTGCTTCTCGCCACCGCGGGTCCACGCCACAGCGAAGCCCTTGGGAACGAGGTAGTTACGAGCAAACCCGTTCTTGACGTCTACGACGTCGCCGGGTGCACCGAGGCCGGAGACCTCATGCGTCAGAATCAATTTCGACATTTGGTTTCCTTACCGGCCTGAGCCTGCGTACGGCAGCAAAGCCATTTCGCGGGCGTTCTTGACGGCACGGGCGATGAGGCGCTGTTCCTGGACGGAAACGCCCGTGATGCGACGGGCGCGGATCTTTCCACGCTCGGAGATGAACTTGCGCAGGGTGGGGACATCTTTGTAATCGATGACACCAACCCGAATCGACTTCGCGGGAGCGGCGTTTTTGCCACCCTTAGCTCCACGAAGCGGCTTGCGGCGATCGCCGCTCGACTTTCCAGCCATGATTTCCTTACTTTCTCAAAATCGGTATGAGCTACGCGCGCGGCGTGGCTTAGAAGGGGGTCTCGTCGCTGAAGTTGCCTGGGCTGTTCCAGACGTCCCCACCGGATGCTGCGGGCGACGCAGTCTTGGCGGGGGCGCTCGGTGCCCACGGCTCATCGTTGCCCTGCCCACCGGCAGCGGGAGTGCTGCTGCGGGGGCCGGACGACTGCGCGCGAGTGACGGAAGCGGTGGCATAGCGCAGCGAAGGACCAATTTCGTCGATCTCGAGCTCCATACTCGTGCGCTTTTCACCTTCCTTCGTCTCGTACGAACGCTGCTTGAGACGCCCGGAAGCGATGACACGCGACCCCTTGGTCAATGAACCTGCCACGTGCTCGGCGAATTCACGCCAAACGCTCGCACGCAGGAACAGCGCGTCGCCATCTTTCCACTCGTTAGCCGCACGATCGAACGTACGAGGAGTGGAAGCGATAGTGAAGTTGGCAACCGCCAGCCCGTTCTGCGTGTAACGCAGTTCCGGATCGCTAGTGAGGTTGCCCACCACGGTGATTACGGTCTCGCCAGCCATGGGCTACTTGTCGCTTGCCTTGTCGGCAACGGCGGCGGGAGCCGGGGTGGCCTTGGCAGCAGCAGGCTTGGCAGCAGCAACCTTCGCTGCCGGGGCAGCGGTGGAGGCGGCAGTAACCGGAGCGGAAGCCTCGACCTTGGCAGCAACCGGAGCCGCAGCAGCCGGAGCTACATCGGCCGCGTCGGCGTCGGGCTTCGCAGCAGCGGCCTCCTTGGCGGCAGCGGCAGCAGTCGCTGCAGCCGCAGTCGCTGCAGCCGCAGCGTCAGCCTTGGCGGCAATGACCTTCGGGTTGGCAGCCTTGCGGGCTGCCTTCTCTGCGGCCAGCTTGGTTGCGACGACGACCTGGGCAATGCCCTCTTCGGCGCGGAGTACCTTGGTGCGCATGACGGCCTCGGAAAGACTCAGCTGGCGGTCGAGCTCGACCGTGGCTGAGGCGTTCGCGGTGAAGTCAACGACGGCATAAATGCCTTCGGTCTTCTTGTTGATCTCGTATGCGAGACGACGACGACCCCAAACATCAACCTTGTCAATGGTGCCACCATCGTTGCGAACAACGTTGAGGAACTTGTCAAGGCTGGGAGCTACGGTGCGCTCATCGATCTCGGGATCGAGGATAACCATAAGTTCGTACTGATGCATGACTAACCCACCTCCTTCGGACTAAAACGGCTACAGACTTTCTGTAACAGGAGGGTTGTGCATGTGCTGAAAGCGGAGGCCGGGAATCCGGCACGCAGGCAACCTGCCCAGACTACCGGATGCCGCCTCCCTCCGCCAATCGTTTGGTCTGGGGTTACTCGGTCAGAGTCGCGTTGGCGGCGTTCTGCGCGGCGCGCACACCGGGGGCCACGAGCGTGCGTCCAAGGAAGACCTCAGCCAGGATGGGTCGCATAGCGTTCGCGGCGGCCGGCCAGCCGGCTCCCCGCGGTGCCGGCGCCGTACCGCCAGCCAGGACGTCATAGAACGGACTGATATCGACCTGCTCGGCGGCCCAGTAGGCCGCGTACGCGGGCTGTGCGGCCAACACTGCCGGAGAGGCAGCGCCGGAAGCGCCGATAAATTCGGATCCGGAGGCACTTCCCAGCCATTCCAGCACCCGCTGGGTTGCGGCCGGATGCTCCGACGCGGCATTGCCGGCGGCGGCGATGCCATCGACGCCGCTGATCGCTCCGGCAGGGCCGCTGGGCAGTTGCACCACACCCCAGTCAAAATTGGCCCCGTCGTTCACGTTGGCGAGGTTGTACACGCCACTTTGGAACAGAGCCATCTTGCCCTGCAGAAACTGGTCGCGGCTGAAATCACCGTTGGTGTTCGTGTCGGCGGCGGATGGCGCAACGTGCCATGTATTCATGAGGTCGACGAGGTATTGAAACGAAGCAATGCCCGCGTCGGAAGCAAAGGCGTATTGGCCAGACTCGTCTTGAAACTGAGCGCCACCAGAGGCCAGATAGTTCAGCACCATCGCTTGCAGGTCGTTGCCCGCGTTGTAGCCGTACTGGCTGAGGTTGGAACCGTCGAATTCTGCGTTGTCAGCCGTCGTGCCGTTGTAATCCTTCGTGAGTTTCTGAAGGACCGGAATGAGGGTGTCGTTGTCACCGTTGGGATCCCAGGTGAGTGCCGTCACGTCCTCGGGGGTCAGGCCGGCGTCACTGAGTAGATCGGCGTTGTAGTAGACCGCGATGCCGGGATCGGCCAGCTGCGGCACGCCCCACAGCGCAGCGTCCCGGGTGTACTGGGCGACCACGGTCGGAGCCCAGCCGGCCCTCACGTCCGTTGGAATGATGCTCGTGATGTCGAGCAGTGCGCCGGCATCGGCATAGGCGGGGTAGCTGCCGCCATCGACCCAGAACACGTCGGGTGCTCCGGCACCGGCCACGTCGGTACGCAGCTTGGCAAAGTAGTCGTCCCAGGGCACAATCTCGACATCAACGAGAATGTCGGGGTTGTCCTGTTCGAAGGCGTCAAAGGACTTCTCATAGGCACTGGCGACCTGTTCGTCCCAGAGCCGCACGGTCACCGTGGTGGCCTTAGCGGATGATGGTGAATCAAGGTTCAGGGCGGCAACGGCCCCGGTGATGACGAGCAGCACCGCGGCAGCGCCGGCGGCAATGATGGTAGAACGCTTGGCCATGATGTCCTTTATTGGCGGATTGACCCCGCCATGGTGTGAGCCCCGTGGGACAGCCTACGCAGAACCCGCGATGGTTATGGACCGCACGAAGCTGCGCTGGAACAAAAGAAACAGTATGAGGAGCGGAACCAGGGCAAGCGTCGTGGCCGCCATGACGAGCGTCCAATTTCCGTTGAACTGGCTCTGCAGGCTCGCGGTGGCAACCGTCACGACCCGCCACTCGGTACCGGTCGTGACCACGAGGGGCCACATGAAACTGTTCCAGTGGCTCACGATCGTAATGAGGGTCAGGGTCGCAATAATCGGGCGCGACAACGGCACGACGATCTCGACCAGGACGTCGAGGGTATTCGCACCGTCAAGTCGAGCAGCATCGATGAGTTCCTGCGGAATTCCGCGAAAATATTCACGCAGCAGAAAGATCGCGTAGGGCGAGGCGAAAGCAAAGGGCAATACGAGGCTCCAGAACGTGTTGCGCAAGCCGGCCTCGGTCATCATCAAGTACAGGGGCACGACGAGAACGACCGGCGGAATCATCAGCGTCGACAAATACACCCAGAACAAAATCTGCCGACCGGGAAAATCGACCCGGGCGAAGGCATAGGCGGCCAGAATCGAGCAGATCAACTGACCGACCAGAATCAGCATGGCCGCGAGCACCGTGATGAGGATGGCCCGACCGAATTGTGCCGGTCCATTCAACAGCAGCGCAAAATTCTCCAGGGTGAACGGGTCCGGCCAACTCAGCGCCGGCTGCTGTGCAAACTGCTCCCTGGTCTTGAAAGCGGTCAGGATGCTCAGCAGGAACGGGCCCAGGGTGAACAGGGCCCCGAGAACCAGCAGAAAGTAGACGGCCGCCGTGGAGGATACTTTAGTCCATTTCATAAGTGACCCTTCGGCGAAAATACAGCTGCTGAGCGAGGGTAATGGCGACCAAAATGACTAGCAGGACGACGGCCATGACAGCAGCACGGCCGAGGTCGAAGGCCTCGAAGGCCTCGTAGTAGATTCTCGCGGCGACAACATCCGTTGAACGTGCCGGTCCCCCCTGAGTGAGCGCGTACACCTGATCGAAGACCTGAAAGGCCGAAATGACGGTCGTGACAAGCACGAAAAACATGGTTGGACGTAGCAATGGCAGCTTGATGTGCCAGAACATCTTCACCGCGCCGGCACCGTCGATGCGGGCCGCCTCCAGAATCTGTCCGGGAATATTGAGCAGTCCGGCCATAAAGAACAGGGTGACGTAGCCCACGTTGGTCCAGATCACCACAGCGGCCACGGCCGGCAGGGCCAGTGATGGGTCGCTGAGCCACTCGACCCTCTGGCCGAGCAGAGTATTCAGGGCTCCGTCGGTCGGTGCGAGAATCCACTTCCAGACAACGCCGAGCGCCAGCGGTGCACCAATCCACGGCAGCACATAAACGGTACGAAGCCACGCCGACCCCGGGAGGCCGCGGGTGAGTAGGGTGGCTGCGCCGAGTCCGATCAGCGTTTGGATCGGCACGACGAGAGCAACGAAAATGAGCGTAACCAGCAGGGAGTTTCCAAACACGCCGTCGCTGAGAACGGATCGGTAGTTGTCGAAACCGACGAAGGTGATCGGACCGATCAGGTCCCAGCTTTGAAAGCTGAGCCAGAGCACAACGAGCACCGGCAGGAGGAGAAAGCACACCACGCCGAACAGGCTGGGCGCGAGGAGTGCATAGCCGGTGATTGCACTGCGCCGACGCAGACTGCCCCTACTGAACACGCTCCGCCCACCACTGCATCAGTCGACGGGTAGCTTCTTCCTCGCCGAGCGGACCGTCGTCGAGCCGCTGCTCCAGTAGATAACGGTAGGCCTCGCCCACCTCGCGCCCCGGTTGGAGACCGAGCACGACCATGATCTGTTCCCCATCGAGGTCCGGGCGCACAGCGCCGAGTTCTTCCTGTTCGGCCAGCGCGGCGATGCGCTGTTCCAGGTCGTCGTAGGCGAAGCTCAACCGATCTGCCTTGCGGCGGTTGCGGGTGGTGACGTCGGCGCGGGTCAGAATGTGCAGTCGTTCCAGCTGGTCCCCGGCGTCGCGCACATAGCGACGCACGGCGGAGTCGGTCCAGGCTCCCTCCGTGTAGCCAAAGAATCGCAGGTGCAGCTCGATCAGGCGAGCAACCGCGTTGATGGTGTCGTTGTCGAAGCGCAGGGCGCGCAGACGTTTCTTCGCCAGCTTCGCCCCGACCACGTCGTGGTGGTAGAAGCTCACGACCCCGCCCGCTTCGAGTTTGCGGGTGGCCGGCTTGCCGATGTCGTGCAGTAGTGCAGCGAGCCGCACTGTCAGGTCTGGAGTTGGAAGGTTGCCGCGTGACTTCTCGTAGCCCATCGCCTGCTCCAGCACGGTGAGGGTGTGCTGGTAGACGTCTTTGTGATGATGATGCTCGTCGATCTCCAGCCGCAGGCCGGGAATCTCCGGAAGTACGATCTCGGCCAGGCCCGATTCCATCAACGCCTCGATACCGGCGCGGGGATCCGGTGAGAGCATCAGTTTCGAGAGCTCATCACCGATGCGTTCGGCCGACACAATGCGAATACTGTCCCGCATCTTTTCCATGGCCAGCGCAGTGTCGAGGTCCAGGGTGAACCCCAGCTGGCCGGTGAAGCGGGCCGCCCGGAGCATCCGCAGGGGATCATCTCCAAAAGAAATCTCCGGAGTGCTCGGTGTGCGCAGCCGCTTGGCCAGCAGGTCGTCCAGGCCGCCAGCCGGATCAACGAGAGTCAGCTGCGGTAGGCGCAGGGCCATCGCGTTGACGGTGAAGTCCCGGCGCAAGAGATCTGGCTCCAGGTTAGTGCCGAACACCACGTCAGGCTTGCGAGTTGTGCCGTCATAGCTGTCGGCACGATACGTGGTGATCTCGACGGTCTCGCCGCCCAGAGTGGCTCCGATGGTGCCGTACAAGCGGCCGATATCCCACTGCGCTTCGGAGAGCGGCTTTACGAGCGCGAGGATCTGATCCGGTGTCGCATTCGTCGTGAAGTCCAGGTCGTGGAGCGGCCGGTCCAGGAACGCATCGCGCACCGGTCCACCGACCAGGGCTAGTTCATGTCCGGCGGCCGCAAATGCGTTCGCCAGACGGGACACCGTGGGAGTGGCAGCCAGGTCGCCCAGTCGTGCGAGGGCTGCCGTGACGCTCTGCATATGCCCCATATTAGTTGCCATTCGGGGGCACGCAGACGCGGTGCAGGCAGCTCTAGGCTGGCACGCCCTAGAATTCCCCTATGGTGGCCGAGTCAAATTCCGCGCATCGGCCCGCGCTTCCGGCTGACGCGTGCACTGCCGTGCGCCGGGCCAGGCGCGCACAGCGACACCGAAGGATGCGCCACCTCACGGCGTTTTCGGTCGGATTCCTGACCCTGGCGGCGCTGATTTTTGCACCGACATTAGCTCCCGTCTCTGCCCTCGCCGAGACCGAGAACAGTCCCGTCAAAAGCGCCGCAACCCCCGCTGACGCCGTCGGCGTCACCGTTTCTCCCACCAGTTCCCCGGAGCTGTCGCCCGGCCAGGATCTACTCTTGACCGTGACTGTTCACAACAACACCGACGAGGCCATTCCGATCGGTCGGATCGATGTGTACCTCGCGCAGCTCGCGCTCACGACCCGTGCTGCGCTCGATGGTTGGCTCCGACCCGATACGAGCGCAACGTCCGGCGATCAGCTGCTGAGCGTGCCGACGACAGAAGCCATTCCGGCCGGTGCCAGCACGAACCTGGCTATTACCGTTCCGGCCGATTCCATCGGATTGACGGAGCAGAACGCCTGGGGCGCGCGCGGAATCGCGGCCGTTGTCGTCGCCCCGGACTCGGTTCGCGCCGAGGGCCGCGGCACGTTCGTCTGGTCTCAGGGCAGCGCGGTCACCCCGGTCGCGTTCGCGTCCATTCTGCCGATCACGACCCCGGAAATCGCCACCGGGCTGATCTCCGCACAGGCTCTTGAGTCCTATACCAGCGGGGCTGGCCTGCTTTCCCACCAGCTGGATGCCGCGCTCAGCGCCCCGACGACAACGATCGCCATAGATCCTCAGATCATTGCGTCCATTCGGGTGCTCGGCACTAAGGCTCCCGCGTCGGCGGTGGCCTGGCTGGACCGCCTGTCCACCGCGAGCAATGACATTTTTCCACTCGGCTATGCGGATGCCGATATCGCGCTGCAAGCGCAGGCGGGTGCCACGAAACTGCTCGAACCAACCTCGTTCGACCCGGTGATCGATCCGAGCCTGTTCGTGGCGCCCACAGCCACGCCGATCCCGGAGACCACGGACGATCCGACGAACGTGCCGAGCGTCACCTCGCGCACGAAAACGAAAACGACCCCGTCACCAACACCGACCCCCGTGCCGACCGTGGTGCCGGGCGAGGCAGTCATTCCCACCACGAGCGACCTGCTGGCCTGGAACTACACGAGCACCACGATTGGCTGGCCCGTTGCCGGGCAGGTCGCACGCTCCGATCTGGACGTGTTTGCCGCGAGCGGCCTGACCACGACCATCCTCTCCAGTGGCAACGTGGCGCAATCCAACGTCTTCACCCCGGATACCGCCCTCACCCTCCCGACCGGGCTGGGCCTGGTCAGTGATACCCCCCTCTCGGCCGCCATCCGTGCCGCTGCCGAAGCCACGACCGAGGACGAGTGGAGGGGATACGTCTCCGAGGCGGCCTCGCTGCTGGCGATTGTGTCTGCCGAGAACCCGAACTCGGCGCGTACCCTCCTGGTCACGTTTGACCGCAGCGGCTCGACGAACGCGAGCCGGGTCGGTCAAACCCTTGCCGCTCTCAACTCGGCCTCCTGGTCGAACGCAACGTCGCTGCAATCGGCTCTGGATTCCGCTCCGGCAACCACGGTGAGCTTTCAGGACAAGGAGATCGACAGCAACCGCGTCACGCTCGCCCGATCACTGCTGACTCGCGAGGCTGCGATCAATGAATTCGCCACCATTGTGGCCGATCCGTTGGCGATCACCGCACCGGCACGACTGGACCTGCTGGCCCTCCTGGGTGTGCACTGGCGGTCACAGACGTCGGCCTGGGCGGAACGGGTCGGGGCCAGCCTCGCCGCCTCTTCTGATCTGATGAACGCCGTGACCGTGACCACCCGTGGGCCGATCATCGTGGTGGGTAGCGAGGTTGACCTGCGCATCACGCTCACGAACGCCCTGAATCAGGTCGTCACCGTGCGCACCGAGATCGTGCCATCCAACGGACGCCTCGTCGTCGGTGAGACCTCCGAGACCACCATTCAACCCAAGTCTGCGCAGGCCGTCTCCGTGCCACTGAGCGCTGCCGTCGGCAACGGCGATGTCGTACTGCGCGTCACCCTGTACACCCTGAATGGCACCCCCCTCGGCCAGAGCGCCCCCATTGACGTCAGCGTGCGCGCCGATTGGGAAGGCGTGGGCGCGAGCATCTTTGCTGTTCTCGTCGTCGGCTTCTTCGGGTTTGGGATCTGGCGCAATATCGTGCGCCGACGCCGCGAAGGCGGCGGTGCGGCATCCGCTCCTGCCGACCAGGCGACGCCACCAGCGGCGGAACCCCATGTCTGACACCAGCACCGGCAGCGGTGGCATCGGCCGCGCCAGTGCTTTTCTGGCTTCCGGCACGATCGTGTCGCGCATCCTCGGTTTCGTGAAGGTTATCGTGCTGGCCGGTATCGTCGGCCAATTCGGTGCCACCGCCGACACGTTTGCCATCGCCAATCAGCTGCCGAACACGATCTACGTGATCGTGGCCGGTGGCATCCTGACGGCCGTACTGGTGCCGCAAATCGTTCGGGCAAGCGTGCACGCCGACGGCGGCACGGCCTATATCAACAAACTCCTGACCCTGGCCCTGGTCGTTTTGTTCGTGACAACCCTCGCCGCCACCCTGCTGGCTCCCATCATCACCGGCTTTATCGGCCTGAATCTTCCCGAAGACCAGAAGTCCCTCGCCGTGGCGTTCGCCTACTGGTGCCTCCCGCAAATGTTCTTCTACGGTCTCTACACGCTGCTGGGTGAGGTACTCAACGCCCGCAAATCATTCGGACCCTTCACCTGGGTTCCGGTGTTGAACAACGTGGTGGCCATTGCTGGTTTGATCCTTTTCGCTGCACTCTTCAGCCCCGACCCGTCGGGTGGTCGATCGGCTGCCGAGGTCACATCAGCGATGGTGACCGTGCTGGGCGGCAGCGCCACCCTCGGCGTCATCACCCAGGCCGTCGTGTTGTTCTATTTCTGGCGTCGAATCGGACTTCGCTACCGCCCGGACTTTCACTTCAGAGGCGTCGGGCTCGGCGCCGCCGGCAAAATGGCGAGCTGGACCTTCGGCATGCTCCTGCTCACCACCATCGCGGGCATCGTGGAGACGCAGGTTGTGACGCTGGCGCACGGCAAGGCCTCCGTTGCCGTGCTCGCCACGGCCTGGCTCATCTTCATGCTGCCGCACTCCGTGATCACCGTGTCGGTTGCGACGGCCTATTTCACCCGAATGAGCGAGCACGCCACGATGGGTAACTGGGCGCAAGTCAGAACGGATGCCTCGAGCGCGATTCGGGGGACATCGCTGCTCATCGTGCTGGCCGCGGCCGTAATCGCCGTCTGCGCGTACCCCTTCGCCGCGGTCTTTGTAGCCCCGTTCGACCAGGTGCAGGGGATCGGTAACGTCATCATCGCCTTCATCGTGGGGCTCGTGCCGTTCTGCGTGCTCTTCGTTTTGCAACGCACCTACTATGCTCTCGGCGACACCCGAACGCCGTTCTTTTTCACCCTGTTCCAGGTGGTTCTGCTGGTCATCGCCGTGCTGGCCTGCTCGTTGCTGCCCACGGACTGGATTGCTGTTGGCATCGCCGCATCGATCACGGTAACCGGTACCTTGCAGGCCATCCTCGCTGCACTGCTGCTGCGTCACCGGATGCATGGGATTGATGGGCGGCGCATTGTGCGGAGCCTGGTGAAATACGTCGCTGCCGCCGCCATTCCCCTGGCTGCCGGGCTGGCTCTCCTGGTGATTCTGGGGGGCACCACAGAGGACGGATTTGCCGTGTCGTCGAGGCTGACAGCCATGGTGTCCATGATTATCATCGGTATCGTCATGTCGGCGGCTTACTTCGGACTGCTCCTCGTCATGCGCAGCGCCGAGCTGACCGCCTTCCTGGCGCCCGTGCAGCGACGCTTCGGCCGCTAGCTCACTCAGGGGCTGCCGGTCGACTCAGTGACCGGTGAGCGCTGCCGGCCAGGTCTGCCGCTGCCGACACCCGGTGGTGCACGCTGGGAGCGCACGGAATAGCATCCGCTTAGGATGTGTTGTATCGAAACGTGAGGCGGCGTTCTGCCCGTCTTGCCCACCACTGCAAGGAGTGCGCGTGCGTCAGATCATTATCATCGGTTCCGGACCGGCCGGATACACCGCGGCGATCTATGCCGCCCGAGCCAATCTCAAGCCGTTGGTTATCGCCAGTTCGGTGGAGGCCGGTGGTGAATTGATGAACACAACCGACGTGGAAAACTTCCCCGGCTTCCCGGAGGGCGTGCAGGGTCCCGATCTGATGACCAAGATGCAGGAGCAGGCGGAGCGCTTCGGCACCGAGGTTGTCTATGACGATGTTGAGTCGGTCGACCTGTCGGGCCCCATCAAGACGGTCACCCTCGGCAACGGTGACGTGGAGCTGGCTCTGACTGTCGTCTTCGCCACGGGCTCGGCGTATCGCAAGCTGGGCCTCAGTGACGAAGAGCGCCTCTCGGGACGCGGCGTCTCCTGGTGCGCCACCTGCGACGGTTTCTTCTTCAAGGGCAAGGAAATCGCCGTGATCGGCGGCGGCGATTCTGCCATGGAGGAAGCCACATTCCTCACCCGGTTCGCTTCCAAGGTGCACATCATTCACCGCAAGGGGGAGCTACGCGCCTCCAAGATCATGCAGGAACGTGCCTTCGCAAACGACAAGATCGAGTTCACCTGGAACACCGAGGTCGTCGGCATCACCGGGACCGACGCTGTCGACGGTCTCACCCTGCGGGACACCGTTTCCGGCGCCGAGAGCAGTCTTCCCGTCGGCGGTGTCTTCGTGGCCATCGGCAATGACCCGCGCACGCACCTCGTGCACCAGCAGCTCGATCTCACGCCCGAGGGCACCATCGCGGTCGCGGGCAGGTCAAGCCTCACCAGCCAGGCGGGCGTCTTCGCGGCCGGCGACGTGATCGATTCCAGCTATCGCCAAGCCATCACCGCTGCCGGCTCCGGCTGTGCGGCCGCTCTCGACGCGGAACACTACCTCAGCACCCTTCCCCCCGCCGTGCTGGCCCAGGCCAGCGACCCTGAACTCGTACCAGTCAACTAAGGAGAACGACATGACCGCACGATCCGTCACCGAAGCCAACTTTGATCAGGAAGTTATCAACAACGAAAAGACCGTATTGGTGGACTTTTGGGCCGAGTGGTGTGGCCCCTGCCGCGCCGTGAGTCCGATTCTCGACCAGATCGCGGCTGAGAACTCCGACAAGCTCGACATCGTCAAGCTCAACGTCGACGAGCACCCCGCTCTGGCCGCCAAGTACCAGATCACCTCGATCCCCGCTATGAAGGTATTTCAGAAGGGTGAGGTCGTCAAGACCGTCATCGGCGCCAAGCCGAAGCCGCAGCTGGAAAAGGACCTCGCCGACTACCTGGTCTAAGCAGCTCCGCACGCAAAAACCCGTCCGACATCACCGGGCGGGTTTTTTCGTGCCCGGTGCCACAGCATACGATGAAGACGACAGCAGAACGGATGTGACGTGACATTTCAGGGTTCCACTGAAGCCGGAAACAAGCAGGGCGGTAACAACCTCGACCCGTGGTATCACCACTACGCCGATCGAGCCGCCGGACTCAAGGCGTCCGAGGTGCGCGCGCTCTTCGCCGTGGCCTCGCGCCCCGAAGTGGTCTCACTCGCCGGCGGCATGCCGTACGTCGCGGCCCTACCGCAGGACCTCGTCATCAATGCCATGGACAAAGTCATGCGCGAGAGGGGACCGACCGCACTGCAATATGGCTCTGGTCAGGGAGTTCCCTTGTTACGGGAGCAGATTCTCGACGTTATGGCGTTGGAGGGAATCAAGGCGAACGCCGACGATGTGGTCGTCACGACCGGCTCCCAGCATGCTCTCGAGCTGGTGAGCAAACTATTTCTGGACCCCGGTGACGTCGTCATTTCAGAGGGCCCCAGCTATGTCACGGCCATGGTCATCTTCAAGTCGTACCAGGCCGAGGTCGACCATGTACCCATGGACGAGAATGGTCTGATCCCGGCCGCACTGATCGAGCACATCGCTGCCCTCAAGGCCACCGGACGCACCATAAAATTCCTCTACACGATCCCGAGTTTTCACAATCCGGCCGGGGTGACCCTCAGCTGGGAACGTCGCCAGGAAATTCTCGAGATCTGCCGCTCGAACAACATTCTGGTTCTCGAGGACAACCCGTACGGCCTGCTCTACTTCAACAAGCCGGCACCGGATGCCATCCGTTCGCTTGAGCGCGACGGCGTTGTGTACCTCGGTACCTTTTCCAAAACCCTCGCGCCCGGCTTTCGGGTCGGGTGGGCACTCGCACCGCACGCGATTCGCGAGAAACTCGTTCTCGCGAATGAGGCTGCCGTACTCTCCCCCAGCTCCTTCACCCAGATGGTCATTTCGGAATACCTGTCCACGGCGGATTGGAAGGGACAAATCGATACCTTCCGCAGCGTATATCACGACCGCAAGAATGCCATGCTCGCTGCGCTGGACGAGTACCTGCCCGACCTGACCTGGACCAACCCCACCGGCGGCTTCTACGTCTGGGTCACCCTGCCCGACGGGCTCGACTCCAAAGCTATGTTGCCCCGCGCGGTCACGGAGCTCGTTGCCTACACACCCGGCACGGCGTTCTACGCCGACGGGGACGGACGCCGGAACATGCGCCTCGCGTTCTGCTATCCCACCCCCGACAATATTCGAGTCGGAATCCGCCGTCTCGCTACGGTCATTCGCGACGAACTCGATTTGCTCGATACCTTCGCTGGGACAGGCTCGCTCGGCGCCGTCCCCGACCGTCCCGGC
Organism: Actinomycetales bacterium; assembly: GCA_038205545.1. GTDB lineage: Bacteria > Actinomycetota > Actinomycetes > Actinomycetales > Microbacteriaceae > Cryobacterium. The sequence continues at coordinate 29,734 of JBBRBV010000009.1, forward strand.
GCCAACAACCAGCGCTACGCTGGACCACCGGCCAACATCTCCTAGATTCGCCTCCACTCCACCATTAACTAGGAGAAAACCTGATCATGAGCGAATTCACTCCACTCAACATTGTCATTCTAGCCGGCGGAATCTCCCACGAGCGAGATGTTTCACTTCGTTCCGGTCGGCGGGTAGCGGATGCCCTGACCGACCAGGGACACACCGTCAGCGTTCTCGATCCAGGCTCAAACCTGCTCACCACCCTCACTGAACAAGCTCCCGACCTGATCTGGCCGACGCTGCACGGTGCCACCGGAGAAGACGGTGCCCTGTTATCCCTGCTCGCGACCACGGGCATCCCCTTTCTAGGCTCACGTGGCCCCGCCGCGTCGCTGGCCTGGAACAAGGCAACGGCCAAAGAGCTCGTGCTGCGGGCGGGCTACGCCACTCCCCCGGCGATCGCACTCTCCACCGAAACATTTCGCGACCTGGGTGCCACGAGCGTTCTGGACCACCTGGTCAGTGCGATCGGGCTACCGCTCGTCGTCAAGCCAGCCCACGGCGGCTCCTCGCAGGGTGTCACGATCGTGCGCTCTCCGGCCGATCTGCCACGCGCCATGGTGGACGCTTACACGTACGCCAACACGGCCCTGGTCGAGGCGTACGTCGACGGCACCGAAGTCACGGTGGCCGTTATCGACACTGGTGACGGCCCCACCGCTCTCCCCATCGTAGAAATTGTCCCCGTAGACGGCGTGTTCAGCTTCGAGGCGCGCTATAACGCGGGCGAAACCGACTACTACACCCCGGCGCGCCTCTCCGACGAGGTCTCTATGGTCGTTTCCGACTCCGCCATCCGCATTCATGACCTTCTGGGTCTGCGCCATCTCAGCCGCATCGACCTCATTGTTGACGCGGAAGGGACCCCCTGGTTCCTTGAAGCCAACGTGCTACCCGGCCTCACCGAAACGTCACTTGTTCCGCAGGCCATTGAAGCGGCTAGCCAGACCTTGGGAGCCACCTACTCGGCCCTCGCCACGTACGCCAGTACAGTCCGGTAGCTAGAGCATCGCCACAACGTCGTTTCACGTGAAACAGTGAGAACCCCGAGATGTGTCGACTGTTTCACGTGAAACAACGTAGGCAGAGAGGTACGTGGGAGCAGTGAGCGCCAATGTGGTCTCGACGGGCTCGACCACCGGCAAATCCGGCATATGGACGATTTACGGCTCGGGTGATCGTAGTCAGGACGCACCAAACCCACGGTAGTTTCACGTGAAACAGTCGAATGCCCTGCTGTGAGCCTGGGGCGTGGGAGCGTGGGAGCCGATGCGGTCTCGACGCGTTCGACCAGCGGGAGATCGACGTCGCTACTGCTGCACAGCGGATAGCGGTGCGCGCCCCCTTCATACGTTACGACAACTGTTTCACGTGAAACACTCCAGGCCCTGCTGTGAGTCTGTGGCCGGGGGATCGATGTGGTCTCGACCGACTCGACCACCGGGCATTTGGGGTCGCGAGCCCTACAGGTAGCGGGCGATCGTGGGCGAACCATGTATAAGCGACAACGATTGTTCCACGTGAAACACCGTGGGTAGAGGTGAGCGTGGGAGCGTGACGGGACGATGTGGTCTCGACCGGCTCGAGCAGCGGGAAGCTGGCGTCGTAATCCCTAAGCGGGTCGGAAGCTGAGCTCGACCGGCTCGACCAGCCGGGACTTGGCGTTGTGAACGCTGGCCGGATCGGATTCCGGTGGTTTCGACGCACTCGAAGAATACCGCATGTTTCACGTGAAACCATCGCGAGGGACCACGACCGCCCCGCACCTCTAGCTGGCGCTGAAGCCGGGCTCCCCGAGCACGGTGAGGATACGGTTCAGATCACCGATTGTTGCGAAATCTACCGTGATCTGGCCTTTTCTTGAGCCCAGACTGATCTTAACCCGGGTATCCAGCCGGTCGCCCAAGTTTTCTGCGATCTCGTCCAGGTGACCTTGACGACGCCCGGGAAGCGGGCGTACCTTCGCTACTCTGGGGATCGCGGTCGAAGCCGCCTCCGCCGCGCGCACGGACAGGTCCTCGGAGACGATCTTGTCGGCTAGACGCAGCATGCCGGCTACATCACCCACCGACAGAATCGCACGCGCGTGACCGGCTGAAAGAACGCCCGCCGCCACACGCAATTGCACGGGTTCCGGCAGCTTCAGCAGCCGGAGGGTGTTGGTGATTTGAGGACGCGAACGACCGATGCGGATGGCCAGTTGCTCCTGCGTGATCTCAAAATCAGCGAGCAGCTGCTGATAGGCGGATGCTTCCTCGAGCGGATTCAGCTGCGCACGGTGCAGGTTTTCCAACAGAGCGTCGCGCAGCATGTCGACGTCGGCGGTGTCCCGGACAACGGCCGGGATGGTCTCGAGCCCGACCTCTTTGGTCGCACGCAGTCGACGCTCACCCATAACGAGCTCAAATTTTCCGGGCTCATCCGGCAACGGTCGCACAACAATCGGTTGCAGAACACCGACCTCGCGAATGCTGTGGACGAGCTCGGCCAGATCATCCTCGTCGAAAATGGTACGCGGTTGCACCCGGTTGGGAACGATATCGTGCGGGTTTAGATGCGCAAGCCGGGCGCCGGGCACAGGAACCAACTCGGAGGGGGAGGGTGCGGCATGCGGTTCGTGTTCAACGACGCCTCGGGGGAAGAAGACGTCGACGGGCCGAGGGGCTGAAACATCATCCTGCACCGGAATGAGCGCACCGATACCGCGGCCGAGGCCGGTTCTTTTCGCCATTACTGCTGATCTCCTGTTCGTGGTGCCCCGCGATGGGCCATTTCTGCAGCTGCTTCGAGGTAGGAGAGCGATCCTGCGGAGTTGAGGTCATAGCTGACGACACTCTGACCGTAGCTCGGGGCCTCAGAAACGCGCACAGAACGCGGAATTGACGCGTTAAGGACTTCCTTAGGGAAGTGGTCACGCACTTCCTTGGCCACCTGGGTCGCTAAATTGGTTCGACTGTCAAACATTGTGAGCAGAATCGTCGACACCATGAGGTCTGGGTTCAGGTGCTTCTCGATCAGTGCAATGTTTTTGAGTAGTTGACTCAGTCCCTCGAGTGCGTAGTACTCGCACTGAATGGGAATAAGAACCTCTCGGGCCGCAACGAATGCATTGATGGTGAGGAGTCCGAGCGACGGAGGACAGTCGATGAAGACGTAGTCATATGGCTCAGCCATCTGGGCCAAGTACGCGTCGAGGGCACGGCGTAGGCGCTGTTCGCGCGCCACGAGAGAGACCAGCTCAATCTCGGCACCGGCCAGGTGAATGGTCGCGGGAACACAGAACAGAGCGCCGAATTCGGGGCTCTTCTGTACGACCTCATCCATGGGCATGTCGTTGATGATCACGTCGTAAACACTCGGCGTCTCTGCACGATGCTCGACGCCAAGGGCAGTTGAAGCGTTCCCCTGCGGGTCGAGGTCAATGACAAGCACGCGCGCTCCCTGACGAGCGAGTGCGGCGGCGAGGTTGACGGCGGTAGTGGTCTTACCCACACCGCCCTTCTGATTGGAGATCGTCAGGACTCGAGTTTTCTCCGGTTTGGGCAGGTCGCCCGCGGCGATAACCTGTCGGCGACGCGTCAGTTCAGCGATTTCACGGGCAAGCGGCGTTGTACCGTCGAACCCTGCCGCCTTGCCTTGGCGCTGACCTTCAGCAGGATGTTTCACGTGAAACCTTTACGATCGACGGTAGATGAGCCACCCGAAAGGGACCCCCGAACACCAAATACAGTGACATTCAGGACTAGTCCACTGTAGCCCGGATGACCCGGGTTACCTCGGGCAGCACGCCCGCGCCAAGGGTAATAACTTGAACATCGCGCAGGCGATACTTATAAATGGCCTTCGCCGACGCCTCGACTTCACGCTCGGCACCCTCACCCTTCAAAAGAATGAGCTCGCCACCGGCGCGCAGCAGGGGAGCGGTCAGGGGGATGAGCTTACTGAACGCACTCACCGCTCGAGCAGTAACCTGGTCAAGCGGATGCGCCAACCGGGCCTCTTCCGCACGAGCTCGGACCACGGTCACATTCCCAAGGTGCAGAGCGGCCACCTGGTCCTTCAGCCAGGACACCCGCCGCTCCATCGGTTCGATCAGCACAAAGTTGACGTCGGGCCGAGCAATGGCAAGAACCAGACCAGGCAAGCCCGCCCCGGAACCGACGTCCCCAACAAGGCCGGGGCGCAAAAGTGGCGCGATAATGGCACAGTTAAGAATGTGGCGAGACCAGAGCCGAGGGAGTTCGAGGGGACCAATCAATCCCAAAATTTCGCCCTGATCAGCTAAATTAGCCGTAAAAAGCCGAATGACGTCAATCTGGGCACCGAACAGTTCGGCCGCGACGGCCGGCTCAGTCTCGAGTTCAACCAGTTCCGGGGTCTTCGACGCGGCTTCGCTGGGAACAGCGGTATCCACCTCCCTGGGACCGGCCACGTTCGACGCGGGTACGACAGATTCCGACATGAACGCCTGGACTACGCTGCGGTGATGACGGTGTGACGGTCGCGACCCTCGCCGGAGGACTCAGACCGGTAGTTGCCGCTGGCGGCTACGATATCGTGCACCAGCTTGCGCTCGTAGGAGGACATGGCCGGCAGGTCAGCGTCAGTCGCGCCGGCAACAATGCGCTCAATGGCGCGTGTTACGAGGGCGGCGAGCTCAGCTTCGCGCGCTTCTCGAGATCCTCCGATATCCAGAATCAGTCGCGAGAACGAACCCGTCTTGTTCTGCACGGCCAGGCGTGTCAGCTCCTGCAGCGCGTTGACCGTTTCCGGCTTAGAAAGCACCCGAAGGTTATCCGCATCGGACGCCTTGACCGAGAGGTAGGCACGACCATTACGGGCATCGATGTCAATGTCGCCATCCAGGTCGCAGATATCCAGAAATTCCTCGATATAGTCCGCGGCGATGTCGCCCTCACGTTCGAGCTGGTCGGTCGTGAGTGGGGCCTCGGCCACAGCAGTCGTCTCGGGAGCAGCATTGACTTTAGGAGCAGTGGGGGAGGCATCCGTTGTGCCGGGGGCAGTAGGCACGGCACTGTCAGCCCCGACGGGGCTGGCTCCAATATTTGCCACAGGGCTTACTTCGGTCAGGCCGGTCTTGTCCGTCACGGTCATCTCCACTACTTCTTCGGGCCAGTTTGCTTCTTAGCGCGGGCCTTACCAACCGGCTGCTGCCGCTGCGCGGGCTTGGGGGGCTCTTCGACAACAATGATGTCACCGTCGGTGGCGATGAGCTTGCCCTTGCGGGCCAGGCGCTCCTCGCGTGCCTTGGCGGCTTCACTCCCGGGCGTCGGCATATTTCGAATAACCAGGAACTGCTGGATCATGGTCCAGAAGTTTGAGGTAAGCCAGTAGAACATCACGCCCAGCGGGAACGCGACCCCGGAAAAAGCAAAGACGAGGGGAAGCAGATACAGCATGATGCGCTGCTGCTTGAACATCGGGCTCGCCTTGGTCTCCGGGGACATGTTCTTGGAAACGATTTGCAGCTGCGTGATGAACTGGGATGCGGTCATCAGCACGACCATGGTTGCCGCGATGATCATGACCATCACGTTGAACGGCTCGCCAGCGGTCCACAACGACCATTGCGAGGCAAACGTGTCGTGCAGCGGCGCCTGCCCAAAGAGTTCGGCGTTACCGAAGCTAACGGCAAGAGCGTTGTTAAGCGGCCCGACGCCGGCTTGCGAGCGCTGGGCGTCGTTAAGCACTGAGAAGAGCGCAAAGAAGATCGGCATCTGCAGCAACAGCGGCAGACATGAACTCAGCGGGTTTGTACCCGTCTTCTTATACATGGCCATGGTCTCGCGGGACATGGCCTCACGCGAAAACTGGTCCTTCTTACCCTTGTACTTGTCTTGAATCTTTTTTAGCTGGGGAGCCACCTCCAGCATTTTTCGCTGGCTTTTGATCTGCCTCACAAAGATCGGAATGAGCGCGGCACGCACGACCAGCACGAGGCCGACGATGGACAGCACCCAGGTGAGACCGTCGTCGAAGCCCAGTCCCGCGATGCCCATCTGAGAAAACAGCCAGTGGAAGGCAACGAGCAATAGCTCGACCACCCATTTCAGAGGCCAGAGGATCGTACCTATGAGGTCCATACTGTGGGTTAGCCCTTTCCGTGGCTAGGTGGGACAACAAAACCGAACTTCGTCAGACGAAAGCGTCGCGTGCTTTTGAGTGGTACATCATCAATGCCGCCTTCAGACCACGGATGGCAGTGGCTCAGTCTGCGAACAGCAAGGGCACTACCCCACGCTAGTCCGTGTTCCTGAACGGCCCCCAGTGCATAAGCCGAGCAAGACGGGTAAAACCGGCAGACATCTCCATACAGCGGCGAAATCATTGCCCGGTACAGGCGAAGAACCAAAACACCCACATTACGAGGTATCAGGATGATCGTCGCGGGTACAGAGTTCATCGGGCCGCCTTGCCCTTTCGCACGGGAAGCGGGCGAGACAGATTGCGGTGAACTTCATCGTGCAACGTCTGCCAAGCCGCATCTCGCGCCGTCGGCAACGCGCGGATAACGACGTCAGTTCCCGGTGCCACCGCATGGAGCAATTCGAACGTAACTGCCTTGAGACGGCGGCGAACGAGATTGCGCCTCACGGCGTCACCCACATTCTTAGCGACGATGAAGCCGAAACGAACCGGAGCCCCGACAGCACCCGGAGGTGCTTCAGGGCTCAACCGCACATAGAGAACGGTGTGCGCACCAACGATTCGCACTCCGCGTCGTACGACGCCTTGGTAATCACGGCCGCTCGTGATGCGATTTAGGTGAGCGAGCACGAGAACCTGGCGAGCACTAGAACCTAGGCGGAGAGTTCGGTGCGACCCTTGCGACGGCGAGCACCGAGAATGGCGCGGCCGGCACGGGTGCGCATGCGCAGGCGGAAGCCGTGCACCTTGGCGCGACGACGGTTGTTCGGCTGGAAAGTTCTCTTGCTCATAGTTCAATCTCCACGTATTTGAATCACCGCCGGCCAAGTTCCCCTCGGCCAGAACAGCAGCGCGCACAGAAGTTGGAAGCCCGCGGGATGGGGTCAACTGATTAAAACTACGGCTTCGGCCGTCTCCGGTCAAACTCAGGCCTCGAATCGGGAGATTCTCCACAATAATGTCTCCAGCACGGCAACACCTGACAGGGGCGGTTTCACTGGAGAAATTCGCCTCGCTGAGCGGGATTGACTACCGTAAGGACAAGTTATCCACAGGTTGGTGGCATCAACCTGAGAAATTGGTCGATTTTATACACATGTGGTGGATAACTTTAGCGATGACCCGAATAAACAGATTGTAGGAACCATGGCAGACGTTGAAACGCCGATAACCCAGACCTGGCGGTCCGTACTGACGACATTGGAATCCGACGCCACCATCACACCCATGCTGTACGGATTTCTTAGTCTGGTCGAGCCGAAGGGCATTGCTGCCGGGACCTTCTACCTTGAAGTGCCCAATGAGTTCACGGCCAGCATGCTAAACCAGCGGATGCGTGTTCCCTTGCTTACCGCGATGGGACAACTCGATGAGGCCACCGCGGTATCGACCTTCTACGTCGTCGTCAACCCGGAGCTCGAGCAGGAATCGTTGCGACCGGTGCAACAAACTTTGACCCCGCCCGATGCCGTGGCGCCAGCCCCGTCCCAATCGGTGTTTGAGGGCGCTGTTCCCGCGCAGCCCCACGAAACCCGACTGAACCTTAAATATAGTTTCGATAATTTCGTAATCGGGCAGTCCAACCGTTTCGCGCATGCCGCGGCGGTGGCCGTGGCCGAGGCACCGGCCAAGGCGTACAACCCGCTGTTCATCTATGGTTCGTCAGGATTGGGCAAGACGCACCTGCTGCACGCGATTGGCCACTACGCCATGAGCTTGTACCCGGGCATCCGCGTGCGCTATGTCAGTTCCGAAGAATTCACCAACGACTTCATCAATTCCATCGCCAATAACCGAGGTGCAGCTTTCCAGTCGCGCTATCGCAACATTGACATTCTGATGATCGACGACATCCAGTTTCTGCAGAATAAAGCAGAAACCCAGGAAGCGTTCTTTCACACCTTCAACACCCTGCACGATCACAACAAGCAGGTCGTCATCACGAGCGATCTGCCGCCCAAACACCTCACCGGCTTCGAAGACCGCATGCGCAGCCGCTTCGAGTGGGGCTTGATCACAGATGTCCAGGCTCCGGACCTGGAAACTCGCATCGCTATTCTGCGCAAGAAGGCACAGAGCGAAAAATTGCAGGTACCCCACGACATTCTCGAGTTCATGGCGTCGAAAGTTTCCTCCAATATTCGGGAGTTGGAGGGAACGTTGATTCGGGTCACGGCATTCGCGAGTCTCAATCGAACGCCGGTGGATATGAACCTGGTGCAGACGGTACTGAAAGACCTCATCACCCTGGATGAAGACAACGTCATCGCACCGGTTGACATCATCACGAACACGGCAAACTACTTCAAGCTGTCCGTTGATGATCTCTACGGGTCCAGCCGGTCGCAGGCGATCGCCACGGCCCGACAGATCGCTATGTACCTGTGCCGTGAACTGACAAACCTGTCCCTACCCAAAATTGGACAGCTCTTCGGCAACCGCGATCACACGACCGTCATGTATGCGAACAAAAAGATCAGCGAGCTCATGAAGGAGCGGCGCTCGATCTACAACCAGGTCACCGAACTGACCAATCGCATTAAGCAGGATCATCGCTACAAGTAGGTCTGGGTAGCCAGCCAGCTTCACAGCAGCGGCTCCGCCGGAGGTTTTGCGTCTTCTTCACCCCGGTGAAGTGCACGCAGGCCCGGAGGGGCCGTTTTTTTTTTAGTTTTCACACCTGTGGATAACCCTGTGGAATTAACCCTCACAACGTGGCTGTTCCTGTAGAAACTCGAAGCTAGCCTGTAGAAACGTGTAATTCCACGCAGAGCCACGTGCCCAAACGAATGACAAACTTCTACAGCTCGCCCACAACTTACAATCGTGTAGTTCCCAACGCCTGAGCCGTTTTCACAGAGTTATCCACAGTTTCCACAACGGTTAAGAAGATTAACAAGAATTCTTTAACGTCTATCTCGCCGACAACCTTGACTGCGAACGGCTCCTCGCAGACCGGTGACGAAGACACGAGTGACAACAGCTAGCATTGAGGCCCACCCATCCGCCCATCGAACGCAAGGAATGTTTCGTGAGATTTCAGGCCAATCGGGATGTCTTTAGCGAAGCAGTGTCCTTCGCGGTCAAACTTCTGCCCCAGCGCACAACCCTTCCGATCTTGAGTGGCGTGCTGATCGAAGCCACCGCTACCGGCTTAATTCTTTCGTCTTTCGATTACGAGGTTTCCGCTCAAACCGAAATCGTGGCCGAGGTCGAAGAGACCGGTAAAGTTCTCGTCTCTGGCCGACTCCTGGCCGAAATCGCCAGCCGTCTCCCCAACGCACCAGTGCGCTTTTCTACCGAGAATTCACGCATCAAGGTCAGCTGCGGCTCTGCAAGTTTCACCCTGCTGTCTATGCCGGTTGAGGAATATCCCAGCATTCCGGTGGTCAGCAGTCAATCGGGCCTCGTCCCGGCCGAAGAATTCGCCGCCGCCGTTGCCCAGGTTGCCGTTGCTGCGTCGCGAGACGATGTCACCCCCGTCATCACCGGCGTGCAGCTCGAGGTCACTGAAAACAGCTTGAGCCTGGTGGCCACCGACCGCTACCGCGTGGCCGTTCGGGAAATTGACTGGGATTCGGGCAGTAGCACCGCTGAAGGAACGATTACGGCGCTCGTACCAGCGCGCACGTTGCAGGAAGTCGGCAAGACCTTCGGTCACAGTGGGACGATTTCGGTCTCCATCACCAACACCGATGACCGCGAACTGATCGCCTTCACCGCCAATAAGAAGACCGTCACCTCCCTGCTCATCAAGGGCAATTTTCCTCCGGTTCGTCGTTTATTCCCCACTGCCGTTGACAACTACGCGGTGATGAACACCGCCGATCTCGTCGAAGCCACCCGACGCGTGCAGCTTGTGCTGGAACGCGAAGCGGCCCTGCGTTTCACATTCGCTACCGATGGGGTCACCCTCGAAGCGGTTGGCTCCGAGCAGGCTCAGGCTTCAGAGACCATCGATGCCATCCTCTCCGGCACCGAGACCGTCGTCTCGCTCAAACCGCAGTTTCTCCTGGATGGCCTCAGCGCTGTGCGTTCCGAATTTGTGCGGATCTCATTCACGAAAACGGACAACCCCAATAAACCTGGTCCGGTTCTCATCACCAGCCAGACCTCACGCGAGCAGGCCGGAGCGGACAGCTACAAATACCTGCTGCAGCCCAACCTGCTGCTGCGCTAACGCTGGTGCGGGTTACCCACCTCTCACTGACCGACTTTCGCAATTATGCGAGTGCCGAGGTTGGCTTCGTTTCGGGTTCAAACCTCATCGTCGGGCGCAATGGCCAGGGTAAGACGAATCTTATCGAGGCACTTGGTTTTCTCAGCACCTTGGGTTCACACCGGGTATCAACCGATAAGGCCATGATTCGAGCCGGCCAAGAGGTCAGTATCATTCGTGCCAGGCTCGAATACAACGGTCGTGATATTTTGACCGAGGTACAGCTGAACCGCACGGGGCAGAATCGAGCACAGGTCAATCGGTCAGTGATCAAGACTCGGGATCTTCCCCGCTACTTCTCGAGTGTGGTGTTTGCTCCCGAGGATCTGGCCCTTGTGCGCGGCGATCCCTCGGGGCGACGCAAATTTCTCGATCAGCTCCTGGTGCTACGCAGTCCCCGTCTGGCCGCCGTAATCACCGACTACGAGCGAGTGCTCAAACAGCGCAATACCCTACTGAAATCGGCCCGGGCATCGGGCATGCGCGGCAATCAGCTCTCGACCCTGGATATTTGGGACGAACGTCTCGTGGAATTTGGTTCGGAGATTATCGACGAACGCGCCAAACTCGTGGAGCAGCTTGGTGAACCGCTGCGTGCCGCCTACCGGACCGTCGTGAACGAAGATCACGGACCGGCGATGGTCGCGAGCCTGAGCATCCTGGGTGCCGACGAAGACGCCGATGCGGGCTCTGTCTCCGCCATGGTGCCTCAGTCTGGATCAGACCCGGTGGCGTCATCCACCACCGAGAACTTTCGCATGGCGCTGGTCGGACTGCGTAAACGCGAACTGGAACGGGGCATCACCCTCGCCGGTCCACACCGTGATGACCTGGTCTTCATGCTCAATGGCCTTCCTGCCAAGGGATATGCCAGCCACGGGGAATCGTGGTCTTTCGCACTGTCGCTGAAACTCGCATCCGCTGCGCTGCTCAGGCAGGATTCGGCCAGTGGTGATCCGGTACTCATCCTGGATGATGTCTTTGCTGAACTCGACGTAGACCGGCGGGCTCGGTTGGCAGCCGCGATTGGATCGTTTGAACAGGTGTTAATTACGGCGGCCGTGCTTGAAGATATTCCTCAAGCCCTGCGCGCACACACGATTCACATCCACGCCGGAGCGGTCGTCGATGGCTGACGACGATGTTCCACGTGAAACGAGCGAGCTGACCGATTCTGTGGAATCCACTACCAGTGAAGCGGCTCAGGTGTACCTGCGCTTCAAGAGTATTTTCGGCGATCCGAACGCTCGCCGCTCACGCGGCCGCAAGCGAATTGCGCCGGTTGCCGGCTCAAGCGTTCCTTTTGGACTGGGTCGCGACCCGCACGGGCTCGGTGACACGATTAACTCACTCACCATGCAGCTCGGGTGGAACTCACCCCTGGCTCAATCCGAACTTCTTGCGTCGTGGGCGGAATTGGCCGGTGCAGAAACCGCCAATCATTCAACACCGGCCGGAATCGATGACGGTGTGCTCACCGTGCACTGTGAATCGACCGCCTGGGCAACCCAGCTTCGTCTCATGCGCAATGTCATCATGGAACACATTTCGAATCGGTACCCGGACGCCGGCATCCAATCGATTCGTTTTCAGGGCCCCAACGCACCATCGTGGAAAAAGGGCCCCAGATCAATTCCAGGGCGTGGTCCGCGCGATACCTATGGGTAGTCCAACAAATAAGGTCAACGCGTGAACAAAACGCGTCAAACGGCGATTATGGCCGGTTCATCTCCCCCTGTTTGGTAGACTGAATGGTCGCCCGTGCGATGGTCAGGAGCCTAATTTCAGATGACAGTTGAACCGACGCCCGAACGCACGTCCCCAGATATATCCCCAAACGAGGCGGAGCGGGAGCCGGAGCACGAGTACGGTGCCGACGATATCCAGGTTCTTGAAGGCCTGGAAGCCGTTCGCAAGCGACCCGGAATGTATATCGGGTCGACCGGACCGCGCGGATTGCACCACCTCGTCTATGAGATCGTCGACAACTCCGTTGATGAAGCCCTCGCCGGACACTGCGACACCATTGACATTCGCATTCTTGCCGACGGCGCGATCCGCGTCGAAGATAACGGTCGTGGAATTCCCGTCGATATTCACAAGGCTGAGGGACGGTCGACCGTCGAGGTCGTACTCACGGTTCTGCATGCCGGCGGTAAGTTTGGCGGCGGCGGCTACGCCGTCTCCGGTGGCCTGCACGGCGTGGGAAGCTCCGTTGTCAATGCCCTGTCGAGCCGCCTCGAGGTTGAGGTTCGCCGCCAGGGTTTCATTTGGCGACAGAGCTTTGCCAATGGTGTTCCGAACGCACCCCTGGAACAGGGCGAAGCGAACGACGAAACCGGAACGATCATCACGTTCTGGCCGAGCGAAGAAACCTTCGAGACGGTCGAATTTGACTACGAGACCCTGCGTGCACGTTTTCAGCAGATGGGCTTTCTCAACAAGGGCCTGCGGCTCACCCTCACTGATGAGCGGGAAGCTCACCGTACGGACGACGGCAAAGTCGTCACCAACACCTTTAAGTACGATCTGGGCCTCGTCGATTACGTCGAGTACCTCAACCGCGCCAAGAAGGCTGACCTGGTCAACGACGACATCATCTCGTTTGAGTGGGAAGACCACGAGCGCAAGATGGCCCTGGAAGTCGCTATGCAGTGGACGACCGCGTACACCGAGAGCGTGCATACCTACGCGAACACAATCAATACCCACGAGGGGGGTACGCACGAAGAGGGTTTCCGTGCTGCACTGACGACGCTCGTGAATAGGTACGCCCGCGAGAAGGGCATCCTGAAAGAGAAGGATGACAACCTCACCGGTGACGACGTGCGCGAGGGACTGACCGCAGTCGTCTCGATCAAGCTCGCCGAACCGCAGTTCGAGGGCCAGACCAAGACCAAGCTCGGTAATACCGAGGCGAAGTCATTCGTGCAGAAGGTCGCCAACGATCAGATCACCGATTGGTTCAACCGCAACCCGAACCCGGCCCGCGAAATCATTCGTAAATCCCTTCAGGCTTCGAACGCTCGTATGGCGGCTCGAAAAGCCCGCGAGACCGCGCGACGCAAGGGACTGCTCGAGGGTGGCGGTATGCCCGGCAAGCTCAAGGACTGCCAGAGCAAAGATCCCTCGATCTCCGAGATCTTCATCGTCGAGGGCGACTCGGCCGGCGGTTCCGCCGTTCAGGGCCGTAACCCGGAAACCCAGGCGATTCTCCCCTTGCGCGGCAAAATCCTCAACGTTGAAAAGGCTCGGCTTGACCGCGCCCTGGGCAACAACGAGGTGCAGGCCATGATCACAGCGTTCGGTGCCGGGATCGGCGAAGAATTCAACCCAGACAAGGTGCGCTACCACAAGATTGTTTTGATGGCCGACGCCGATGTGGACGGTCAACACATCACCACCCTGCTGCTGACCTTACTGTTCCGCTACATGCGGCCGCTGATTGACCTCGGCTACGTCTACCTGGCGCAGCCACCGCTCTATCGGCTCAAGTGGACGAATTCGCCGCACCAGTACGTGTACTCTGACGCCGAGCGCGATGCGCTCCTCGACGATGGTGCCGCCGCTGGTAAGCGCATTCCGAAAGACAATGGAATCCAGCGTTACAAGGGCCTCGGCGAGATGGATTACAAGGAGCTGTGGGAAACCACCATGGCGCCCGAATCCCGCACGCTGCTGCAGGTCACCCTGGACGACGCGGCATCCGCCGACGAGATCTTCTCCACCCTGATGGGTGAAGACGTCGAATCACGACGCAACTTCATCCAGAAAAACGCGAAGGACGTGCGTTTCCTTGACATCTGACGACACCACGGGCAACCCCGACGGGACCAACCCCGAGGAGATGGCAGCGACGGCCGCCGCAGCTGCAGCTCACCTCGTGCAGCACGGCAAGATCGACCAGGTCGACCTGCAGCTGGAAATGCAGCGCTCCTACCTCGACTACGCAATGAGTGTGATCGTCGGGCGTGCGCTGCCCGACGTGCGTGACGGTATGAAGCCCGTGCACCGTCGTGTGATCTACGCCATGTTTGACGGCGGATATCGTCCCGATAAGGCGTTCTCCAAGTGTGCCCGCGTGGTCGGCGACGTCATGGGCCAGTTCCACCCGCACGGTGACTCCTCAATCTATGACGCGCTCGTGCGCCTTGTTCAGCCGTGGAGCCTGCGGTATCCGCTCGCCCTCGGCCAGGGAAACTTCGGTTCCCCGGGCAACGACGGGGCCGCCGCCCCGCGATACACCGAAACGAAAATGGCACCGCTCGCGCTGGAAATGGTGCGCGACATCGACGAGGACACCGTCGATTTTCAAGATAATTACGACGGCCGCACCCTCGAACCGACCGTGCTGCCGGCCCGGTTTCCGAACCTGCTGGTCAACGGCTCGGTCGGTATCGCCGTGGGCATGGCCACCAACATTCCGCCACACAACCTGCGCGAGGTCGCTGCGGGTGCCCAGTGGTTCCTTGAAAACCCTGAAGCCAGCCGTGAGGAGCTTCTTGAAGCGCTGATTGTGCGCATCAAGGGCCCCGATTTTCCCACTGGCGCTCAGGTTCTGGGTGTGAAGGGCATTCACGATGCCTATCGCACCGGCCGTGGCTCCATCACGATGCGTGCCGTGGTCAGCATTGAAGAGTTGCAGGGGCGCACCTGCCTGGTCATTACCGAGCTGCCCTATCAGGTCAACCCCGACAATCTCGCGATCAAGATTGCCGACCTGGTCAAGGATGCCAAGATCAGCGGAATCGCGGACATTCGCGACGAAACCAGCGGTCGCACCGGCCAGCGCCTCGTGATCGTGCTCAAGCGCGACGCGGTCGCCAAGGTCGTGTTGAACAACCTGTACAAGCACACGCAGCTACAAGAAAACTTCGGCGCCAACATGCTCGCCATCGTCGACGGCGTGCCGCGCACTCTCTCCCTCGACGGATTCATCTCGGCCTGGGTTGCGCACCAGATCGAGGTCATCGTTCGGCGCACCCAATTCCGACTGAATAAGGCCGAAGCGGATGCCCACATTCTGCGCGGCTACCTCAAGGCGCTGGATGCGCTCGATGAGGTGATCGCGCTCATCCGTCGGTCAAACACGGTCGACGACGCCCGTGAAGGCCTCATGGACCTGCTCGACGTCGACAAACTGCAGGCTGACGCCATCCTCACCATGCAGCTGCGTCGCCTCGCTGCCTTGGAGCGCCAGAAAATTATCGACCAGGCCGCCGAACTCGAACTGCAGATCGCGGAGTTCAAGTCGATTCTGGCCAGCCCTGAGCGTCAGCGCACGATCATCAGCGAAGAACTCGCTGAGATCACCGCGAAGTTCGGCGACGACCGCCGCACCGAAATCATGCTCGGCTTTGACGGCGATATGTCGATCGAAGACCTCATTCCGGAAGAGGAGATGGTCGTCACCGTCACCCGCGGCGGTTACATCAAACGCACCCGCAGTGACAATTATCGTAATCAGCACCGCGGAGGCAAGGGCGTCAAGGGTGCCCAACTGCGGGCCGATGACGTTGTCGAACACTTCTTTGTCACTACGACGCACCACTGGCTGCTGTTCTTCACTAACACCGGCCGGGTCTACCGCGCCAAGGCCTACGAAGCCCAGGAGAGCGGCCGTGATGCCAAGGGCCAGCACGTTGCGAACCTGCTCGCCTTGCAGCCGGGCGAAGAGATTGCCCAAATTCTTGATATTCGCGACTACGAGGTTGCCCAATACCTCACCCTTGCGACCCGCGACGGGTTGATCAAGAAGACCGCTCTGCGCGAATACGACACCAACCGTACCGGTGGCATTATCGCGATCAAGTTGCGCGAGGGCGACGAACTCGTTTCGGCGTTGCTCGTCGAAGACGATTCCGACCTGATGCTGGTCTCCCGCAAGGGCATGTCGATTCGCTTCACGGCCACCGACGAGGCATTACGCCCCATGGGCCGCAGCACGTCCGGCGTGATCGGTATGCACTTCCGCGGCGAGGATACCCTGCTCGACGCAGCTGTCATCAATGACAACGGATACGTCTTCGTGGTCACCGAAGGTGGCTATGCCAAGCGCACCGCCGCCGACCAGTATCGGCTGCAGAATCGGGGCGGCCTCGGCATCAAGGTGGCCAAACTCAATGACGACCGGGGCGATCTGGTCGGCTCGTTGATCGTGAACGCCGAGGACGAGGTTTTGGTCGTTCTTGCCAGCGGCAAGGTGGTACGCTCTCACGTCGCCGAAGTTCCGGCCAAGGGTCGGGACACGATGGGCGTGGTATTCGCTAAATTTGCGAATGAAGACAGAATCATTTCCATCGCGAAAAACAGCGAACGAAATCTGGTCACCATTGACGAAGATGGCGTAACGCACATTGACACACCGGTTAGTGCGCTCGCCAGCAGTGCCGAAGACGGCGCGGATTTCGAACGTGATTCAGGGAAAGTAGAGACACCGAATGAGTAGCGTCGCTGAAAAACTCGCCAAGAAGTCGACTCGCAAGACCGCGAGCAAGCAGGTTCGTCTCAAACTGGTCTACGTCGACTTCTGGTCGAGCGTGAAACTGGCTTTTCTGGTGGCGGTGTGCCTCGGTATCGTCACGATCGTGGCGACTTTTCTGACGTACACGGTGCTCGTGCAGACCGAGGTGCTGACTAAGGTTGACGACCTGTACGCCACGGTAGCGGGAGAATCGGCCGACCTGGCCGCCATCCTCTCCATCGGGAACGTTATGGGCTTCGCCGTCGTCGTGGCGGTGCTGAACATGGTTGTGGTCACCGCGCTCGGGGCCATCTACGCCGTGCTCTACAACCTGAGCGTTAAACTCACTGGCGGATTGCTCGTGGGATTCACCAATAACTAGATCCTCAAGAAAGCTAGTCGCAGCACGACTTTCTAAGAACCATCGAGGGCTGTTTCTCCCCCCTGAAATAGCTCGGACGAACCGAATTCTCGGTGAATGTCCGGAGGGTGAGTGACTCGATTTCAGGTTCCGGCCAGATTCCGGTAGTCTTCAATCTGCCCAAGAGGGGGATATAGCTCAGTTGGTTAGAGCGCTTCACTGATAATGAAGAGGTCCCAGGTTCAAATCCCGGTATCCCCACGCAGTACCAGATTCATTCCGATATTCAGTGGGAACTGAAGCTCGGCCTGAGAAATCGGGGCCATAGCTCAATTGGTAGAGCGCCTGCTTTGCAAGCAGGAGGTCCGGGGTTCGATTCCCCGTGGCTCCACAGTTCAGGTGAAAGGCCCGTCTTCGGACGGGCCTTTTTCGTTCATCTCCCGGCGTCAGCATCCGTTAACGACGCAGGGCCCGCATCCAGCGGATGCGGGCCCTGCACGAGCTGGTGAACGGCTGCCCTAGTCTTCCTGGCGCGTGGCCGGTTCGACCTCGTCGTCAGCGACCCAGAGTTCGTCGTCGGCACGGAATGTCTGCCAAACGGCGTAGGCGACGCCCAGAGCGGCAACGACGGCCAGACCGAGGGCGAAGTAGGTTCCAGCTCCCGGGCCCTTGGGTTCGACGACAACGGGCTTTTGCAGGCGGATACGACCCAGTGCGGCCCGCACGCGGGCGTCGCGAGCGACGTCCCCAATGGACATCACAGTGCCGATGGCCGAACCGATGCCGGGAAGAACATCGTTGACGACGCGGCGGCGCACACCGTCGGCAGCGTCCTGCGTGGCGGTGACGCCCGGGCGGACGTAGTGGTCGTAACCCTTGCGTACGCGCGGGGCCACTTCTTCACGTGCCAGGACGCCGGCCTCTTGCCCGGCCTTGCGAGCGAGTACGTTCGCTCGCTCCAATACTTCTTGTTGGTGGCTCCATAGTTCGTCTGCGCTTTTGCGCAGCCGAGTGAGTTCCTTGCGGCGCTTGCGTGACAGGCTCATCTGGACCCTCCATTTGTTTGTGTGGCTAATGTGTATCTATCTTGCCACTGAGTGCCCATCTTGCCACTCAATCGCCGTGTTGCCAGCGAATGCACTGGGAGCCGGTGCCGGCAATCAGAATCGGTGGAGATTGCTGTGCAAGAATCGATGTATGTCTAAGCACACCGCTGTCGCCACCCTGAACACCACCCTCGGACCGATCAAGGTCAATCTTTTCGGCAATCACGCGCCGAAGACGGTCAAGAACTTCGTCGGCCTCGCAACCGGCGAGCTTGAGTGGAAGCACCCCGCTACGGGCGTCGCGTCCACCACGCCGCTTTACGATGGCACGATCTTTCACCGCATTATCAAAGACTTCATGATTCAGGCCGGCGACCCGCTCGGCCAGGGCACAGGTGGCCCCGGCTACCAGTTCGATGACGAAATCAGCCCCGACCTCGACTTCACCCAGCCCTACGTGCTCGCCATGGCCAACGCGGGTACCCAGGGCGGCCACGGCACGAATGGTTCACAGTTCTTCATTACCGTCGTACCGACCACCTGGCTGCAGGGCAAGCACACCATCTTCGGAGCCGTTGAAGACGAGGACAGCCGTGCGATCGTCGCGAAGCTTGCCACCGTCGCCACCGACGGTCGCGACCGTCCGCTCGAGGACGTCTCCATTCAGAGCGTCTCCGTCGAGTCCGTCTAACCAGCACATCTTTGCAGAATGAGCGATCTGCCGACCTCGGCGGCGAATTTTTGTTACCGTCACCCGGGGCGGCAGAGCTTCATTCTGTGTCAGCGTTGTGGACGCACCATCTGCGCGGAGTGTCAGACTCAGGCAGCCGTCGGGGTTGTCTGCCCTGAGTGCATGCGCGAGCAACGCAAGAATGCTCCCCGAACGAAGCCGGCAGTTCTTACCCGCTTGACGGGCAGTGGGCAGCCCACGGTGACGTATTCCATTATCGGAATCACTCTTTTCGTGTACCTGCTGCAATTCGTGTTTGGTTCTCAACTCACCAGTCTGCTGTGGTACGCCGGGGTGTACGCTCAGCCCGGCAGCTTTGAGCCGTGGCGCCTGCTCAGCACCGCCCTCGTACACGGATCCATTTTTCACGTCCTACTAAACATGTACACGCTCTGGATCTTTGGCCAGTTCCTCGAAGACCTTCTCGGGCGCGGTCGCTATCTCGCGCTATACCTTCTGAGCGCGTTGGCTGGTTCACTCGGCGTATTGTTTCTGGCGGATCCTTTCACACCCGTTGTGGGCGCATCCGGTGCCATTTTCGGCCTCATGGGCGCGTTCCTGGTGATCCAGCGCCGACTGGGCGGCAATGCCAAGCAATTGCTCGTGCTGATCGGGATCAACCTCGTGATCGGATTCATCCCTGGGCTCAATATTGCCTGGCAGGCTCACGTCGGCGGAATCATCGGCGGAGCCCTGCTCGGTCTGATCTACGTGCAGACGCGGCGCATACGACAGAAATCGCTGCAGGTCGGGCTGATCGGCGCATTCGCTGCCGTGCTGGTGCTCTTGAGCTTCGCCCGCTTCCTCGTGAACTAGCGGGCCAGGGGGAGCACCGGCGGCTTACGGGCAGCCTACGGGTTGCTCACGGTCGAGTTATCCACAGGTCTATCCACATGGGGATAATTACACCCGTGTCATTACCCGTCTTAAACCCCGACGGTAGCCGGTCAGGCAAGACTCGGTGATGTTTCGATGTGGGGTTGGTGACAGTTTGGGGTCGCTGGATCAGCGCCAGCGGGTTGTCATGAGAAAGCCAATGAAAGCGATTCCGAAGCCGACCAAAATGTTCATGGCACCGAGTCCCGCTATGGGTAGCTGGCTGCCACTGACGTAAAACACGATAATCCAAGCCAGGCCGATCAGCATGAAACCAAACATGACCGGTTTGAACCAGACGGCATTGGGCGCGTCCTCGCTCGAGCGGGCGACTTCAGTGCGGGCGGGCCGGGTGCGGGGATTCTTACGTGCCATGGTGTGATCCTACCGTCTCAGCCTGTTCGAGTGGATTTCGTGCGGAGTCGGAAGGGTGTGTCAGGTCAGTAGACTTGGAGTATGTGTCCACGCGCTGACGATTCCGCCGCGTCCGTGCCCGACGGAACGCCGGTAGTGCCGGACGCGATGGTTGGCAACGACACAACAGCTGCGGAGGGTGCCAAGCGACCGCGTCGGCCTAAATCGGGCAAGATCACCGTCGTCGGAGTGCTGGGTGAGGTGCTCATCACCGCGGGCGCACTCGTGCTGCTCTTTCTGGGCTGGCAGCTCTGGTGGAATGACATGATCATGGCCAACTCGCAATCGGATGCGGCGAGCCAGATCAGTCAGGACTGGTTAGCGCGGGACACCTCGATGCCCAAACCCGTGCCGAGCGTTGACCCGGCTGAACCGACCATAGTGGCGGCACCCGTCGACCATGGAGCCCCGATTGTGGCCGACGCTCCCGCGAACACCACAGCCTTCGCGGTCTTGTACGTGCCGCGTTTCGGCGCCGACTATCACCGCACCATTGCTGAAGGAACCGGCCACGATGTGTTGAACAGCAATCGTCTCGGTATCGGGCACTATTCGGGCACGCAGATGCCGGGCGAGGTTGGAAACTTCGCTGTTGCCGCGCACCGCAGTGCTTTCGGTGGCGGCATGCACCTGATCAACGAACTGCAGCTCGGTGATGCAATCTACGTGCAAACCGCCGATGGGTATTATACGTACCGGTACCGCGACACCGAGTATGTCGCGCCGTCACAGGTGCAGGTGCTGGCAGCCGTTCCGAATAATCCCAACGGAAGTGCGGTTGACCCCATCATCACCCTGACCAGCTGCAACCCACTATATTCCACGGCGGAACGGATCATCGCCTACGGCGTGCTCGAATCGTGGCAACCTCTCTCGGCCGGTGCTCCGGCCGAGCTCGCCCCGATCATCGCAGCCCAGGGCTAGGAGGCTCTCATGTACGCAGCGTTGTGGCGTGTTCTTCCCGGACCGATCTGGGTGCGCATTATTCTTGTTCTGATTCTCGTGGCAGCCGTACTCGCAGCGCTGTCCACCTGGGTATACCCATGGATCGACGGCATTCTTAACAACCAGGAAGCGACGGTGGGCAGCCCATGACCCGCATTCTCGTAATCGACAACTACGACAGTTTTGTGTACACCCTGAACGGTTATCTCATGGAGCTCGGTGCCGAAACCGACGTCGTGCGCAACGACGCCTTCGACAAAGCGGATGCGGCGTCCCGCATTGCCGACTACGACGGCGTGCTGGTCTCACCTGGTCCGGGTAAGCCGTCAGATGCCGGGGTCTCTATCGCCGTGGTCGAGTCGGCCCTCGCCGCCGACCTGCCGTTGTTCGGCGTGTGCCTCGGCCATCAGGCTATCGCGGAGGCCTTCGGTGCCACGGTGACCAATGCCGAAGAACTCATGCACGGCAAGACCTCGCTCATCACGCACGATGGCAGCGACTTCTACGACGGCGTGCCGCAACCCTTCACGGCCACCCGATACCATTCGCTCGCCGTGGTTGCGTCGACCGTGCCGAGTGACCTCATCGTGACGTCGCGCACGCAGGGCGGCGTCATTATGGGGCTGCGGCACGCATCCGCTCCTATTCTCGGTGTGCAGTTTCACCCGGAGTCGGTGCTGACCGAGGGCGGCTACCGCATGCTCGGTAACTGGCTGGCCCTGACCGGCCTGGCGGGTGCGCAGGAGACCGCGAAGTCCCTGCACCCGCTCCTGCGCCTGAGCTAACCGCCGCGCAGCTCCAGCCGGTGCTCCGCGCACGGGCAGAGTCATGCACCGGGCCCACCGTATGAACCTAGGCCCAGTTTCTATCATGGGCCCGCGTTCCGGGCCCGGGCCCGGTGCAGAGAACGGGGCTAGGAGGAGACGCAGTAGGTGAGGGTGATCTCGGAGCTCTGCGCAACGTCACCGGGCGCTAGGGATTGAGCTATGACCAAGGAGTCATCCTCCTGGTCGCAGTCGCGGCTCACCTCGGAGCTGGGTACCAGACCGAGGTTCGTGGCGAAGTCGAACGCAGCGACAAGGGACTGGCCGGTGAGGTCTCCGAGAGTGACGAGACCGCTGGAGACGATGTAATTGACGGTGACGCCGGCGGACTCGGCGGCCGCGGCCGGCGGGTCGGTGCGCAAGACAACATCAACGGCGACGGTGGGAGAGTTCTCGGCGGTAACCGACCCGGAAACGAGACCGATCGCTTCGATCGCGGCCTGGGCATCCGCTAGGGGCTGATTGGTGACGTCGGGAACGACAACGGGTACTGGCCCGGTTGACACGAAGACCTTGATCACGTCTGCAGGATTGACAATGGTGGTGGCTGGCGGGTCGGTGCGGATGACCTGGTCGACCGGCACGGTGGTGCTCGACTCCTCAGCCCGGGTCGCCGCGAGGTCCAGATCGAGCAGCGTGTTCTGGGCCTCATCGTAGGTCTGGCCGGTGAGGGAGGGTATCTGGCGGGAGCTATCGGGCAGTTCCACCGAGGGCTGCAGGTTAGCGACCCAGATCATGACCGCAACGACGATGACGATGACGCACACGATGCCAGCCCAGACCCAGATCACCGGGGGGCGCCGCTGGGTGCGCACCATTGTTTGATCCTCGGACAGCTGTTTGAGGGCGAGGGCCGAACCGGTAACGGCTGTGGGCACAGCACCAAACAGACCGGCCCCCACCTCTTCCCCGGTGCGGTGGATAGGCATCTGGCCCGACCCGGCGGTCTCGACATCGTTGCGAAACTCCACGGCGCTCTGGTACCGGGAAAAACGGTCCTTGGCCAGGGCCCGCAGTACGACGGAATCGAGGGCTGGCGACACCTTGGGGTTGAGTGCGGACGGCTTGACCGGCAGCTCGCTGACGTGCTGATACGCCACTGCCACGGGAGAATCACCGCGGAACGGTGGGCGCCCGGTGAGCATCTCAAACAGCACCACACCGGTCGAGTACAAGTCGGTGCGCGCATCGACGGATTCGCCCTTGGCCTGCTCGGGGGAGAAATACGCGGCCGTACCGAGAATCGCCGTAGTCTGGGCGACCGTTGTGGCCGAGTCGGAAATTGCGCGGGCGATGCCGAAGTCCATCACCTTGACCTGGCCGGACTTGGTGATCATGATATTGCCGGGCTTGATGTCGCGGTGCACGACGCCAGCGCGGTGCGAATACTCAAGCGCGGTCAAGACCCCGTCGATGATGCGCACGGCCTCGGCGGCCTCGATCGGACCCTCGCGAATAATGTCCTTGAGCAGCCGACCATCGACGTGTTCCATGACGATAAACGGAATCTGCGATACGTGGCCGGACTCGTCGGTGATGGTCTCTTCGCCGGCATCGAAGACCCGCACGATCGTCGGGTGAGCCATGCGCGCGGCGGCCTGCGCCTCCTGGCGAAAGCGGGTACGAAAAGCCGGGTCGACCGCGAGGGTCGACTTGAGTAACTTAATCGCTACCGTGCGGCCGAGCCGCGAATCAGTGCCGATGTGCACGTCAGACATTCCGCCACGGCCGAGCAGGGCACCGACACGATAGCGACCTGCGATCAAACGGCCAGAGTCAGTCACGAACGCACTCCCCCACAATCAGACACCGTGTTCGGGTTGGACACAGTGAGGGCTACTTTACCGCACCGCACCGGGACGTTACTCGCCGACGGGGGCGGCACCAGTTACATCAACGGTTGCTGTGGGAGAGAACTCAGAGCCGATCTGACCACAGAAATAGCGGAACTTGACTTTGAATTGTTCGGTTCCGGCGGTAATAGTGGCCGTCGTCGTGTTGGCATCGGTCGGGTTGGCCGAGGTGATGACGGCGGCACCGCCCTCCGTGGCGATTTCATAGCCGGCCAGGGTCTGGCCGGTTGGGCAGGTCTGGGCGTTCCAGGTCACCGTCACGGTGCCGGCCGGAGCAACCGGCGAGGGTGTCGCGGTCGGGGGTGATGACGGCGGGCTCGGCGTGGCGACCGGTCCATGGACCGTGAGGCTCACCGTCGTGCCCGCGGGAACCGGGCCGGTGGGGTTGACCCGGTAGACCTTGTCGACGGTGTCGTCGGTCTCGGCCGCGTTGCCGGTGACGATATCGGCCACGAAGCCCATATCCACGAGCTTCGCGGCGGCCTCGGCACTGGGCAGCCCAGTGAAGTCTTCTGGATTCACGGAGGTATTGGTGGGGGTCGGGGTCGGTGCCGGTGTCGGTGTCGGGCTCGGCGATGGACTCGGGGACGGAGATGGAGACGGCTCGGTCGAGGGGGTCGCCGACGTCGCAACCGGGGCCGGGGTGTCGTTGTTCTGAGCGAACAGGGCTATGAGCGTACCGGTGAGCACGATCACGAGTACGGCAACGAGTGCGATGAGCGGCCACGTCCACTTGCTGCGTTTTTTCTGCTCGGGCTCGGCGGCAGCAGATGCTTGGGTGATGGGCGCACCGGTGGCCGGGAAAATGGCGGTGGCCTGGTCATTTCCGGCACCGGGCATGAGCATGGTGGCGCTGGTGGCCGTCTGGCCACCCAGAACAGACGGTACGGCCGCGGCGGCCGCGGCCACGTCACCCCGACGCAGAGCGGATGCCGCGCGAGCCAGGTGGGCGGCCGAGGCTGGACGGTCGGCAGGATTCTTGGCCAGGCAGGCGAAGACCAGGTTGCGCACCGGTTCGGACACGGTGACGGGGAGGTCTGGTGCGATCTCATTGATCTGGGCCATGGCGATCGCCACCTGGGACTCGCCCGTGAACGGACGACGGCCCGCGAGGGACTCGTAGGCGACGATGCCGATCGAGTAGATGTCTGTGGTCGGTGACGCCGGGTGGCCGCTGGCCTGTTCGGGCGAGAGGTACGGCACGGTGCCCATGACCTGGCCGGTCGCCGTCAGGGGCACCTGGTCGGCGATGCGGGCGATACCGAAGTCGGTGATCTTGACCCGGCCCTCTGGAGTGATGAGCAGGTTACCGGGCTTGATGTCACGGTGCACGAGACCCGCTGCGTGGGCGGCGTGCAGCGCGGCCGAAGTCTGCGCGACAATGTCGAGCACCTTGTCCGTCGGTAGAACGTGCTCACGCTCGAGAATTGTCGACAGGGCCTCGCCGGGGACGAGTTCCATGACGAGGAAGGCGCTGCCATCTTCTTCGCCATAGTCGAAGACATTCGCTATGCCTTCATGGTTGACGAGCGCGGCGTGGCGCGCTTCGGCGCGGAAGCGCTCGAGAAAGCCCGGATCGCCCAGGTATTCGTCCTTCAAAATCTTAATCGCGACACTTCGTCCGATGACGAGGTCGGTGGACTTCCACACCTCGCCCATACCGCCAATCGCAATGCGCGACTGCAGCTCGTATCGTCCCCCGAAGGTGAGCCCTGTTGTGGGTCTCATTTGCTCAGCACCGCCTCTAGTACTTTCTGTGCGACAGGTGCGGCAAGAAGGTTGCCGAACCCGGTTTGTCCCATTCCCCCACCGTCTTCAATGAGAACGGTAATGGCCAATTTCGGGTCGTTCGCCGGTGCGAAGCCGGTGAACCACAATGTGAATGGATCGGTTGACCCGTTCTGCGCTGTGCCTGTTTTTCCTGCCACGTCAACCCCGTCTATTCTTGCATTGCTTGCGGCGCCATCCTGAACGTTGTTGATCATCATCGCGGTGAGTGTCGCGGCAGTTTGCGTGCTCATCACGCGTCCGAGCGGGGCCGGTTGGAAAGTTTCCAGGGCGCTGAGGTTGGGCGCCAGAATCTCCTGGACCAGGTTGGGTTTCATAGCGACACCCCCGTTGGCGATGGCACCACTGACCGTGGCCATCTGCAGTGGGGTCACTCGCACGTTGAACTGGCCGAATGCTGACTGAGCTGTCTCCGGATCGTTGAGGTCGCTGGGGTACTTGCTCGCGGTGACGTTCGTTGGAATGCTGTGGCTGCTGTTGAAGCCAAACTTCTCGGCGGTTTCTCGAATGAGGGTGTCGCCGAGTTCCACGCCGAGTTCAGCGAAGGGAATATTGCAGGACAGCCGGAGGGCCGTGGCGAGGGTGACCGTCTCGCCGGCACCGCAGGTCGAGTCGCCGGAGTTCTGAATTATGCTCGTGGTTCCGGGTGGTGTGTACACACTCAGATTCGGGAAGGTGCTCTCCGGCGTGTATGTGCCCGATTCGATTGCGGCGGTGGCGACGACGAGCTTGAACACGGACCCGGGCGGGTTGAGCGAATTGATAGCGCGGTTGACTAGTGGGTCGTTCTCGTCGGCAAGCAGGGCATCGTAGCTCGCGGTGACCTCACTGTTGTTGTGCACCGTCAGCAGGTTTGGGTTGAAGCTCGGCTTGGACACCATGGCGAGAATGCGCCCGGTGGCCGGCTCGGTCACCACAACGGAACCGGTGAAGTCACCCAGGGCATCCCAGGCTGCTTGCTGTGCGATTGGGTCGATCGTGACCCCGACGGCGGCACCCTTGGGATCTTGTCCAGTGACCAGAGCACCGATCTTGTCGAAGAACTGTGAGTTCGAGGTGCCGGTGAGTTCGGGATTGAGGGCGGCTTCGAGGCCGGTCGGTTCGCCGTTGATCGGGATATACCCGGTAACCGGCGCGTACAGCTCGGGGTTGGTGTAAGTGCGCAGAAACTTGAAGTCGTCATCGACCGGCATTGACTGGGCGATCGGTTCACCGGCCACCAGGATGGCGCCGCGCTCGACCTGGTAGCTGTCGTACAACGTGCGGGTATTGCGCGGGTCGGCCGAAAGATTATCGGCCTGGAAGGCCTGAATGATCGACGTGGAGCTCAGGAGCGCGACGAACATCAGCATCACGACGATGCTGATGCGCTTGAGTTCGCGATTCATTAGACCACCAGCCGGGGTTGATTGCGCACGGTGTCGGAGAGCCGCAGCAACAGGGCCACGATGATCCAGTTGGCCACGAGCGAGGAACCGCCGGCGGCCAGGAACGGGGTGGTGAGACCGGTGAGCGGAATGACCCGGGTGACACCGCCGATGACGATGAAGCACTGCAGGGCCACCACGAACGCGAGCCCAACGGCGAGCAGCTTGCCGAAATCGTCTTGACCGGCGAAACCGATGCGAAACCCGCGCGCTACAAACAAAAGATAGAGAGCGAGAATAGCGAAGATTCCGGCGAGTCCCAGCTCTTCGCCGAGGCTCGCAATGATGTAGTCACTCTGCGGCACCGGCGTGAGTTCCGGACGTCCCTGGCCCCAGCCGGTGCCCAGCAAACCACCCTTGGCCAGTCCGAACAGTCCCTGCACAAGCTGAAAACTGCCACCGCTCGCTTCGTAGACGTCGGGATTTAATGCGTCGAGCCAGTTGGTGAAACGGCCGTTGACGTAGTCGAGGGTCTGGCTGGCTAGCAGGGCGCCGCCAAGGAACAAACCCATGCCCATGAAGACCCAGCTGAGACGGCCCGTAGCGAGGTAGAGCATGACCAGGAACAGGCCGAAGTACAGCAGGGCGGTGCCGAGGTCACGCTGAAAGATGATGACCGACATTGACAGGGCCCACACGACGAGGATCGGACCGAGATCACGAATGCGGGGAAAGCGCGCGCCGAGAAACTTTTTGCCGACCATGGAGAGACTGTCGCGGTGGCGCACGAGATAGCCGGCAAAGAAAACGGCGAGGGCAATCTTGGCGATCTCACCGGGCTGAAAGGTGCCGAAACTCCCGAAGCCGATCCACACTCGGGCACCGCTGATCTCCCGGCCGAGGCCAGGAATGAGCGGCAGAAAGAGTAGAACCACACCGATGAGGCCCGCAATGTAGGTGTATCGAAAGAGGATGCGGTGATTACGGATGACCAGGAGCACGACGATGGCACTGAAAATGGCCAGAGCGCTCCACACCGTCTGGCGCACGGCGGCGCTGGCCCACCCGCTTTGCTGGTCGGCGATATCGATGCGGTAGATCATGGCGATGCCGAGGCCGTTGAGGACGGTGGCGATCGGCAGAATGAACGGGTCGGCGTCGCGGGCAACGAACCGCAGCACGACGTGCAGGCTGATGACCAGCACCGACAGCCCGGCGCCGAGCAGCACCAGGGACGAATCGAGTTCTCCGAGGGCGCCCAGTTGCACCAGTACGACCGCGCTCGCGTTGATGAAGGAGGCGATCAGTAACAGGAACAGTTCCAGGTTTCGCAGTTTCTGAGGCAGGTGCAGACGACGCACCGGCTCCGTGGCCGGTGCTGGGCGTTCCTGTTGAGCGGATGCGTTACTCAACGATCGCGCCCTTCAGTCGCTCGACAATGGCCATCGCGTCGGCGAGGGAGCCCGCGCTGATGGTCTGCTCGACCTGCTGACGGTCGTAGACGCGCAGGTCGGAGAGGACGATGTTGGTGGCGTCGTAGACGCTGGAGAGTTTGATCGGACCGATGTCCTGCTGCACACCCTGGTAGATGGCGACAGTGGAACCGGCGGCTCCCACGAAATAGCGGGTCTGGGTCCACTGGTAGCCGAGGAAGGCGGTTGTCACGATGCTGAGCACGAGAAGAATGACGCCGACCAGCCAGGTGACCCTGCGGCGGCGCGCGCGGCGGGCATCCTCTTCGATCAATTCGGACAGGTAATCCTGCGAATCGGGTTCGAAGTGGGCTTCGCGCACCGGATGCAAACGCAGTGCGGGTATGCGCAGGGCGCGGTTGCGGCCCGGCTCCTCACCGAAGGCAAGGGGATTCGCTGCCGAACCGACGACGATGGGGCTGTCGGTACGGGCAACATCTTCGCCGATATCAACGATCACCACGGTGACGTTATCGGGGGCTCCGCCATCGAGGCTCTCTTTGACGAGCAGGTCGGCGACGTCCTGCGCATTCGCCCCACTGGCGAGGGCGGAGGCTATATTCGTGTGCGAAACCACGCCGGTGAGGCCGTCGGAGCACAGCAGCCAGCGGTCGCCGGCGACCGTGGCCAGAATCGAGGTGTCAATTTCGGGGCTCGCCTCGACATCACCGAGCACGCGCATGAGCACGGATCGTCGCGGATGGACCATGGCTTCGGCTTCGGTGATGCGGCCGCTGTCGACCAGACGCTGCACGAAGGTGTGGTCCATGGTGATCTGGGAGAGCTCCTGATCGCGCAACAGATAGATGCGCGAGTCGCCGATATGGGCGATCGCGACCTCATCCTCCAGCACCACGATGGCGCTGACCGTCGTGCCCATGCCGGTCAGTTCGGCGTGCTCGAAGACCGTTTCGGCCAGCTGGGCATTGGCGCCGATCAGGGCGGCCTGCAGGGCGAATTCGGCGTCCTGCGGGCTCAGGTACGGCTTGTCGGCCTCCATGATGCGCTTGGTGGCGATTGACGATGCCACGTCGCCGCCGGCGTGCCCGCCCATGCCGTCGGCGACCACAAACAGGTGCTGTCCGGCATAGCCGGAATCCTGGTTATTGGTGCGAATTTTGCCGACGTGGGATACGGCTGCACTGTGACTGACGGTCGCCATGACTTACCGCCGAAGCTCGAAGCTGGTGGCGCCGATCTTCACGGTGGCGTTCAGGGGGACTTTCGTCGGCACGGTGACGCGGGTGCCGGCCAGGAAGGTGCCGTTGGTGGAATCCAAGTCTTGCAGCATCCACTCGTCGTTCCAGAGCATGAGGCGAGCGTGGTGCGTGGAGGTGTAGTCATCGCGGATGACCAGGCTGGAATCGCCGGAGCGGCCGATCGTGACGCTTTCGGTGCCCAGCGGAAACTCGGTGCCGGCTTTCGGGCCGCTCGTGATGACCAGGCGGGTCGTGTTCGTGCTGGTGGCCATTCCCGCATCGGCGCTCGGACTGGCGCGCGGGGCCGTGGCCGTGTAGGCGTCGGCGGTCGGGGCTGTGGCGCGAGCTGCGGCGGGAACAGCGGCGGGTGCAGCAGATGCCGCGACCGGCGCGGCATCCGCTTTCATCTTGCGCACGCGGTGGCCGAACAGGTCGCTGCGCAGGGCATAGACGATGCCGAAGATGAACAGCCAGAGCAGAAGCAGAAAGCCGATTCGCAGTACTAGCAGGGTGAGTTCGCTGACGTTCATGCGCCCGGCCCCCAGAATCCGCCCATGTCATGGCGCTGCGCACCCGGGTCAACCGGTCGTGCGGCGCGGGGGGCCTCTCCGGAGTCAGGGGCGGTCTGGGCGAGCACGCGGAACACGATGCGGGTGCGACCGATGGTGACGATCGAGTCGGGTTCGAGGATGGCCTGGCTGACCGGGGTGCCGTTGAGCTGCGAGCCGTTGGTCGATCCGAGGTCGCGCACCTGGGCGACACTGCCGTCCCACAGAATTTCCACGTGGCGGCGTGACGTGCCGGTGTCGTCGATGGTGATATCGGCGTCGGAGCCGCGACCGATAACGGTGCGGGCTTTTGTCAGCGGGTGCCGGGTGCCGTTGATGTCGAGCACAGGGGTCCAGGTAACGGGGCTCTTGACCGAGCTGGAGTCGATCTGCACCATCCCCTCACTGAGGCTGCGGTCGTCGTGCAGGGTGATAGTGATGCCACCGGTGAACTGGTAGCGCTGTTCGGTGCCGTGTTTCTGCACGAGGGCCGTGAGCTCGTCAATGAGCGTGGCACCGAGCGCGTTCATGCGGTCATAGTCGACGTGGGACATTCGAACGGTGAAGCGATTGGGCGCGAGAATGCGATCCCGCGCTACTACAGCGGCCTTCGTGTCGAGCTCGCGACGCAGCGCGGAGGTGATTTCCACCGGCTGCAAGCCCGACCGAAAGGTCTTGGCAAACGCTCCATTGACGGCGCGCTCCAAGCCCTTTTCAAAGTTATCCAGTATGCCCACAGGTCTCCCGATCCGGTCCGTTTGGCTATGAGCATGTTACTTGTCTCGGGTGACAACCCACATGGAGGGCGCAAACGGCACGAACAGTCATACTACCTCTGGAGGATCCCTGACCGAATTCCACGCCCATTATGGGCAATCTGTGGGCCGTCGGGCGGGTGGAGGGTGAGCCGGGTCGGCATCCGTTCTCGCCGCGCCAGCTGGCGGTGAGCGCGCCAGCTATACATGGCGCGCTCATCGGTACCGGGCGCGCCCATGCTGGATACGGCCCGCGACGCGTGCGTCGAATGGCGCTGACCCCCCTCGCAGTGCTAGCATTCCTAAGTTCGCGCGAGTGGCGGAATTGGCAGACGCG
This sequence comes from Actinomycetales bacterium, assembly GCA_038205545.1. GTDB lineage: Bacteria > Actinomycetota > Actinomycetes > Actinomycetales > Microbacteriaceae > Cryobacterium. The sequence continues at coordinate 61,141 of JBBRBV010000009.1, forward strand.
CTGGCTTCAGGTGCCAGTGTTCGAAAGGACGTAGGGGTTCAAGTCCCCTCTCGCGCACTGCGGATTGGTAGCGGTAAGTCGCACAATCCATGCGAACAGTCAGGGCCTCTGAGAAATCGGAGGCCCTGTGTCGTTAACGGGCCCTGTGTCGTTAACGGGCCCTGTGTCGTAAACGTGCAGCGGCTCCGGTGTGAGGCCCGGCGAGGCGGCTGGCCCGGTAATGTGACCTGCCGCGTCATTGGTCGACATCCGGTCAGGGTGGGCCAGTAACCTTGCGGAGACGCTGCGGGAATCCGCCCCGGCGAGAACGGATCGCGATGACGACGGGCTCCCGACGCAGTGCCTCCTCGGTGCGGATGTTTGGGCTGAATGAACTGAACCCCTGGTTTCGGCTGGCTTGGATTGTGCCTGCCGTGCTCGTTGCCCTGGCCCTCGTCGTGCTCGCGGCGAACGGCGTGCGCGCCCTGCCCCTGACCGAATCGTTTATGCAAAGCTACCCTGGCATCTCCACCCATTCGGTTTCGACTCCGATCGGAATTCCGGTCTGGCTGTCCTGGCAACACGGGCTCAATGCCTTCTTCATCCTGTTCGTCATTCGCACCGGATGGCAGGTGCGCACCACCAAACGTCCCTCTATTTACTGGACGCGCAGGAACACGGGGTTGTTTCGCACCAGGAACCCGCCGATTCGCATCACCCTCGACCTCTGGCAGCACATCGTTTTCGACACCCTCTGGGTCGTCAACGGCATCGTGTTCTATGTTCTGCTGTTCGCGACCGGTCAATGGCTGCGAGTCGTACCCACCAGCTGGGACGTCTTTCCCAACGCGGTATCGGCCGGCCTGCAATATGCCTCACTCGATTGGCCAACCTCCTCCGGCTGGGCGTACTACAACGCGCTTCAGCTGCTCAGCTACTTCGTGGTCGTGTTCGTGGCGGCGCCGATCGCCCTCGCGACGGGTCTGCGCATATCACCGGGTCTGTCTTCGCGGTTCCGGTGGCTCGATCAGCTCTTTCCCCTGTCCCTGGCGCGCAGGCTGCACTTCGCGGTACTGGTTTTCTTCGTGGCCTTCATCGCCGTGCACGTCAGCCTCGTGCTCACCACCGGCGCCCGCGCCAATCTCAATCACATGTATGCGGCGCGCACCGATGGAGGCTGGACGGGCGTCTGGATTTTCGTCGGCTCGCTCCTGATGACGGCCGGCATTTGGGTGGGCGCCCGTCCACACGTCGTTCGAGCGATCGCGGCACGCAGCGGACGCATCATTCACCGCACACGGTAACGGGTCGGTTAAGCCGGTGTCGACGACGCAAGAACGTCTCGGCTGAGCAGGGCCGCCCCCGCGACCGCGGCGGGCATGACAATGACGGCCGCGCCCGGAATCAGGAACAAGAGGTAGGTGAGCGCACCGAAACCGAGGCTGCGGGCTCGGTGGGTGCGCAGCATCCGCCGCCGCTGAGTGAGGCTGAAGCCGCGGGCGTCGAAGGCGAAGCTGGTGAGTTCGAGGGTGAGGATCCAGCCGCCCAACAGCGCCCCGACAACGAGAGCGATCAGCTGGCCGAGCCCGGGAATCAGGCCGGAGAGCAGCAGCACGATGGCGACCAGCACGGTCAGGCTGAATAGCCGAAGGGCGTCGAAGACGGACCGGAGAACACTGCCAAGGAGGCCCCGCTTCAGATCGATCGGCGCGTCGCCGAGATCAGTCTCCACGGCTTGCCAGATACGTTCATAGAAAGGGTCGCCCACCAGCAGCGTCACGGCCACGTAGGTGTAAGCCAGAACGAGGATGCTGGCAGCCGCGACCGCTGCGCCGGCCACGACCCGGGTGCCCGTGCGCCACGGCTCGCTCCAATTGCTCGCGAACGGGCTGATCAGGGCGGATAGCGATTCGAGGTTGACCAAGAGCATTACGATGCCGGCGAGATAGAGAATGCCGACAATGAGCGCTGGCAGGGCGCCGAGCAGCATGAGGCGCGGGGAGGTGATCCACATTCTGAGGCCGCGGCCGAGAAAACCCGTTCCGGCCAGGAACTCGCGGGTGGCGGTGGGGTTTGCTCTCGAATCGGGCGGCACCCCCACACCCTAACCCGATCGCGTGACCGCACACCCGGGCCCCGCATTGCCGGGGGCCCGAGATGTTCACGCCATCTGCGGAAAACCGAGGTCGATCTCGGAGGTGGCCGGGTCGGGCCAGCGGGTGGTGACGACCTTGCCGCGGGTATAAAAGCGGATGCTGTCGGGCCCGTACATATGCGCGTCGCCGAAGAGCGAATTCTTCCACCCGCCGAATGAGAACGATCCGACCGGCACCGGAATTGGTACGTTGATGCCGACCATTCCGGCCTCGATCTCAAACTCGAACTGCCGGGCCGCCCCGCCGTCGCGGGTAAACAGGGCGACACCGTTGCCGAACTCGTGCTCGTTGACGAGCGTCACGGCCTCATCGAAGGTGTCAACGCGCACGACCGAGAGTACCGGTCCGAAGATTTCGTCATCATAAACCTTCATGCCGGGGGTAACGTGGTCGATCAGGCTGACGCCGAGAAAGAAGCCGTCACTATCGAAGTTCGCCGCCCGGCCGTCGACGACCATCGTGGCGCCGGCTGCCTCGGCAGCTCCCAGATAGGACGCGACCCGGTCACGGTGTTCGCCGGTGATGAGCGGGCCCATTTGCGAGGTTGGATCGGTTCCGGGGCCAACGAGAAGCTTCTTCATACGTTTTTCGATGGCGCCGACGAGGTCGTCGGCGATGCTGCCGACGGCCACGAGAACGCTCACGGCCATGCAGCGTTCCCCGGCGGATCCGTAGGCGGCGTTGATGGCGGCATCCGCTGCCATTTCAAGGTCGGCGTCGGGCAGCACGACCATGTGGTTCTTGGCGCCGCCCAGGGCCTGCACTCGCTTGCCGTTTGCGGCCGCCCGGCTGTAGATGGACTTCGCGATGGGGGTGGACCCGACGAAACTGATCGCCTTCACCTCGGGGTTGTCGAGCAATTCGTCGACGGCCTCCTTGTCGCCCTGCACCACGTTGAGAACGCCGGCAGGTAGGCCGGCCTCGGCGAAGATTTCGGCGATGAAGATGGCCGAGGATGGGTCCTTCTCGCTCGGCTTGAGCAACACGGTGTTACCACAGGCGAGAGCGCTGCCGATCATCCACAGCGGCACCATGGCCGGAAAATTGAAGGGGGTGACGCAGGCGACGACGCCGACGGCCTGGCGTACCGAGTGCACGTCGATTCCCTGGGAGACCTGCTGCGAGAAATCTCCTTTGAGCATGTGTGCGAGGCCGGTGGCGAATTCGATGTTCTCGAGCCCGCGGGTGATTTCACCGGCCGCGTCGGAGAGGACCTTGCCGTGCTCGCTCGTGAGGATCGCGGCGAGGTCATTCGTGCGCTCGGCGAGTAGTTCGCGCACCTTGAAGAAGATGGCCGTGCGCTTGGCCAGGCTGCTGGCTCGCCACTCGGGCAGGGCGGCTTTGGCGGAGTCGATGGCATCGATCACGACCGCGCGGGAGGCCAGCACGACCTGTTTTTCCTGCACGCCGGTAGCAGGATTGAAAACCGGCCCGAAGCGGTCGGCCGTCTCGACGCGCTGGCCGTTGATGTAGTGGGGAATGGTGTGCATGAGAGTGCTCTTTCTACTGGGGAACAGGGATCAGGCGCGCGGCTGCAGGGTGCCGTCGACGAGTTTGACGATCATGGAGCAGTCCTTACCGCCCTCACCCTGGTCGATGAGCCGTTGGAACAGCTCGGCGACGTGCTCGCCGATCTCCAGGGGCGTGTCGGTCGCCCGCGCTGCGGCGATGGCCAGGCCGATGTCTTTGCTCGCGAGCGCGGTGGTAAAGGTCGGGGCGAAGTCCCGGTTGGCGGCGGCCGTCTCGACGACATCCTTGACCGGGTACCAGGTGCGTAGCGCCCAGCTGTCGCCCGAGGAAACGGAGGCGATATTCCAGAACACCTGCTTGTCCAGTCCCAGCCGGTCGGCCAGAACGGCGCCCTCGGCGGTTGCGGCGAGGTTGATGAACAGCATGAGGTTGTTGCAGATCTTGGCCGCCTGGCCGGTCGTGGCACCGCCGGTGGGAATGATGTTGGCGGCCATCGGCTCGATGAATACGGTGGCGTCGGCAACAGCGCCGGCTTCGCCGCCGATCATGAAAGTGAGGGTTCCGGTCGTAGCACCGCTTATGCCACCCGAGACGGGCGCGTCGACGAAGCGAAAGCCGGCCGCCGCAGCCGCATCGTGCAGGGCCTGCGCGGTGTCAATGTCAATCGTCGACGAGTCCACCAGCAGGGTCGTCGTGTCGGTATGAGCCAGTACACCGTTGTCACCGAAATAGACGGCCCGGGCGTGCTCGCCCTTGGGCAGCATGGTGAAGACGACGTCGGCACCGGCGACGGCTTCGGCGATGCTCGCGGCGGCGATGGCGCCGGCAGTGACGGCCCCAGCGACGGCATCCGGATTCAGATCGAACCCGCGCACCTCATGGCCGGCGGCCACCATATTCGCTGACATGGGTCCCCCCATGTTGCCCAACCCGATCCACGCGACTACTGACATGATGAAGCTCCTTTGCTTGGGTACTGTCTCCACCCTCGCAGCCGGATAGAGTGCAATCAAGGCAATATTTCACAGGGGGTATGTGCGCAGATGCACATTCTCGAAAGGATGGATCAGTGGGTTCACACCAGTTGCCGAGCCCGAACGACCTGCTCGTGTTGCTCACCGTCGCCCGGCTGGGCCGGTTCAATGCGGTCGCCGAGGCGCTCGGCACCACGCATACGACCATTTCGCGGCGCATCCTCTCACTCGATCAGGAACTGGGTGGCCGCACGCTTGAGCGCAGCCCGCACGGCTGGGAACTCACCGAACTCGGCCGGCACGCGGTCGATGCTGCCGAGGCCATCGAAGACCGGCTCGGCGCCCTCACCACGGCGATCAGCCAGTCCGACCCGCTCTCGGGGCTGTTGCGCATCAGCACGATCGACGGGTTCGGTGCCGAGATTGTGACGCCGGCCCTGGCGAAGCTGCAGCGAAGCCACCCGCGGATCAACATCGAAATGTTCAGCGCTACCCGCAAGGTGAGTCAGAACCGGTCGGGCGTTGACCTCGAGATCGTGGCCGGGCGCAACGACGTGAGCAATGCCGAGGCGATGTTTCTCACGAACTATTTCTTACGGCTCTATGCCAGTCGCGACTACCTGAGCCTCCGTGGGGTGCCCGAGTCGCTTGAGGATATTAAGGCGCACAGTTTTGTGTCCTACGTCGAAAGCGCCCTGCTCGTGACCGACCTCGGCTACCGGTCGTCGCAGCTGCCGGAGCCCGCCACGACTTTTCAATCAACCAGTTTGTTCGCCCAGCTGGAGGCGGTGCAGGCGGGTGCCGGCATCGGGCTCCTGCCCAACTTTCTGGTACACGATCGAAGGGAATTCGTTCCGGTGCTGCCCCACGATTTTCAGCGCCAGCTGCCGATCTGGGCGGTCGTGCGGGCCGAATCGTTGCGCTCGCCGGTGGTACGCGCCGCGATCGAGGCGATCACGCTCGAGATCTCGCATCGACCGGCGGCGTTCACCGACTGATCAGCGGGCGCGTCGCACGGGCTATCGGCGGGCAGACCCGGCGAGATCGGAGGCCTCGGCGGCGCGATCAGCCACTGCGGCGGCATCCACGGCATCGATGTCGTGCAACGAGAGGCCGCGCGTTTCCTTGAGGCTCAGCACCACGAGGGCCGTCAGGAGGCAGGCCGCCGCCAGGTAGATGGCTACCGGCACCGATGACCCGAAGGCGGAGAGCAGGCTCACGGCGATGATCGGGGCGATGGAGCCCGCGATCACCGAGGTGACCTGGTAACCGAGCGAGACGCCGGAATAGCGCATGCGCGTGGGGAACATCTCGGCCATGATGGCGGGCTGGCCCGCGTACATCAGTGCATGGAACATCAGGCCCAGCATGATCGCGAGGATGATGACGGCTTCGTTGGCGGTGTCCATCATGGGGAACGCGAAGAAGCCCCAGGTGCCACCCAGAACGGCGCCCGCAAAGTACACCGGGCGACGGCCGACTCGATCGGAGAGACGACCAACGAAGGGAATGACAGTGAAGTGGAGGGCGTGGGCGACGAGCAGGAGGAGCAGCACGCGGGAGGTGTCCATCTCCACGATGATCTTCAGGTACGTGATCGAGAAGACCACGACGAGGTAGTACAGGATGTTCTCCGCGAACCGCAGACCCATAGCGGTGAAGACACCGCGCGGGTAGCGACGGAAGACCTCGATGATTCCGAAGCTCTTGTCGCCGGCGACGACCTGCTTCTGCGCCTTGAGGAAGATGGGAGCATCGCTGACCTTGGTGCGGATGTAGTAGCCGACGAGCACGATGACGGCGGAGAGCCAGAACGCGACGCGCCAGCCCCAGCTGAGGAAGGCCTCATCGGAGAGAGTGCTGGAGAGCACGAAGAGTACGGCGGTGGCGAGCAGGTTTCCAGCGGGAACGGCTGCCTGGGGCCAGCTGGCCCAGAATCCGCGCGATTTTGCGGGGCTGTGCTCGGCGACGAGCAGAACAGCACCGCCCCATTCGCCGCCGACCGCAAAGCCCTGAATGAAACGCAGGAGTACGAGCAGAACCGGTGCGAGGTAGCCGATCTGCTGGAAGGTCGGCAGGCAGCCCATCAGGAAGGTGGCGACGCCGACCAAAACGAGGCTGAACTGCAGCAGGCGTTTGCGGCCGAACTTGTCACCGAAGTGGCCAAAGACGATACCGCCGATCGGGCGTGCCATAAATCCGACCGCATAGGTGGCGAACGCCGCGATGATGCCCTCAAGCTCGCTGCCCGCGTTCGGAAAGAACAGGGTGCCGAAGACGAGGGTGGCTGCCGAGGCGTAGAGAAAGAATTCGTACCATTCGACGACCGTGCCAGCCATGGAGGCGGCGACGACTTTCTTCAGGCCGGACGATTGCACGTCGTTTCGCGTGTCGGATCTGGTCGTGCTCATGGGATTCCCTCGGGTGTCGTCGTTGACACAACGTGCGCGCACGTCGTCTGGCTCGTCTCAGCTTGCGCGCTCAGCCGATTGCTGTCAAAGCCCATTTGTACAGGCCACGAGTGCAGAAATGCACACGTCGTCGCCGGGGATGAACGCGGCACCGGTACGCTCGACAGTACAAACAGTGAGGTGGACCAATCGTGACGCACGCGCATCCGCTGCACGTCGACCTTGAAGCGGACTGTCTGTGCTGCCTCGCGCCGCAGCCGTTTCACTTCACGTCGGGCAGTGACCAAGTGGTCTGCGCCCTGTGCCTGCACCATACCGGGGCCGAAAAGTCAGAGCGTCGCGACCGGGAGCATGTGCGGTTGTGGGCCGCACGCTGGGCAGCGTTCGAGACCGCACAGAATCAGTACATCCGAGAAACGAATGCCTTACTCGTCGACCGAGACCGGGACCTCACTGCACTGCGCGACCAGGTCACCGAGCTCACCGCCCTCGTCGCCGGCCAATTCTCGGCCGGTGTCGACGGGGTACGGGGTCTACTGCACAACGACCTGGTCAAGCGAGCCGAACGTAACACCGAGCTTGCCCGCCGACAGATCGACTGGGCGATGGCCGGGCTCTGGCGAATTAACCTGTTGCACCATGACGATGCGGCTCAGCCCCTGAAATGCTCCTGCGGTCGCACGGCCGGCACCTGTGCGGAGAGCGCAGCGATCGATTCACTTCGGCAGGCACTGGCCGACTGGGAGAAGAAGAACGTCGCCCTGCTGCAGGGCGGCCACAGGCACGGATTGCCGAGCGAGCACCCCGCAGTGCTGGGCCAGCGCATCCGTTGAAGAACTAGTGGGCGCTTACCGGGATGTTCTCGACCGCGTCACCGAGCGGCGGACGCCGCACGAAGAAGGCCGCCGGAATCGCGAACAGTGAGATGATGGCGCCGCACAAAAAAGCGCCGCGGATACCGGACGCTGTGGCCGAGACCTCGGAGACGCCCTGCGCCATGAGGGCGGCGGACTGTGTTGTCATGACGGCGATGAACAGGGCCGTTCCGATGGCACCCGCGAGCTGCTGGACGGTGCCGACGACCGCGCTGCCGTGGGAGTACAAGCTGGGGGTGAGTGAGCCGAGGCCGGCGCTGAACAGCGGGGTGAACAGCAGCGCGAGGCCGGCGCTCATCGTGATGTGGGCGACCATGAGCATCCACGGCTCGGTCGTCTCGCCCATCATCGCCATCGCCCAGAACGCGGTGCTGACCATGATGGACCCCGGAACCAGTAGGCGGGTCGGGCCGCGGCGGTCGTAGATGCGACCGACGAACGGAGCGAGCAGCCCCATGGTCAGGCCACCAGGAAGCAGCAACAGCCCGGTCTCGAGTGCGGTTCTGCCGAGCACATTTTGCATGTACAGCGGCAGCAGAATAATGGTGCCGAACAGGGCGAGCATGCTGATGCCGAGCATGGAGATTGCCAGCGTGAAGGTGCGTGAGGAGAACGTGCGCAGGTCGAGCAGGGCACGATCGGTGCGCTGCAGGTGCAGCTGGCGCAGCACGAAAGCGACGAGGGAGACCACGCCGATGCCCAGTGGCAGCCAGCCAGCAGCGGATGCCCCACCCAGGTTGCTCAGACCGTAGACGAAACCACCGAAGCCGAAGGCCGAGAGGATGACGGAGAGCACGTCGAGCGGAACCTGGCGCGGCGTGGTCACGTTCTGGATGCGCGAGGCGCCGAGAAGAAGAGCGCCAAGGGCGATCGGTAGGACCAGGATGAACATCCAGCGCCAGTCGAGCACGCTGAGGATAATGCCCGAGATGGTCGGGCCGATCGCCGGAGCGACCGAGATGACGATGGAGATGTTTCCCATGGTCTTGCCCCGCGAGGCGGGTGCGACGAGGGTCATGACGGTGGTCATGAGCAGTGGCATCATGATGGCCGTTCCGCTAGCCTGCACGATGCGGCCGACCAGCAGCACCTCAAAGCCGGGGGCGAGCGCCGCGATCAGGGTGCCGGTGCTGAACAGCGTCATCGCGGCTATGAAAACCGGCCGCGTATTGAAACGCTGAATGAGAAAACCGGTGATCGGAATGACCACGGCCATCGTGAGCATGAAGGCCGTGGTCAGCCACTGCGCTGCGGTGGCCGTGATGCTGAGGTCTTTCATGAGGCGCGGCAGGGCCACACCCATAATGGTCTCGTTCAAGATGACGACGAAGGCGGAGACCAGGAGCAGCCGAATCACCAGCTGGTTGCGCTTGGTATCGGGATGAACGGCGGCTTGAAGGGAAGGCGCCGTGGCTGGTGCGGTCATGACTGGTCCTGACGGTCGTGCGAAAAAATGGGACGTGCGAAAGTGAGCGTGCCGCTGCCCCCGTGACTTCTCGGGGCGGGCTCGCTGTGTGCGCGTTAGATGCAGCACTGCGCAGGGTGTGAAATATTCCTGCGCTAGCGAACGGTGGTGGTCTCGACGGGCTCGACCCACGGTGTTGCGTGGTCTCGACGGGCTTGACCGGCGGTGTTGCGTGGTCTCGACGGGCTCGACCGGCGGTGTTGCGTTGATCGAGCTTGTCGAGATCACGGGTGTCTGACCGGCGGTGTTGCGTGGTCTGGGTGGGCTCGACCGATGGGGTTGTATGGTCTCGACGGGCTCGACCTACGGTGTTGCGTGGTCTCGACGGGCTCGACCTGCGGGGGTGGGCTCGACCTACGGTGAGCGCGCTAGGCCAGGCGGGGCGCGAGATAGGGGGCGGTGCGGCTCGTGGGGTGGGCAGCGACCGTGGCGGGGGTGCCCGCGGCGATAATGCGACCACCGGCGTCGCCACCGGAGGGGCCGAGGTCGATCACCCAATCGGCGGCGGCGACCACGTCCATTTCGTGTTCGACCACGACGACGGTGTTACCGGCATCGACCAGGCGACCCAACTGCAGCATGAGGAGTTCGATATCGGCCGGGTGCAGCCCGGTCGTGGGCTCGTCGAGCAGGTAGAGGGTGTGGCCGCGGCGGGCGCGCTGGAGTTCGGTGGCGAGCTTGATGCGCTGCGCTTCTCCGCCGGAGAGTTCCGTGGCGGGCTGCCCGAGTCGAAGATAACCGAGGCCCACCTCGCGCAGGGTCTCGAGGCTGCGCGCGGCCACGGCCACGTCGGTGAGAAAGACGAGCGCGGCATCCACGGTGAGGCTGAGCACGTCGGCGATGTTCTTACCGCGGTAGGTCACCTCAAGGGTCTCCGGGTTGTAACGCGACCCGTTGCAGGCCGGGCAGGGCGCATAGCTGCCCGGAAGAAAGAGCAGTCCGACAGCCACGAAGCCTTCACCGAGGCAGTTCTCGCAGCGCCCGCCAGCGACGTTGAACGAGAAGCGTGAGGCGGTGAAGCCGCACGCTCGGGCTTCGTCGGTCGCGGCGAACGTGGCACGTACGGCATCGAAGAGTCCGGTGTAGGTGGCGAGGTTGGAGCGCGGGGTACGTCCGATCGGCTTCTGGTCCACCTGTACCAGTCGGTCGATAGCGTCGAGTCCGGTGACCGAGACGGCCTGCACTGGCTGCGGAACCTCGATGTCGGCGTCGGGATCGCCGAGGTCCAGTGCCGGCACGTCGTCGGGATCCGGGTGCAGGTGGCGCGCCACGGCTTCGGCGAGTACCTTGCTGACCAGGGTGGATTTGCCCGAGCCACTCACGCCGGTGACCGCCGTCAAGACCCCGAGCGGAATCTGGGCGTCGAGACCCCGGAGGTTGTGCCGGGTGATATCGGACAGGCCCAACCAGCCAAGCGGATGCCGTAGCTCGCTCCGCACCACCGGCTCGCGGTCATCGGCGAACAGGTACTGGCGCGTTACCGAGCTCTCCACCGCGGCCAGGCCAGCGGTTGGCCCGCTATAGAGCACCTCACCGCCACCCTCGCCGGCGCGTGGGCCGACGTCAACAACCCAGTCGGCCTGGCGCACGACGTCCATATTGTGCTCAACCACGAAGACCGAGTTGCCCGACTGCTTGAGCTGCTCCAGAACGAGGAGCAGGGGTTCGGCGTCGGCCGGGTGCAGGCCGGCTGAGGGTTCGTCGAGCACGTAAATGACACCGAACAACCCCGAGCGCAGTTGGGTCGCAATGCGCAGCCGTTGCATCTCTCCGGGAGAGAGGGTGGGGGTCGACCGGCCGAGGGCGAGGTAGCCGAGGCCGAGCTCCAGCAGCACGTCGATGCGGCGCAGGAGGTCGCCGGCCAGGGTCACGGCCACTTCAGACGAGGCCGGATCGCCCGAGACGATCGGCCGCAGAATATCGGCCAGGGCCGTCATGGGCAGCGCATTGAGCGCGGCGATCGAATAACCGGCCACGGTCACGGCGAGGGCTTCGGGCTTCAGGCCGCTGCCGGAGCAGTCGGGGCACAGGCCGGTGTCGACATAGCGCAACGCCCGCTGGCGCACCTGCGGGCTCTTGCTATCTGCCAGCGTGTGCAAAATCGAGCTCTTGGCGCTCCAAAATCGGCCCTGGTAGGGCTTGGCGATGCGGTCCCGCTGGGGTACGACCTGAACCACTGGCTGATCCTCGGTGAACAGAATCCAGTCGCGGTCGGCGCGCGGGAGGTCCTGCCAGGGCCGGTCGATGTCGTAACCGAGCACGGCAACGATGTCGCGCAGACTCTTACCCTGCCATGCGCCGGGCCAGGCAGTAATGGCACCGTCGCGAATGCTCAGTGTCGGGTCCAGCACCATCGATGCCTCGGTCACGGTGTGCGCCATGCCGAGGCCGTGGCAGCGCGGGCAGGCACCCATCGCGGTGTTGGGCGAGAAGGAGTCCGATTCTAAGCGACCGACGGCATCTGCCGGATATATTCCCGCACGAGAATACATCATGCGCAGGGAGTTGGACAGGGTCGTGACCGTGCCGACACTGGAGCGGGAACTGGGTGTTCCTCGACGTTGCTGCAGGGCAACGGCCGGGGGCAGTCCGGTGATCTCGTCCACGTGCGGGGTGTGACCCTGTTGAATCAGGCGACGGGCGTAGGGAGCAACCGATTCGAAGAAACGTCGCTGGGCCTCGGCGAAGATGGTGCCGAAGGCAAGCGAGGATTTACCGGAGCCGGAGACCCCGGTGAACGCGACGATGGCGTCGCGGGGCACATCGACGTTCACGTCGAGCAGATTGTTTTCGCGGGCGCCGCGCACGCGCACGAAAGCATCTGCCGGAAACTGGTTCGACGGTAGGGAAGGCATTTGACCAACTTTAGTTCGCCGACCTGAGATTTCAGTGGTTGGAATTGTTCTCGTTGGTCGAGCTTGTTCTCGTTGGTCGAGCTAGTTCTCGTTGGTCGAGCTTGTCGATAACACACGATGGGATCGACAAGCTCGACCAACGATTGGGGCTACTTCGACCCGACATCCTCCGGCAGCTCGCGCAACACGACCTTCATGATCTTGCCGGTGGCCGTGCGCGGCAGGGCGTCGACGAAGGTGACATAGTCGGGCACCTTGAACGCCGCGATGAGCGTGCGGGTGTGGGTGAGCAGGTCGACTTCGGTGGCCACGTGGTCTGGCCGCAGCACCACGTAGGCCTTGGGGCGTTCGCCCCATTTCGGATGAGGCATGCCCACGACGGCCACATCGAGCACCGTTGCGTGGGTCAGCAGGGCGTTCTCGACCTCGATCGTGGAGATGTTCTCGCCCCCCGAAATGATGATGTCCTTCGCTCGGTCCTTGATCTCGATATAGCCGTCGTCGTGCATGACGCCGAGGTCGCCGGTGTGGAACCAGCCGCCGCGAAAAGCATCCGCTGTTGCTTGGGGATCCTTGAAGTAGCCGAGCATAACGTTGTTGCCGCGCAGCACGATCTCGCCGACGGTCTGCGCGTCGGCCGGAACGTCGGTCATGGCGGCGTCGACAATGCGGGCCGATTCGGCCTGCACCATGCCAACGCCCTGCCGGGAGATCTTGCGGGCACGTTCGTTGGCGGGTAGATCGTCCCACTCGCGCTGATATTCGCAGATGGTGTACGGACCGTAGACCTCGGTCAGGCCGTAGACGTGCACCACCGTGATGCCGAGGGCATCGAGCTGTTCGATCACGCTCGGCGATGGTGGGGCGCCGGCCGTGGTGATCGAGAGCGGAGTATCCAGCACGTGCTTCATGGGGGCATTGGCGATGACGCCGCACACCGTGGGAGCGCCGCACAGGTTGGTGACGCCGAGGGTGTCAATGGCCGACCAGACCGCTTCCGCCCGCACGGTGCGCAGGCAGACGTGCGTGGCGCCGGCGGCCGTGACCGCCCACGGAGTGCACCAGCCGTTGCAATGGAACATGGGCAACGTCCACAGGTACACCGAGTCACTCGTGAACTTGTTGTGGAACATTTCACCGAAGGAGTTGAGGTAAGCGCCACGGTGCGAATACATGACGCCCTTGGGCTTGCCGGTTGTGCCTGAGGTGTAATTGATCGAAATCACCGCGCGTTCGTCGCTGATCTCCCAGGCTAACGGGGTATCGGAGTCGTTGCTGGCCTCGGCCACGAAGGAGTCGAGCGTCTGCTGGCCGATATCCCGACCGCTCTCCATGAGGCCGAATTCACCATCGGCAATCTCAATGACGCCCTTCAGGGCAGCGGATGCCGCGAAGGCGTCGCCGACACCGCTGACCAACTCGGCGTCGATGAACAAGAGCGTGGCCTCGGAGTGCTCAAGAACGTAGTGCACTTCCGGCCCGGCCAGGCGGGAGTTCAACGCGACCAGCACACCTCCGGCGAGTGGCACCGCATAGTGGGCGATGAGCATCTCGGGTATATTCGGCGCGAGGAATATAACACGATCACCCGGCGTAATGCGCGACCGAATGGCGTGAGCCAGTTCCTCGGCGGCCCGCGCAAACTCGCGGTACGTGTAGCGACGAGCGCCATAAATGATCGCATCCTTGTTGGGGAATACTTCGGCGCTGCGCTGCAGAAACCGCATGGGGGTCAGCGGGGAATCGTTGGGTGCAACGGTCGAGAGCATTGTGGTCAGATCAATCACGCGGGACTCCTTTGTCCGAAAGATGAGGTGGATGAGGCGGGGTGCAGCTAGGCGAAAGCGCTGACCCCGGTCAGGTCACGACCGATGAGCAGCGACTGGATGCTCTCAGTGCCCTCATAGGTGTGGATGGATTCGATGTCGGCGAGGTGCCGAATGACGTGGTTTTCGAGCAGGATGCCGTTGCCGCCGAGCATGTCACGGGCCAGCGAGGCGAGAGAACGAGCCGCCCGGGTGTTGTGGAACTTGGCGAGGCTGGCCTGGATGGGCCGCAGAGTTCCGGCCGCGTCGAGTTCGGACAGGCGTATGCAGTGCAGTTGCATTGAGGTGAGTTCGGAGAGCATGAGGGTGAGGCGCTCCTGCACGATCTGAAAGCCCGCGAGCGGCTTTCCGAACTGCACGCGCTGCTGCGCGTAGTTCAGGGCGGCCTCGAAGACCGCGGTGGCGTGCCCGAGTGCCGACCAGGCCACGCCGAGTCGGGTGGCGAACAGAACGACCGCGGTGTCCTTGAAGGTGTGGGTGCCGGGCAGGACGGCATCGAGCGGAATTCGCACGTCGGTGAGGGTGATGCGGGCCTGGTGAACCGCGCGGAGCGAGCCCTTACCGAGCATGGTCTCGCCGTGGTAACCGGGCAGGGACTGGTCGACGAGGAATCCGCGCACGTTGCCGTCGTCATCTCGGGCCCAGACCACGGTCACGTCGCCGACCGAGCCGTTGCCGATCCACTTCTTCTCGCCGTTAATGACCCACTCGTCGCCATCGCGATGTGCGGTGGTTTCCAGAGCCACCGAGTCCGAGCCGTGATCGGGTTCGGTCAGGGCAAAGGCTCCCAACTTTTCGGCGCGGGCCAGCGGTACCAGCCAGGTGGCCTTCTGCTCCTCGCTGCCGAACATGGCGATGCTGCGCAGCGCGAGCCCGCCCTGTACGGCCACGACGGTGCCCATCGAACCGTCTCCACGGGAGATCTCCATGTTCACGAGGCCGGCGGCGAGCGGGGACATCGGTGTGAGTCCGGGCCCTTCGACGCCGTCGGTGAGCAGGTCGAGTTCACCGAGGCGGCGCGCCAGGTGCAGCGGATACTCCGCCTTGTCCCAGGCCTCGCTCAGCTCATCGAGGGTCTCCACGGCAAAGGTGCGCGCCCGACCCCAAAACGCCCGGTCGGCCTCCGGAACATCAGCGAAGACGCCGTAGTAATCGGTATCGAGCGGAGCGGAGACATCGTAATCGGGCATCAGTGCCTTTCGCGGTAGCGGGTGTGACTTCAGTTCTACCTGACACCGAGTCTCAGGTCAAGTGACACTCGGTGTCAGACTGCTGTGGAGCGAAACTGAGTTTCGATCACCCGGGCGACGTCTTCGGGCAGTGCGGAGGCGGGAAAGACCGCGACCATCAGTTCGTCAGTGGGCGCGCCCGGGCGAAGCGCACCGAGGGGAGCGAACCGATCACGCACGGCGCGCAACTCCGCCGCCAGGTCGGCGGAATCATGCAGCCGGTTCGTGTCGCTGCTGCGAATCATGCGGCGCAGCTCGAAGTTGTGCGTGGCGGTCACGGCCGCAGCGAATTGAATGGCCACAACCGGGTCGACGCCGGGGAGGCGTCGCCGCAGGTAGGCCGAGAAGGTCTTTTCATAACGCGAGACCATCACCGTTTCGCGGTCACGCAGAACGGATGTCTGGCGTACGACCAGGTCGCGTACCCGCACGATCGCAAGGCGCTCCCGAAACCGTTCGAACACGAGCGTGGCCGCGTCGCAGACGGCCAGCCAGGG
>JBBRBV010000010.1:0-57540 GCA_038205545.1 Actinomycetales bacterium
TTCAGTACGGGTGCCCTCGAGCGCACTCTCGCGGCAACCCGTCGGTACGCGCAGCTGTGCCGCACGCACGGGGTCGAACGCATCCGTTTTGTGGCAACGTCAGCTACGCGGGATGCCGCCAATCGCACCGAGTTCGCCGACGCGGTCTTCGCGATTCTGGGCGTGCCAGCGGAGGTTATCCCCGGCACCGAGGAGGCTGCGTTGTCGTTTCGCGGTGCGCTTACTGCGGGCGCTGTGCAGGACGCGGATTCCGACACAGTCAGACACCTCGTTATCGACCTCGGTGGTGGATCCACCGAGCTGGTGCTGGGTAGCAGCGTCCCGGGCTCCGCCTATTCAATGGATATCGGGTGCGTGCGCCTGACCGAGCGGAACGTGCTGAGCGATCCGCCGCTGGAGGCAGAGCTCGCCGGTATCCGACGCGACGTCAACTCTGCGCTGGACACGGCCGAGGGCACTGTCGATTTGGGGCTGGCCACCGAGGTGATCGGAGTGGCCGGCACCGTCACCACGATAACGGCGCACGCCCTCGGTCTCAGCTCCTACGATCCACTGGCAATCAGCGGCAGTCGCCTGCCGCTTGCCGATGTGCTCCACTCCTGCGATGTGCTCAGCCGTATGTCTCGTGCCGAACGCACGGCGCTGCCGTACATGCACCCCGGCCGGGTCGACGTCATTGCCGCTGGCGCCGTGATCTGGTCGACCATCCTGCAGCGGGTCGCGGATGCCACGGCCAACGGCGTGCGGCCCCTCGAGTTCGTCACGACGAGTGAGCACGACATTCTCGACGGCGTCGCGTTATCCCTCGCATCGGATTAAGCAGCGTCTCTGCTGCCGGAGACGTCCGCCGAGGCAACATAATACTCAACCCGGCATCCGCAGACAGTGCAGGCCGTTTCGCCGGCGACCGAAAACGGATTGCTTTCGAGGTACAGCCGGACACGGCGAGAAGCAAACCCATGACGACACGCTCAATCGGGTAGCAGCGTCCTAGTGCCCGCGGGCGATCCAGTCGGCCAAATCAGGGGCCTCGGCCCCAATCGTGGTCGACTCACCGTGGCCGGTGTTCACGACGGTTTCGGCCGGCAGGGTGAGCAGTCGGGTGGTGATCGATTCGATGATCGTGGGAAAGTCACTGTACGAGCGGCCGGTGGCGCCCGGTCCGCCGTGAAACAGTGTGTCGCCGCTGAACAGGGTGCCGAGGTCCGGAGCGTAGAGGCACACCGAACCCGGCGAGTGACCGGGGGTGTGGATGACCTGCAGTTCGACGTCGGCCACCTTGATTCGCTGTCCGTCGGCGAGGTCGCTGCCGGGTGCGGTGTGTGGATAGACGACGTCCCACAGCATCCGGTCGTCGGGGTGCAGAGAGACGGGCGCATCCGACGCGGCGGCAACCGCACCGGCGGCACCGATGTGGTCGTTGTGCCCGTGGGTGCTGATGATGCCGAGCAGCCGGCGATCGCCGACGGCCGCAAGGATGGCATCGGCGTTGTGGGCGGCGTCGATGACGACACACTCGGTGTCGTCGCCGACGATCCACACGTTATTTTCCAGCGCCCAGGTGCCGCCATCGAGGCTGAAGGTGCCTTCGGTGACCACGTGGTCGATACGCGCGGTCATTACAGCACCACCACGGAGCGCAGCACGTCGCCGGAGGCCATCTTGGTGAAGGCCGCCTCGATGTCTGCGATGCCGATGCGTTCGCTCACAAAATCGGACAGCGGTAGTCTGCCCTGCAGATACAGGTCGGTCAGCATGGGAAAGTCACGCTCAGGCAGACAGTCGCCGTACCAGGACGATTTGAGCGAGCCGCCGCGGCCAAATACGTCAAGCAGCGGTATCTCCAGCATCATGTCTGGCGTTGGCACACCAACGAGAACGACGGTGCCAGCCAGGTCGCGCGCGTAGAACGCCTGCCGCCAGGTTTCGGGGCGGCCGACAGCGTCAATGACGACGTCCGCGCCGAAGCCCCCGGTGAGCGCCTGAACGGCAGCGACTACGCCGGCCTCATCGAGCGCTGAGGAATCGATCACGTGCGTAGCGCCCAGCTCTTCGGCCTTCGCCAGCTTCTTCGCGTCACGGTCGATGGCGACAATAACGGATGCCCCGGCCAGCTTCGACCCGACGACGGCCGCGTTGCCGACGCCGCCGCACCCGATCACAGCGACCGAGTTACCGGGGGAGACGTTGCCGGTGTTCATTGCCGCTCCGATGCCGGCCATGATGCCGCAGCCGAGCAGGCCGACGGCCGCGGGGTCGGCATCCGGGTTCACCGTGGTGCACTGCTTCTCATGCACGAGGGTCTTCTCGGCGAAGGCGCCGATGCCGAGGGCCGGGCTGAGCTCGGTGCCATCGACGAGGGTCATCTTCTGGGCGGCGTTGAAGGTATTGAAGCAATACCAGGGCTCGGCTCGCTTACAGGCCCGGCAGTCGCCGCAGACGGCGCGCCAGTTGAGAACGACAAAGTCGCCGACAGCGACGTGTGTGACTCCGTCGCCAATGATGCTGACCCGGCCGGCGGCCTCGTGGCCGAGGAGAAACGGGAAGTCGTCGTTGATGCCGCCCTCCTTGTAGTGGAAGTCGGTGTGGCAGACGCCGCAGGTGGCGATATCCACGACGACCTCACCCGGTCCGGGGTCGGGGATGACGATGTTGGTGAGCTCAACGGGAGCCCCCTTGGAGCGGGCGATCGCGCCCTGGACGGTGATGGGCATGGAGCTCCTCGTGAATTTCCGGGGCGTTCGAAATAGTTGGTACCCAACCTACCGAAGCATCCTGATCGGGCGGGCGCCGGAGTCGGCCGTTGTGGCGCGGAGGAAGGCGTTGTCAGACGGGTAGAAGGCCTTCAGCGCTGTGCGTTCCAGGGAATCGGCACCTCGCCGGCCACCCCCAAAAGTCAAGAGACAGGAGTGGGCGGCAGGCCGGCGTAAGTCCACCCCTTCCATTCGAGATCACGATAGGTAATACTTGGCCGCATCGGTGCTGCGGCTGCGGTGGCGAGACGCTTCAGCAACGATGCGAGGAGAGCGAATGACCATGACGCAGACCACCCTGGACGAGGCTGTCGCGGAGGTGACGGCAGTGGCTGCCGCTCACGCCGAACAGGTGGATACCGAGGGGGCCTACCCGGTCGATGCCGTCGAGGCGCTGCGCAGGAGTGGGCTGCTCGGGCTGGTGATCAGCAAGGATGCCGGGGGCATGGGCGCCGGTCCAGCCGAGTTCATTGAGGTGGTGGGCTCCATCGCTGCGGCCTGCGGATCGACCGCCATGATCTACCTCATGCACGTCGCCGCAGCGGTGACGGTGGCATCTGCTCCTCCGGCCGCGATGCCGGACCTCTTGTCGCGGATGGCGTCCGGCGAGGTGCTTGGCACCCTGGCCTTCAGCGAAAAAGGTTCCCGCTCGCACTTCTGGGCTCCCGTGTCGACATCCATCGCCGACGGCGACGACCTGCACTTTACCGCCTATAAGAGCTGGGTGACCTCGGCCGGGCACGCAGACGTCTTTGTCATGTCGTCGAAGAGTGCGGTTGACCCCGAGACCGTCGACCTGTACGCGATCCCCGCTGCCACACCCGGACTGGAGATCGCCGGTCCCTGGAGCGGGTTGGGGCTGCGCGGCAACGCGTCGAGCCCGATGTCTGTGACGGTACAGATTCCGTCCGGCTACCGAATCGGTGAGGCGGGCAGCGGATTCGGCACAATGATGGCTACCGTGTTGCCGTGGTTCAACCTGGGCAACTCGGCCGTGTCGCTCGGACTCTCACGGGCGGCAGTGAATGCGGCGACGACCCACGTGACCGGTGCCCGGTTGGAGCACCTGGATCAGGCGCTGTCGGCGTTGCCGACCATTCGCGCTCAGGTGGCCAAAATGAGCATTGCGCTGGCCGCCCAGGACGCCTACCTGGCGCTGGCGGCGTCAAAAGTGGCGAGCCCCGCGGACGACACGGGATTGTTCGTGCTCGGGGTGAAAGCATCAGCGAACGACGCCGCGTTGACGATTACGGAATCGGCGATGCGGGTCTGCGGTGGGGCCGCGTTCTCCAAGCATCTTCCGATCGAGCGGGTATTCCGGGATGCGCGCGCCGGCTCGGTCATGGCGCCAACGGCCGACGTGCTCTACGACTTCTACGGCAAGGCCCTGACCGGCCTTCCGCTGTTCTGAGCGCCGGATGTCTCAGCTGAGCGGAGCCCCTCTGCTGGTCGGAGCGGTCGCCTACACGCCGAACGTCGTTCCCATCTGGGAGGGCATCCGCGACTACTTTGACGAACCCGATACGGCCATGGATTTCGTGCTCTTCTCCAACTACGGTCGCCTGGTCGACGCTCTACGAGCCGGAATGATCGACATCGCCTGGAATACAAACCTTGCCTACGCGCGCGCCGTGCTACAGACCGACGGGCACGTGCGGGCGCTCGCGATGCGCGACACCGACGCAGCATTTTCGACAGTGTTCGTAGCGGCGGCGGGAAGCGGCTGGTCCGGCCCCGGCGATATCGCGACCAGACGGCTGGCACTCGGGTCGGCGGACTCGGCGCACGCCGCGATCCTGCCCCTGCACTACCTCCGTGCAGCCGGAGTGGATGTTGACCACATGCAGCTGCGGCGCTTTGACAGCGACATCGGCAAGCATGGTGACACCGGGCGCAGCGAGCTGGACGCGATCGACGCGGTTCTTGCCGGTGATGCGGATGTCGCCGCCATCGGCATCACGGTCTGGGAGAACATCGGCCGCGGTGAGCTGATGCCCGGGATGCTGGAAGAGGTCTGGCAAACCGAGATCTACTCGCACTGCATGTTCACGGCCCTTGACACGCTCCCTGAGTCGGTGAGCGCTCCGTGGGTGACGAAGCTGCTCGCCATGGACTGGGAGGTGCCCGCGCACCGGCGCATTCTCGAATTGGAGGGGCTGACCCAGTGGGTCGAGCCACACCTCGACGGCTACGTCGGCCTGTTCGAGGCGATTGCGGAACAGGGCGTTGATTCCCGATGGTAGTCATGGCGCTGATGCGCACCATCGAACAGCTGGCCGAGGGGGACACGGCCGAGTTCCCGGTGGCATCAGCGAGCGAACTTGACCTGGTGCGCCGGTGGTGCGCGAAGACCGGCAACACGGTGGTCAGTACGCTGATGGTCGAAAAGGACACCGGGCACGTCACCGTCGGGCGCGGACGTCCGCGGGACCCGGCCACGATGATCCCCGCCGACCGGATGCCGGGAGCTCGACTTTGGCTGTACACCAACTTTCACTGCAACCTGGCCTGCGATTACTGCTGTGTTGCGTCGTCTCCGAGGACTGATCCGCGGCTGCTTGGAATTGAGACCATCGAGATTCTCGTCGCCGAAGCCGCAGCGTGGGGCGTGCGCGAGCTCTACCTCACCGGTGGCGAGCCATTCCTGCTTCCCGACATCGATGCGATCGTGCAGACCTGCGTCGACCGGCTGCCGACAACTCTGTTGACCAACGGCATGCTGTTTCGTGGCCAGGGACTGCGCAAGCTGCAAGCGATGCCGCGCGCGGGCTTCGCTCTGCAGATTAGCGTCGACTCACCGACTGCCGCGCTGCACGACTCGCACCGCGGCGCGGGGAGCTGGAAGCGGGCGCTGGCTGGCATTCGGGTTGCCCTCGACGAGGGCTTCACCGTTCGGGTCGCCGCGACCATCTCGGCGCACGACGATCCGGCTCTGGATGAGCTGCACGCCCTGTTCGACGGGCTCGGGATCCCGCGGGCCGACCAGGTGATTCGCCCGATCGCGCATCAGGGGGTCGCCGACGAAGGTGTCGCATTCTCGCGAGAGGCGCTCATCCCCGAGGTGACCGTAACTGCGGAGGGCGTCTACTGGCATCCGGTCGCGGCGCTCGACGAGGAGGCCCTCGTCAGCCGGCAGATCCTTCCGCTGGCACCCTCCCTCGACCTGGTCAGTGATCTTTTCACCCAGCAGTGGTCGTCGCTGACGGCCGCGTCAGCCATGTTCGCCTGCGCCTGAGAGGGAACCCCATGACCGATACCCGAACACCAGCGACCATCGGTGAGCTCAGCGTCAATGCGATCCCGACCGGCAGGCCTACTCGCGCCGTGCTCGCGGCCGTGCGCATCGCGGTGGGGCTTATGTGGCTCCAAAACGTGAACTGGAAGCGCCCGCCCGACTTCGGGCAGGCTGCCGAGAACGGGCTGTACCAGTACACCTCGTACGCCGTGGAGAACCCGGTGCTGGCCCCCTTCAGCTGGCTCGTGCAGAACGTCATCTTCCCGAACTTTGTGCTCTTCGGCTGGGGGGTGCTCCTTGCCGAGTTCTGCCTCGGTGCTTTTCTGCTGGTCGGATTTCTGACGCGCTTCTGGGCCATAGTCGGCATCTTGCAGACGCTGGCGATCACGCTCTCGGTGCTCAACACGCCGGCGGAGTGGCAGTGGAGCTACTACCTGATGTTCGCAGCGCAATTCGTGATTCTGGCCACCGCGGCCGGGCGCGTCACGGGGGTCGACGGGCTCCTCCGCCCGCGCTGGTCGCTCAGCTCCGGGCGACCGGCCCGGATCGCGATGGCGCTGTCATGAACGTCGTGACCGGCACGGCGCCGCCCCACGTCTTCAGCTGGCGCGCCCGCGGCTTGATCGTCGCCGGCTTCACTGCGCTCAGTTCGTTGTTCGCCCTACTGGACTACACGCCGCTGCAGTTCGTGTCGATCAACCTCGTGCAGGGGATCCTGCTTGTCGGTCTGGCGGCGCTCGCGGCGGTGGGCTGCGCGCTGCGGGTGCCCGTGCTGCTTCTCGCGGCGGGCGCGATCTTGATCGTGGCTGGTCTGGTGCGGCTCGTTACCTATGGGCACACGATTGGCATCATCTCCGGGTCGGTCAACGCTGCCGCGCTGATGGTCGGGCTAGGCACCGTGTTTGTCGCGATCTGGACCACCTCACGGCCGATGTCTGCGACTCCGTGAGGTGCTCACGGGTTCCGCTGGGACGCCGCTGAATAATGCGTACATACGCTGATGAGCATGCGGTCTCATCAGGAGTTTCAATGTGTCCAAGGCCGCATTTTCGCCTTTGTTCAGCGGGCTCGTAGGTCCCAGCGCCCAAACAGGCCATGCTAGAGGGGTGAAGTCAACTCGCAAGAAACCCGACCGTTCCCTGATCGTGGCCCTGTCGATCACCGCGGTCGTCGTGATGGTGTCGCTCATCGTCGTGTTTTCCCGGGGAACGCCTGAACTTCGCGACCCGTCCACCCCGGAGGGCGTCGTGCAGCGCTACGCCGCTGCAGTGATCAGCGGCGACGAAGCTGTTGCCAGGACCTACCTCACTGAAGCTGCGGGGGAGCAGTGCAACCAATTCGAGAACGTCGCGACCGACAACATCCGCGTCACGCTTCTGTCCACCACGGAGCGGGCGGATTCGGCCGACGTGAAAGTACTGATTGTCACGTCCTATGAGGGCGGACCCTTTGGTAATTCGGAGGATGAATCCGAGGAGGTTTTCGACCTTGTCCGGGCCGACGTGACCTGGACGATCGTTCGCGCCCCCTACCAACTCACGGTCTGCACGGGGCGATGAGATGACCATCACACGTCCCAGCCAGGCCTCCCATTCCGCGCTACAAATCGTGCGGCGAGTGATCGTCTATACGCTGCTTTTCGCCCTGGTCGTCATCACCGCGATTGGCCTCAGCGGGCTCATAGGCGAGGTGATCGATTCGAACCGTGTGCTCGCTGCGGGGGCTTCAACGGGGCTGGCGCAATCGCTCGCTTTCACCCTCATCGGTGGTCCCGTCGCCGCCCTGCTCTGGTGGGTGGTGCGCAAAAAACTGAGTGACCAGTCGGAACGATCGTCTCTGGCGTGGGGCCTCTATCTTGCAGTGGCCCAGATAGTCGCCCTCGTCACCGGCGCATCGACGTTGTTGAGTTCTGCGGCGGCGCTCGTAGGGGGAGAGGCGCGCCCGCGAGGTGTCGCTACCGGGATTGTCTGGCTGCTGGTGTGGGTGTGGCACCGGCGCCTGTCGCATCAGACGGCCACGAGCCCAACTCGTTTGGCCACGGTTCCCGCCATTCTCGGACAGGTATATGGACTCGTGATCGCCGTTGGCGGTTCGACCGGTCTGCTCTCCACGCTGTTTAACGAGACGATTCGTACCCTCACCGAATCCGCGATGATCGGGGATCCGTGGTGGCGCCCGGCGCTTCAATCGCTGGTCTGGGCTGTCGGTGGCGCCGTGATCTGGTGGTGGTTCTGGGCGCACGAAGGCGTGCGTCTGTTGCGTTCCGGGCTGGCCAACCTGGCGGTGATTCTCGCGGGAATCATGGGAGCGAGCATTCTGACACTGACCGGTATCGGCACCACCGTGTACGTCCTGCTCCGCCTGACGGCTGATCGTAGCGAACCGCTCACCCAACTTTTGAACCCCGTGGCTTTCGCACTCGCTGCCGCCGCCGTTGGCTCCCTCGTCTGGCTGCACTATCGCCGGGCGTTGCTAGCTCGTTCTACCGCCGCGCAGGAGGCCAGCGCTCTGGTGGTCTCGGGGATCGCTTTGATCGCGGCGGCGTCGGGACTGGGCGTCATCATCAATGCGACCCTCGCGGCCCTGGCCCCGGCTCTTGCCGGCAACACCCCCCGCACTCTTCTGCTCGGCGGCATCAGTGCCCTGCTTGTGGGCGGCTTACTCTGGTGGCGAGTGTGGCAACCGGGCGTTTCGCCGGTTTCGCCGGTTTCGGCGGCACCGGGGGCGACCGCTCGCCGGGTCTACCTGGTCGTCGTGTTCGGACTGAGCGCCGTTGTGGCGCTGCTCACTCTCCTGCTCATCGGGTACCGCCTCTTTGAGATTCTGCTCGACGATGTAACCGGCGCGAGTCTGGTCGATCGCATTCGTGCGCCGATCGGATTGCTCGCGGCGACCTCGCTGGTTGCTGGTTACCATTTCATTGTTTGGCGGCGCGACCGCGACCGGATCGAAGCGGATGCCCCCACTCGCCCACGCCTGATCGAACAGATAATTCTGGTAACCGGCTCTGATGCACAGCGGCAGTCGCAGATCATCCAGGATGTGAGCGGGGCATCCGTTACGGTCTGGATGCGCGCGGAAGGCGAACCGGACGAGCGTGCCCCGGCTGCCGAACCGCCAGAGCAACTGGCGCTCGAGCAGGCGTTGCAGGGCGTTGAAGCCACACGCGTGCTCGTTCTCATCGGGCCGGGTGCGCGGATTGAGGTCATACCGCTCGCCGGGTGATGGCGAGGGCCGGCGGGCGCTGCCTGTCGTGCAGTGGCACAATTGGCCTATGACGACACTGCACCTCACCGGCGATGCCGCCGCCGATACCCTGCTCAGCGAGAACCCGTTCGCCCTGCTCGTGGGTATGCTCCTTGATCAGCAGATCGCCATGGAGGTCGCCTTCAGCGGCCCGGCCAAGGTTCGCGACCGCATCGGCCGCCTCGACCCGGCGACGATCGCCGCCTACGATGCCGAGGCCTTTGTCGAGGTGTTTCGTCAGTCCCCTGCCGTGCACCGTTTTCCGGGCTCGATGGCTAAACGGGTGCAGGAGGTTGCCGACGTCATCGTCAACACGTGGAACGGTGACACGGCGTCGATCTGGACCACGGGTACCCCGACGGGCGCGGAGATTCTGCGCCGGCTGAAGGCCCTGCCCGGGTTCGGCGAACAGAAGGCGAAGATCTTTCTGGCGCTGCTCGGCAAACGATTGGGGGTCGATGCGGCTGGTTGGCGCGAGGCATCTGCTCCCTATGGGGAGCACGGATCCTTCCGTTCGGTGGCCGACATCGTCGACCCCGAGTCACTCACCCGCGTTCGGGAAACCAAGCGCGCCGCGAAGGCGGCCGCACAGGCGTAGTCTCGCGTTGTGGGACCCCATTTCAGCGCGCAGACATTCGACTTTCTCGATGAACTCGAGCATCGCAACGACCGCGAATGGTTTCAAGAGCACAAATCGATTTACGAGCACGAACTGAAACTGCGCATGCTGGCCGTTATTGAGTCGCTCAATGACGCGATGGGTGACTTCGCCGGGGATTATATTCGCCCGCCGAACAAGGCGATGATGCGCATCTATCGCGACGTGCGCTTCTCTAAGGACAAGGCGCCGTACAAAACACATCTCGCCGCATTCTGGCCTCGGCAGGGGCTGGAGAAGGCGGGGGGAGCCGGCTATTTTCTTCAGGTGGGTGTGCACGGCGTTATGGTCGCCGGCGGCGCTTACACCCCGCAGTCCCCGCAGCTGCGGGCCATTCGCGACTATGTGCTCGAGCATCACGTTGAGTTGCGCGCGCTGCTGGCGGCGCCTTCGCTTCGCACGCTGGCGGAACCGCTGGATGGTCATAAGCTCAGCCGCCCGCCCCGCGGGTTTCCGATCGAGCACCCGGCATCCGATCTGCTCCTCAACCGCAGCTGGGCGCTGATGGCCCACCTGCCCGGCGACGTGGCTCTCGACGACAACTTCATCGACCTCGTTATAGAACGGTTTCGGGCTTTTGCGCCGGTCGTCGATTTTCTAAACGTTCCCCTGGCTACAGCCACCCCGCTCGAGCAGGAAGCGGCAACGGGGCGGCGTCGCTCCGCCTAGTCCAGCGCCGCAATGCGGGAGAGGACTTGCTCGGGAACCGCCTCGCGCGGCACTTCGCCCACGAGAAAGTCGCCGTCCGGCAGCGCTGCCGTATCGGTCGACCAGAAATCCGCACCGATCACGGTGCCGCTCAGCTCGCTACCGTGCAACTCGACCCGGTCATCGTGGCGCTGGCCGAGCGCCCACCGGTAGTGATCGGTGACGTTGGCGATCGGCGAATACGTCGACAGTGGCACCGATTCCGCGCCAACCATTGGCCCGCGATCGTCGAGCATGACCGCCATCAGTGGCAGCGCGGCGAATCCGCGCAACCAGTCGGCGACATACATGGAGGCGTTTTCGGCGTTGTCGGCGTCGAGCCCCGACACGTCGGTCGCTCCCGAAAACGGATGCGTGCGCGCCAACCACTGCATCGGCGACGGAATCTGAAGCACGACCGGCACCCGCTGGGTCTGACTGAAGACGGTGGCGAGTTCAATGACGAACGCGGTCGTCTCCGCATCGTTGAGCAGGGTGCGGAGGGCATAGCCCGTGCGGGATTTGGCAGCCATCGCCGCTTGCAACTTCGGCTCGGCGGCGACACGCTGCGCGTAGAACCGATCGAGGCTCAGCAATGCAAGGTCAGACTTCAGAACGCCCTGAACCTGACCGAAAAAATTCGCGTAAGCCATCGGTTCCTGCCACGGCACCGGCTTGCCCTGCAAGAACACGGATTGGGCATAATCGTGGCTGTCGATGAGTACGGCCCGGGCACGGCCCGAGCGGGGTTCGTCGATAAGGGTGGTGAGCGAGGCGGACACGTGGACTCCTATTCGTGAAAAGTGTGTGGTCTCGACAAGCTCGACCAACGAAACGTTGGTCGAGCTTGTCGAGACCATCGGGTGAGCGGCTAGGACTTGTGCTCGACGACTTCGCCGTACTTCTGCTCCAGCTCCCGCACTCGGGCCTCCAGCTTGCTGATCTTGATGACCCGACGGTCGGGAACCATGATCAGCGGAAGCTCGGCGAGCTTGCCGGCGACCCGTTCCGGTTCCAGTCCACCCCAGTGGGTGGCGATCAGGTTTTCGTCGTCGTCCTGTCCCCAAGAACCGAAGTACAGCAGCTCGGCCGGCGGCTCTTCCTTCACGAACTTCTTCACGAATTCCTTGTAGGGAGTGCCGCGGGCGATGCGGTCGCGTCGCATCTGCCCCCGCAACTGGGCCGTCTGATCTTCGTGCACGACGTAGGTGCCGGGTTCCCAGACCACGCCGTACATAGTCGACGCCGTGTGCGCGCTAATCCGGTCGAGCTCCAGGTCAGTCACCACGAGCTCCGGGTCGCGCTCCAGCACATCGCCGTAGCCGCCGCCCGCTCCCTGGGCGATCATATAGAGCTCGCCCTCCTTCGCCACGTCGAACTGCAACCCCATGTGCGAGGACTGGTAGTCACCGCCCTCAAACGGCTGCTCGTTCATCACTCGTTCCATCGAGAGGTTGAACTGCGTGGGGTCCTTCTTGATGATGTCGTAAATGTTGACGTTTTTCACCATCGCGAGGGGGTATACCGGGCAGCCATAGCCGCCGAACATGCCGGGCACGGAGGAGAACTTCGATCCGCTCGTGACGGTCATGAAACCCCAGCTGGGTGTGCCGCGCGAGGCGACCATCATTTCGTACCCCATGCCGCCGCGAAACTTGCCGAACCCCTGGTTGTCACGAACGAGACGCTTGCTGACGAGTTGCAGGAAGGGCACCTCTTCTTCCATGACCTCCTGCTCGCCGATGTCGGCCATCGCGCAGAACAGCGGGGCGACGGCATCTTCGCCGTCACGGAAGGCTTTTGCTCCGCCGCCCATGCCGTTCAGGTCGGCACACAGGTTGCCGACCTGTTCGCCGTTCTGCGTGGTGCCGCCCCAGAGAAAGTCATTGATCTGGTTGAACCAGGGCGCAACGACGTTCGAGTACTTCTGCGGTGCCGAGAACTGCATCTTGGCAAAGGCGGTCTGCAAGGCGGAGAAACCTCGGAAGGAGGCTTGAAGTGACTGGCCAACGGGAGCGTCATAGCCGGCATCCGCCCAGCTGTGCTCTTCGGTGATGACCTCAATCGGGCTCATCGCGCCGGTGGAGCGTGGCAGGTCGGGCCACCAGTACGACAAAATAGCCTGCACCATGAACGCCTTGGTCGAGGCGAGTGGTGAGTTGATGGCTCGGTTGAGAATTTCGGGGCCGGTGCCGGTGAGGTCCACGATCATACGCTCGCCCTTGATGGTGATCTTGCAGGCGAACTTGATCAGGATGTTTTCTTTCAGCGTCGAGTCGACGAACTGGTTGAACGTAACCGTGCCGTCGGGCAGTTCGCCGATACGGCGGCGCACCTCGGTCTCAACGTCTTCCACGGTGACGCGCAGTGAGGCAACGAATGTCTCCTGACCGACCTCGTCGATGAGACGGTCGACGGTGTCCATTATGCGGCGCACGGCGCCCATTTTTACCTTGATGTCGGCGAGCATGAGTTTAGGATCGCGGGTCGAGTGCTGCAGAAAGGTCAGCAGGTCGCGGCGCAGGTGGCCCTTCTCCACGATTTTGATCGGCGAGGCCCGCAGGCCGTCGTCGAACGGCGTTTCCGAGCCCGACGGCATACCGCCCGGCTCGCAGGCGCCGTTTTCACCCTCGTGAATGGTCGCGCCAACCCAGGCGATGACGATCCCGCCCCGAATAACTGGCACGAGCATCGACTGGTCGGTGTTGTGCACCATGCCGAAGCGAGAGTCGTTGTGGAAGAAACCGTCACCCTCGTTGATGCCGACGGTGGGCTCATCCTTCCAGTTCTTCATGATGTATCGGATGGGGTGGTGCAGCACCGAGGAGAACGCGATGACCCCGCGATTGGAGAGATAGGTGACGTCACCCTCGGCGGTATAGACCGCGCAGGAGAGGTCGGCCCATTTGGCGCCGGGAGCGGCGCCCATGCTCTCGCACATTTCAAATGCTTCGTCGAGGGCGCCGGCCAGGCGCTTGCGGATGCGGTCAATCTCCAGCGGGTCGATGCCCTCGGAGATGCACTGCTCCTCGTAGGCGGTGCGCGGCATGATCTCGTGGTGGCGCATGATGGCCGGGTCGGGTCCGAGGAAGAGAGTGGTCTCGTCCATGAACTTGTCGACCCACTGCTGTTCCTGGTCGGTCAGCAGCTGGTTGGCGTCGTCGTTGTTTCCGCTGGTGGGTACAAATTCGTCAGTTGTCAGTGTCATGGTTCAAGCTCCTTTGCTTATGCGAGTGCTTATGCGAGGTGTGGTGGGCTTGGGGGGAACGCTTAGTCGCTGAGCAGCCATACCGCCCCCTGCACGGTCGGCTCCAGGCGCCAGCCCGGTTCCACCAGATAGGTCGTGTTCTCGGTCGTGAGGATCGCCGGACCGTGAATGACGTATTCGTGTTTGAGCGCCGCGGCATCGTAAACGGGGGTATCTACCGCGCCGTCAATGTTGGTGAAGTGCACCGTCCGGTGCGAGACCGGGGCTGGTTTGATTTTTTCGCCGCCGATCTTGATCGACTCGAACTGAACGACTTCGCCCTCGATGAACGACGCGACGCGAATCGTCTGCACCCGGATGCCAGCTTCTGGTGCCTGCGTTCCCTCGCCATAACGCTCGCCGAAGATCTCGGAGAACGTTTTGATCAGGTGCAGCACATCGGCGACCCCGTTGACCCGGTTGATATCGAACGCGACGGCCGTCGTGACGAGCTGGTTGCCGTAGCGCATGTCCATCTCGAGGCGGTAGCGCACGTCGGCGCGGTCGTAGCCCTGGCGTACCAGGTCTTCGGCGCCCTTGGCTTCGAGTTCCTCGATGTACCCGTTCAGAGCCGCGTACTCGCTGTACAGGCTGCGCTTGATCGCCTCATAGAGAACGACGTAGGCGCTGCGTTCGTGAATGTGCAGCGGACGCATGTTGCCGGCTCCAAGCGCCGAGAACACGGAGGCGAACGGCGGAAACAGAATGCGGCTGATGCCGGCGCTCGCTGCGATGCCGCAGGCGTGCAGCGGACCGTTGCCGCCGTAGGCGAGCATGGTGTAGTCCTCGATTAGGCCACCGCGCGAGCGCAACTCCTTCTCAATGCCGATCGCCATCTGCTCGTCAACGGTTTTCTTGATTACCTTGGCGACCTCGACCGCGTCGAGGTTGAGCTCGTCGCTGAGCGTCTCGTCAATCACGTAGATCGAGCGCTTCTTGTTGAGCTTGATGTGCCCGTTGGCGTAGTTGTCGGGGTCGAGGTAGCCGAGTACGAGGTCGGCATCGGTCACGGTGGGGCGCAATCCACCGCGGTCGTAGCAGGCCGGCCCCGGGTCGCTTCCGGCCGACTCCGGCCCAATCTGAATCGCGTGGTGAATGCGGTTGTACGCGGCGATCGAGCCGCCGCCGGCGCCGAGGGTGTTCAGGTGAATCATCGGTGCCGAGACCATCCAGCGTCCGATGGTGGGCTGGAAGTCGTAGTGCCGCACCCCTCCCTCTGGCACCAGGCCGATATCGAACGAGGTGCCGCCCATGTCCATCGACACGACGTCGCCGAGCCCGGTCGATTCCGACAGGTGCTGGGCCGCGCCGACGCCGGCGATCGGTCCGGAGTGGATCGTTTGCAGGGCATCCGTTGAATTGGGCTGCGCCATGCCGCCCGAGTTGTGGATGACGAGCATGGGCTTCTCATAGCCGGAGTCGCGCAGATTGTTGGAGAGCTGGTTGAGCGCGAAAAACATCGTCTGGTGCAGAAAAGCGTCGACGATGGTGGCCATCGCTCGCACATATTCGCCCTTGCGCCCCGAGACCTGGCTGCTGAGCAGCACCGGAATCGACCCGAGCTCGTGTGTGGGGTACTCGTCGAGAATGATCTCGAGAATGCGATCCTCGTGCACCGAGTTCTCGGTGGCGTTGGTTAACGCAATCACAATGGCCTCGGCACCGTTATCGACGAGTTCGCGCACCTGGGTGCGCACATCGTCGTACATCAACGGCACGAGCACCTCACCGACCGAGTCGATGCGTTCCTTGACCGAGCGGATGAGCCGGCGCGGTACGAGCGGGTCGGGACGCTGGGCATCGGGCATGTCGCCCTGCTTGACGCCGTCAAGTCCTTCACCGTAGCCACGGCCACGGGAAAGCGGAATGGTGTCTTCAAAGCCGTGGGTGACAATGGCTGCGACCCGCGGGCCCTTGCCCTCGATCAGGGCGTTGGTGCCGAGAGTGGTCGCATACCGCACCGAGTCGACCTCTTTGAGCGCGGTTTCCCGCGTGATGCCGGCGCGCTCGCAGGCCCGGTCAAGGGCTTCGTTGAAGCCGAGGGCAAGGTTGTGGTGGGTGGTGAGTGCCTTCGACTCGATGTACACGTCGTCCCAGACGAAGAAGCAGTCGCTGAATGTACCGCCGATGTCTACGGAGATTCTCTTCACGGTCAGTGCCCTTCGGTGTGGTGCGAGTGGGAATGTTCGGAGGCGGTATCAAACTGGGCGCTGAGGTCGGTCTCGGCGTTCTCGCCAGGGCCGTAGTTGACGACCTCTTCGGGGTTGCCGCCATGGGCTTCCCACTTCTCGCGCAGGGAGTCGATATCCCAGAGCATGTCAACGGTCGGCGGGTGCCCCGGCGGCAGATATTCGGCCTCGATCTGGGTGCCGCAGGTGGGACAGTAGAATTCCAGGATGCGGCAGAAGGTCGGGTCGGGCGAGAACGTGAACTCGTACTTTTCCGGGTCGATCACCGGGGGGTGAATCTCCGTGGGGTCCCGATCGTAGACCAGGGTGCCTTCCTTGTAGTTGCCGCGGGCGTCACCGAAGTCGTGGGCGCAGATGCGGCAGATCCACCGTTCAGTGTCGAGGTCGATGAGCAGGTATTCGGTCATGGGAACGCGCATTTTGTTTGTACCTTCCTTGGGAAACAAATTAGAACGTGTCGGTGAGCTGCAGGTCGCCGGCGGTGGAGACCGTGAGGGTCCAGCCGAGGGGCACGCGTGCGGTGAAGAAGGGTCCCTCGACAATGGCTGGCCCGGCCGCCGTGGCACCGGGCTTCTGGTCGTCGAGGTGGTACACGGGGGTGCTGTCGATTTGGGTGGGTGTGGAGCGCACCTGCCGGGTGTCGGTGGCCACGGCGGCGCTCGCCGCTGCGGGCTCCCCGCTGGCAATGGTCGGGTGCGGCAACTGGAAGGTGGCCTTGAGCGAGAGGATCTCTTCGCCGTCTTCGACGATTGTCGTCCACTCGAGTTCGCACTCGCTGAGGTCGTGGCCTTCCTGGAACATATCCTTGCCGGCATCCGCTTGCATAGCGGTACGCACCGCGCTGAGCTCGGCGGGCGAGAACCCGGTCACATGGGTTTCGTAGGATTGGGCGATGTCGGAGAAGCTGATTCCGTAGGCGGAAAACACCGCGGCGAGCCTGGGGACGAGCACGGTGCGTACGCCGGCAAGGCGTGCGGCGCTGCAGGCGTTCATCGGCCCGCCGCCGCCGAACGCGGCGAGCGTTGTGTCGCCGGTCGTGCTCACGAGGTCGGCGAAGGACTGCGCCAAATGGCTGGAGTAGTTGGCCTCCATGCGAATCAGCGCCTCCTCGAGGGTGATTCCCAGCGGGTCAGCGACGGTCTTCATGATGACCAGACGCGACCGCTCGGCGTCGAGAGCCATCTCGCCGTTCAGATAGGTGGCGGGGTCGAGCACGCCGAGCAGCAGGTTGACGTCGGTGATGGTGGCCGAGGTGCCACCGAAACCGAAGCAGGCCGGTCCGGGCGCGGCTCCGACACTCTCCGGCCCCACCGTGATCTCGCCGTCGTGCACGGCAATAATTGAGCTGCCGCCGACTCCGGTCGAACGCACGTCGCTCATCTCATACGAGATGTCGACACCCTGGATCGATCCGCGCCGGTCGACGGCAATCGTCCGGTTGGAGACGGTGCCGACATCCGTTGTCGTGCCGCCGACATCGATCATGAGCACGTTGTCGAGCCCATAGGCCTCAGCGAGGGCACGCGTGCCCTCCAGGCCGCCGCGCGGTCCGGACGAGTAGGTCTTGAGTGCCACCGACTTGGCGACGCGGGAGGAGGCGCCGTCGTTACGGTAGATCAGCAAGGGGTTTTTCACCTTGTAGGCACGCAGACGGTGTTCGGTGCTGTACAGAAAGCGCTCCACCGTTGGGTGCAGAAAAGAATTAAGAATGCCCGACCAGACCTGGCGATGCCGCGACGTGTCCGACGCAAACTCGCGGGAGAACAGAATCGGCACCGAGCCGAGCAAGTGCCGAGGAAAGTTTTTGAGCATGGTGCGCTTGAACAGGTGCTCGTGTTCGGCACTGCATCCGGCGACGACGAGACGCTCCGCTCCAGCGGTGGTCAGCCGGTTGATCTCGGCGACGAGCTGCTGGGCGAGTTCCTCTGGTGTGCCGTCGGCCGCGATAATGCCGACGCGAGCGCCGATCAGGTCCGTGAACAGTGCGGCCGTGTCCTCCGAGGTGCTGAGCAGGTCGGGCAGTGCGGGATCGTCGGTGATCAGTCCGATCAGTGGGCCCTTGCGCTGTACCAGTGCGTTGGTGCCCTGCGTCGATGAATAGCGGATGTGCTGGGTCGAGTGCAGCAGATCGGGCAGGTTCGCCTCGCCGTAGATTTGTGCCGACGCCTTGGTCATGGCGTCGAAGAGACACTGGGACAGATCGACCGGGGTCGTGAGTGTCTTGGTGAACGTGAAATCCGTTCCGCTGGCGACGACAATGTCGGTGAGGGTGCCACCGTTGTCGATGTTGATCAATCGTTCCATGAGCGCTCCTTTGCGGTTTGTGGTGAGTGACCGATGCTCCCTGAGGAGCTTCGATATCAACAGTGCGTCCGCATCCGCAGTGTGCCGTGTCCCAGATTGGGACACTGCACAGCTAGCGCTCGACGGGGTGCATAGCGCATGCTTGCAGAGTCCACAAGGGAGTAGATATGCATAGAATCGCCGAGCGGCGTGTAAAAATCGCCGCTGCACGTGCTGATTTTTTGCGCTTTGGGCGCGCGGAAACCCAATCGGTTCCCGGGCCAGTAGCGGCCTCTTGGCAACGATCCTTTTCCGCGGGAGTGGACGCCATCTCGTCCCATGCGGTGTTTCAGAGCGACCTGGACCTCACCGGTCGACTCATGCGCTGCTCCGAACCGGTGATTGCCCGGCTGAGTGATGAGATGGCCGAGATGCCCCTGTCGATCGTGCTCACCGACTACAAGGCGAGGATCCTCAGTCGCGCCGAAACCGACAAGACCATCGGAACGTTGCTCGACGAGGTGTCGCTCGCGCCGGGGTTCAATTATTCCGAGGCCAGCATGGGAACCAACGGCATCGGCACGGTGCTTGAGTCGGGCCAGCCGCTGTACATTGTGGGTCCCGAACATTTTCTGGAGCACTTGCAGCCGTTCGCGTGCGCGGGGAGTCCCATTCGGGACCCGCTCACCGGCCGGGTGGAGGGGGTGCTCGACCTCAGCTGCCTGAGTGAACATTCCAGCCCTCTGATGCAATCCCTGGTGCGGTCGGCGGCCCACGAGATTGAGCGCAACCTGCTCGTCGATCGAAGTCAGCGGCAGCAAGCCCTGTTCGAGGTTTATGTGCGGGTGGATGCTCATACCCGCGGCGCTGTCATGGCGATCGGCGGAACCGTCGTGATGGGCAACGCGG
Source organism: Actinomycetales bacterium (assembly GCA_038205545.1). GTDB lineage: Bacteria > Actinomycetota > Actinomycetes > Actinomycetales > Microbacteriaceae > Cryobacterium. Next base: position 19,208 of record JBBRBV010000010.1, read on the forward strand.
TAGCGCAGAGCCTGTTCGCCCCCGATGAACAGTGGACCATCCACGAGCATGCCCGCTACCTCATGATCTCGCCGGGGCAGCCGGTCGATGAGATCGAGCTCTCATCGGGCAAGGTTGTGTCCATTCGCGGCAAGAGGGTAGTCGTGGGGTCTGATGTTGCCGGTATCGTCGTGGTCGTCGAGATCAAATCCGAGCCGGTACCGACGCGCGTACCGGGCTATAATTCGGAACGCCGGGCGGAGCCCAGCCGCGTTGCATCGCCCCCCGCGGCACCGGTCCAGGCCTCAGCGGAAATTCTCCGTGATGTCTCGTCGCTCCTGGGCAAACGGGCAGCGAGCAGTGTTGTCGCGGCGCTCACTGCGGGTCAGGTTCTGCTCGTTCTGGGCGAGGCTGGCGGCGGGAAGGTGTCGCTCGTGGCCGAGCTTTTTGGCCACGTCGTGCCCACGGGGCGCAGCGTTGTCTATGGTGCCGACGAGCTTAACGATCAGGGTCTGCAGTTGGCCCTCGACCGTGACCGATCGAACGCGCTGGCCCAGCCCACGCTCTACGTTTTTCGCAACATCGATCGGCTCGAGGTATCAGCGGTTGCCGAACTCGAGGCCTTTCTGAGTGCGCGCGAGACGACCAGCCCGAAGCAGAGTGACGTGGTCGCCGTAACGGTGTCGCAAGCCGATCTACAGGCAGACGTGGCCGCCGCCGCCCCCTACACAACCGTGCTACATCACTGCGAAACATCTGTCACTGTGGCTCCTTTGCGGCATCGGATCGACGACCTGCCCGACATCGTGAGCCGGGTGCTCGCGCGACGGGCCGGGCTGCGCCGGGCTACCGTGAGCGCTGGAGCTATGCGGGTCATCTCCCGCTACCCCTGGCCGGGCAATATCCGCCAACTCGAGGAAGCCCTCGACGCCGCCCTGCTTACACGACCGGTCGGTGCCATTGCGGCCGAGGACTTGCCCGCGTACTGCCACGGGGGTGCCCCGCGGCTGCTGTCGGCGCTGGAAGCGAGCGAGCGCGACCTCATCGTCGGCGCGCTGCACAAAACCGAAGGAAACCGCCTGCGCGCAGCCGAGTCCCTGGGGATATCGCGGTCGTCTCTCTACCGCAAACTCAAAACATTTGGCATCTCGGTCACCGAATTGTAGTCGCGCGTCGGCGCACCACCGACCAGACCACCACGATGGCAACAAGAATCATGGCGGAGAGGCCCAGGGCTGAATACCCGGCCAGCGCCAGAATCGGACCGGCGATCGCGCCGCCGAGCGCTCCGGCTGCGTTCATCGAGAGGTCAGAGAACCCCTGCAGCGAGGAGCGATCCTCAATCTCGACGGCTTCCGATACCAGGGCCGACCCGGCGACGACGGATGCCGACCAGCCCAGTCCGAGAAAGATCAGACTCACCGTCATGGTGCCCTGGGTGCCGTCACTGAACCAGGCCACCGTGAGGGCGACCAACAGCATCGCCTGACCGCTGAGAATAACCGGCAGGCGACCGACCCGGTCGGAGAGCCATCCGAAAACGGGGGAGAGGGCATACATTCCGGCCACGTGCAGGCTGATGGTCAGTCCGACGATCGTGAGAGTGGCACCGTGGTCGCGCAGGTGCACGGGCGCCATCGACATGAGGGCCACCATGGTGGCGTGGCTGAGGGCGATGACGGCCACGGCATACCGGGCGGCCGCGTTGGCCCGCAAAATGGCCACACCTCCATGGGCCCGACGGATGCCAGCACTCTGGGTGCGTGCCGCGAGCGCGGTCAGCAGGGGGTCGGGTCGCAACCCGACCGCATAGACGAACGCGGCGGCGAGTGTGGCCGCGAGCGAAAAGGCAAACGCGCCGGTCATCACCGGAAGCCCGAGGGCGGCACCGAGAGCCTCGCCCGGTCCGAACAGGTTCGGGCCGAGCACGGCGCCAATCGTTGTCGACCACACCACAATCGATAGGTCGCGGGCTCGAAAGCGGGGGGTGGCGAGATCGGTGGCGGCGAAACGGGCTTGCAGGTTGGTAGCCGATCCGGCACCCAGCAGCATGAGGGCGAGCAGAAGTAGCGGAAAGATATCGACCGCGACCGAGGTGATAGCCAATATCGCGCCCGTGCCGGCCACGAGCGAACCGGTTGCCAGCGATACGCGACGCCCACGCGCCTGTGCCAGCCGGGCGAGCGGCACCGCCACGAGGGCGGCGCCCAGGGTGCTCATGGTGGCGGCCATGCCTGACCATGCACTCGATCCCGACAGTTGGGCGGCGAGCAGCGCGCCGAGTGAGAGGGTGGCCCCCATCCCGATTCCACCCAGAATCTGGCCGGTAATAAGCACCCGCACGACACGTTTCTGCAGTTTGGTGTGTGCAACCGGAGGGTGCGGCACGGCCGTCGGCTCGGCGGGTGTCGTGTTGTTGTTCACGGTCTGGTTCCCTTGGTTGCGGCCCCGCGGGCGTGCGACTCGACTGTTCGTGAGCGGCCTGAAACTCACTCTACCGAGAGGCCCACCGGTTGCGACTTGAATAAAACTCTTGATTTGTCTTCCATAATATACCCCATGGGGTATACTCTGATTCAGGTGCTTACCCAGAGCGCCGTAACCCGACCGAAGGCAGCTCATGAAGAAGACCGTCGCCGCAGTGTTTATGGCAGTAGCCGTCGTTCTCGCTCTGGCGGGTTGTGCTGCAGCCGCCGAGCCGATTGAGCTGTCCGCTGGCACGATAGTCGTGGACGTGCGAACACCGAGCGAATTCGCCGTCGGCCACCTGGATGGTGCCATCAACGTGGACCTGCAGTCGACCACCTTCGATGCCGATATCTCGGCCTTACCGACCGACGGCGACTACATCGTCTATTGTGCTTCAGGAAATCGCTCGGCTTCAGCCGTCACGCGCATGGCCGACCTGGGATTCTCCGGACTCACCGACGCCCACGGGCTCTCCGACGCCGCGGCATCCACTGGTCTGGCCATCGTCACCACCCCGTAATACACCGATCAACTAATCAGTAGGAGACACCATGTGCAGCCCCATTCGTTGCGAAACCTGTTCAAAAATCGGCTGGACCGGCTGCGGCCAGCACATCGACGAGGTTATGGCTGACGTTCCCACCAGCCAGCAATGCACCTGCCGGTAGCAGCAAGAGTTGCACCGTGCCGCGGCACCGGGCATCGTAAGAACATGACGAATTCAGGCGGGCACACGCCCGGTTCCGCACACGCGCCCAACGATCAGGCACACGAGCCGGCACCGGATCCCGCAACGTTCTGGGAGAACCGGTACAGCGAGTCCGACCGCTCCTGGAGCGGACGTGTCAACGCCGCGCTCGAGCGCGAGGTCGCCGATCTCGTTCCGGGAACGGCGCTGGATCTGGGCAGCGGCGAGGGCGGCGACGCGCTGTGGCTCGCCCAGAACGGCTGGACCGTCACAGCAGTCGACATCGCCCCCACTGCCCTGGCGCGGGGCCAGGCCGCAGCCGAGGCTGCTGGCCTTGGCGACCGCATTCACTGGATCGCCGCCGACCTGGCTGCCTGGCAGCCGGAGGGCCCGTTCGACCTGGTCACCGCGCACTTTCTGCAGTCACCGGTCGAGCTGCCCCGGGAAGTTATCCTGCGCCGCGCCGCCGCCACGGTAGCACCGGGCGGGGTCTTGCTCGTCGTCGGCCACGCCGAGTTTCCGCCGTGGTCCCAGCACAAACCCCATGATCCACTGCCCACCGTCGACGCGGTTTTCGCCTCGCTTGAGCTGCCCGCCGAACTCTGGACGGTCGTCACGAAGGCCGCTATCAGCCGTGAAGCCACCGGCCCTGACGGACAGGTCGTTCATCTCGCCGACAGCGTTCTGACCCTCCGTCGCACCCCCACGGTCTAAGCCTCGAGCCACCGATCGTCTGGGGTTGGGCTCGCGCGAGCGCACCGGCGCCTACTCCTCTATGTTCAATCGAGTTGGGCGTTCAGTCGAGTTGGGCGTTCAATCGAGTTGGGCGTTCAGTCGAGTTGGGCGACGAAGTCGTGTAGCCACGGGCGCAGCTCGGGGCCGAGGTCGTCACGATCGACGGCGAGTTGGACGATGGCCTTGATGTAGTCGAGGCGGTCGCCGGTGTCGTATCGACGGCCGCGGAAGATGACACCGTGAACGCCACCGGTGGCACTGTCCTGGGCCATTTCCTCGAGGGCGTCGGTGAGTTGGATCTCGTTGCCCTTGCCCGGCGCGGTGTGTTCAAGCACGTCGAACACCTCGGGACGAAGCACATAACGGCCGATGACGGCCAGGTTCGAGGGGGCGTCGGCCGGAGCGGGTTTTTCGACCAGGCCGGTGATGCGCACCACGTCGGGGTCGTCGGTGGCCTCCACCGCTGCCGCGCCGTAGAGGTGGATCTGGGCCGGGTCCACCTCCATCAGCGCCACGATGCTGGTGTTACGACTGGCCTGCTCAGCGAGCATCTTCTCCAGCAACGGGTCGCGCTGGTCGATGATGTCATCACCCAACAGCACCGCGAAGGGCTCGTGGCCGACGTGCTTCTTGGCCCGGAGCACGGCGTGGCCGAGGCCGAGCGGGTCGCCCTGGCGCACGTAGTGCATATCGGCCAGGTCGGTGGGGTGTTCCACCTTCGCCAGCTTGGTCTGATCGCCCTTGCGCTTCAGATTCTCTTCGAGTTCGGTCATGCGGTCGAAGTGGTTCTCCAGGGCGTTCTTATTGCGGCCGGTGACCATGAGCACATCGGTCAGACCCGCAGCGACGGCCTCCTCCACCACGTACTGGATGGCGGGCTTATCCACCACCGGGAGCATCTCCTTGGGCATCGCCTTGGTTGCCGGCAGGAACCGCGTACCCAGCCCCGCGGCAGGAATGACGGCCTTGGTCATCGATCTCATAGAAGTAGTCATTGGGGTCATGCTAGCGGCATGACATGACCGAAAAGTTACCGCTCCGTTATCGCGACGGGCCCGAGGGGTCTCCGCTGCGGCTGTGAGCGACGGAGCATTTTGCCATGGACCTGTGCAACCCTAACGGGGGGTGCTGTTTCTCGACGCGCCATATTTTTCTATTGGAGGCCACTTAGTGGAACTACGCGATTACGTTCGTATCCTGCGCAAGAGTTGGGTGCTGATCGTTGTGCTCACGCTGGCAAGCGTTGCAGCCGCCGCGGCTTTCTCCCTGCTCCAGCAGCCCAGCTATTCCGCGACTTCCAAGGTTTTCGTCTCCACCCAGTCCAGTGGAACCACCAGTGAGCTCGCCCAGGGCAACAACTTTTCGGTGCAGCGTGTGAAGACGTATGTCGACCTCATGGCCACCCCCCTCGTGCTCTCGCCGGTGATCGATTCCCTGGGGCTGGAGACCACGGTGGACCGGCTCGTCCTGAAGATCTCGGCTTCGGCACCGCTCGACACCTCGATCATTGCCATCACGGCGCTCGACGCTGACCCTGAGCGCGCGGCCGCGATCGCCAACGCCGCGTCGAAGAGCCTCACCGCAGTGGTCGGCGACATCGAGACCCCGGGCGGGGCCGACGCGGTCTCACCGGTGAAGCTCACGCTCGCCCAGGAGGCTGTTGCGCCAACACTGCCCGACAGCCCGAACGTTCCACTCAACCTCGCTCTTGGTGCTCTCGTGGGCCTGGCCCTTGGACTCGGCGCGGCCGTGCTGCGCGAGGCCTTCGACACCCGCATTCGCAACCAGCGCGATGTAGAGCGGATCACCAAGGTCGCCGTTCTTGGGGGGATTGTCTTCGACCCGAAGGCGCAGGAGCGCCCGCTCATCGTGCACGTCGACCCGCGCAGCCCCCGTGCTGAGTCGTTCCGCTCCCTGCGCACGAATCTCCAATACGTTGACGTGGAACGCGTTGACCGCAGTTTCGTTGTGACGTCGTCGATCGAGGCGGAAGGCAAGAGCACCACCGGTGCCAACCTGGCTATCGCGCTTGCCGCCACCGGCTCGCGCGTTCTGCTTGTCGACGCCGACCTGCGTCGCCCGAAGCTCGGCGAATACCTCGGCATTGAAGGCGGCGTGGGGCTCACCGATCTGCTCGTAGGCCGTGCTGAGTTCGAAGACATCGTGCAGCCGTGGGGCACGGGCTCTTTGTTCGTGCTTCCCGCTGGACATGTGCCGCCCAACCCGAGTGAGCTTCTCGGATCGGCGCGAATGAGTCACTTCATCGAGCAGTTCAATCGAGACTTTGACGTGGTCATCTATGACACCCCGCCGTTGCTGCCCGTCACTGACGCGGCGGTGCTGGCCAAGAATGTGGGCGGCGCGATCATCGTGGTGGCCGCTGGCCGCACGAACAGGAACCAGCTCAAGGGGGCCATCACCTCCCTTGACAACGTGGGGGCCGCCATCTCAGGCATCGTTCTCACCATGCTGCCGTCCAAGGGCCCCGACGCCTACGGCTACGGCCACTATGGCTATGCCTACGCTGAGGGCGCCGCAGCCGTTCCGACGGGCGCCACAGCACCGGGAGCAGCGCCCGTTCCCACCACTGCGACCGGAGCCGCGTCGTAGTGGCTCGCCGTCCCGTGCGTCATGTGCCGACAGACTCCTCCCGTCGTCGCGGCTGGGTCTACCCGGCGGTCGCCGCTTTCATCATCACTGACATCGCCTTGATCATGTGGGCGATGACCGCACGGTAGGGGGGCTCGGTACCGGGCGAAGGCCCACCACCTCTGAAGACATACAGAGTTAACAATTTTGTAACCTTTATGGGGTACATTACAAGAAGTGGTCGGTCTTCCGGAATGTGCGGGAGTGCAGCCGATCACCCTGTCGCCCGTTCCGATCGTGGTCGCGCCGACGGGCTGTCTCCTGGCCTCGCCCAGTGGAGACCTTGCCCGGCAACGCAGCCAGTTCAGATGCCTCCGGCACCACGTGGTTGCTCGTGGGGCCTGTGCGAAAACGATCACCAAATGAGCGCACGACGCAGCAGATTTTTCTGCGCGCAAGGAGTTTATGAGTAATGTTTCATCCCTAAGCAGGCTTGACGTAAAGCTTCAAACGACCGGTCACGACTGGCGACGCCGCTACGCGCTCTACCTCGTTGTGACCGACCTCGTTGTTCTGTTTTGGGTCGTCCTCGGTGTTCAGTTTGTCTGGTTCGGTGTCGATGCGACCGACGTGAAATTTCGGGATTCGACCGAACCGTTGATCGTGAATTACACCATCGTCTCGATCATCATCATCATCGGGTGGATGGCCATGCTTCACATCTATGGCACTCGGGATTCTCGGGTCCTCGGCACCGGGCCCGAAGAATACAAGAACATTGCCAACGCCTCCGTGCGGGTTTTTGCCCTTGTGGCCCTCTTCGCCTACATGTTCCGGGTGGATGTCGCTCGCGGGTACATTCTCATCGCTCTTCCGCTCGGTGTTCTGGCTCTTCTCCTCTGGCGCTGGTTGTGGCGTCAGTGGCTCGGCGTTCAGAGGCGACGAGGCAACTATTCGTCTCGGGTCCTCCTCGTGGGGTCGGAGACCACCGCCGTGCACATCGCCACGGAGCTCAGCGGGCGCCGCGAAGCCGGCTACCGGGTCGTAGGCGCCTGTATTCCTGAGGGCCTCACTGGCGGTCGTCTGCCCGGCACCGACGTGACCGTGCTCGGTGGCCTCGACGCCATTCAAAGCGCGCTGGATCAGACCGGTGCCGACACCGTCGTGATCACCAGCAGCGACGACCTCCCGCCGGCCCGCATCCGCGAGCTGAGCTGGAGCCTGGAACCTGGCCGTCAGCACCTCGTGGTGGCACCAAGCCTCACCGATATTGGCGGGCCCCGCATACACACCCGCCCGGTATCGGGACTACCACTCATTCACGTGGAGACGCCACGCTATGAGGGCCGTAAATTGATCGCCAAACGCGCCTTCGACATCGCGGCCGCGAGCCTCATCATTCTTCTGCTTTCGCCGATCCTCGGCATCATCGCCCTCTCAATTCGTCTGAGCACGCCGGGTCCGGTGCTGTTCCGCCAGAACCGGGTCGGCATCAACGGACGTCACTTCAGCATGCTGAAGTTTCGATCCATGGTCGTCGACGCTGAGGTGAAGCTCGACGCTCTGCAGTCCCAGACGCGAGTTGAGGGTAACGCGGTCATGTTCAAGATGAAGAACGACCCGCGGGTGACGCCGATCGGCCGCTTCCTGCGGCGCTTCAGCCTCGACGAACTGCCCCAGCTCATGAACGTGTTCTTCGGCAACATGTCGCTCGTAGGTCCGCGCCCGCCGCTCGAACGTGAAGTCAATGAATACGAGCACCACGTGCACCGCCGCTTTCTCGTGAAACCCGGCATCACCGGCCTCTGGCAGGTGAGTGGACGATCCAACCTGTCGTGGGAAGACACCGTGCGCCTGGATCTCTACTACGTCGAGAACTGGTCGATCACCGGTGATCTCGTGATTCTTTGGCGCACTGCCAAAGCCGTCGTCGGCCGGGACGGAGCCTATTGAGCGCGCCAATGAACGTACGCCCAGATTTGCCCATGCAGTTGAACCAAGAACGGGGAGTTGAGTTGACGCCAGACACCAGCACGAACCAGGGGATCGAACCCAACCAGACCGAACACGCCTCACAGTGGATTGGGAGTGTCGAATTTGTTTCGAGCTCCCCGGTCGACGCGAGCGACCACATCATCGCTCTTGCGGCCGAGACCGTTGAGGGCGAGGGAACGCACGTGCACCTCGCCAACGCGTACACGGTCGCGCTCGCCGACCAGTCGAACAACTACTCCCAGGTGCTCGCAGCACCGGCACTCAATTTTCCCGACGGAAAACCGATCGGGTGGGTCTCGGCCCTGCGCGGCCAGGCTCCGCGGCTCGAGCAGGTGCGCGGCCCGCAGCTGTTCCTCGACGTCTTCGACAAGGGGCGCGCACGGGGAATCCGGCACTTCGTGCTCGGGTCCACCCAGGAAGTGCTCGAGACCCTCACCAGCCGTCTGCACGTTAAGTACCCCGGAATTGACATTGTTGGCATCGAAAGCCCGCCCTTCCGGGTCTTGACCGACAAGGAGCTGCAGGCTCAGGACGACCGGATCCGCGGTAGTGGCGCCGACATCGTCTGGGTCGGCCTCGGCACCCCCAAACAAGACGTTGAGGCGCAGCGCCTCGCCGGAAAACTACCCGTGGTCGCCGTGGCCATCGGCGCCGCCATCGATTTCGCTGCGGGAACGACGCCCGAGGCTCCGGCCTGGATGACCACGGTCGGCCTCGAGTGGGTGTACCGCTTCGCGAGCGAGCCCCGCCGGCTTTGGAAGCGGTACGTGTTCGGTAACGCCCGGTTCCTCAAGGCAGCGCTCCTGGCGCCGGCGCGCTAGACGGCCGCGGGGTTGGTGGAAAGCGGGCCCCCGGTCGTAGCCGGGTCGCCAAAACAGAACGGATTGTGGGCCGTCGCCCAGCAGGTGACGACCCTCGCCTTCACGGGCGTCTTCAGCATCGTGCTGGTGCGCTTCGTGTCGGTGTCTGATTTCGGTGCCTACAGCTATGCCATCACGCTCGCCTCGCTCGGCGTGGCCGTGATGGCCTCCGGCTTGCAGGGGCTCGCCATTCGGGAGCTGCGAATTCGGGAGAAAGACTCGGCGAAAATCCTTGCCTCCCTCTTCTTCATTCGCGAGGTCATGGCGCTCGTGGTGTACCTCGGGTTTGCGATCTTCACCCTGACCACCTCCGACCAATCTGTCATGGCGGTCACCCTCGTGGCCTGCCTCGCCGTGATCGCCCGGGTTCTCGACGCACCCGAACTCTGGTTTCAGGCGCGCCTGCGCACCAAAGAACCCGCTCTTGTGCGCATCGCCACCGCGGTGGCCTTCTTCGCTCTGCGCATCGGGCTGCTGCTCTGGGCGCCCACAGTCATGGGGCTGCTCCTGCTCTTCGTGGCCGAGCAGGTCACCAACGGCGTACTCATCTCGGTGCAATACCGTCGCGCCACGGGCAATTCACCGTTCAAGAAGGCCGAGAGCCCGGAGACCAAGAAGCTCGCCCGGCACGCGACCCCGCTGGCCATCTCTGGCATAGCGAACCAGATAAACCTCCGCGCCGACATCGTGATCATTCAGGCGCTGTCGGGAAATACCAGCGTGGGCCTTTACGCGGCCGCGGCGCGGCTGAGCGAGATTCTCTATATTCTGCCCACCTCGTACATGAGTGCGACCTTTCCGAGCCTGTTGGACGTGCGGGAGAAGTTCGGTAACCGTAGCGTCGAATACACGCGCCAGCTGCAACGAGGCTTCGATGCTGCGTTCTGGTTCGGGGTGCTCGTGGTGATCGGAACGCTCGCCACGGCGGACTGGTTGGTACCACTGCTCTTCGGGGCCGAGTACACCGACTCCGCGAGCGTACTCAAGGTGCACGTGCTAGCGTGCCCCTTCGTCTTCATGGCCGCGATCCTGAGCAAGTGGATCGTCGCCGAGGGTCTGCTGTGGCTGTCTCTGGTGCGTCACAGCGTGGGCGCCGTGCTGAGCATCGGGCTCAACATTGCACTCATCCCCGAGTTCGGCATCATCGGGTCGGCCTGGGCCACCGTCATCTCCTATTCGGCGGCATCGTACCTGTTCTGTTTCTTCGGCCGCAGCACCGTCGGGGTGGCCGTAATGATGACCAAGGCGCCCGCCGCCCCACTCCGACTCCTATTCCACCGACTTCGAAAAGGTTCCAAAAACTGATGCAACTCATCCAAGGCAAACTTCGCGAACGATTGAAACGAACGCGCGACGAAGGTAACCGGGCGCTCTACCGCTACGGATCGCACGGATTCCACTACCGCTTCGTGCGTAACGTGTTCAGCCGGGAGACCTCGGCGGTGTTCCACGGCATTCGCGAACACCACCGCAAAACCGAGCTCGGCTCCGAGGTCTTCGAGCTGCGCCGCCGCATCCACATGATCGAGAAGGGCCTCACCATGCGGCCCCGCCGCAACAAATTCGCGACTGGCTACATCATCGAACTGCTTGAACGGCTTGACCTGTCGCTGCGCCTCGGCGTGCTCGGCGACGAGACGATCGCCTGGGCGCGCGACGTGCTGAACGGCTACTTTGAGGCAACCAGTACGAGTACGAGTGCCATCATCGCCCGGGCTCGCACCAGGTACGCGCACATCGCACTCGAATCGGCTACTGCGTATTGTGGTCCGGCGCTGCCGGTTGACCCGCCGATCGACTTCGATCCAAGTCGGCTGGAGGCCCTGGCCCGCCACCGCCGTTCGGTGCGGTGGTACCAGGAGTGCCCGGTAGACCGGGCCATCGTGGACCGCGCGGTGCAGATCGCCGTGGAGTCACCCACCGCCTGCAACCGCGTTCCCTACCAGATTCGGGTTTTCGACAACCCTGCGGAGGCCCGCCGGGTGGCCGCGATCGCCGGCGGCACGACCGGGTACGTGCAGAATCTGCAGTCGGTCGCCGTGATCGTGGGCGATCTGTCGGCCTACCAGGATGAACGCGACCGCCACCTGATCTACATCGACGGCAGTCTGGCGGCCATGGGGTTCATTTATGCCCTGGAAGCGTCCGGCGTGTCGTCGTGCTGCATCAACTGGCCCGATATGAAGGACCCCGAACGCGCGATGCGCAAGCTCATCGGACTCGAGCTCTACGAACGGGTAGTGATGATCGTGGCCTTCGGCTACGGCGACCCAGAGGGCCTCGCACCGGCTTCACCGAAACTCTCGCTCGAGCAGGTTCGTACATACCGATCTTTGGAGGGCCATGACTAAGACAAGCGTGACTGAGAATCAACTGGCCGATACCACTCGGCCCGAACCGAAACCGGCCGACGACGTTGTGTTTGTGCGTGGCGTCGGCTCGCACAACGGCGGTGCCGAACTCCTGCTGCGGGCAGTTCAGGAGCGTATGGCCACTGAAAACGTGCGGATCGCCGCAGACGTGCGCCGGGTCTCCACGAGTCTGCGCCACCGCTGGGATATCGGCGGCTACCTGAGCGTGCCCAAGTTCGGCCGTCTGGAGAGCCTCGGCGTGCACCTGTTGCCGCGCCGCCTCGCCCGCCAACTCGACCTCTATTCGGGCCGGCAGATCTCGGGAGTGCTTGACGCCTCCGGCTTCGCCGTGGGCGACCAGTGGAACCCCGACTCGATCCAGCGCGATGCCCAGACCTTCGCGCGCTTGCGTCGCCGGGGGCACCCGATCGTGCTGCTGCCCCAGGCCTTCGGTCCCTTCATGAACCCTGTCGTTGCCACGGCCGCCCGGCAGCTCTTTTCTCAGGTGGACCTCATCTGCGCCCGCGACAAGGTGTCCTTCGACCACGTGGCCGCCCTGCGCGGCACCGACGCGGGCATGCTCCTCTCCCCAGACATTACTATCGCCCTCGAGACGCATTCCCCGGCCGCCGCGACGCTGGCCGCGCCGAACTCCGCACCGCGCATCGCAATCGTGCCGAATGTTAACCTCTCGAATCGCTCGACCGACGCCGATGCTCCGGCCCGGTACGCCCAGTCGCTGCTTGATACGTATCGCCGGCTCGCCATCGAGGGCTACTCGCCGTTCTTCCTCATCCATTCCGCGCACGGCGACCCCGGCGTGGTCGCCGCCATTCAAGCCATTCAGCCGGACGTAGAGGTGATTGTTCCCAGCGACGGCCTCGAGGCGAAACGCCTCATCGGTTCCTGCGCGGGAATCATCGCCGGCCGCTACCACGCCATCGTGAGCGCCCTGTCGCAGGGCGTGCCCGCGGTCGCGCACTCCTGGTCGCATAAGTACGGCGCACTGCTGGAAGACTTCGGCGTCACCCGCGGACTCGTCGACCCGATGGACGCGACCGCCTCCGTCGCCGAGCTCCAGACCATTGCGAGTGACCCGGCCTACGCCGAGGCGCTTGCGAGCGCTAAGCCGAAACTCGTGGGAGCCATTGACACCGTATGGAGACGGGTCGAAACAATACTCACTGAAGCCCGGAGTCGAGCATGAGGGGCGACGTGATCGTGATCAGTCAGGTTCCGCCGCCGTTTCACGGCTCGACCGTGATGACCGTGGTGTTTCTGGAGACCCTCGATCGCCTAGGCCGACGCTACCGGCTGATCGACCGGCGCTTCAGCAAGAGCCTGAGCGACGTGGGGCGCTTTCAGCTTTCGAAGCTGGTTGCCTCCGCCGGACTCATTGGCCGACTTCTCGTAGCGCTCGTTCGCACACGGCCGCGTGAGGCAGTCTTCTTCATGACCAACCGCACGGCGTCGTTCCTCGTGGACTGGGCGCTTTCCGAGATGCTGCGCCTGTTCAAGACGCCCACCATCGGTTACCTGCACACCCAGGGGTACACCGCCCTCGCCAAGCGCGGCCCGCTCTGGCGGTTCCTCGTGCGGCGACTGCTCACGAGCGCCCACACACTCGTCTGCCTGAGCGCGGCACTGGAAACGGATGTCGCACGCCTCGCCCCCCAGGCGCGTATCGTCTCGATCGCCAACACGCCCCACCGCGTGCCTGAGAACATCGTCGACGATTGCGCAGTGAGCCCGGAACTGACCGTTCTCTTTTTGTCGAACTTCATTCCCGAGAAGGGCCTCGGGGAATTCCTCGAGATCGCCGACCACTTTGGTCGGGAGGGTAACCCGGTGCGGTTCGTCGCGGCGGGCGCCCCCGTGAACGACGCGCAACTGACCAAACTGCGCGCCGCCGCCGGCCCCAACACCGACGTGCTCGGGCCGGTGGGGCCGGAGCGAAAGTGGGAATTGCTGCGGGAGGCCAGCCTGCTCGTTTTTCCCAGCCGATACCCCTTCGAAGCGCAACCGCTCGTGCTCGTGGAATCCATGGCCGCCGGCCTCCCCGTGGTCGCCTTCGATATCGGCGGTATCGGCGACCTTGTCGACGACGGGAAAACCGGACGCCTGTTCAGCGTCGGCGACAACGCCGGAATGCGCCGCGCCGTCGACGAGCTGATCCGGTCGCCGCAAATCTGCGCCGAAATGACCATCGCCGCCCGCGAGCGGTTCGCATCAACGTACTCGCGCAACGCCTACGAGGAGGCCTGGAATGACGCACTCACCCACTGACGAGACCGTCACCGACAGCACTGTCACCGACAGTTCCGTCGCTGACAGTTCCGTCGCTGACACAGTAATCATCGATGCCGGCGCGTTCGCCGCCATCATCCCGGCTTACAACGCCACTCGAACCCTGCATGACACGGTGGCCAGCGCGCGCGCCGCGGGCGCCGCCAGCGTGCTCGTGGTCAACGACGGCTCGACCGACGCAACCGCCGACCTCGCGGCCTCGCTCGGCTGTACCGTGATCACCCAGGCCAATGCCGGGGCTGCGGCCGCCCGCCGAACGGGCATCGCGGCGGCGACGGAACCTTTTGTAGTTTTGCTTGACTCCGACGACTGTCTCGAAGCCGCAGGCGTTGCCGAGTCGATCCGCCAGCTCCTCGCGGCTCCGGAGGCCGTCGCGGCGCAGGGCCGCACCACCGGCATCGGCCACGGCGGCGCCCGTCGCGACTTGCGCCACTGGCCAGGCGGCGTTACTGCGGCCAGTCTCATAGCCCGAGGACACGCCCCAGGTCCGCCGGCCGCATTCGTCTGGCGCACCGACAGCCTGCGCGAGGTCATCGGTGGCGAACCAGCGGCCGTCTGGCCACGATTCGCAGAGGACTACGAGCTGATCGTGCGCGGGGCGCTGCTCGGCGAGATCCGGGTGCACGACGAGGTGTCGTGCGTGTACCGGTGGGTCGGCGGCAAGTCGGGCGCGTCCCCGCGCAACAGCATCCTCGATGCCGACAGCATCCGCCTGCACTACGCCCGCCTCACGGGCAGCCCGGCCACCCCACGCAGCGCGGCCGAGGTTCGCAGCATGGTCTGGCTGCGCCGCGCCTCCGAACACACCTCGACCACGTCGCTGCCCACCAGACTCGCCTACACCGGCCTGGCCGTGCTGGCCAACCCGGTGGATCTCGGCAGTCGCGGTCTCACGAGGCTGGCCCGACGAGGGCGCACAGTAAGAGGAGCAACGCTCACAGAAGCAGAACAGGGGACCCACAAATCCCCCGCTCGGCGCATTGTGACCGGGCAGTCCTTCGGGAATGCCCTGCGCGCAGACCTGCGTGCGAACCCGCGCGACCCCAAGGCTCGCCTGGTGATGCTCTCGTTCCGGGTGGCCCAGCTCGTCATGGGCAACCTCGACCACCCGCGCCTCATTTCCGTGCCCTTCGTCGTGGTGCACCGGTTCATGACCGAGTTTCTGCTCGGCGTCGAGCTGCGGCCCAAGACGAGCGTGGGCGCCGGTCTCACCATCTACCACGGCACCGGGCTCGTGGTAAATGACCACGCCCGCATCGGACGCGGTGTGGTGCTGCGCAACGGAGTCACAATCGGCCATCAGGTCGACGGCGGCGGCAGTCCCGTGATCGGCGACAACGTGGCTATCGGGGCGAGCGCACTGATCCTCGGTGATATCGAGATTGGGGAGGGCGCGGTCATCGGAGCTGGCGCCGTCGTCGTGAAACCCGTCGGGGCATACACCTCCGTGGCGGGTAATCCGGCACGGAAGATCAAGGACCTCCCGCGTCCCTAGCCGCTCACGAGAATCCACCACCCCAAACTCAGAACAATCGCCAAATTCCAGATCAGAACCAGTTAGAGGAGACACATGACCAAGCGCGCTTTAATTACCGGAATCACCGGCCAGGACGGTTCTTACCTGGCCGAACTGCTGCTCTCTAAGGGCTACGAGGTGCACGGCCTCATTCGGCGGGCCTCGACCTTCAACACCGCCCGGATCGACCATCTCTACGTGGACCCGCACGAGCCTGAGGCCAAGCTCTTCCTGCACTACGGCGACCTCAGCGACGGCTCCCGCTTAGTGACCTTGCTGGCGGAAATCAAGCCCGACGAGGTCTACAATCTCGCGGCGCAGTCGCATGTGCGCGTCTCCTTCGACGAGCCCGAGCACACCGGTGACACCACCGGTATGGGCACCATTCGCCTGCTTGAAGCAGTGCGCATGTCCGGTATTCAGACCCGCTTCTACCAGGCCAGTTCCTCGGAGATGTTCGGCGCCTCGCCGCCCCCGCAGAACGAGGACACCCCCTTCTACCCGCGCTCCCCGTACGGGGCCGCGAAGGTCTACAGCTTCTGGATCACCAAGAACTACCGCGAGGCCTACGGCATGTTCGCCGTCAACGGCATTCTGTTCAACCACGAGTCGCCCCGTCGCGGCGAGACGTTCGTGACCCGCAAGATCACCCGTGCGGTCGCCGCAATCAAGGCAGGCACCCAGAAGGACCTCTATCTGGGCAACCTCGATTCGATTCGTGACTGGGGCTACGCCGCCGAGTACGTGGAGGGTATGTGGCGCATGTTGCAGGTGGATGAGCCCGAGGACTTCGTGCTTGCCACGGGCGGCAACTTCACCGTGCGCGACTTTGTGGAGACCAGCTTCAGCCATGCCGGCCTGGACTGGGAGAAGTACGTGAAGTTCGACGAGCGTTACCTGCGCCCCACCGAGGTGGACGCCCTCGTCGGCGACGCCTCGCGGGCCGAGGAGAAGCTCGGCTGGAAGGCCACCGTGGACACCGCAGAACTCGCCCGGATCATGGTCGACGCCGACATCAGCGTACTGGAGCACGCCGGCGGTAGCTGGATCGACGAGGTCAAACTCGCCAGCTGGGGAACGCTCGCCGGCCAGGGGACACGCTGATCATGGCAGACGCGACACCCACCGCGGTCGACGACCGCGACCGGGTACAGTTCGTACCCGGGCCGCTCGAGCGCGCGGCGACCTTCTACGTGGCCGGTCACCGCGGCCTGGTCGGCTCCGCCATTTGGCGGCGCCTGCACGACGAGGGCTTCACCGACCTCGTTGGGCGCAGTTCCGCCGAGCTCGATCTGAAGGACCGCGATGCGGTCTTCGCGTTCTTCGCCGAGACGAAGCCGCGCTACGTGGTGTTAGCCGCCGCGAAGGTCGGCGGGATTCTCGCCAACAGTACCTTTCCGGTCGACTTTCTCAGCGACAACCTGCGTATTCAGGTGAACGTTCTCGACGCCGCTCTGGCGCACAACGTGGAACGGGTGCTGTTCCTGGGCTCTAGTTGCATCTACCCCCGACTGGCGCCGCAGCCCATTAAAGAGGACTCGCTTCTGACCGGGCATCTGGAGCCCACCAACGACGCCTACGCGATCGCGAAGATCGCCGGGATTTTGCAGATTCAGGCGGTGCGTCGCCAGTACGACCTACCGTGGATCTCGGCGATGCCGACGAACCTGTACGGGCCCGGAGACAACTTCTCCCCGCAGGGTTCGCACGTGCTGCCGGCGCTCATTCGCCGCTACGACGAGGCAGCCCGTTCGGGTGCGAAAAGTGTCACCAACTGGGGTACCGGAACTCCGCGCCGGGAATTCTTGCACGTCGACGACATGGCCGCGGCCTGCCTGCACCTGCTGGAGCACTACGACGGGCCCGAACAGGTCAACGTGGGCACCGGAAGTGACGTCACCATTCGTGAGACCGCCGAGGCGATCGCGCGCGTGGTTGGTTTCGCTGGGACCACCGAGTGGGACGTGAGCAAGCCCGACGGCACCCCGCAGAAGCTCCTCGACGTGAGCAAGCTCGCCGATGCGGGGTGGACGGCCCGGATCGGCCTCGACGAGGGCTTGGCCTCCACCGTGGCCTGGTACCGGGAGCACGCGGACTCCCTGCGGGAATAGGCAGCAGAACCGCAATCAGGCCTCGAATGAGGCGGCCGAGAGACGACGAAACCGTACCGGACGTGTGTTCATATGTCAGCCGACAACGCTCACGCCCTGACAGGATTCAGGTTCTACCCCTATTGTGGGGGAGCTTCACTTGAAGCCGCTTCCTTCGAAGCCTGCCAGCGTAGGCGAACTCAATGATCACCCGATCGGTGATCATCACCACCGTGCACATCACCACCGTGCACATCACCACCGTGATCAACATCAGGGAGTTCAACATGGCAAAACAGGTCTTCGCAGCAGTCGCCCTCGCGGCCCTCGCCGTCTTCGTGACACCGGCCACAGCCGTTGCCGCCGACGAAACGAGTCTTGACAAGAACATCAGCGTCTCTGGCGACGCGTCTCCGGGAAGCATCCTCACGGTGTCTGTGAGCGAGGGATCGTTCGATCCCGGCGAAACGGTCGCCTTCGCCTCGACCGGGTCCGGTTCATCCACCGAGTCAGCAGCCAACGACGGTACCGTCTCACGCACCAAGACGGCGACTGCGGCCGGCGCAGCCCGTATCGACGTCGCGGTGCCGCCCGATGCGACTGGCACCTACACGGTCACCGGCACCGGAGTGACCTCCGGCAGTACCGGCACGGTCAGTATCGACATTCCCGGCACCGACCTGGCGAGCACCGTCATCGCCGGCGGTCCGGCCAGCACTGCGGAGAACGTCCCGATGCTCCTTGCCTGGGGCGGCGCCGGCGTGTTCATCTTCGCCACCGCCCTTGTGATCGTGATGAACATTGTGCGTCGTCAGCGTGCGACCGCCTGATTCGGATCGACGGCTGCATCCGGTCGTATCTGAACGTATAACACCAACCCACTTTGCTCTCGAAGGAAGGCCCCGAACAGGCGTTTGGAGTCTTCCTTTGGCGGGCGGGCCCAGGCGGGTTCCGCCGACAAGGGCTCAACGTATGGAAAGAGACCTATGAGAGTATCCGTTATCGGCTGTGGCTATTTGGGCGCGGTACACGCGTCGGCAATGGCCGAACTGGGGCATGACGTCGTGGGCATCGACGTGGACGCGACCAAGATCGCGCACCTGGCTGAGGGGCGCCCGCCGTTCTTCGAGCCGGGCCTGGCTGACGTGTTGACCTCGGCGATGGCGTCTGGCCGGTTGCAGTTCAGCACGGATATTGCCGATGCAGCCGGCGCGGAGGTGCACTTCGTAGCCGTGGGCACCCCCCAGAAGGCAGGCAGCTACTCGGCCGACATGACGTACGTCGATGCGGCCGTGACCGCGTTGCTGCCGCACCTTTCCGTCGGAGACCTCGTGGTGGGCAAGAGCACCGTGCCGGTGGGGACCGCCACTCGGCTGGCTGGCGTGATCGAGGCTTCCGGCAGCGGCGCGAGCCTGGCCTGGAACCCGGAATTCCTACGCGAGGGCTTCGCCGTACAGGACACCGTCCGCCCCGACCGTCTCGTCTACGGAGTAGCTGCGGGGGAGGCCGGGGAACGAGCCGTCGTGCAACTCAACGAGGTGTATTCGGCCGCAATCGTGGTCAACACCCCGCTCGTGGTCACCGACTACGCCACTGCCGAGCTCGTGAAAGTCGCCGCGAACGCGTTCCTGGCCACGAAGATCAGCTTCATCAACGCCATGGCAGAGATCGCCGAGGTCACCGGGGCAGACGTCACCCAGTTGGCCGACGCGATTGGTTACGACAACCGCATCGGGCGACGCTTCCTCAACGCCGGCGTCGGCTTCGGCGGCGGTTGCCTGCCCAAGGATATTCGCGCTTTCACCGCCCGCGCCGAAGAACTCGGCCGTGGCGAGTCCGTCGCATTCCTCAAGGAGGTCGACGCCATCAACATCCGTCGCCGGCAGCGTGTCGTGGACCTCACCGTGGCCGCGCTCGGCCCGGTGATTTACAACGACAAGGTGGCCGTACTCGGCCTGAGCTTCAAGCCGCACTCCGACGACGTGCGCGATTCGCCCGCCCTCGACGTGGCCGTGCAGCTGCGCGGACGCGGCGCCGAGGTTGTGGCGACCGACCCGCAGGCCATCGATAACGCCCGTGCCCGGCACCCGCAGATCACCTACACGACCGAGCTCGCCGAGGCGCTGCGCGACGCCGACGCCGTGGTGCTGGTGACGGAATGGAAAGAGTTCACCGAGATGGACCCGGTGTGGGCCGGGACTCTCGTGAAGACGCCCACCATCATCGACGCCCGCAACGCCCTCGACGCCGCCGCCTGGCGCGCCGCCGGGTGGAACTACATCGGACTCGGGCGGCCCTAGAGATTATGTCGCCGAGCACCACAGAACCGACAACGAGCAGCCTGCTCAACGACCCGGCTCCCGCTGGCCGGGTGCTTGTGGGGACCGCCGCGGTCGCCCTGGTGCTCGGCTTCTCCCGCTGGGGAACGAATATCGGTTCCTCGCCGCTGTTCATCACCGATATCCTTATCGGGCTCAGCCTCGTGAACTGGCTGCTCTCCACACGCACCAAGGGCGCGCGCTCGTTCAGTGGGTGGGTTCCGCGATCGGCGCCGACGATCCTGTTCCAGGCATTCTTCTTCTATATGCTTGTGCGCTTCATCTTCGCCATCGGTAACGGGCCCATCATTCTGTGGCTGCGTGACGGCATCCCGTTCCTCTACGCGATCATGACTTTCATCGCCGCCCGGTCGCTCGCCAGTTCTGAAGCCTCCACCCGCGCGCGCACCATGCGGGTGTTCTGGTGGGCGATGGGCGTGCACCTGGCCTGGACGAGCCTCGTGCACGTGACCGGAACGGGATCGGGGTTCGCCGTGCCCGGCGGGGTCTTCTCGGCGCCGGTCTTTCAGCTGCGGCCCGACATCGACTCGGCCCTTATCGCTGTTACCGTGGGCATGTGCCTGCGCCAGCTGCTCCTCGGCCGGTACAAGGTGTGGGCGCTGCTGGGTATTCTCGTGGGCACATTCACCGTCTTCACGCTCGGCACCCGCGCCGGGCTGATCAGTGTGATCATCGCTCTGATGCTCGCCTTCGCCCTCACCTACACGGCCACGCACAAGCTCAGTAAACGCCGCGTTGCGATGGTGCTGGCCATCCCCGCGCTGATTCTGCTCGTGGCCATCATTCTGCCAACGACCACGCCCGGGCAGCGCCTCATCGCCACCATCGACGCCTCGCAATCGGACACCGGCGCCCAGCAAAACGCGCAGGGCACCCAACGCGCCCGCGAGATGGTCTGGTCGGCCACCATCGACTGGACCAACGAGAATACCGGTCGCCAACTCTTCGGCAGCGGGTTCGGCAACGATTTTCTCAAACAATCCGGCGTGAAAACCTTCCTCGAGGGCACCACATATACGAACGTGCGCAGCCCGCACAACTGGTTCGTGGGTATCTACGCCCGCATGGGCACCGTGGGGCTCGCGCTGGCCATCGGCTTTATCGCTCAGCTGATGTTCCTGATTCTGCGGCATCGGCAACGCATCGGGGAGGATCCGCTGTTCTCGCTCTCGGCGCTCACCGTCGTCGCCATCCTCCCCGTCGCCACGCTCGGTGTGGTGCTTGAGGCGCCGTTTGGCGCGGTGCCGTTCTTCTGGGCCGCGGGCATCCTGATGACCCTGGCCTCTACCCGGCACCAAAGCGAGATGGATGCCGATGAACCGGACGTAGCTGGCGCGGACCCTGCTGTGCTCCCCGACAGAAGCGCGTTATGAACGCCGACCGGAAGGACCCCACCATCGTGACAGAGCAGCCACACAACACTCTGACCAACACTCCGTCGTCTGATTCGGCCGCGACCGCGACGAAACCCCTCGGCCGTTACCACTGGGTGGATGCCGCCAAGGGCTTCTGCATGGTGCTCGTGGTGCTGTTGCATGTCGCCGGTTGGTATGAGGTCGAGGTGAACCAGGGCGAACCCACCCTCTGGTGGGGTTTCAGCGAAGCCTTCGCGCCGCTGCGGATGCCGCTGTTCTTCTTCATCTCCGGGTTCCTCGTAGGCCCCACTCTGGTGCGCACCCTCGGCAAGACCCGCCGGAAGACCCTCGGATTGTTCTTCGTCTACGCACTCTGGACGCTCCTGTTCGTGGCGCGACTGTTCGTGCCCGCAGCCCGCGGCGGGGAAGACGCTCCGACGGCCGGCGACGCGCTGCTCAGTGTGGCCCTGCCCTCATCGTTCTGGTACCTCTGGGCCCTTCCGGTCTTCTTCCTGATCGCGTGGGGGAGTTCGCGGCTGCTCGGCCGCTTCAGCCCCTGGGCGCTCGTGCCCTTCGCTGCCCTTGCCGTGATCGCGCCCGTCATCGACCCCGCCACCGCCCACCTGCTCGAGGCGCCCCTCGGGCGTTCCGAGCTGGGATCCGCGGCCGCGAACCTTGTCTGGTTCTATCTGGGCGTGTGTGGGCGACCGCTGTGGATTCGCATCATGGCGAGCGCGCGTTGGCGGAAGTTCGCCACGGCGGCCGGAATCTATGCTGCGCTGTTCACCCTCGCCATCACGACCGATACGCTCGGGGAACTCAAGTTCTTCCTGGCCCCCTTCGCGCTCTACGCGGCGGCCCAGATCCTGGCGTTGCTCAACATGGACCGCCGAGTGTTCCGTGCGCTGCGCCACATCGGCCAGCTCACCCTGCCGGTGTACATCTTCCACATCTTCGCCATCTCGGCGCTCAGTGCGGTGGTGAAGCTGAGCGGCCTGACCGAGCTCATTCACTCGGATGCGTGGTCGGTCATCCTGCCGCCCCTGCTGGCCGCCGCCATTCTGATGGTGTCGCGACTGCTGGGGCAGCTCATTCTCGGCTCCCGGGCCAAATGGCTGCTTGAGGCGCCCGACTGGATCGTGGGCACGACCGTACCCCGCCGGGTGTCCGCGTCGTGACGACCGTTCTGAGCATCGCGCGTGAGTAATCCCCCCTGCGACCGGCGCGGGTTCATTCGACTGGCCGGGATCGGTGTTACGGCACTCGGAATCGGGGCGCTCGCGAGCTGTTCCAGTTCCACTTTCCGCCCCGAGGACTACGCGGGCTCGAACGCCCCCGATGCCGGACACATCGAACGTGCGATGGACGCCGCGATCGTGGCGAAGGGAACCGTGCAGCTGGAGGTCCGCCGGTACCCGGGAAACCTGAAGATTCCCCGTGGCGCGGTCGTGCACGGCGCCGGTGAGGGCAAGAGCATCATCGGTGGTGGGGTCACGATCGGCTCCCGGGTGCGACTAAAAGGCTTCACTGTGGCACCCGAGGGTTCCCATTCGACCTTCGTCGACGGCGCCCACGACAGCTTTATCGAACACGTGACGTTCACCGGCGGCAGCACCTGGGCAAACCTGTACATGAATGACCGTGCCGCCAAGGACATCGTGTTCACTGGCTGCACCTTTGCCGACAACGTGCGCGGCGGCAATGGGGTGCGCATCGTCGATAAGGGGACCCAGGCGAAACACTTCGAAAACATCCGCTTCGAGTCCTGCCACTTCTTCGGCAACCACCGCATGAATTTCGAGTGCATTCAGCGGGCCGATAAGGGCAAGCCGGTCGTGCTCGGCTACCGCAACATCGACCTCATCGACTGCGATTTCGCAGCGAGCGGCAGCATCAATGTCTCCTACGACTCTGGGCTGCTCGAGAACTCGACGAAAAACCATAGCTCGGGCTACTCAATCGTGCGCGGTTGCACGATCTCAGGGGGCGGATTCGGCCTCGAACTGGCCGGTGCCATCGAGATGCTCGTGCGCAACAACGTGATCAAAGACGCCAGGGACGTACTCCTGAGTACCTCACAGCTCGGCTCGGACCCCGCTAACTCGCGGTTCGTCGGCAACACCTTCTCCTCGCACGTGTCGGGGTCGAACGTGGTCTTCTCCGGCACCGGAAACTCCATTCGCGACAACACCGTCAGCACCCCCGGCCAGGTGCGGTTCGCGCACTGCGAGGACAGTCTCGTGCGCGGCAACACCTTCCGGTGCATCGACGAGGGTCCCACCGTGATCAGCATCGAGAGGAGCTCCGGCCTTGAGTTCGTCGACAATTCGATTTACGGCGGAGCGAAGCAGAGCGTGTTGCAGCTCGGCACATCGTCGAAGGATAACTCGTTCAGCGGCAACACCATCTCACAGCCCGGGATCACCTTTGACCTGCGTGACGACACCGACATCGACCGGGTCACGAACACGGTCGACCGCACCGCCCGGTTGCCGCAGGGCTGAACCTGTGGGCCGGCGCCGCTTGGTCGCCACGGCCACCACGACGAGCAACAGCCAGCCGTATTCGATCAGAAGCCGGCTCTCCGCCAGGCCTTGGGCCAGCAGCGCTGTCGTGAGTAGCAGGGGCACCATTGAGAAAGGCGCCACGTTCACGACCGGGTCGAGGCCAGAGCGGGGCCGCGTGATGGCCAGAAACCAGGACCGCCCGACCGTCGACAGGGCGAGCGCCGTGAAAATGATGAGTCCTACGAGCCCCGTCTGCAGCCACACGTCGAGCCAGGCATTGTGCGCCTGCAGGTAGACAACGCCGCCGTGCTCGAAGATGTCCTTAAAGGGGTACACCCACGGGGCCCAGTACCCCACCCAACCCCAGCCGAGCAGGGGATGTTCAAGGGACAGGTCGATGACCGCCTGCCAAATGTTGGTCCGGCCGGTGAGATTGGAGCCCCTGCCGAGCGCCGCCAGAATCTGCGGCGTATACGACACGAGGGACCAGACGCTTCCGGCAACGGATGTCGCGGCCACCAGATAGACCACCCGTCGGCCCCAGGTACCCGAATACCGGGCCCACAGCGCGAACAGGAACACCACCAGCACGAGAGCGCAGGCCACGATCACGGTGGCCGAGCGGGTAAGCGCGAGAACCAACAGTGCCACGAGCAACCAGCTCGCACTCCAGAACCGCCGCGAGGTACCCGCGATGAGCTGGGCGACGAAGACGATCACGGCCAGCAAAGCCAGGAATCCGAGTAGATTGCGACTCGCGACGATCCCCTCGATCGGACCGCCGTCCAGGAGCAGCCCACGCGACCAATAGAACTCGAGGGGCTGCTTGCCCGGTGGGTAGTCCCCTGAAAGCGGCAGCACGGCGTGCCCCACGAGCTCGCTCACGGCCAGTTCGAAGAGCAGCGACATCGCCAACGCCCAGCGCAGGGCCGTGGAGAGGCTGCGGATGAACTCAGCCCAGCTGAGCATGAGGGCCACGTACAGTGCCCCGATAGTGGTGATCCACAGCATGGCCAGGCCGATCGCGCTGGCATCCTGGTAACGCGACCAGATGATCGAGGCGGTCGCCACCAGTAGGAATGCCGCGAGCGTCTTCGGCACGCTGCGCCAGTTCCAGCGCGGGTGCACCACGGCGAAGGCGACCAGGCACAGCAGCAGCGCCACGAGCACGATCGCGCCGAAGCCCCACCAGCCGAGTAGATTGCGCCAGAACTGGCCGGCCAGCACCGTGAACAGGATGAAGGTCGCCAGGAGACGCACTGTGATGTGGCTGGCCGCCGACGGCGGGGAACTCACGCCACTGGGTGCAGTCTTGGCTTGTCGTGCGTGCATCCGGCTAGCGATGGGTGAGTCCTTCGATCGGTGACTTGCGGGCAGCGCCGACGGCCGGAACGATGGATGCGGCGATCCCGGCCAGGAATGCCCCGGCCACAACGAGGCCGAGTTTCGCCCAGGGTACGTGCGTGGTCAACGACAGTTTATTCGCGTCGAGGGCCACCGCCGATAGCCCGGCCCAGGCGTAGAACACGCCGAGCCCGATACCGCAGACCGCGGCAACCCCTGTGATGAGGGCGGCCTCGGTGCCGAGCATGCCGCGCAGCTGTCCGCGGGTGAGGCCGAGAGCGCGCAGTAAACCGGACTCCCGGCGCCGTTCGATCACCGACAGGGCCATGGTGTTGCCCACTCCGACCACGGCAATCACGACGGCCAGGGCGAGCAGGGCGAGCACGATGATGAGCATCACGTCGAGAACCTGCTCGAAGTAGGTACGTTCCGGGGCGCCGCCGCCCACGCGCAGGTCGTCTCCGAGCGAGAGGATCTCCGTGCTGATCTGCTGCACCTGATCACCGGTGAAGTTTTCGCCGAGGCGCACCTGAATCTGTCGCGTGACCGGCTGCGTCACTACACTCTGCAGCCCCGCTTGCGTGAAGGTCGCCCGCTGACTCGGGGCGTCGTCGGAAACCTTCGCCACGAGCGTCGCGGTGGCGTTGACGCCCATGACGTTCACCCCGGTGACCGTGAGGGAATCCCCGGAACGGATGCCCGCCGCATCCGTGGGATTCAACAGCACCTCATTCGCGGCGGGGGTGGCCACCGTCGAGCGGGCAACCGCCTGGGCGCCAGCAGGGTCGACGCCGCGCGCAGCCAGCGTGAGCGCCGGGCTGGCGTCGCTCTCGATCTGCACCTTGCCCGCCGTGACGAGGGTCGTGTGCTCGACGCCATCCAGCGCGGCAATGCTGTTGGTCTGCTCCGGTGTCATGCCAGCCCCCTCAACCGATTGAGCGGTGAGGTCGACGGGACGTTTTTCATCTATGCGGTCGGTGACCGAGGTGCGCACCGACTCCACGCCGACGACCATCATCGTGACGAGGGTGACGCCCACGAGCAGGGCCGCGGCCGTGGCCGCGGTGCGGCGCGGGTTGCGGGTGGCGTTCAGGGCCGCCAGACGGGCCGGAACGGAGGTCCACGCGATCGTGGACCCGGCCCCGCGCACGAGCCAGGGTATGACAAGAGCTGCACCCAGGAGCACGCCGAGGAAGCTGACGATGGCTGCGGGTACGGCCACGGCGAGCCCGAACCGTGTCGCGCCGAAATAGAGGCCGGCGCTGCCGACGGCCATCAGCAGCACGGCGATGGCCCCGCGAAGCGTGCCCTGTCGGGTACCGATTCGGGCATCCGTCGCCCGGAGGGCAGCGATCGGGCGCACCCGGGTGGCCTGCTGGGCGGGCGGCAGCGCGGAAAGTACCGTGAGAACAACCCCGATGCCGAAGCCGATTGCCACGAGCGGCGGTTCGACGGCGATCTGACCCAGGTGCAGGGCTGAGGAGCTGGTGCGGCTGAGCATAGCCAGCAGCTGAGCGGCGCCGATTCCGGCGGCGACGCCCACGATGGAGGCGAGCGTGCCCAGTACGGCTGCTTCGGCGAGGATGAGCCGGCGTACCTGGGCGGTGCTGGCACCGATGCAGCGGAGCAAGGCGAGGTCTTTGGTGCGTTGGGAGACGAGCACCTGGAAGGTGTTGGCGATCACCATGCCCGCGACGAACACAACGATGACGGCGAAGGCGAGCAGGATGCTCCTGACCACGGAGGCGCTGCCGGAGAGCTGGCCGGTCTGGTAGTCCACGGCCTCTTGGCCGCTTTGGGCGACGACCCCGGGGGTGTCGGCGACCGCGTCGGAGACAGAGGCAGCGAGGGCATCCGCGTCGATCCCGTCGCCGGACACGAGGATTCCGGTGGCCACGGCGAAGTACGACGGGTCCAGGAGAACGTCGGGCATGAGTGCGAGGGTCGGCACGCCGAGGCCGGCGCCCTCGGCGCTCGAGGCTGTGACGCCCACGATGGTGATCTCGGTGGGGCTCACGCCCGCATTGACGGCGCTGATCGCGACCGTGTCACCGATTCTGACGCCGAGCGATTTCGCCGAGACCTGGTCGAGTGTGGCCTCGGTGTTGGCCTGCGGCCAGACTCCCGAGGCGAGTGTCTGCCAGCGCACCTTCTCGGTGAGGAGCCCACTGGCCTTGGCCACGGACCGCGTGCCGTTGAACCGGAGGTCCAGGTAGGCGGTGCGCTCCACATCGGCACCGGCAACGTGGGGCACATCGAGGATTGCCGGCAGGAGCGGGTCGAGGAATTCGCGCGGGTTGGCTCCGGCCGCCATGGCGACCGTGGGCGTGACGCGCACGTCGGCGTTGGCCATGTTCGCAGTGAGGGTCTGCTCCGTCGTGGCCGAGAACGTGGCCGAGAGGGTCAGGGTGGCGACGACGAACCCGACAGCGAGCACGACCGAGAGGCCGGTCGCGAGCAGCCTCGAGAGAGTGCCCCGGAGACCGGCCAGCATGACCCGATTCATCCGGTGACCGAGGTTTGGGTGCCGCGCAGGGCCGCCAGCACGGAATCGACGGTCGGGTTGTGCAGCTCACCCTCGAGACGACCATCGTTGAGGAGCACGACACGGTCAGAGTACGAAGCTGCAACAGGATCATGGGTGACCATGATGACGGTCTGACCGAGGTCGGACACGCTTGCGCGCAGCAGGCCGAGCACTTCGGCCCCGGAGGCGGAGTCCAGATTGCCGGTGGGTTCATCGGCGAAGATCACCGCGGGGCGCCCGAGCAGGGCACGGGCCACAGCGACGCGCTGCTGCTGGCCGCCGGAGAGTTCGTGGGGCCGGTGCTTGAGTCGGCCGGTGAGCCCGAGAGACTGCACGACCTGGTCGAACCATTCCCTGTCGATGCGGCGGCGGGCCAGATTCATGGGCAACACGATGTTCTGGCGCGCCGTGAGCGTGGGTAGAAGATTGTACGACTGGAACACGAAGCCGATGTGATCCCGGCGTACCCGGGTGAGGGCTTTGTCGCGCAGGCGGGTGATCTCGGTGGAATCGATCCAGAGCTTGCCGCTCGTGCCGGTGTCGAGTCCAGCCATGCATTGCATCAGAGTGGATTTACCCGAGCCGGAGGGGCCCATCACAGCGGCGAACTCGCCGTGTGGGAAGGAGACCGATACACCGGCGAGGGCCCGAACGGCCGATCCGCCGCGGCCGTAGGTTTTGTGCAGGTTGACGGCTCGTGCCGCGTACTCAGAGGATTCGGTCATCAGTTTTAGGCCAATCCGGTTTGAATGCCGCTCATGGCCCGCGCACGGTCAAATTGACCCTGACCCACACTCTCGATGCACCTCACTATGCACAGAACGGGATAGTCGCGCGCACCGTCGTTGTCGAAACTGGCCGCCTCCTCCGCACGCGGAGAAGTCGGCTGCCCCGTATAGGGTACAAGGCTACAGGGCGAGCCTGACTGCGGCCGGTGGCTCGGGCTCCTTGCGCAATGAGAATATGGAGCAATGACCGGAACGCTCGTAGCCAAGGGCCTGGCCGGAGGCCACGCGCACCGCACCCTCTTTGAATCGCTCGACCTCACAGTCGCCCCCGGTGACGTCATCGGAGCGGTGGGGGCCAGCGGTGCGGGCAAAACCACCCTGTTGAACCTGCTGGCGGGGCGGGCCCCGTTGGTCAATAGACCTGCTGGCTGGGCGGGCCCCGTTGGTCGAGCGCGTCGAGACCACGGTCTCGACGGTGCGTTACGTTACCGGGACTGACGTTTTTTGCCGAGCTTGGGCTGGCCCTTCACTGCGGGGGCGCGGCCCTTGCCCTTGTTGGCCTTGGCTTTACCGCCGGTGTTCTTCGTGTGGCCGGGCGCGGCCGCGACCGTGCGGCGGGCATCCGTTAACAACGAGATACCGGCTTCGGTCAGGGTGGTTGCCTCGGCGTCGCGGTCGAACAGGGCAAAGCCAACCTGGGCCTCGAGCTTTTTGATCGAGCTGCTGAGATCCTTGCGCTCGACGCCGAGCTTGGTGGCGGCGCGGGCAAAATCGGGCTCCTCGGCAGCGGCAATAAAATGCCGAAGCAGGGTGGTGTCCATGAGAAGTCCTTCGCCTAACCCGCAGATGCGGTTGACTTACAGGCTACGCGCCCCGGTCGACTCGGGCGAACCCGAGTCTCTCGCCCTTCAGTGGATGACGGCCTGCTGACGGCCTGCCAGCGGCCGAAGACACGCTCCAGCCGAGAGAATGGCACGCAGCACTTTACGACCCGCCGCCGACGTGGTTCGCTGGGTGCATGAGCACCCTGCCGATGTTCCCCCTGGGATCCGTGCTGTTTCCGTATATGCCGCTGCAACTGCGGGTATTTGAGGAGCGGTATCTGATCATGCTCGCGCGCGTTCTCGATTCCACTTCGCACGAATTCGGCGTGGTGCTGATCGAGCGGGGCCAGGAAGTCGGCGGTGGTGAACGTCGCTTCCGTATCGGCACTGTCGCCCGGGTGACCCAGCTGGAAGCACCCGAGGGATACCTGGGACTGGTCGTGCAGGGCGAGCGCAGAATCGAGGTGATCGAGTGGCTGCCGGAGGACCCGCATCCGGTTGCCACGGTGCGAGAGCTCCCCGACCTGGTGTGGGACGACGCGCTGCTGCCGCGCTGGGAACAGGCTGAACAACTCGTTCGACGCACTCTGTCGCTGGCCAGCGAGTTCGCCGATCAGCAATGGTCGCCCGACGTTGAGCTGTCAGCCGAGCCCAACATGGCCGTCTGGCAACTTGCCGCAATCGCCCCGGTCGGCCCGCTCGACCAGATCACACTGCTGCGCTCCGAGAGCATGGCGGTCCTGCTCGACAACATCATCGAACTCACCGAAGCCGCTGCCGAGTCCCTGGCCTGGTGACCGGCATCGACCTGTGAGTTGTGACCATCGACATGTGAGTTTTGAGCCGAAAAATCAAAAAAAAGGCGCAAAACTCACATCTCGGTGACGAACTCAGACCCCGATATCGCGCTGGCGCAGCGCCAGGGCCGCCGCCGCCGCGAGCAGCAGGGAGAGACCATAGAACATGACGATCGTGGCGATATCAGCGCCCGAGCTCAGCGGGTTGTTACCGAAAGCCCAGAAGTACGGGCTCACGTTGTGCAGCCATTCCAGGCTCGCACTCTGATTGCCGAGCGCGTTGAAGACATATCCCAACACCGCCACTCCGGCGCCGGCCGCGATGCCGCCGATGCGCCGTCCGGTGAGCGCTCCGCCGAGGAGCGCAACGGATGCCGTCAGCAGCGACACCCCACTAAACAACAGGCTCGTACCCAGCAGGTTTCCCACCTCGATCTCAAGTTGGGAGGAACCGTTGAGCAGCACAACCAGCGCGAAGAGCAGCGTCGACAGAGCATTTATTTTGACCGCAATGGCAAAGAACCGGGCTGCCGCCACCTGCACCCGCGTCACACCGTGGGCCAGAGTGAGCTCGAGCCTTCCCGACTCCTCGTCGCCACCGAGGGCGCCGGCGCCCCAACTGGTGGCCGCGATGCTCAGCAGCAGAAACCCGAGTAGACCGAACAGGGTGGCCTGGGTGTAACCTGCGCCGGTGCCGATCTGGTCGTAGTTCAGCGTTTTGATCAGTTCCGGCGGGAGGTTGTCGATCAGGTCCTGGATGCCGGAGGCACCGCGCATGCTCGGGTAGAGCGGCAGGTAGAGAAACGCTGCAGCGGCGAGTCCGAGGGCCCAGCCCAGAAGCCCACGCCAGGAATCGGTGAACACCTTGCCAAACAGGGGCAGCGGTGCCCGCCGCACGTTGAGCTGTCGATCCTGGAGGGCGGTCACTTTGTCACCGCCGAGCGTGGGGTCGGTGCCGCTGGGGTAGGTACGGAGTAGAGCTTCAACACGGACTCCTCCAGATCGGGCTCCTCCAACACGAGATCGCGTAGCTGCAGGGTCGAAATGGCCTGCACGAACGGCGCAATCTCCCCGCTCAGAGTGGCGAGGGCCTCAGCATCACCCGACGGCGTCTGAGCGCACTCGAGGGTGGTCACACCCGCCAGTGCTCCGAGCACGGCGGCAAGGTCGGTGGGGCGAATATCGCTCGCCACCAGGCGCAGGTGCCGGATGGCGGTGGTGCGCAGTTCCTCCACGCTGTTGATGGTGACAATCCGTCCGTCGCGCAGAATGGCCACCTCAGTGGCGGCTTGCTGAATCTCGCTGATCACATGGGACGACAGAAAAATGGTTTGGCCGCTGCCCTGAGCTTCCCGCACCATGTTCAGAAATTCCTGTTGCATGAGCGGGTCGAGTCCGCTCGTGGGTTCATCGAGTACGAGAAGTTCCGGCCGGTGCATGAACGCCTGCACAATACCGAGTTTCTGCTTGTTGCCCTTGGAAAGCTTGCGCACCGGCCGGTCCAGGTCGAGCTTCAGCCGCTCCGCCAGCTCGTGCACGTAGCCGGTGGGGACCGGCCCTGAGATATCGGCATAGTGCTGCAGTAAACGTCGACCACTCGTGCGTCCGTCGAGAATCAGTTCGCCCGGCAGGTAGCCGATGCGTCGACGCAGCGCCGGCCCGGCGTTCCGGGAGGGCACTCCGAGCACCGTGGCCCGCCCCGAAGTTGGCCGAATGATGTCGAGCAGCGCCCGCATGATCGTGGTCTTGCCGGCACCGTTCGGGCCGATCACTCCGAAAACCGTGCCGCGTGGCACCTGAAAGGTCACACCGTTCAATGCCCGGTTATGGCCGAATTGCTTCACGAGGTCGACTACATCGATAGCGATGCCCGATTTGTCCGGGGCTCGAACACCGGTCGATTGTCCAAGTGCCACGTGGCTCATGAAGGCTCCTTAGCTCTGGCTGTGATTTTAGTCCTCGATCCCACGATGACGAGATCTCACCTGACGAGTCACCGACGTGGGAGTTCCGGTGCCCGAAGCGCCGCCGAAAAGTGCTCCAAAACTCACAGCTCGGCGACGGCCAGCGGCGCTGGCTGATGTTTAATGGTGTAGATGACAGACGCTTTGCCAGCCTCCGGCACGATCCGTGGTCCTGATGGCCTCGCCCGCCCGCTCTGGGCTTCCGCCGACCCGATGCTGCGCGACTACTACGACACCGAGTGGGGCGTGCCGGTGCGAGAGGAACACGCCCTCTTCGAGCGCATCAGCCTCGAGGCGTTCCAATCCGGACTGTCCTGGGCGATCATTCTGCGAAAGCGCCCCGGATTTCGCTCGGCTTTCGCCGACTTCGACCCCGACCGGGTCGCCGCCTTCGACGACGAGGACGTAGCCCGGCTGCTGCAAGATGAGAAGATCGTGCGAAACCGGCTCAAGATTCGCGCCACGATCACCAACGCCCAGGCCACTCTGGCCCTGCGTGAGCGAGGAGGACTGGTCGACTTCGTATGGGGGTTCCAACCCGACGAGACACCGAAGCCGCGCACCCAGGCCGACGTGCCAACCAGCTCCGCGGCATCCGCTGCCCTCTCTAAGGAACTCAAGAAGATCGGTTTCGTCTTCGTGGGCCCCACCACGATGTTCGCGCTGATGGAGGCGATCGGCATGATCGATACCCACCTACTCGACAGTCATCGTCGCGGCAGCAGCGGGGTGTGGGGCTAGGCTGGGATGCAGCGTCGATCACAGTGAAGTATCGACCACAGCACCATCGACCACAGCACCATTGACCACAATTGAACATCGGGCCATATGGACGATGCGGGAGAGTTCGGCGCATAGGCGTGCGAACACCGAAGGAGCAATCCTCCCCGACAATCTCTCAGGTACTCGTACCGCATCGAACAGGCCACTCTGAAAAGTAGACCGGGCACACCTGCCGGTCTCGCCCACGGTGAAAATCAGTGCCCGCGCGCTGGTGAAGCTCTCAGGCACGAGCGACAGAGGGGGAGTTCCCACGAGGCTCAACCGAGCCCCGCGCACGCCGCGGCCGCATCATCTCGGCCCTGTCACTCGGAGAACTCATGACCTCGGCCGAAGCCAGCACCCCCGATCCCCGTACCGAACGGTTTTCGCCGCTGCACCAGGCGCACGTCGATGCGGGTGCGAGTTTCACGGACTTCGCCGGCTGGCAAATGCCGGTGCGCTACTCCAGCGACCTCGCCGAACACCACGCGGTGCGCAACAAAGCCGGCCTGTTCGACCTGTCGCATATGGCCGAGATTCTGGTCGAAGGCCCGGATGCCGGTGCATACCTCGATTACGCACTGGCCGGCCGGCTCTCGGTCATTGCCCTCTGGCAGGCCAAGTACAGCCTGCTCCTCACGGACAGCGGCGGCATCGTCGACGACCTCGTCGTCTACCGGCTCGCAGACGAGAAGTTTCTCATCGTGGCCAATGCCGGCAACCGCTTTGCCGCCTACGATGCCCTGCTCGCGCGCGCCGCCGACTTCGACGTGAGCGTGATCGACCAGAGCGACGACTTCGCCCTGATCGCAGTGCAGGGTCCGAACGCCTTCACCATTCTGAACGCCACCGCGGGCGTGACCGACCTCGGCACCGACCTGAACTTCATGAAGTATTACCGCATCACGGATGGCGTCTTCCGCGGCCATCCACTGCTGGTCGCCCGCACCGGGTACACCGGCGAAGACGGCTTCGAGCTGTACCTCGCGGCCGACCACGCCCGCGAACTGTGGGACGCGCTCGTCGTGGCCGGCGGCGATAGAGGCCTGGTCCCGGCCGGTCTCGCCAGTCGTGACACCCTTCGACTTGAAGCGGGAATGCCGCTCTATGGCCACGAGCTGAGCCTGACGACCTTCCCGGCACAGGCCGGACTCGGCCGGGTGGTCAACCTGAACAAGGACAACGACTTCGTCGGCCGGGCCGCCAGTGAGGCGGGGCCGGAGGCGGGGGCATCCGTTCTGGTCGGCCTGATGTCCGCCGGCAAACGTGCGGGGCGCGCCGACTACGAGCTCTTTCGCAGCCTCGATGCGGCGACAGCAGACGGCGTGATCACCAGTGGCGCCCTGTCGCCAACTCTCGGCTACCCGATAGCCATGGCCTACGTTACGCCCGACCTCGCCCGCCTCGGCACCGAGGTGTACGTCGACGTACGGGGAACCCGCATTCCCGCCACCGTCACTTCGCTTCCCTTCTATAAGCGCGTCAAATAGATCAACCCTCTGAATCCGTGCAACCTGTGAAAGGCAACACCATGACAGACCCATCGAAACTGCAGTACACCGCTGAGCACGAGTGGGTGTTGGTCGACGGCAGCATCGCGACCGTCGGTATCACCGCGTATGCCGCTGAGAAGCTCGGCGACGTCGTCTTCGTTGAGCTGCCCGAGGTGGGCAGCACCGTTGCCGGCGGCACGGTCGTCGGCGAGATTGAGTCGACGAAGTCAGTCGGTGAATTGTTCGCGCCGGTCAACGGCACCGTCACGGCCACCAATGACCAGGTGATCGAGAGCCCGGAGCTCGTCAACAGCGACCCGTTCGGCGCGGGCTGGCTGATCAAAGTCGAGTTCGATTCGCTTCCCACCATGCTCAGCCTTGCCGAGTATTCCGCCCTGATCGGGGAATAATGCACACAATGACCCAGGCTTCCACGCAGCATTCATTCGCCGCTCGTCACATCGGAACCGATGCCGCCGCCCAATCCCACATGCTCGCAACGCTCGGCTACGACTGCGTCGACGACCTCGTTTCCGCCGCCATGCCCGAGTCGATCCACGCTGACCTGTTTCGGCAGGACGGCGATAGCGCCCTGCCGGCCCCCGCAACCGAGTCCGAGGCGCTCGCCGAACTGCGCGCCCTCGCCAGCCGTAACACGGTCAAACGGTCGATGATCGGGCAGGGCTACTACGACACGTTCACCCCCGCGGTTATCAAGCGCAACGTGTTTGAAAACCCCAGTTGGTACACCGCGTACACGCCGTACCAGCCGGAGATCTCGCAGGGCCGTCTCGAAGCGCTCATTAACTTTCAGACCATGATCGCTGACCTCACTGGGCTGAAGACGGCCAACGCGTCGATGCTCGACGAATCCACGGCGGTCGTGGAGGGCATGTTGCTCGCCCTGCGAGCCTCCAAGTCCGGTTCGCGTCGATTCATCGTTGACACGGATGCCTTTCCGCAGACCCACGCGCTGCTGACCAACCGCGCGGCCGCGGTCGGAATCGAACTCGCCCAGGTATCCCTGAACGAGCACACCACGGCCGACGACCTCGGCGACTATTTTGGTGTCTTTGTGCAGTACCCGGCAGCATCCGGTCGCATCTGGAACCCGCAGGCCGTCATCGACCTCGCCCACGAACACAAGGCGCTCGCCGTGGTGGCCGCCGATCTGCTCGCGCTCACCCTGCTGAAGTCGCCCGGCGACCTCGGCGCCGATGTGGCCGTCGGTACCAGCCAGCGCTTTGGCGTGCCGATGGGCTTCGGCGGACCGCATGCCGGCTACATGGCCGTGCGCAAGGGACTGGAACGTCAACTACCCGGCCGCCTCGTGGGCGTGAGTGTGGATGCCGCCGGTCACCCGGCCTATCGCCTCGCCCTGCAGGTGCGCGAACAGCACATTCGCCGCGACAAGGCGACCTCGAACATCTGCACCGCGCAGGTGCTGTTGGCCGTTATGGCCGGCATGTACGCGGTCTACCACGGGCCGGAAGGCCTCAAAGCGATCGCCCAACAGGTGCACGAACGGGCCGGTGCGCTCGTCGCCGCCCTGCGCGCGATCGACGTCGATGTGCTCACCGACGCCTTCTTTGACACGGTCCAGATCAACGTGCCGGCGGGCGCCGCCGAGGTCGTCGCCAAGGCATCCGCCAGCGGCTACAACCTGCACCAGGTCGATGAGAACACGATCAGCGTGTCGGTCGATGAGACCACCACCCTCGCCGACCTGTCCTATGTCGTCGGCGCGTTCGGTGGCCGCGATGCGTTCGGCCACGTGGACTTCGACGCCGTGCAGCACGGACTGCCGAGCGACCTCGGTCGCGAGAGCGAGTTCCTCACCCACGCGGTGTTCAACACGCACCGCTCCGAGACGAGCATGATGCGCTACCTCAAGCGCCTCGCCGACTCCGACTACGCGCTCGACCGCGGCATGATTCCCCTCGGCTCCTGCACCATGAAACTCAATGCGGCGAGCGAAATGGAGGCCGTCAGCTGGCCCGAATTCGCCGCCATCCACCCCTTCGCGCCACGCGCCGACATTGAGGGCTACCTGCATCTCGTGCGCCAGCTCGAAACCTGGCTGTGCGATGTCACCGGCTACGATTCCGTGTCGTTACAGCCGAACGCCGGCAGCCAGGGTGAATTGGCCGGCCTCCTTGCTATCCAGGGATATCACCAGGCCAACGGCGAGGGGGCGCGCACGATCTGCTTGATTCCGTCGAGCGCGCACGGCACCAACGCAGCATCCGCTGTTCTGGCCGGCATGCGCGTCGTCGTGGTGGGCTGCGACGAGCTCGGCAACGTCGACCTGACGGACCTGCACGCCAAGATCGCCGAGCATGCCGAGAACCTCGCCGCGCTCATGATCACCTACCCGTCTACCCACGGCGTCTACGAGCACGAGGTCGCGACCATCTGTGCGGCCGTGC
This sequence comes from Actinomycetales bacterium, assembly GCA_038205545.1. Taxonomy (GTDB): domain Bacteria; phylum Actinomycetota; class Actinomycetes; order Actinomycetales; family Microbacteriaceae; genus Cryobacterium. The sequence goes on from JBBRBV010000010.1 coordinate 55,856, forward strand.
ACGCGGCCGGCGGCCAGGTCTACGTCGACGGTGCCAACCTCAACGCCCTGCTCGGTTTTGCCCGCTACGGTGATTTCGGCGGCGACGTCTCGCATCTGAACCTGCACAAGACCTTCTGCATTCCCCACGGCGGTGGTGGGCCGGGCGTCGGCCCGGTCGCGGCCAAGGCGCACCTCGCGCGGTTCTTGCCGGGGCATCCGCTTGCACAGAGTGACGAGCACTACCTACTCGGCAGCGCGGGAGCCACCGAGACCGTTGTGCACGCCGGCGGGCCGATTTCGGCGGCACCGTACGGCAGTCCGAGCATTTTGCCCATCTCCTGGGCCTACGTGCGCATGATGGGCATTGACGGTCTCAAGCAGGCCACCGGAGCCGCGGTGCTCGCCGCCAACTACATCGCCAAGCGTTTGGAGAACAGTTACCCGCTGCTGTACTCGGGCGAAAACGGCCTGGTCGCGCACGAGTGCATCCTCGATCTGCGCCCGCTCACCGCGGCCACGGGTATCGGCGTCGACGACGTGGCCAAACGCCTCGTCGACTACGGCTTCCACTCGCCGACCATGAGCTTTCCGGTGTCGGGTACCCTCATGGTCGAACCCACCGAGAGCGAAGACCTCGGTGAAATTGACCGCTTCGTCGATGCCATGATCAAGATCAAGGCCGAAGCGGATGCCGTCGCCGCCGGCCGCTGGAGCGCCGACGACAACCCGTTGCACAATGCACCGCACACCGCTCAGTCCGTGATCGAGGGGGAGTGGGAGCATGCCTACGATCGGGCTACCGCGGTGTATCCGCTCGCATCGCTGGTTCGAAACAAGTACTGGCCACCGGTGCGGCGCATCGACAACGCCTTCGGTGACCGCAATCTGGTCTGCGCCTGCCCGCCCCCCGAGGCGTTCGAGTAAGTAGTGCGTCGGTTGAGCTTGTCGAAACCACAGTGTTGGTCTCGACGGGCTCGACCAATGGTGCGATGAACTTGACCAGCGCGCGCCCTACGCCGGGGTGAGCAGCCCCGGCCACCAGGCCAACGCGAGCGGGTATCCGACGAAAGAGAGAATGTCGAGGAGCCAGTGCGTGATGACGAGCGGCATGGTGCGGCCCCAGCGGGTGTAGAACCAGCCGAACACCACTCCCATGGCGACGTTCCCGAAGAACGGGCCGACGCCCTGGTACAGGTGATAGCTGCCGCGGAGCACGGCCGAGCTCAGAATAATGGTCCAGGGTGACCAGCCGAGTTCGCGCAACCGGGTGAACAGGTAGCCGACCACGATGATCTCCTCGACCAGCGCGGCCTTCAGGGCGGCGAAGACCAGAATCGGAATCGTCCACCAGAAGCTGTCGAGCGGTGCCGGCACCACGGCCACAGTGAAGCCGAACGCACGTCCGGCCAGATACAGGGCGAGGCCGGGAACGCCGATCACCAGCAGCAGTCCGAACCCGCTGAGCAGGTCGCGTCCCGGCTGTTTCAGGTCGAAGCCAAGCCGAGTGAACGGGTTCTGCCCGGGCGTCCAGAGCAGAAAGAGCACCAGGGCCACTGCCGCGAGACCGAAGGCGATGCCGAGAAACTGGTAGGTGAAGTCGAGCCATTCGCGCGGTGACTGCGACCCGTTGAGCGTCGCCGACTGGTCGGCGAGGGGCGTGACGTCGGTCAGCCGGGCTACGATCGACACGATCGAGTACACGGC
>JBBRBV010000011.1:0-55959 GCA_038205545.1 Actinomycetales bacterium
CTCGTACAGGTCGGCCCGGTGCTGCATCTCGGGCAGCATCGTGGCCAGCGAACCGTGCTCCTGGATCGCGTCGAGTCCGCGTGCCGCCGAGCCCATCGCGAGCCGCAGCAAAGACACGGGAAAGATCACGAGGTTCATCCCCACGTTTTCGAGCTGCTGCACGGTGAAGAGCTGACCCTTCCCGAACTCGGTCATGTTCGCCAGGATCGGCACCGACACGGCCGCGCGAATCGTTTCGAACTCGGCCAGGCTGCCCATTGCCTCGGGGAAGATCGCGTCGGCCCCGGCATCCTGCAACTGCTTCGCGCGTGTCACGGCCGCGTCCAACCCATCAACGGCACGGATATCCGTGCGCGCCATCACGAGAAAGTTCGGGTCCCGACGCGCGTCCACAGCCGCGCGGATGCGCTTGATCGCGGTGTCGGCATCCACGACCTGCTTGCCGTCGAGGTGGCCACAGCGCTTCGGGTTGATCTGGTCCTCGATATGCATACCGGCAAGGCCGGCATCTTCGAGGGTTTGAATGGTACGCGCAACGTTCATCGGCTCGCCAAACCCGGTGTCGGCGTCGACGATCGCCGGCAGGTCGGTCATACGGGCGATCTGCTGGGACCGGCCGGCCACCTCGGTGAGGGTGGTCAGGCCGATGTCGGGCAGGCCGAGGTCAGCCGAGAGCACGGCGCCCGAAATGTACACCCCCTCGAACCCCCTCTGCTGGATGAGCTTTGCGGAGAGCGGGTTGAAGGCGCCCGGGTAGCGCAGAATCTTTCCGCTGGCCAGCCCTGCCCGCAGTCTGATGCGCTTGTCGGCGGCCGTCGTGCCGGCGTACAGCATTAGAAAATTCCGTTCGGGGTAGCGATGGAGGCAAGCAGTCCCGGCTTGGCCACAATGGTCAGGCCGCCGAGGTCGGCGGCGGACAGCTCCGGAAGTCGCTGGGCCAGGGCCAGGAAGCGCTCGATCTCAGATTCCTCCATAACCGGCGCGGCCAGGGTGCGGAACTTGTTAATGTATTCTGCGCGGGCGAACGGGCGAGCGCCAAGCGGATGCGCGTCGGCGACGGCGATCTCATCGACCACGCGGGTTCCGTTGGTCAGCTCGATTTCCACGCGACCCCCGAACGCCTTCTCGGCAGGGTCCAGGGAGTGGTAACGAAGCGTCCATTCCCGGTCCTCGGTGGTGGTGACGGTGTTCCACAGGGCGACGGTGTCGGGGCGACCGGCACGCTCGGGGCTGTAGGAATCTACGTGGTTCCACGTGCCGTCCTGCAGCGCCACCGTGAAGATATAGGGAATGGAGTGGTCGAGGGTTTCGCGACTCGCGGTGGGGTCGTACTTCTGCGGGTCGTTGGCACCGGAGCCAATCACGTAGTGGGTGTGGTGACTTGTGTGGATGACGATGCTCTTGATGGCACCAGCGACGAGAAGTTCGGGGTGTTCGTTATGCAGGCGGCGTGCCAGGTCGATCCAGGCCTGCGCCTGATATTCGGCCGAGTGCTCCTTGGTGTAGCTGTCAAGAATGGCACGCTTGATGCTGCCCGCCGCTGGCAGCGAGACATCGTAGGAACCGTCGGGGCCATCCAGCAGCCACGCGATCACGCCATCTTCGCCCTCATAGATTGGAGTTGGGCTGGTTTCTCCGCGCAGGGCACGGTCCACGGCTTCGACGGCCATCTTGCCGGCGAACGCCGGCGCGTGTGCCTTCCAGCTGGAGATCTCACCCTTTCGCGACTGCCGGGTCGCCGTGGTGGTGTGCAGCGCCTGGCCCACGGCCTGAAAAATAGTTTCTTTGTCGAGGCCGAGCAGGGTTCCGATGCCCGCGGCAGCCGACGGGCCGAGGTGGGCGACATGGTCAATCTTGTGCGCGTGCAGGCTGATCGATTTCACCAGGTCGATCTGAATCTCGTAGCCGGTGGCGATACCGCGAATGAGGTCACTGCCGGTGAGCCCGCGCGACGCGGCCAGGTGCTGAGCCACGGCCGTAATCGGCGGAATATTATCGCCCGGGTGGGAGTATTCGGCGGCCAGGAAGGTGTCGTGGTAGTCCAGTTCACGCACGGCGACACCGTTGGCCCACGCTGCCCACTCCGGGGAGACACGGTGGGCCGGCGCGAGGCCGAACACGGTCGCGCCGTCGCCACCGTTGGAGCGGGGGTGCGCGAGGGCTTGCGAGCGGGCGGCAACGACCGGGCGACGAGTCAAGCTGGCCGCGGCCACCGAGGCGTTGTCGATCACGCGGTTGATGACCATCTCGGTCACTTCCTCGGAGACCAGGGCGGGGTCGGCCGCGACCTCGGCGATCTTCCAGGCCAACTGGTCCTCACGGGCCAAATTCTCGTCGCTCTTGTGAACTCGAACGTGGTGGAGCTGCACGGTAAATCCCTTCGTTGGTCGGCCGCAGTCGTTAGTCGACTACTGTGCCGAGTCCTCATCGATCGCCGCAAGGACGCTCATGAGGCTTTGGTGAAGATGAATATGGGTGGCATGAGCTGCCAGCGACGGGTCGCCGGCAATGATGGCGTCGATAATCAGGAGGTGCTCGGCCGCTGCGGCTCGAAGCCGCAGCGGATTTCTGCGGGCCAGCCGACGGATGCGGGCCAAGTGGGTGCGCACGGCGCGCAGGGCGCCGACGAGAAAAGGGTTTTCGACGGCGACGTCGACGGCGTCCTCGAGCTCATCGATCAGCAGATAGTAACGCTGCACGCCGTCATCACCCTGCTCCAGAAGGTCCGGTGCGGTCAGGAACTCCTCCCGCAGTGCAATAAACGGTGCGGGATCGCGTCGGATCGCCGCCAGACGGATGGCCTGCACCTCGAGCGCCTGACGAAGTTCGTACAACTCGGAGATGCTGTCGACAGATATGTCGGTCACTTCAAAGCCGCGCCCGCGGCGTCCCACGACGAGGCCATCGGCGATCAATCGGGCCACGGCCTCTCGCAACGGGGTTCGGGATACGCCGATGCGCTCGGCCTGTTCGACCTCAAGGAGGGCGGCCCCCGGTGCCAGGAGACCATTGAGAATCTCCCCGCGCAGCTGACGGTACGCCCGCTCACTGGCTCGAAGCGGAACGTCCAACCCCAACATTGCGGTTTCTGTATACACAAGCGTCATTCTATTCCACATCGCCGGGTTATATGCAATACTGCAACCACTCTTTGTATACACAAGGCACTTCGATGGAGAAGGTAGACATGAACGGCGAATCAGGTGGGAGCTACCGGGAAGCCTGGCGACGCAGCATTTCGTCGCCGGAGGATTTTTGGCTGGAGGCCGCCGCAGGCATCGACTGGATCACACCGCCCAATCGCGCGCTGGCCGTCGACGGTAGAGCGACCGGTAGCTGGTTTCCCGGTGGAACGCTGAACACCAGCTACAACGCCCTCGACCGCCACGTCCTGGCCGGGCGAGGTTCCCAGACGGCCTTGATCTACGACTCGGCAATGACCGGTACTCGGGTTCAGCTGAGCTACCTTGATTTGCTCGGACGCGTTGCCAAATTCGCTGGGGCCCTCCGCGCCAACGGCGTCGGCGTCGGCGACCGCGTCATCATCTACCTGCCGATGATTCCCGAAGCGGTCATCGCCATGCTCGCCTGCGCGCGCATCGGCGCGGTGCACTCGGTCGTGTTCGGCGGTTTCGCCGCTACGGAACTGGCCGTGCGCATTGATGATGCCCGTCCCAGTGTCATCGTCACGGCATCCGGCGGCATGGAACCGGGCCGCAGCGTGGAATACCTGCCGTTGGTTGAGAAAGCGCTCTCGCTCAGCCAGGGTTCGGTGCGCACCGTGATCGTGCGCAATCGGGACAGCATTCCCGGTTCGGCGGCAGAATACCAGGACCGTTCCCAGACGGATGCACTCTGGCTGGACTGGGCCGATGAAGAAGCAAAGTCCGCGCCCGCCGACCCGGTTACCCTCCGCTCCGACGACCCGCTGTATATCCTGTACACCTCCGGCACGACCGGTAAGCCCAAGGGCATCATTCGCGACAACGGCGGCCACGCCGTGGCCCTGAACTGGTCCATGCACAACATCTACAACGTCGGGCCGGGCGACGTGTACTGGGCAGCGTCCGACGTGGGGTGGGTCGTTGGCCACTCGTACATCGTCTACGCACCGCTCCTGGCGGGCGCCACCACGGTTATCTACGAGGGCAAACCGATTGGCACACCGGATGCCGGCGCCTTCTGGCGGGTCGTCGACGATTACAAGGTCAAAGTGCTGTTCACCGCGCCAACGGCCATTCGGGCTATCCGCCGCGTCGACCCCGATCTGCTCGAACTGGTCAATCACGACGTGTCGAGCCTGACGAGTCTGTTTCTGGCTGGCGAACGCCTCGACCCCGAAACCTTCCACTGGGCCAACAACGGGTTGCACTGCCCGGTCGTGGATCACTGGTGGCAGACCGAAACTGGCTGGGCGATCTGCGCCAATCTGCTGGGCATTGAAGAACTACCGACCAAGCCGGGATCGGCCACCGTGCCGGTGCCGGGGTATGACATCGCGATTCTGGATTCCAAGGGCAAGCCGATCACTAAGGTCGGCAAAGACGGCAACATTGCCATTCGGCTTCCGTTGCCTCCCGGCACCCTGCTCGGGGTCTGGGGCAGTGAGGAACGATTCAACAGTTCCTACCTCACGGCGTTCCCCGGCTACTACGCCACCGGTGACTCCGGACACTTCGATCCCGACGGCTATCTGTTTGTGATGGGCCGCACCGACGACGTCATCAACGTGGCCGGGCACCGGCTGTCGACCGGCTCCCTCGAAGAGGTTCTCACGCTGCACCCCGCCGTCGCCGAGTGCGCGGTGCTTGGCGTGCACGACCCGCTCAAGGGTCAGCGCGCCGCTGGTTTCGTCACCCTCAAAGCTGGCCACACCATTCAACACGACGTGCTCGCCGCAGAACTCGTCGCCCTCGTCCGGGAGCATGTCGGTCCGGTCGCAGCGTTTCGCGACGTCACCATACTCGACCGACTGCCCAAAACGCGGTCGGGCAAGATTCTTCGTAAAACCATTCGGCAAATCGTCGACGGTGAAGAATATTCCGTTCCCCCCACCATCGAAGACGCTACCGTTCTCGACGATCTCAAACGGGCGCTGTCAGCATCCGCTTCGTAGACCGGTCAAGACCACTCCCCATCCACAGCATGCACCCACGAATTTTCTCACAACCCGTACTTTTCGTCCCTGAGGCAAGGAGGCCCCATGAGTGAATCAGTGAAACACGCCCCACCGAAGTCCACCATCGACTACGAGGCGTTTGAAAAGACGCCCCGTTTTCTCGAGTTGAAGCGCACCCGCAACAAGTTCGTCGTACCGCTCGCGATCTTCTTTCTGGTCTGGTATTTCGCCTATGTGCTCGCCGCCGCCTACCTGCCCGAGTTCATGGCAACGCCGGTGTTCGGTCGCATCAACCTGGGTCTGCTGCTCGGTCTGGCGCAGTTCGTCACGACGTTTGCGATCACGATGACCTACGTGACCTTCGCGAACCGCAAAATCGACCCCCGTACCGAAGAACTTCGCCTTGAGCTCGAGCGGATGGAACAACTGTGAACGCGCTGCACTCACTGGCCATTGCTGTCAAAGCGGATGAGCCCAACCCGGTCCTGAACATCTCGATCTTTCTGGCCTTCGTCGCGATCACCCTGGTCATCGTCATCCGCTCCGGCCGCAACAACAAGTCGGCCGCCGACTACTACACCGGTGGCCGCTCCTTCACCGGGCCGCAGAACGGTTTTGCCATCGCCGGCGACTACCTATCGGCGGCGTCGTTCCTCGGCATCGTCGGCGCGATCGCGATCAGCGGCTACGACGGGTTCATGTACTCGATCGGATTCCTCGTCGCCTGGCTCGTGGCGCTGCTGCTCGTTGCGGAGCTAATGCGCAACACCGGTAAGTTCACCATGGCCGACGTGCTCTCCTTCCGGTTGAAACAGGGCCCCGTGCGCGTCGCGGCGGCAACGACCACCCTGGCCGTGTGCTTCTTCTACCTGCTCGCTCAGATGGCCGGAGCCGGCGGACTCGTCTCGCTGCTCCTGGGCATCAACGACCAGCTCGGGCAGTCGATCGTGGTCATTATCGTCGGCGCGCTGATGATTGTCTACGTACTGGTCGGCGGAATGAAGGGCACCACCTGGGTGCAGATCATCAAGGCGGGCCTGCTTATTTCCGGCGGGTTGGCCATGAGCATCTGGGTTCTCGCCCTGAACGGCTTCAACCTGTCGACACTACTCGACAGCGCGGTCGCCGTGTCGACCTCCGTTCCCGCCGACGCGATTCTGGCTCCCGGACTGAAGTACGGCACCAACCCGCTCGACTTCATCTCGCTGGCGCTCGCCCTGGTTCTCGGAACCGCCGGCCTGCCGCACGTGCTTATGCGCTTCTACACGGTTCCGACCGCCAAGGAAGCTCGTCGCTCGGTTGTCTGGGCCATCTGGCTCATCGGCGCGTTCTACATCTTCACCCTGGTGCTCGGCTTCGGTGCCGCGTATCTCGTCGGTGCCGACAAGGTGCTCGCATCTCCCGGTGGAGTGAACTCGGCGGCACCGCTGCTCGCCTTTGCTCTCGGCGGTCCGCTGCTGCTCGGCTTTATCTCGGCGATCGCCTTCGCGACGATCCTGGCCGTTGTGGCCGGTATCACCATCACGGCGGCAACGAGCTTCGCGCACGACATCTACGGCTCTGTCATCAAGAAGGGAAAGGGAAACCCCGACGACGAGGTCAAGGTCGCTCGTCGTACCGTCATCGTGATCGGCGTTCTCGCCATCGCCGGTGGTATCGGCGTGCAGGGGCAGAACATTGCGTTCCTCGTGGCCCTGGCCTTCGCCGTCGCGGCGAGCGCCAACCTGCCGACCATTCTCTACTCCCTGTTCTGGCGTGGCTTCACCACCCGGGGCGCGGTCTGGAGCATGTACGGCGGATTGGCCTCAGCCGTTCTCCTGATCATCTTCTCGCCGGTGTTCTCCGGCACGGAGACATCGATGTTCGGTGCCGACGTGAACTTCGCGATCTTCCCGCTGAGCAACCCGGGCATCATCTCGATCCCGCTCGGGTTCTTCCTGGGCTGGCTCGGATCGGTCACCAGCACCGTGAAGGAGAGCCCGAAACTCGCCGCCGAAATGTCGGTGCGTTCGCTCACCGGTCACGGCGCCGAGAAGGCTGTCGAGCACTAACTCCCGCAGCACCAGAACGGGCCGGTCAGGATCTCACGATCCCGACCGGCCCGTTTTCTGTCCCCGTCCGAGCTCACCGTCGCGGTCATCAACTGCGTTCTCGACAAGCGCGATCGACAAGCTGGCCGATGCGCTCGCGTTACCGGAGGGTCGGGTGCGCCCATTTCGCAGCGCGCGGGACCTGCGCCAGTGCGCGGGAGTTCCGCCTCCCGCGCACTGGCGGAGCTCCCGCGCGACGCGTAACGCGGGACTTGTGGCCAGGCCACAACTCCCGCGCACCGGCGTTACACCCGCGCGTCGTGTACACGAAAGAATAAGCGGGCTCCGGGCTGGCCCGGAAGAAGCATCGGGGTCGGAGCCTAGCCGAAGGAAGCGGCGAGGGCGCTCCGATTCGAAGGAAGCGGCGAGGGCGCTCCGATCAAAAAGAAGCGGCGGCGGGTTGTCCGCGGGGCTGCGAGTTTTGAGGGTTTCCGGGAGCCCCCGCACGCTTTTCGCGGGGGCTCCCAGAAACCCTCAATGTCTGAGCGAAGAGCGGATGACCCGTCGCCGACGCGGACCGCGCCGCGCCGCCGATGATGATCTCAACAAACTCGATCAACTGACCAGAATGATCTCGATACGCCTTGGATCGAGCCCGTCGAGATTTCGATCAACGGACGGCTCGATCAACGATGCGGCCGCGGAACGCGCTATTACTCGCGAACCTTTAGCTCCCCCCGGGCGACACGAGTCGGCGCGGCCTGGGCGACCGGCTTGATCACGATCAGGTCCAGATTCACGTGCGGCGCTCGTTCCACGCTCGACACGATGGTCTCGGCGATGTCCTCGGCCGAGAGTGGATCGGGCACATTCTCGTAGGCGGCGAAGGCCTTGTCAGCGTCACCGTTGAAGCGAACCAGACCGAACTCATCCGTTTTGACCATGCCCGGCGCGATCTCGATCACCCTGATCGGCTCCCCGGACAGCTCCAGGCGCAGCACCTCGGTCATCGCGTGCGCGGCAAACTTCGACGCGTTGTACCCGCCGCCGCCGAGGTAAGCGACGTGGCCAGCAATCGACGTGACGGTCACAATGTCTGCCGATCCGGCCCCCGAGTCGATGCCGGCGCGCAGTAGCGGCAGAATAGCCGTGGTGACCCGCTTGACGGCGAGCACGTTGATCTCGAACATCCACGCCCAGTCCTCGATGCTGCCGGCCTCGACGCTGTCGAGTCCCTTGGCACCGCCGGCGTTGTTCACAAGGGCGTGCACCGGGCCGCTCTCGGCCAGATAGTCGCGCAACGCATCGACCTCCGCCTGCACGGTGAGGTCGGCGGTAAAGACGTCCGCTCCTGTTTCTGCTCGCAGAGTTTCGAGGCGGTCAGCACGCCTCGCGACACCCACCACATCCCACCCGTGCTCGCGGAACAGGCGCACGCTGGCCGCTCCGATTCCTGAACTTGCTCCGGTCACAACCACGCGTCGAGTACTCATTTCTCCATTGTGGCGGGAGAATGGTCTCAATGAGCGCACTGAGCACGACTCCCACGAAGAAGATTCGCGTACCCCTCTGGGACAACGCGCGCTGGATCGCGATCACACTCGTTGTGGTCGGGCACGCCATTCTCAAACTCATCGCTGAAGCGGATAGCGCGTACACGATGTACCTGTTCATCTACGCCTTTCACGTTCCCGTCTTTGTTGCCGTGAGTGGCTATTTCGCCAAGTCGGCCCCGCCAGGCGCGCAGCAGATGAAGCGATTGATCACCGACCTGCTCCTTCCATACATCATCTTTGAGACCATTTGGACGGTAGTGCGCTGGATTCTGGGCGGCAAGTTCGTACTCGACTACTCGACCGCCAGCTGGACCCTCTGGTTCTTCCTCGCCCTGCTGGCCTGGCGCATTGCGCTGCCCTTCCTCGTTTTGCTGCGCTACCCGCTTACGATCAGCATTTTAATCTCCATCGGCACCGGCTACAGCGCCTCGATCGACGGGACTTTTACCCTGGCGCGCACGCTCGGGCTGTTGCCGTTTTTCGTGTTCGGCTGGAAACTGCGCCAGTGGATGCTGACCGATACCTGGCTTCAGTTACGCGCCGGTCTCATCTGGCGCTGGCGAGCGGGAGCGATCGGACTGTTCGCCGGCCTCTACCTGCTGATCAGCCTCAATATCGACACCCTGCGGGCCCTGCAGGTGCGACGCTTCTTGTTGTATGACGAGTCCTACGCGACGTTTGACTATTCCGAATTCTGGGCCGGCGGCATCCGCCTGGCCGTCATGCTACTCGCCTTCGCGCTCATCATGGCCTTCCTCATACTGATTCCGCGACGCACCACCTGGTTCACCAGCCTCGGGAGCGCAACGATGTACGTCTACCTCCTGCACACCTTCGTGCTCTATCCGCTGCGCGAAAGCGGTGTGCTCGATGGCCCGCAGCCGGGATGGGTATTGCCAGCCATGATCGCGCTGAGCGTGGTGACCGCGATCGTGCTCTCGCTGCCCGTCGTGCGGCGGCCATTACGACCTCTGGTCGAACCGCGGGCACGCTGGCTGTTTCGCACAACAGCGACGACGCCGACCGGCACCGTAGTGCTGCCGCAGCGCGATCGAACGTAGCCGGCGTACATGACGCTGTGTTTCGCTCACTGTTGCACGGCCATTCGGGCCTCCCTAGGCTCGGGGCCAGAGCGTTGGACAGTCCGCGCCGATTAGCTGGAGGCTATCGTGACCGACAATTCTTCATCGTGGAAGTTTGAGACCAAGCAGGTTCATTCCGGCGCGCGTCCCGACCCGGTCACGAACGCTCGGGCGACGCCGATCTATCAGACCACGTCGTACGTCTTCAACAGCGCCGAGCATGCCCAGAACCTGTTCGCGCTGACGGAATTCGGCAACATCTACACTCGCATCCAGAACCCCACCCAGGCGGTCGTCGAGGAGCGCGTCGCCGCGCTCGAGGGTGGAACGGCGGCGCTCCTCCTGTCCAGCGGTCAGTCGGCATCCACTTTTGCGGTGCTGAATATTGCCCAGGCCGGCGACCACATCGTGTCGTCCAGCTCGATCTACGGTGGCACCTACAACCTGTTCAAGTACACCCTGGCCAAGCTCGGCATCGACGTCACCTTCGTCGAGGACCAGGATGACGCGGCCGAATGGGAGCGCGCCGTGCTCCCCAACACCAAATTGTTCTTTGCCGAGACCATTGGCAACCCGCGCATCAACGTGTTGGACATTGCGCTCGTCGCCGACATTGCCCACACGAATGGCATCCCGCTGATCGTCGACAACACGATCGCCACCCCCTACCTGATCCGTCCGTTCGAGCACGGCGCCGACATCATCGTGCACTCAGCCACGAAGTTTCTCGGCGGCCACGGAGCCGTCATCGGCGGCGTGCTGGTCGACGGCGGAAAGTTCGAATGGTCCAAGAACGTGGAGAAATTTCCCGGCCTGACCGAGCCCGACCCGTCGTACCACGGTGCGAGCTACACCGCCGCGGTCGGCGATGGCCTCGCCTATGTCATCAAGGCGCGCGTGCAATTGCTGCGTGACCTCGGCTCGGCTATTGCTCCGGCGAGCGCCTGGCAGCTTATTCAGGGAATTGAGACGCTCAGCCTGCGCATCGAGCGCCACGTGCAGAACGCCCAGGACATTGCCGAGTGGCTCGACAACCACGACGACATCGCCTCGGTCAACTACGCCGGACTGCCGTCGAGCCCGTGGTATGCCAACGCCAACAAATACGCTCCGCTCGGCGTCGGAGCGGTGCTTTCGTTCGAACTCAAGGGCGGTGTCGCGGCGGGCCGTGCCCTCGTCGACAACCTGAGCCTGTTCAGCCACCTCGCCAACATCGGCGATGTGCGCTCCCTGGTGATCCACCCGGCCTCGACTACGCACGCCCAGCTCACTCCGGAGCAGCAGCTCACCGCCGGCGTCACACCCGGCCTCGTGCGACTCTCCGTGGGTATCGAGAATGCCACCGACCTGAAAGCCGACCTCGAAGCCGGCCTGACCGCGGCACGCGCTGTCGTCAAGCGCGACCGCACGGACGCCTAAACCGGGTTTTTCCCCGCCGGCGACCCCTGTGGTCGCCGGCTTTTTTATGGGCGGCACCCTTGCCGCATCCATCGATCCATTGGCCAGGACGCCGGCCAGCTCATCGACTCTCTGGTGGGAAAAGGACAACGACTGGCGGTATCCCGGGCCGGCGTGCATTCGCTCGGAGTTCTGTGCGGCGGTACCGCCGCTGGGCTTCTCCTCGAGGCGGGCGCAACCGATATCTACAATGATCCCGCCGACCTCCTCGCTCGGCTCGGAGACACCGGCCTACTCGGCTGACCCATTTTGTCCAAACCGCCAGGGCGCACGGCGTAACATGCACCCGTACACACCATTTGACCGCCACAATGGTCCTGTATGGAATGGCAATCTTCAGCAGACACGGTCCCGTCGAGCTTCATCACCGAAGCCCAGGCGCGCTCGGTGCTCGGCAAGCCTCCGGCCACCGGTGCCTGGCGCGACGGCGATCCGGTGGGCCACCGCCAGTTCATCAACCTCGGCCCCCTCACCTTTGAGGCCGGGGGAAGCCTGCCAGCGGCCCGCCTCGCTTACGAAACCTGGGGCGCCCTCAATGCAGCCGGCGACAATGCCGTGCTCGTGTTGCACGCCCTCACCGGAGACAGTCATGTGGCCGGCGCGCCCGGCCCCGGGCAGGAGACCGGCGGCTGGTGGCACGGCATCGTCGGCCCCGGCCTCGCCGTCGACACCGATGTGTGGTTCGTCGTCGCACCGAACATGCTCGGCGGCTGTCAGGGCAGTACCGGACCGGCTTCGCTCGCGCCCGACGGGCGGGAGTGGGGCATCCGCTTTCCCTATCTGACCATCCGCGACCAGGTGAGCGCGCAGCGAGCATTCAGTGACCGGCTCGGCATCGACCGCTGGGCGGCCGTCATCGGTGGTTCCATGGGCGGCATGCACGCGCTGGAATGGGCGATCGACGCCCCCGACCGGGTAGACCGCCTGATTATTCTGGCCGCGCCCCCCATAACAACCGCCGACCAGATCGCTCTCAACTCGCTGCAGATCGAGGCCATTCGCACCGACCCGGCTTTTCGCGCCGGCGACTACTACGACGAAGCGGATGGCGACGGCCCCACCCGAGGGCTGGCACTGGCCCGTCGCATGGCCCTGTTGAACTACCGAAGCCCGGCCGAGCTGAATGCCCGCTTCGACCGTGGCTGGCAGAGCGGCATCAGCCCCCTTGGCGCCAACGGGCGCTTTGCCGTGGAATCGTATCTCGACTTTCACGGCAATAAATTCACCCGACGGTTCGACGCCAACAGCTACATCGTGCTGGTCGAAGCGATGAATTCCCACGACATCGGTCGCGGTCGCGGCGGTGTCGCAGCCGCTCTCGGCCAAATAACGGCCCGCTCGGTCGTTGTTGGAATAGACAGCGACCGTTTGTTTCCGGTCGCTGGCCAGCGCGAGATCGCCGCCCACCTGCCAAACAATATCGATGGACCGATCGCAGTGGTATTGGAATCCGGGTATGGTCACGATGGCTTCCTCATTGAGAACGCAGCAATCGGTGCCCAGATTCGACGGGTGTTGCAGTAGGGCGAATCGACGGGTGGTGTCCAAGGGCGCGCCCGCGTGCTTCTCGCCCGGTAGGGTGCCAAGAGAACACGTTTACCTCCAAGCGAACAGGCACCCATGCAACGCATTCTCAAGGAGCGCGACCGTCTCCTGCGAAGAGCGGCGCAAGCGGCCGGGCTGACCGGTTCGGCGACGACGCTCGCGTGCGTGCTGGTGCCCGGTGGCCTCGATGCCGACGCTCGCCTGTGGGCCGCGGCACTCACGGCCATCATGGCGGCGGGTCAATATCTGCTCGGTAGCACTGGAGCATTGCGCTGGGCGGTGGTGATCGTTCTCAGCGGCACAGCGATCATTTTGATCGTTGGTTTCACCAGCCATCCGGGCGTTCCTCCCAACCTCATCGAGGAAAGCGTCATCGGACTGGTCGGCACGGCACCAATCTGCGCGGTCGCCGCCGTTCTCATCACCACCGCACGTCGGATCCTGTTCCTCGTCGCGTCGTTCGTGTTCACCTTCAGCTGTGTGGCCGTGGCCACCGGCGCTGCCCCCGACCGCCTGGTGTTGCTGGTTCTGACCGTGAGCATCTGGCTGGCTTTCACCATCGCCTCCTGGTGGATCGCCCAGAGTGTGCCGCGCGTGATGCACCGCATCTCCGCCATCGGACGCGCTCACCGGGCTGAACGCCACGCCAGCGAGCTCGAGGCGCAACGCCGCCAGGACGCCCGGTTGCTGCACGACACCGTGCTGGCCACCCTCACCCTGCTCGCCCACTCCGGTGTCGGGGTGAGTCCGATCGCCATGCAAAAACAGGCTGGCGATGACGCCCGGCTGCTGCGTCAGTTGCGCCTCGGCGGTTTGCCCACCCCCTATCGTTCCGGTGACTACAGCTTGCAACCGGCGACGGTACTCACCCTCGGCGATACCCTGGACGCCGTGCGACAGCGCTTTGAACGCATGGGCCTGACCGTTAATTGGCACGGCAGCGGTCAAGTGCAGTTGTCCAGCAACGTTCTCGATGCTTTTCTTCTGGCCCTCTCGGAGTGCCTCGAAAATGTGCGCCGCCACTCCGGAGTCGACCGTGCCGACGTGACCATAACGGATGACGACACCACCGTTCGCGCGATGGTCACCGACACCGGGGTCGGCTTTGATCTCGGCCGAGTGGGCTCGGAGAGACTCGGCGTCGCCGAATCGATCATTGCCAGGCTGCGAGACGTGGGTGGCAACGCCCGCCTGTTCTCCTCGCCCGGAGCCGGAACGACCGTTGTGCTGGAGGTCCCTAAATGAGCCCGTTCAGCGACACCGCCCCGATCCCCATCCATCCTCGGGCCCGCAGTGTGGGATCGCGCCTCCTCGGCGGGCCCACCGAACGTAGCTGGCCACCGGCCTCCACCGACCGGCGTACCCGCGCTGATCTGTCGCCATTGCGGTTTCCGCATACCATTCTGCGCGGGGACGGCCGCATCACCGTCTTTCGGTCGGACCAGAATGGTCTGGGTGCTCGTCATCTGGGTATCGGCATGAGCATCAGCGGGGGCTGCATCGCCCTGTTCCTGCTCCTGCGACTGATCATTCAGGTAGACCCAACGCACCTGCCGGTGCTGAGCATTCTCGCTTGGGCGATTCTGCTGGCAACGGCGGTGACCGTGAATCTCAGGGTGCATAAACTCGCGTCCCGGATGCCACCCTGGTTGTTTCTCGCAGCCCTGGGTGCGTGTGCGATCGTCGTTGCACTGGATCTCGCCGGAACGTGGGGGGCTGCGGGAGCCGCACCCTTCGCCACGGCGGCACCGGCCGTCGGCGCTTTTCTGCTGTCGATCGTGACCTTGCGTGAGACCGGCGAGATCACGCTGGCCACCGGCGCCCTCGGTCTGACCATGGTCGCCGTAACCGGGCTGCAATCGCGCGACGACCTGCTCACTCTGGGCCCGGACATTCTCTCGATTTCCCTCGCCGTGGCGCCGCCGTTGATCGGCGCCAGTATCGTGCAGGCATTTCGGCGCATGGTGCAGCGCGAACTGGACCTCGTACTGGTGCAGAGCACGGTGTCGCAGCCCCGCTTCGCGGTCGGAATGCTCGCCTCCGAGCAGCTGGCCCGGCTCGACCTCGACGCGGAGACCCTGCTCGACGATGTTGCCCAAGGCCGCACCGCGCTGCCCCTGGCCGCCTCGACGGCCACAACGGCGGCCTCCCTGGCTACCCGACTGCGCCAGCACCTGATTGCCGGACGCACCGAAACCTGGCTGCACCATGCTCTCACCGAAAGTGAGTTTCTCGGCCCGGTCGTCATGCTCCGGGATCCGGCGGGTCTGGCGGGTCTACTGTCACCGCCACAACGCGACGGGCTACTTTTGACAATTTGGCTTCTGATCGGGGATACGGCTCGCGCCGGGGCATCCGTTTCGCTGAGCCTTGGACCGATTGCCCCCACACACGGGGCGGGTGCGCCTCGCGCGCTACGATTCCCCATCGAATTGACCACAACGGGGGTAGCCCGGCGGCGAGTCGATCCAGAAACCTGGCAGGCCATTCGTGCGGTGGGTCCGCACGTCGACTCCAATCCGGGCGGAAGCCTCCGGGTAGACATCGAGTGCAGTGTGGACAATCCGGCCGATGCCTAGTGCAGGGTATTTTGACGGTAGGGTGCAAGCAGTAGGAGGCAGAAAATGACGACAACAGACCGTCCCATCCGTTTAGCCCTTGTTGATGACCACAGGATGCTCCTGGGCGCGCTCACCGAGTGGATCCGGAGTGCC
This sequence comes from Actinomycetales bacterium, assembly GCA_038205545.1. Taxonomy (GTDB): domain Bacteria; phylum Actinomycetota; class Actinomycetes; order Actinomycetales; family Microbacteriaceae; genus Cryobacterium. The sequence continues at coordinate 15,505 of JBBRBV010000011.1, forward strand.
GCTGATGACATCGACATGGTGGCAGCGGTAACCACCTGGCCTGAGCTGCTCACGCATCCGGAGTTTCCGGTGGATGTCGTGCTGCTCGACCTCGACCTCAAAGACAACATTCCGGTGTCCCTGAAGATATCCACGCTCAAAACGACCGGAGTGAAGACGGTGCTCATGAGCACCTATTCCGAACCGGCGCTGGTGCGCGAAGCCCTCGCTGCCGGTGCGCTCGGCTACCTCGTGAAGAGCGAGGAGGCGAGCATGATCGTCGACGCCATCCGCGCCGCCTACAACGGCAAATCGTACATTTCAGCCGAGCTCGACTATGCGCTGAACTCTACCGAGAACGTCGAGGGCCCGCGCCTCAGCGCGCAGGAACGCCGGGTTATGGCGCTGTACGGTGCCGGCGAACCGGTGAAGGCCGTGGCTTACCAGCTCGGCATCTCCGAAGAGACCGCCAAGAGCTACCTCAAACGCATCCGCGAGAAGTACCGCCTCGCTGGCTACGACGTGGGAACCAAGGTGGCGCTGCGCAAGCGCGCCATCCACGATGGCATCCTGCTGACAGACTAAAGCGCAGCATCCGCTCGCGCGCGTACCGGAGTCGACCGGCCGGGATATCCATATCCTGGCCGGTCGATCATTTTAACGCCCGCGTACCACCGGGATCAGCTGGGTGCCGTAGGGCACGTGCTGCCCGCTCCGGCGTCGTCGACGATCGATACCGAAGGTGAGCAGGGTCAGCAACACGCCGATCGCGCTCAGACCGACACCGACCCAGACCGGGGCGAGGTAGCCGAGCCCCGCCGCGATCGTGATACCGCCGAGGGCCGCTCCGAGGGCGTTCCCCACGTTGAGCGACGAATGGTTCAGTGCCGCGGCGAGCGACTGGCTCTCGTGGGCAACGTCCATCAGGCGGGCCTGAATAGTCGGAGAGAGAGCGGATGCGCCGGCACCGATCAGGAACATACCTACCAGCAGTCCCGCCAGGAACTGCGCTGACAGGCCGAGCGTGACGAGGGCGAGGATAAGCACGCCAAACGAGATGTACATCGTGCGGCGCACGCTCCAATCTGCCAGCGCTCCCCCGGCAAAGTTGCCGGCCGTCATGCCGAGGCCGACGACGACCAGGATGAGCGGCACCGCGGCAGCGGCAAGGCCGGTGATGTCGATGACGAGCGGCGCAACGTAGGTATACACCGCAAAAAGCCCGCCGAAGCCGATCGCCCCAATTGACAGGGTGATCCACACCTGCAGCCGACCGAACGCCCGCAACTCGGAGCGCATCGTGGCGGACGGGTTACCAGTCTGGAACGGCACAAACACGGCGACGGCCACGAAGGTGAGCGCGAAGATGGCGGCGACAACACCATAGGCGACACGCCAGCCGCTCAGCTGACCGATCCAGGTGATCGTCGGCACCCCGATCACGTTGGAGATGGTCAGGCCGCTGAGCACGATCGCGATGCCGCGGGCCCGCTTGCCGGGACCCATCAGATGGGCGGCGACAAGCGAAGCGATGCCGAAGTAGGCGCCGTGTGGCAGGCCGGCGACGAACCGGGCGACGAGCACGGTTTCAAACGTGGGCAGCAGGGCCGACGCGATCGTGCCGAGCGTGAACGCGGTCAGCAACCAGAGCAGCAGCTGTTTGCGCGGCCAACGAGCGGCGGCGGCGGCGATCGTGGGCGCCCCGACGACGACTCCGAGGGCGTAGGCCGAAATGAGCCAGCCGGCCTGCGCGTTGGCGGCATCCGGGGCGCTCGCGTACAGTCCCGGCAGCAGGTCGGCGGCGAGATTCGGCAGCAGCCCCATGGCGACGAACTCGGTGGCGCCGATGCCGAAACCACCCAGGGCGAGGGCGAGGAGGGCAAGACGAACACGGGTCGACGACAGCTGCGTCGACCCGTCAGGGGTGAGGGGCATGCAATAAGCCTAAGCCCCTGCTTTTTCTTTAGGTATCGAGGGCGGTCTCGAGGCGCTCGACCTTGCCGATGAGTTCGCCGGTGTGGCCGGGGCGAATGTCGGCCTTCAGTACGAGCGATACGCGCGGTCCGAAGGCGCCCACCGCCTCGGTCGCCGCCTTGATCACGGCAAAGACTTCGTCCCAGTCGCCCTCGATGGTGGTGAACATGGAGTCGGTGTGGTTGGGCAGACCGGAGGCACGCACGATGCGCACGGCGGCGGCGACCGCCTCGTGAACGGATCCCTGCGAGTCGGCGGCAACGGACGGTACGACAGAAAATGCTACGAGCATGGTGGCTTCCTAACTGTTGGTTGGTGGTGCGATGTGTGGGCGAGCGGATGCCGGTTCGCCCCGCGCTGGAGGCGCCGGCCTGAGTGGATGCGGCCTGAGTCGATACAGTACCCGGAGCGCCCAGCCGAGCAGCACGAACTCGAGCAGGTTGCGCAGGCTCAATGCGAGCAGCATGACCGGGTGGGCCGCGAGCACCCAGTCGTACAGATAGGGGTAGATGACCTGGGTCAGGGCGGCGAGCGCGAGCCCGAGCAGCGCAGGAGTGCGCCAGGTCCGCCCGTTGAGCACGAGCCCCAGAATGATCGGTGCGGCCAGCCAGCTGATGAACTGCGGCGACCCGACCTTGTTGAAGACGATCAGGGTCACCGTCAACGCGAGCGTCAGCGGCGACAGCACGGCCAGCCAGCCAGCGCCCCCGCGCTGGGCGCGTGCACCGAGCAGCAGAACGGCGGTGGCGGCGAGCGCGAGGAGCGTGGTCATCGCGGCGCCCACGGGCACAACGCCCGCGCCGGCGACCTGAAAGGTGAGAATCTGCTGGTCGTAGTAAATGTAACTGCCGGGCACGCCGAGCGCGGCCTGCCAGAGCCAGGGCAGGGCGACGGGCGATTCGATCTGGATCCCCCGACCCGCCTGCTCGGTCACGAAACTCAGCACGTGAATTCCGCTGCCGCGCCCAAGGCTGAGGGTCGCGGCCACAGCGACGACCGCGGCGGTGATCGCGGCGGCGACCCCGAGCATCCGCCAACGCAGTCTGGAGGCCACGAACAAAGCGGCGAGGGCGGCGGCCGGCCAGATTTTGATCCAGGTGGCAATCGTCAGCAGAGCTGTGGCCCAGAGCGGTCTGCGGCGCAGCCAGAGCAGGGCCACAATGCACAGCGGCACGGTGACCGAATCGATGCGCAGGAGCGCGATCGGGCCGAGCATCGTCAGAAATGCCAGCCACCACCAGGCCGCCGCCCGGTGCGAGCGCACCAAAACGACAAATGCCCCCGCGTTCACCACGGTCACCAGCACGAACCAGGTGGCGAGGTATGCCGGACCGCCGAGGACCAGGGCGCTGACGATGGGCACCAGGGCGAGCAGGGGGTAGACGAAATTCTCGGTGATCCCCACGATGTCTCCAGCGACCGCGTTCTCAGCCCAGCCACGGTAGACCACCTCGACGTCGCCGAGCGGATACCCCGGACCGAACAGGGCCAGAGAAATCAGCAGCAGGTGAACGAGCATGAAAGTCGACCACAGCGCGGCGAGCGGATGCCGCGGGCCCGCACGCGCAGGCCGCATTCCGGCCGTCCTGCGGGTCTCGTCGTGAATTCGCACGCTTTACTTTCGCACAGGCGGCACTCTATCGCCCGCAGCGGCTCTATCGGGTGGGGCGCGGACCCGGATCGAGCCCGTGGTCCAGAAAAGCGGCGACAGCCCGCGGCACGGCGTCGGCAATGTCGAGGGCCGCGAGGGGACCACCGGCCGAGGCGAGCTTCGCGGCTTCGGCGTGCAGGAGGGCGGCGGTCGCGGCGAGCAGGGCGAGGGAGGCGGTATCTGCTTCGAGCTGGTCACTGTGAGTGGCCAGCAACGCGCCGAGAATTCCGCCGAGAACATCGCCCGACCCGGCCGTGGCCAGCCAGGCCGGGCCGGTTGAGACGGTCAGCCGAGCGCCCGACGGCGAGGCAACATGGGTCACGGAGCCCTTGAGCAACACCGTCACGTCGAACAGGCGGGCGGCGCGCACGGCCCACTCGCCCGGATTAGCGGCAATTTGGGAAGCGGACCCCGGCTTGGCCTCATTGGCGAGCATCGCCGAAAGTTCGCCGGCGTGCGGGGTGATCACGGTCGGACCAATCGCGCGGGGTACCAGGTCGAGGGCGCCCGCATCGACGACGGTGGGCAGACCCTCGGCGAGGGCGGCTGTCAGGGCGGCCGTGACGGCATCCGTTCTCGTGGTCATATCAATGCCGGAGCCGATGAGCCAGGCCTGCACCCGACCGGGAACGGTCACGATCTCGGGGCGCCGCTGCAAGACGAGGGTGGCGGCGCGACGCGGACCGAGGTAGCGCACCATACCCAAGCCGGTGCGCACTGCCGCATCGACGCTGAGCACGGCGGCACCCGGGTAGTCCTTGGAGCCGGTGCGCACGCCGAGCACGCCGCGCGAGTACTTGTCGTCACCGGCCTGGGGGCGGTATATCCAGTCGCGGGCCTGTTCGGCCTCCCATTCCAGCCAGCCGCGGGGTTTCACCATGCCTCCACGATAGGGCGTTCAGCCCGATAGCGGCGTCAGTATTTCGTTGCGAGGGGGCACCTCTGGCCGTTTGGCCCGCGCGCGAGGCCAACTCTGGCCTCATGACGCGCACTCATGGTGCCAAAACTCTCACCTCGCGCGCCGCACACCATTTTTATGGGGCTGAAGCTGTGCTCTCGCCGGGATTCGAGGCCGTTCGCTATTCCCGGCGGGTGGCGTCCTGCACTTCGCCAACCAGTTCCTCAATGATGTCCTCGAGAAAGAGCACCCCGGTGGTCTCGCCCTCGGCGGTGAACGAGCGGGCCAGGTGCGCGCCCGAGCGACGCATGGTAGCGAGGGCGTCTTCGAGGTCGGTGTCTTCGAAAATCGAAATCAGGGCACGGATGCGTTTGGCTGGGATCTTTCCCGCGTAGCTGTCCGGTGCGGCCAGGGTTGCCACACCGTCCGCAACGTCGAGGTCGAGCACGTCCTTCAGGTGCACATAGCCGGTGAGGTAACCCTCGGAATCCGCGAGCACATACCGCGAGAAGCCGTGGCGTGTCACAGCCTTCTCCACGTCGGCCGGCGTGGCCGACTCCGGCAGACTCACCAGCGCACCGAGGCCCACGGCCACGTCGCGCACCTTGAGGTTGGTGAACTCAAATGCCGCGGTGAGGGCACCGGTGCCGTCGCTCAGAACACCCTCGCGCGTGGACTGGGTGACGATCGTGGCGACTTCGTCGAGGGTATACGCACTCGTCGCCTCGTTTTTCGGCTGCACTCCGAACAGGCGCAGCACACCGTTGGCGAGAAAGTTGAGAGCCACAATCAGTGGCTTGAAGACTCGGGCAACGAACACGAGCGGCGGCGCCAGCAGCAGCACGGCACGGTCCGGCACGGAGAACGACAGGTTCTTGGGCACCATCTCACCGAACACGACGTGCAGGTACGACACCAACAGCAGCGCCACGATGAACGCGATCGTGCCGATCACGGCGTCGGGCAGCCCGGTCAGGCCCAACGGCACCTCCAGCAGATGGTGAATCGCCGGTTCGGAGACGTTCAAAATCAACAGCGAGCACACCGTGATGCCCAACTGGGACGTTGCCAGCATAAGCGTGGCGTGTTCCATCGCCCACAGTGCCGTCTTGGCGCTGCGTTTTCCGGACTCGGCGAGCGGTTCGATCTGGGAGCGGCGCGCCGAGATCACGGCGAATTCCGCACCGACAAAGAAGGCGTTGGCGGCGAGAAGCACGACCAACCAGGCGATTCCGGCCCAGTCGCTCATTTGTCGCTCACCTTCTTTCGATCGGACTTGGATTGACCGTTCAGCGCCGGTTCCGGCACCAACTCGGGTGTAAAGCGCAGCCGGTCGATGCGGCGTCCCTCCAGCCGTTCCACGGTGAGGAATCCGCCGCTGACCGGAACCCGATCACCGGTCACCGGCAGTCGGCCGAGCTCACTCATGACGAAACCGGCCACGGTCTCGTACGGGCCCTGCTCCGGTACGACGACGCTCGTGCGTTCGAGTAGTTCGTCGGGCCGCAGGCTGCCCGGAAAGGTCAGCGAGTTTGGTGACCGAACAACGCCGGCGCGGGCCCGGTCGTGCTCGTCGGCGACCTCGCCGACCAGTTCCTCGACCAGGTCTTCGAGGGTGACGACACCGGCCGTTCCGCCGTACTCGTCGACGATGATCGCCATCTGGTAGCCACGGCCGCGCAATTCGCCCAGCAGGTCATCGAGTTTCATGGTTTCGGGCACACGGACCGGGTCGGTCTGCAGCGCTGAGACCGGAACATCCGCTCGGCGCGCGCGGGGAACAGCCACCGCCTGTTTGACGTGCACAACGCCCACGACGTCGTCGACGCTCTCGTCGACGACGGGAAAGCGCGAGTATCCGGTCGAGCGGGTGAGGTCGATGACGGCCTGCGCCGAATCAGTGCGGTGGATGCTCGCCACGCGCGGGCGCGGCGTCATGACGTCGGAGGCCGTGTGGCGGGAGAACAATAGTGTGCGGTTCAGCAGGGTCGCGGTGTCTTTTTCGAGCAGTCCGGCGCTGGCGGAACGGCGCACGAGCGAGGAAAGTTCCTCGGCGGTGCGGGCTCCGGAGATTTCTTCCTTCGGTTCGATGCCGACTGCGCGCAACAGGCCGTTCGCGCTGTTGTTCAGCACGAGCACGGCCGGTTTGAATACGGTCGTGAACAACGTCTGAAACGGAATCACCAGGCGAGCGGTCTGAATGGGCAGGGCGAGGGCGAAGTTCTTCGGAACCAGCTCGCCGATGACCATGGAGACCAGGGTCGCCGTCACAATGGCGATCGTGGTCCCGAAGGCGGGCACGAGGTTGTCGGGCAGCCCGGCCGAGGTGAGCGGGCCGCGCAGCAGTGACGACAGGGCGGGTTCGATCGTGTACCCGGTGAGCAGAGTCGTGAGGGTGATTCCCAGTTGCGCGCTGGAGAGGTGCGTCGAGGTGATTTTCAGCGCGGCAATGGTGAGAACGAGGCGGGTTTCCCCGCGGTCGCGTCGTACTTCGAGGTCGGCGCGATCGAGATTTACCAGGGCGAACTCACTGGCGACGAACAGGCCCGTTCCGACAGTGAGAATGAGGCCCAACCCGAGCATGATCAGCTCAGACACGGAGTTCACCGCCAGCGTCTTCGGGCGAGGGCCACTTCGTTTCTAAGGAAGGATCCGGGGAATCAGGTTTAGCAGTGGGAGGGTCGTCCATTATTTTCCGAGTATACCGGGCACAACTGCCCATCATCCGAGCCAGACCGAAGGCGGGTCACCAGCGCGGCGGCGAACCGTCGCACGGCGTCCGCAGTGCTACCACGAGACGTGCAGCGCTTTGCCCTCTTCGTAGCCGGCGGCCGACTGAATGCCCACGAGCGCCCTCTCGTGAAAGTCGGCGACGCTCGTCGCTCCGGCGTAGGTGAACGAGGAACGCACCCCCGAAGTAATCATGTCGAGCAGGTCCTCGATCGATGGTCGCAGCGGATCGAGGTAAATCTTCGAGCTCGAGATTCCCTCCGCGAACAGGGTCTTGCGGGCGAGGTCGTAGGCGTCGAGGCGCTCGAAACGGGCCTGAACGGCCTTGGTCGAGGCCATTCCCCAGCTCTCCTTGTAGAGCGCGCCACGGGCATCCGTATTGAGGGTGCCGGGGGCTTCGGTGGTGCCGGCGAACCACGAACCGATCATGACGGACGCCGCTCCCGCCGCCAACGCGAGGGCCACATCCCGCGGATAGCGCACCCCACCATCGGCCCAGACATGAGCGCCGAGTTCGCGGGCGGCCGTCGCCGTTTCGAGCACGGCCGAGAACTGGGGCCGACCGACGGCGGTCATCATGCGGGTGGTACACATGGCCCCCGGTCCGACACCGACCTTGACGATAGTGGCGCCCGCGCCGACCAGGTCACGCACGGCATCCTTGGTCACCACGTTGCCGGCCACCAGCGGCAGTCCGAGGTTCAACTCCGCGACGATACCGATCGCGCGCAGCATGCCGTCCTGGTGGCCGTGCGCGGTGTCAATAACGAGAATGTCGACTCCGGCTACGGCCAACGCGCGCGCCTTCGCTGCGACGTCGCCGTTGATGCCGATTGCCGCAGCGACCTTGAGTCGGCCGTGGGCGTCGAGGGTGCTCTGGTAAAGGGTGGAGCGCAGGGCGCTCTTGCGGCTGAGGGTTCCGACGACGGCGCCGTGGTGCAGCACCGGGGCAAAATCGATGTCGGCCTCGGTCATCAGGTCGAATGCTCGGCGCGGCCCGCCAACGTCATCGGCGTCCAGCGCGGGCAGCTCACCGTGCAGCAGATCACCGAGGCGAGCGTCGGGCAGGGCGGTCGCCAGCCGGCTCGCGACGATGCAGCCGAGATAACTACCATCCACGGAGTGAATGACGAGCCCCTGCCCCGGAACGGCCGGAACCTGTCGCAATGCCTGTTCGACGGTGTCGTCGGGAGCAAACACGAATGGCGTGTCAAAACGCACGGACTGGCCTTTTACCCAGCGGATGGCCGCATCCAGCTGTTGCAACGGCATGTCCTGCGGAAGAACGCCGAGTCCGCCGCGCCGGGCGAGCGAGGCTGCCAGACGCGGCCCGGTGACCGAGTTCATATTGGCCGACACGATGGGAATCGTGGCTCCCGTGCCATCATTCGGCGCCAGCGAGACGTCCAAACGGCTGGTGACATTCGATTGGCCCGGTACCAGAAACACGTCGGAATAGGTCAAATCATGGCTGGGCGTCGTTCCATAGAACTGCATACTGAGAACGCTAGCCGCTCAGAGGAGTGTCTATGGTCGCGTGGTATGGGATTAGGCTGGAGAGGCAGGCTGCCTGATGATCAGTATCGTCAGCGACAGGCTCAAAGAAAGCGCAGAATGACCCGGTCTTGATATGGCCGAGGGCATCCAAATTCAAAGCAGAGAGTGGGCGATCCCACGGTGTCAAGCCAGGTAACCGGTGGAGCTTCTGACGAGACAACGTCAGGCGAATTCGGAGCAAACGAGTGGCTCGTTGACGAATTGTACGAGCGTTTCTTGGTCGACAAAGATTCAGTAGATGAATCGTGGTGGCCGGTGCTCGAGAGCTACCACCAAACCGCGAACACCCCGGCAGCGCCGGCGGCAGCACCAGCAGCGGCAGCACCGGCAGCAGCACCGGCAGCATCCGCTCCCCCCGCAGCAGCACCAGCACCGGCAGCACCCGTGGCGAACCCCGCGCCCAGCGGAGCCGCATCAGCGCCGGTGACCGAGAACCAGCCAAGGGCCCGCACCACCTCGAGCGCGCCCAAGCCAGCCCCGGTTCCCGCTGACGCTCCCGTTACGAGCCCGCAGGCCATCGTCGTCGATGCGTCCGCACCGGTCAAGCAAGATAAGGTCTCGCCGCTGCGCGGCATGGCCAAGTCACTCGCGACGAACATGGTCACGAGCCTGACCGTGCCGACCGCCACCAGTGTGCGCACCATTCCGGCCAAGCTGCTCATCGACAACCGCATCGTCATGAACAACCACATGAAGCGGGCCCGTGGCGGCAAGGTCTCCTTCACCCACCTGATCGGCTGGGCGCTGATTCGCGCGCTCAAAATGTTCCCCAGCCAGAACGTGTACTACGACGAGGTCGACGGCAAGCCCTCCGTCGTCGCCCCCGCCCACGTCGGCATGGGCCTGGCCATTGACATGCCCAAGCCCGACGGCACCCGCGCCCTGCTGGTTCCGGCCATCAAGCGCGCTGACACGATGACGTTTGGCGAGTACCTCGCCGCCTATGAAGACCTCGTCACCCGTGCACGGCAGAACAAGCTCACCGCCGACGACTTCGCCGGTGCGACCCTGTCGCTGACCAACCCGGGCGGCATCGGCACCGTGCACTCGGTGCCGCGCCTCATGAAGGGCCAGGGCTGCATCATCGGCGCTGGCGCCCTCGACTACCCGGCCGAGTTTCAGGGTTCCAGCGTCAAGACGCTCACCGGCCTGGCCATCTCGAAGACCATCACCCTCACCAGCACCTATGACCACCGCGTCATTCAGGGCGCAGGTTCGGGCGAGTTCCTCAAAATCGTGCACGAGCTTCTGATCGGCCAGCACAACTTTTACGAAGAGATCTTCGCGGCTTTGCGCATTCCGTATGACCCGATCCATTGGGCGCCCGACATCAGTGTCGACCTCGCGAGCGCTGTCGACAAGACCGCTCGCGTGCAGGAACTGATCAACTCGTTCCGCGTGCGCGGCCACCTGATGGCCGATATTGACCCGCTTGAGTACAGTCAGCGCAGTCACCCCGACCTGGATATCGCCACTCACGGGCTCACCTTCTGGGACCTCGACCGGTCCTTCGTGACCGGTGGATTCGGGTCCCAGCGTCAGATGCAGCTGCGCGACATTCTCGGAGTGCTTCGCGACTCGTACTGCCGCACCACGGGCATCGAGTACATGCACATTCAGGACCCGGCCCAGCGCAAGTGGGTGCAGGACAAGATTGAGAAGTCCTACGTCAAGCCCACGCACCACGAGCAGATGCGCATTCTTGCCAAGCTCAACGAGGCAGAGGCCTTCGAAACGTTCCTGCAGACCAAGTATGTCGGGCAGAAACGCTTCAGCCTGGAGGGTGGCGAGTGCACCATTCCCCTGCTGGACACCATCCTGCAGGGCGCTGCCGAACATGGCCTCGACGAGGTCGCGATCGGCATGGCCCACCGTGGCCGCCTGAACGTGCTCACCAACATCGCCGGTAAGACCTACGGCGAGATCTTCCGCGAGTTCGAGGGCACCCAGGATCCGCGCACCGTGCACGGTTCCGGTGACGTGAAGTATCACCTCGGCACCACGGGCACGTTCCGCGGCGAAGACGGCGCCGAGATTCCGGTGTCGCTCGCTGCCAACCCGTCGCACCTCGAGGCCGGCGACGGCGTTCTCGAGGGCATCGTGCGAGCCAAACAGGACCGCAAGCCGATCGGCACCTTCTCCACCCTACCCATCCTCATTCACGGCGACGCTGCGATGGCCGGCCAGGGCGTCGTGCTCGAAACCCTGCAGATGTCCCAGCTGCGCGGCTACCGCACCGGCGGAACCGTGCACATCGTCGTGAACAACCAGCTCGGTTTCACGACCCTGCCGCAGGATGCCCGCACCAGCGTTTACGCGACCGACGTCGCCAAGACCATCCAGGCGCCGATCTTCCACGTCAACGGGGATGACCCCGAAGCCGTGGTGCGTGCCGGCGAACTCGCGTTCGCCTACCGCCAGGAATTCAAGAAGGATGTCGTCGTCGACCTCATCTGCTACCGCCGTCGTGGCCACAACGAGGGCGACGACCCCTCGATGACCCAGCCGCTGATGTACAACCTGGTCGAGGCCAAGCGCAGCGTGCGCAAGCTGTACACCGAGGCACTCGTCGGCCGTGGTGATATCACCGAGGAGGAATACGAGGGCGCCCACCGCGACTTCCAGGACCGCCTTGAGCGCGCCTTTATGGAGACGCACGCCGCACAGACCGAGTCGATTCCGATCATCACTCCGGAAATGGCCGCCGCGGCCAAGGCCCAAGCCGAAGCGCAGGCCAAAGATGATGCCGCTGGGGAGCCCGAGACCACCGGCGTTCCCAACAGCGTCATTCAACTCATTGGCGACGCGTTCAACAACAAGCCGGCTGGCTTCACCGTGCACAATAAGTTGCAGCAGCTGTTGCAGAAGCGTCTCGACATGAGCCGCAACGGCAACATCGACTGGAGCTTCGGCGAACTGCTCGCGCTCGGCTCGCTGCTGGTCGAGGGGACCCCCGTGCGTTTCGCCGGACAGGATGCCCGCCGCGGCACGTTCGTGCAGCGTCACGCCGTGCTGCACGACCGGGTGAACGGTCAGGAATGGCTGCCGCTGGCCAACCTCAAGGACAACCAGGCCCGGTTCTGGATCTACGACTCCCTGCTGAGCGAATATGCCGCCATGGGCTTCGAGTACGGCTACTCGGTGGAACGCGCCGACGCCCTCGTGCTCTGGGAAGCGCAGTTCGGTGACTTCGCCAATGGGGCGCAGACCATCATCGACCAGTTCGTCTCCTCTGCCGAGCAGAAGTGGGGCCAGCGGTCATCCGTTGTCTTGCTGCTGCCGCACGGTTATGAGGGTCAGGGCCCAGACCACTCCTCAGCCCGCATCGAACGGTTCCTGCAGCTGTGTGCCGAAGAGAACATGACCGTGGCGCGCCCGTCGACGCCCGCATCCTACTTCCACCTGCTCCGGCGTCAGGCGTATATGCGCCCGCGCCGCCCGCTGATCGTATTCACGCCCAAGTCGATGTTGCGCCTGCGTGGGGCAACGAGTGCCGTGGCCGAGCTCACGAGCGGCAAGTTCGAGACGGTCATCGACGATGCCCGCATCTCAGACAAGAGCGCCGTCAAGCGTGTCCTGTTCATGGCCGGCAAGATCTACTACGACCTGCTCAACGAACTCGAGAAGAACCCGAACCCCGAGATCGCCCTCGTGCGCATCGAGCAGTATTACCCGCTGCCGGCGGTGGAACTGAAGAACGTGTCTGACCAGTACCCGAACGCCGAACTGGCCTGGGTGCAGGACGAACCGGAGAACCAGGGTGCCTGGCCGTTCTTCTACCTGGAGACCAACAAGCTCGGCCCGCGCGCCGTGCGGTTGTTCTCCCGCCCAGCGTCGGCCTCACCGGCCGCCGGGTCGGCCAAACGCCACGCGATCGAGCAGGCCAAGCTGCAGCGCGAGGCGCTGACGCTGTAACGCTCCGATAGCGGCTGCTGAGCACTGGAGGGTGACCTGGTCACCCTCCAGTGCTGTACGCGCTTCAGGGCCCCTGGGGCGGCGTGACAGGCGCGGCGCGACAGGTGCGGCCCTGCTCGGGGGCTGGCGCGGTGGCATCCGCCCGCCTGGAGCCCGGGCCAGCCCCGCCCGCGGTGCTGGCTCCTCGGTCTGCCGATCCACCGCACGGTCAGCTGTGAGAACTGTGCAGCGCTGGCTCTGGTCGCCGACCCGGTCGACGCTGAGCGGGTGAACCGGTGCCGCGCCGCAACTTTAGTGTGAGGCCTGCAGGGCGCGCAGTCTCCGCAGGACCTGATCGCGCAGGTCTTCGGGCGCGGTCTCCTTGCAGGCGCGCTGCATGACCTCGGTCAGGGTACGCCCGACGAGATGTTCCGTGCTGCAGTCGGGGCACCTCGCGAGGTGTTCCTGAATGTCGGCCGCATCATCTTTGCGAAGTTCGTTGTGCAGGTATTCTTCAAGTTCGGCCTTGGCCTTCTCGCAACCACAGTCGGTCATTTGTCTGCGCTCCTGGATGTTTTCTGGCCCTGCGCCTGACCCAGCCCGCGCTCAACCGCATAGCCGGCCAGGAGCTCGCGCAGGAGTCGCCGGCCACGGTGCAGGCGGCTCATCACGGTGCCAATCGGGGTTTTCATGATTTCGGCGATCTCCTGGTAGGAGAATCCTTCGACGTCGGCGAAGTACACGGCGAGTCGGAAGTCTTCGGGAATGGACTGCAGGGCGTCTTTGACGGCACTATCGGGCAGGTGGTCGATAGCTTCGGCCTCGGCCGAACGCCCCGACATGGCGGTCGTCGATTCGGCACCGCCGAGTTGCCAGTCTTCCAACTCGTCAATGGTGCCCTGATAGGGTTCGCGCTGCTTCTTGCGGTAGAGGTTGATGAAGGTATTGGTGAGAATGCGGTAGAGCCACGCTTTGAGGTTGGTGCCCTGCTCGTACTGGGCGAACGCGGCGAAGGCCTTCACAAAGGTTTCCTGAACGAGGTCCTGCGCGTCGGAGGGGTTGCGGGTCATGCGCATGGCCGCAGCGTAGAGCTGGTCGAGGAACGGCAACGCCTGCTCCTCGAACAAACCGCGCGTCTGTTCGCGCAGCTCTGCCTTGGTTGGTGCAAGGGTCGCGAGTTCTGGGTCGCTGCTCGAGAGGTCTTCCGAGTTTACGGGCGTGTCTGAAGTCATCACGGGCAATTCTAGGCTGTTGCCCACAGCCAAGGGTCGTTCCAACAGCATTGACACCGTTACGGATCTCCCTCAGATTGTTATCACCGACTATTCTGATAACCGATGTTGATTTCGAAATATTCCAAGCCGGAGTTCGATCCGTACGGCGACAATGCACCGACCGAGGTGGATCCGTGGTGGCCTGCGCCCACCACGGATGCTCCCGTGCACGCCGTGCTGGCGCTGCCGGGCTCGAAATCGCTGACCAACCGGGAGTTGGTCGCATCCGCTCTTGCTGGCACACCGTCTCTGCTGCGGTCGCCGCTGCACTCACGCGACAGCGACCTCATGGTCGACGCGCTGCGCCAGCTCGGTGCCACGATCGAGGCCGTCGCCGGCGCTGGCGCGTTCGGTGCCGACCTGCGCGTGACCCCGCCGGAGGAGCTGCTCGGCTCCACCACGATCGACTGCGGCCTGGCCGGAACCGTCATGCGGTTTCTGCCCCCCGTAGCGGCCCTCGCCCTCGGCCCGACAACTTTCGATGGTGATGACGGCGCGCGTCGCCGACCTATGGGACCCATCATTGGGGCGCTACGCGACCTTGGCTGCGATATCAACGACGACGGCAAGCGCGCCCTGCCCTTCACCGTGCACGGCCGCGGAGCGGTCACCGGCGGCGCCGCCACCATCGACGCCGGCACATCCAGCCAGTTCGTTTCCGGGCTGCTGCTGGCCGGCGCTCGGTTCGAGCGGGGGCTGCACCTGACCCACTCGGGCGAACGACTGCCGAGCCTGCCGCACATCGAGATGACCATCGAGGTACTGCGTGAGCGCGGAGTGCGGGTGGCCACCCCGAGCGTCGGCGAATGGGTCATCGAACCAGGCGAGATCGCCGGCCGCACGGTCGATATCGAACCCGACCTTTCTAACGCCGCACCGTTCCTCTGCGCCGCGCTCGTCGCCGGTGGCACGGTCACGATTACGGGCTGGCCGGAGACGACCACCCAGGTCGGCGCCGACCTTGAGCAACTACTGCCGCTGTTCGGTGCGACCGTCACCCGGGTCGGCGACCGCCTCACGGTCACCGGCGGTGAACACATTCTCGGCGTCGAACTCGATCTCTCCGCCGGCGGCGAACTCGCCTGCACTCTCGTGGCTCTCGCTGCCCTGGCCGAGTCATCGAGCACGATCACGGGCATCGGGCACATTCGCCACCACGAGACCGATCGCCTGGCCGCGCTGGCCACCGAAATCAACCGGCTCGGCGGTGCGGTCACCGAGTTGCCCGACGGCCTGCAGATCGAACCAGCTCCTCTGCACGGCGGCCAGTGGCTCAGCTACGACGACCACCGCATGGCCACGGCCGGAGCACTGATCGGCCTCGTCGTGCCCGACGTGGAGATCGAGAACATCGCTACAACCGCCAAGACCCTCCCCCAGTTTCCCGAGCTGTGGCACGCGATGATCACGGAAGCGGCGCTGTAGATGTCCGAGGCGCCGCCGGCGGGCTTTCCCTCCGGCGACCGGACTGCCCGTTGGGATGGCGACGGTCGTGACCCGTCGGTTCATCGGAGCGGCGCGCACACCGGCGCGGAGTCCGAATCGGTGTCCGGCTCGGTGTCCGGCTCGGTGTCCGGCTCGGTGTCCGGCTCGGTGTCCGGCTCGGTGTCGGGATGGGAATCCGGCTCGGTGTCCGGCTCGGTGTCCGGCTCGGTGTCGGGCTCGGTGTCGGGATGGGAATCCGACTCGGAATCCAGCTGGGAATCCGGCGATCTGGCCGGCGACCCCGGCGAGACCTGGTGGGCCTCGGCTGACGACGATGAACCCGACTTCGACGAGTCCAGCGTGCGGGTGCGCCCCGGCCGCAAGGGCAGTAAACCGCGAACCAAGACCCGGCCGGGTCACGAGAATGCCCTGACCGGGCGCATCCTCTCGGTAGACCGCGGGCGCTACACGGTCATGCTCGACGAAAATCTGCCCACCGAGCGGCGCATCACAACCGCTCGGGCGAGCGATTTGCGCAAGAAGGCCGTCGTCAACGGCGACCGCGTCGACATCGTCGGCGATACGACCGGTGCCGAAGGCAGTCTGGCCCGCATCGTACGCATCGTGCCGCGCGACACCCTGCTGCGGCGTAGTGCCGACGACACCGACGCGGTGGAGCGGGTGATCGTGGCCAATGCCGACCAGATGCTCATCGTGGTCGCTGCGGCCAACCCGGAGCCGCGCATCCGTTTGGTGGATCGATACCTGGTCGCGGCCTACGACGCCGGAGTGACACCCATTCTGTGCATCACCAAAACCGACCTCGCCGACCCGTCCGCGTTCCTGGCCAACTTCGCGGGCCTCGACCTGCCCGTGTTCCAGAGCGGCGAGGGCGGCATGCCGATCGAGCAGATCTCAGCAGCGCTGGTCGGCCATGACACGGTCTTCGTCGGGCACTCCGGCGTCGGCAAGTCCACCCTCGTCAACGCTCTCGTACCGGGAACCAATCGGGCTATCGGTGTCGTCAACACGGTCACCGGCCGCGGGCGCCACACGTCGTCGTCGACCGTGTCGCTGCGCCTCGACACGGATGCCGGCCGCGGCTGGGTCATCGACACTCCAGGGGTGCGGTCCTTCGGTTTGGGTCATATCAACACCGACAACATTCTCAAGGCCTTCACCGATCTGGCGGCGATATCGGAGCGCTGCCCCCGTGGCTGCACACACCTGCCGGGCTCGCCGGACTGCGCGATCATCGAGGCCGTCGAAGCGGATGAACTGGGTGCTGCCGGCCGGGTGCGCCTCGATTCCCTCCAGCGCCTGCTCGCAACGTTCGCCCCCGCCCGCTGACGCGCAGTTTCGCTTACCCGGTTGCTCGCGCGCCTGGCCTGCCGGTCGCCCCCGCACCGTGAGGTCGCGCGTGCAGCGACCGACAGCGCGAACCGACCGGGAAACGCTCGATACGATGGATGCATGACGGATTCAGCGCGCCTTGCAGTCGGCGATACGGCCCCCCAGTTCACCCTGATCGATCAGGACGGGGCATCCGTTTCGCTCGCGGACTTTGCGGGCAGCAAGGTCGTGGTGTACTTCTACCCGGCCGCGATGACCCCCGGTTGCACGACCCAGGCCTGCGACTTTCGCGACAGTCTCGGGTCGCTCGCCTCGGCCGGTTACCAGGTGCTGGGTCTGTCCAAGGATGCTCCGGCCAAGCTCAAACAGTTTCAGGAACACGACGCGGTGAACTTTCCCCTACTCAGTGATATCGACCTTGCGGTACACCGAGCGTACGGCGCCTGGGGCGAAAAGAACCTCTACGGCAAGATCGTCACCGGTGTACTGCGCTCAACCTTCGCGCTCGATGAAGCCGGGATAATCACCCATGCCTTGTACAACGTCAAGGCCACCGGCCACGTCCAGAGCCTGCGCAAGAAGCTCGGCATCGACGCCTGATCCCTCGGGGCGCCGCCGACCCGGGTCGGCGGCTAGCGTCATTTCATGGACATTTCGTGGATCCTGCTCATCATCATTCTGATCCTTGTCTTCGCGGGGATGAGCGTTGTGGCGGTGCTGCGACGCATCGCCGAAGCGACGGAACGATCGGCGGATCAGCTGGAAAAGCTCGTCCCCACGTTCAATCGGGGCATCCTGCCGTAGCCGGGGCGCATGGCTGCCCCGTCCCGGGTTCGCTCAGTCGGCGTCGGGTTCGGGTTCGTGGCTTGTCGCGGCGACCACCCGCGGGTTGAATACCAGTACGAGCACGATGATCGACGGCAGCAGCAGCGCCCAGCCAACGTCAGGCCGGGCGTAGATACCTTGAAAGCAGCCGATGGCGATCATGACCTGCACGAGTTGCCAGGTGACCGCGGCGCCGCGGATCCACGGTCGCCGGCGCAGCGCCCCGACGGTGATCGCGCTGACCCAGACGGCAGCGACGACGGTGAGGGCCAGCAGTGCGAGCGAAGCGCCCATCGAGTTCGGGGTGGCGATGAGCAATTCGAGCACCCACCAGGCGCTGAAGGCCCACAGGGCAAGTGCTTCCAGCGCAAGGAGCGCGATCAGCACCCCCAACATGGGGGCGCGACGAAGTGCCCGGAGGTCAATCCAGGCTGGACGCCCTGCACCAGAGCCGCTGTTCACAGCGAAAAGCCAAAGAAAACTATTGATTTGATACCTCTATTATGGGACGATATTTAAGGCCCGGTTGACGCTCACAGGGACGTGAGCTGTTTCAACGCGGTTATCGCGCAGATCCCACTTTCCTGCAACCGGTCATCACCCTGCAACTCTGGCCAATCGGCCGTGCACCGATGTAGTAAAAGGAGCATCCCTATGGACTGGCGCGATAAAGCTGCCTGCCTCACCGCTGACCCGGAACTTTTCTTTCCGGTCGGCAATACTGGCCCCGCTGTGGACCAGATCGAGAAGGCAAAGTCGGTGTGCGCCCGGTGCAATGTCACCGAGGTGTGCCTCCAATACGCACTCGAGACCGGTCAGGACTCGGGAGTCTGGGGTGGCCTGAGCGAAGACGAACGTCGCGCGCTCAAACGCCGCGCCGCACGCGCTCGCCGCGCCTCCTAGCGAGCCAGAACCACAAAACGCGAGCCTTCGGCGCTCCGGTGCCCCCGGAGACCGCGGGCTCGCTTTTTGCGCCCTGCCGCGCAGCGGTCCCGCGTGGTCTCGCGCGTCCGCTCCCCCGCCCACCCTATGAACGTGGGCCCACACTATGAACGTGGGCCCAGTCTATAAACTGGGCCCACGTTCCGGGCCCGGGCCCCGTGCATGGAGACGACACACACACGGCGGCGAGGGGCACCGCAGGAGCAGGAGGGCTAGCTCTCCTGCATAAAGCGCAGGGGGATCTCGATGGTGACCTCGGTGCCGCTGCCCATCATGGTATGCCAGTCGATGGTGCCGCCGAGCTCGCCCTGAATGAGGGTCCGCACAATTTGCGTACCAAGGCCCGAGCCGACCTTGCCCTCCGGCAGGCCCGCGCCGGTATCGCGCACCATGACGGTCAAGGTCTCGTCGCTGCGCTGCGCCTCGATCGACACCTCGCCCTCACGCCCATCGAGGCCATGCTCGACCGCGTTGGTGACGAGCTCGGTCAGCACGAGTGCGAGCGGCGTCGCGTAGGCACTCGGGAGCGTTCCAAAGCTGCCGGTCGACTTCGGATGCACAGTCGTGTTGTGAGCGGATGCGACCTCCACCGTCAGCAGGAGCACCCGTTCGAACACGGCATCAAAGTCGACGATCTGGCTGAGCCCCTCCGACAGGGTGTCGTGCACGACCGCGATCGCCGCGACCCGCCGCATCGCCTGGGTCAGCGCCTCGCGCGCTCGGTCGGACTGGGTGCGCCGCGCCTGGATGCGCAGAAGCGAGGCCACGGTCTGGAGGTTGTTCTTGACCCGGTGGTGAATCTCTCGGATGGTGGCATCCTTGGTGATCAGTTCACGTTCCTGGTGGCGGAGTTCTGTGACGTCACGCGACAAAATGATCGCGCCAACCCGTTCTCCGCGGTTGCGAATGGGAATCGCCCGCAGCGACACCGTCACCCCGCGCGCTTCGATGTCGGTGCGCCACGGCGCTCGCCCCGTGACAACGAGGGGCAGGGACTCGTCGACGACGGCGGTTCCGGTGAGCAGACTGGTCGTGACCTCGGCGAGCGACTCGCCCTCGAGTTCCTCCGCAAAACCCATGCGGTTGAACGCGGAGAGCGCATTCGGGCTGGCAAAGGTGGTCAGGCCGTCGACATCGAGCCGCAGCAGGCCGTCCGACGCGCGCGGCGCCCCCCGGCGCGGCCCGGTTGGGGCGCCGAGGTCGGGAAAGTCGCCAGAGGCGATCATGGCGAACAAGTCGTTCGCGCAGTCGTTGAAAGTGAGTTCCTGCCGACTCGGTGTGCGCGCCTCACTCAGGTTGGTGTGGCGGGTGAGCACCGCCACCGGAGCATCCGTCACTTCGGAACCGGTCGTGCTCAATCGACGCAGCACCGGAATGGCGCGCACCCGGGTCGGCGTCTCCTCGTACCAGTCGGGGGCGGTGGTATCGATGATCTTCGCTGTCTCGAATGCTTCGGTGACCTGGTTGCGCCACTCCGCTTTAACGTGCTGGCCGACGAAGTCTCGGTAGAACAGGGTCGCCGCGCTCGACGGGCGCGCGTGCGCGACCGCGACGAAGCTGCCGGAAGTGGTCGGAACCCACACGACGATATCCGCGAAGGCGAGGTCGGCCAGTAGCTGACCGTCCGCGACCAACATGTGCAGCCAGTCCACATCTTCCGCGCTGCTGCGGCCCTGGGCAAGTACGAGATCACTGAGCGTCGACACTCTCCATAGCCTAGATGCAACTGGGGCCTCACGTTGCCTGGGCCGCCTTTCGGCCGCGCAACCGCACGCGCCGCGGCATCCGCTCCGATTCTTCGGCCGGGGCGATGACCAGGTCTTCCAGCACAAAACGACGGATGCTCGCGCGCGCTGCAGATTTCGGGCTTGCATCCCGCAACGTGCGACCGCTCAACACCGCTGCATCGAAGGCGCCCTGGTCATGTGGCACCAGAATGGGAGACTCGATGCCGCCGAAACGCAACAGCATGGCCGTCACCTGACCACGCGGATTCAATCCGACAGCGCTCGCCCGCACCTGGTTCATCACCACGCTCACCGTGCTGTTGCCGACAACCTCGGTAAGGTCGCTCCAAGCGCGCAGGAACCGCGCCATACCGACCGGGTCGGCGAGGCCGCAAGCCACGACGTGGTCCGCTACGCGCAAGGCCGTGACGGTCGCCGCATTGCGGCGCGGCGCCAGCATATCGCTGGTCAACTCTTCGTCGCTCTCCAGATTGAAGCCGGTATCCAGCACGACGTAGTCCACCCAGTGGCGCAACGCGTCGATGGTGCGGGTGACTCGCTCGGTGGATAATTCGGGCCAGCGCGACGGCCGGCCGAGGCCGGTGAGCACCCAGAAGGCGCCCTTGGGCGAGTTGTAGCGCTGCGCGATCCGCTCGAGCTCCGACTGATTCAGACTGTCGCTGCCGGCCAGCCGACACGCCGCCGCGAACCCCGGTGCCTCATCGAGCATGCCGAGGCTCGGAGCGATCGAGGCGCTGTAGGTATCGATATCGGCCAACACCACGGTGTGGCCGGCAGCAGCGATCTCTGCCGCAATATTTATGGCCAGGGTGGTGCGCCCCGGGGCACCGGACGGCCCCCAGACCGCAATCACGGAACCGGTGTTGAGCGCGCCGCCGGTGAAATGCCGCTCCCCCACGCGCAACGGCACGACAATCCCCGACACGAGCAGGTCTTCGATCTCCGACCAGTCGCAGGGAATCGCGACGGTCTCGTAGAGACCGAGCGTGCCGGCGTGCCGCCGCTCCTGTTCCGTCGCGGTGAGGGCGACCACCCGGATGCCGCGCTCGTCGCACGCTGCGATCAGCTGGCCGGTCAGGGATTCCCTTCGGCCCCCGACCACGACGACGTGCGGCTGCCCATGAGAGAGCGTCTCGAGGAACTCCCGCGCGGTGTCGACGCGCGTGACCACACTGTGCCCACAATCGATAATGTCGGCCAGCATGCGTTGCTCGGTCGCCCGGTCCAGCACCAGCGCGAGCCGTGCCATTACGGCCCCACCGGGGTGTTCACGGGAACGATGGCCAGGGCGTCACCGTTCATGATCGCTTCGAGCAGCGCGCCCACGTTGGCCTTCGGAACGAGCACCTCGACGGATTGGCCATTGTCGGACGCGATGATGCCGGTCGGTTCAACGATACGCACAACGACGGCCTGCCCCACGAGAATCGTCGGCGGCGCGTACTCACTCGGCCCGGTCGCGCGCGCCGACCAGATGTCGACAACGGAGCCCGCTGCGACAGATGCGGCCAGTCGCCCGGGTACGTCGACGACGATGCTGGTCGCGTCGCTACCCGACGATTTTCCGACCATCGACCGGGCTACAAGCTCGCCGGCCAGAATCGTCTGGGTGACCATCAGCTCGTCCTGCAGGTTGGGCGTTGGCACGAGGTACAGTTTCGCTGCGCCGCCGAGTTGCACGCGAGTCTCAATGAGATCGGCCGACCTGAGCTTGTCGCCGGCGGTCAGGGTGTGCTGTGCGGTGTATACCGCCGTTGTCCGATCGCTGCCGGCAACGACCGCACCGACTCCCGCGATCGAGGCGACGACGAGCACGAGGCCGATGACGAAGCGGGGGTCGACCCAGAATCGGCGGCGCGTGCGTGTGGAACCGGGTGTCTTCATCCGTTGCCTCGCTTATCTGAATCGATTCTCTGATGTGGTGCTCGGAAGGGAAGTCCTGCACGGCTAACGAAGCCGAATGAGGTGAATCTGCCAGAACGGCACGAGACGGTAGTGCAGAACCTCCGACGAGCGCCGCAACGTTCCCAGCGGATGAACCGCCAGGTCCAGGTGGTCACGCGCCACCCGGTCGATGGTGCCGATCAGTACCCCACCGCGGGTGTCAAGCTCGACGGTGCGCCGTCTGCGGCACAGGTCGCGCAGTACGAACGGAAACCCGACGCGTTCGATCAGCTTGCCGCTGGACTCCGATTCAACGGCGAGCGAGGCCAGGCTCTGCTCCTCGGTGAGAAGCACACTGGCGATTGCCGAGAGCGGGACCACGCACTGCACCGAGCCGTTTTCGGCGCCCTGCAGCTCGGCCGCGAGCCAGTCGCGGCCGAGGGTCGTGGGGCGAAGCATCAGGGTCTCCCCGGACACGAGCACGACTCGCAATCGCAGGGTGCCGCCAAGACCGACGGACCGCACCACATTGCTGAGCCGTGTGCGGAGGGAAAGCTTCTCCACGCGCTGGCGTTCCTCGTGCAGGCGCAGGTCTGTGGCCTCGGAGTGCAGCTCGCCTTCGAGTTGCCCTTCGAGGTCGTTAAACAGATCGTCCCAACGCACACGTAGAAAGTAGCCCACGCCGAGCATTCCCGCTCGTGTTATCCACAGGCTCTATATGCACTCGACAGCACCACGCTAAAGCTGCTTAGGTTTTGCTCCACAGCAGCTGCACGTTCGAGGTGTGAAAGGAACGATGATGTCACCCGATACCAACCATTTGCCCGCCCATCAGATCAGCCCTCCGCCGACTCGGCCCGCGAACCGGCCCTCGAACCGGCCCGAGGCCGAGCCGGTGCTGCGAGCTCTTGCTCTGCGGGCCGTCGAGGTCATCGCGGGCGCCCGACCCCTCGAGCAGCTCTCGCGCTGGGTCACCGACGATGTCTATGCTCACCTCTCCCTGCGTGCGTCGATCGCTGCTCGGGCGCGAGCCATCACCGGGGTCGTCGCCGAACGGCCGAGACTGTGGATCGACCACGTCAAAACCTGGCCCACCGAAACCGGCGGTTTCAACGCCGTCATCGTGGTGTATGACAAGCGCCGGGCGCACGTCGTCGCGTTACAGCTGGAGGGCCTGGACCAACGCTGGCAGGCCACCGTACTCGTCGTCATGTGAGCCGTCGCAGGCCGGTAATACTGTAAGCGGATGCCCCACAGCGCCCACACGCCGATGCGTGCCCACGCAGGGGCACGCATCGGGCACACATGGACGGTACTCGGGCCGGGGCTAGGTCGTCTTCTTACCCTGAGCTCGGCGCTCGGCCCGGTTCACCGGGGCGTCACCCTCGGTTTTCTGTCCGAAGGCTCCGCGCTGAGCAGGGCCAGCTGCCGCCGGTTCGTCCTCGCTCGCCGCACCCGTGGTCGAGCGTCGTGACCGATCCGAGGCAGCCTGCTGAATCTGCCCGCGCTGGTTGCGCACCTCGACCCCGCCTGAATCGCTCGGGGCGGTGTAACTGAGCTTGTCCTCGGCGGCGTCCGCTGGAGTGAGTCCCTTGGCCGCAACAATCGGCCCGGAGACGGCGCCGGCACCGGCCGTCACCTCGACATCGAGGTTGAAGAGGAATCCGACCGTCTCCTCACGAATCTGGCCCATCATCTGCTGGAACATGGCGAAACCCTCGCGCTGGTATTCCACCAATGGGTCACGCTGGGCCATAGCGCGCAGCCCTATACCGTCTTTCAGGTAGTCCATCTCGTAGAGGTGGTCGCGCCAGCGGCGGTCGATTACCGAGAGCACCACGCGCCGTTCCAGTTCACGCATGGCCGGGGCCCCCAGGGACTCTTCGCGGCGCACATAGGCGAGCTTGGCGTCGGAGAGAATCTCCCGACGCATGAAGTCACGGTTGATCCTGCCCTTGTCCCCGGCCTCAGAGACGACCTCGTCGATGGTCAGTCCCACCGGGTAAAGGGTTTTCAGTTCGGTCCACATCGCGTCGAAGTCCCAATCGTCGCCGTTGCCGTCGCCGGCGTGCACGTCGAGCACCTCGTCAATGACGGTGGTGAGGAACTTCTGGGTGCGCTCATGCAGGTCGTCACCCTCGAGAATGTGGCGACGGTCACCGTAAATGGCCTCGCGCTGACGGTTGAGAACATCGTCGTACTTGAGTACGTTCTTGCGGATTTCGGCGTTACGGCCCTCAACCTGTGACTGGGCGCTGCGAATCGCGCGGCTCACAACCTTCGATTCGATCGCCATGTCGTCGGGCACACCCTGACGGCCCATGAGGGCCTCCGCGGCACCGGCATTGAACAGGCGCATGAGGTCGTCGGTGAGCGACAGGTAGAACCGGCTCTCGCCCGGATCGCCCTGGCGACCGCTGCGACCACGCAGCTGGTTGTCAATGCGGCGAGATTCGTGTCGTTCGGTGCCGAGCACGTAGAGTCCGCCGGCGGCAATGACCTTCTCGGCTTCTTCGCTGACGTGGGCCTTCACCGCGCTGAACACATCATCCCAGGCGAGTTCGTACTCGTCGGGCGTGTCGACCGGACTCAGGCCCTTGGCGTTCATCTCGGCGACGGCGATGAATTCAGCGTTACCGCCGAGCATCACGTCGGTACCTCGACCCGCCATGTTGGTGGCGACCGTCACCGAACCGAGTCGACCGGCCTGGGCGACGATTGCGGCCTCACGGGCGTGGTTCTTGGCGTTGAGCACCTCGTGGCGCACGCCCTTCTTGGCGAGTAGGCGCGAGAGGTATTCGCTCTTCTCGACGCTCGTCGTGCCGACTAGAACCGGCTGTCCGGCCTCGTGGCGCAGGGCAATGTCTTCAACAACCTGACGAAACTTGGATTCTTCGTTCTTATAGATCAGGTCGGCTTGGTCGATGCGCTGCATCGGCATATTGGTCGGGATCGCGACCACGCCGAGCTTATAGGTGCTCATGAACTCGGCGGCTTCGGTCTCCGCCGTTCCGGTCATGCCGGAAATCTTTGAGTACAGGCGGAAGTAATTCTGCAGGGTGACGGTGGCCAGGGTCTGGTTTTCTGCCTTGACCGCGACGCCCTCCTTGGCCTCGATCGCCTGGTGGATGCCCTCGTTGTAGCGGCGTCCCATGAGGATACGGCCGGTGTGTTCGTCGACGATGAGCACCTCGCCGTTCATGACGACGTAGTCCTTGTCCTTCTTGAACAGGGCATTGGCCTTGATGGCGTTGTTCAAAAAGGAGATCAGCGGTGTATTGGCCGATTCGTAGAGGTTGTCGATGCCGAGATAGTCCTCGACCTTTTCGATGCCGGGTTCGAGCACACCGATGGTGCGCTTCTTCTCGTCGACCTCGAAGTCTTCGTCGGCGATGAGTCGCTTGGTCAGGCTCGCGAACTCGTTGAACCAGCGGTTGGCTTCGCCCGAGGCCGGTCCGGAGATGATCAGCGGGGTGCGGGCCTCGTCGATGAGGATCGAGTCGACCTCGTCGACGATGGCGAAGTAGTGCCCGCGTTGCACCATGTCACTGGCCTGCCACGCCATGTTGTCGCGCAGATAGTCGAAACCGAACTCGTTGTTGGTGCCGTAGGTGATATCGGCCGCGTACATCTCACGACGCTGCACCGGGGTCTGACCGGAGACGATGCATCCGGTCGTCATTCCCAGCGCGCGAAAGACGCGACCCATGAGCTCGCTCTGGTAGCTCGCGAGGTAGTCGTTGACCGTGATGACGTGCACGCCGCGGCTGCTGATTGCGTTGAGGTACGCCGCAGTGGTGGCGACGAGGGTCTTGCCCTCACCGGTCTTCATCTCGGCAATATTGCCGAGGTGCAGGGCCGCCCCACCCATGAGTTGCACGTCGAAGTGACGCAATCCGAGGGTGCGGATGCTGGCCTCGCGCACGGCCGCGAAAGCCTCGGGCAGCAGGTCATCGAGCGATTCGCCGCTGGAGTACCGTTCCCGCAGGGTGACGGTCTCGTTCTTCAGCTCGTCATCGGTGAGCTCATGGAAGTCCTCTTCCAGGGCGTTGATGGCTTTCGCATAATTTGCCAGGCGGCGCATAACGCGGCCTTCTCCTACACGAAGAACCTTTTCAAGAATTGACGCCACGAATGTACTCCACTAGTCAAACGGTGCAGGCAGGCACTGCGGCAGTCCCATTGGGCTGCCGCAGCACACGCTTACGCCTCTCGTCTGGCAGATGCCAGAGCGCCGATCTGGTCGGCGGCTACTGCAATGCTAGTTGGTCAGTTGGCACGCCCGCTGGCAACGGGCACAGCGTCCGGCTGCTCCGCGCCCGAACCATCGAGCTCGATGACTCCGTAGTCCCAGCCCTTGCGACGGTAGACGACGCTCGGACGCTTGGTCTCCGCGTCTTGAAACAGGTAGAAGTCGTGACCGACGAGCTCCATGAAGTAGAGGGCATCGTCAACGGACATGGGGGCCGCAGCGAAGACCTTGCGCCTGATCACGACGGGGCAGTATTCCTCCTCGGCGTCGGCGTCGGCATCAGCGACGGCGTCTTCCGCGTGCACCACGGGAATCGCGCCGGTACGCACTCGTTCGAGCGTCTCCGGATTGGCCGGTGTGATGTCGATAACGCTGAAACCGACCGAGGATGCCTCGTGCAGGGAGGTAGGACGGTGGGCTCCGCCACGGTGCACCTTCTTGCGGTCCTTAGCCCGGCGCACTCGCTCGAGCAGTCGACCAAGCGCCACATCGAAGGCGGCGTACTTGTCGGAGCCATCTGCTTCGGCCCGTACGAGCGGTCCTTTTCCGATCAGGGTGAGTTCGACCCGGTCATTGCCGACGGCAGCGCCGTTCTTCTCGTGGTGGCGGCTGACTTTGATCTCGAGCGCGAGGGCCTTATCGGCGAGAGCGGCGATTTTCTCGGACTTCTCCGTCGCGTAGTCCCGGAAGCGATCAGTGATCCCAAGGTTGCGTCCGACGATGTTAGTTTCCATGACGACCTCCAGTTTGGCGGACCACCCCAGAACCGG
The DNA here is from genome assembly GCA_038205545.1 of Actinomycetales bacterium. Classification (GTDB taxonomy): domain Bacteria; phylum Actinomycetota; class Actinomycetes; order Actinomycetales; family Microbacteriaceae; genus Cryobacterium. The sequence goes on from JBBRBV010000011.1 coordinate 42,661, forward strand.
GCGATCATTACGCGCCTTTGACTCCACCGTAGCCGTGACAGTCAGATATGTCACCGTATTTATCGACCAGTTTGCCCGGGGGCCGAGCCTGGGGGCCGTCGACGGCGTGTTTCCGCCAGTGTGGCAAGCCCGACGACGGTACCGCCCGCCGCGAACACGGCCCGCCGGGCCTCCAGCAGGGTTGCTCCGGTGGTCACGATGTCGTCAACGAGGATGATCCGGGCCCCGTTGAGCGGTCGCCGGGCCACCAGGCTGTTTTTCCTGTTCGCGGCACGCGCCGCACGATCCAGGCCGACCTGGTCAACTGCTTCTGTGAGCGTCGCGAGCGCCGGGAACGGGCGCAGCCCGGCGCGACCCAGCAGGGCATCGACCGGGTGATAGCCGCGCACCCGCCAGGCCCGGCGGGAGGAGGGAATGGTGACGAGCTGAATTCCGGGGGGCCTGCTGTGGGTCTCAGCGTCGTCGGGGACGGCAGCGAGCGCGGCCACGATGGCCGCTCGCAGAGGCGCGGCGAGCGCGGCTGCGGCATCCGTTCGCCCGCCGTCTTTGTAAGCGGCAATCACCTGGCGAGGTACACCCTCGTAGCTGAGGGCGGCCCAGATCACGGCGTCGTTCCGGGTGACCGGGTGTACGGCGGGGAGGAGTGCACGCCGACAGCTCGTGCAGAGCGCACGGTCGAGCGCCCCGCAGCCGCTGCACTCGGTCGGCAGCAGGGTGGCCCAGGCATCCCGGCCCGCGCCGGCCAAGCGATCGCGCAGCCGCCGGCTCATAGGGCCAGTGTGCCGCCTGTCGCCTAGATCTGTTGCCGGCGCGCACCCGCCGGTGCACCAGGCGGCTGGAAAGCCCGTGGGGAGGAGGGGCCAGAGCGCTGGTTAGTCCTCGAGGCCCTGCTGGGTGGCGAGCAGAGCCACGCCGTCGGCGCGGCCCTGCCAGCCCGCGCCGCGCTGCACTTCGAGGCTGCCGTTGTCGGTGAGCACACTGAGATCGCGCACCGAGTTGCTGCCCACGATGTACCGGCTGCTCTCAGGCGACTCCAGAACGGAGCTGACGCCGCCGATCTGCTGGGCGACGATGCGGGCCTCACCGTTGGGCAGGGTGCTGAGGGACGCGACCGTCAGCTCATCGATCCAGGTCGCGTCGAGACCAATCCCCCCGCCGGATGCCAGCAGCAGGGGTGGGCCCAGGGCGGTGGGTGCTCCCTCGGTTCGGATGATGGCGGCGGCGACGAACCGGGTTCCGGAGCCGGTGCCGAGCAGTGCGATCAGCCGGGCGCCGTCCCGGGAGACCCTCAAGGCCGTGATCGATGTGGCTTCGGGCCACGGTGTCGGTACCGCCGTCGCCACTCCCGCCGGACTATACACAACAAGGGCGCTCGGGTCGTTCGCCGGCACCGACCAGACGAAACTGTCATTGTCAATCGAGGGCGCGAGCAGCCCGGAGCGCGAATCGAGCCGTTCCGGGCCTTCTCCGGCCCGCACGACGTAGACTCCGTCGCCGGTCAGCACGGCGGCCCGCTCCTGGCCCGACGCGAGCGTTACCGAGGTGGGCGCCAGCTGGGAAATGGTGTCGGATAAACCGTCAACGGGGGTGATACCGTCCCCGGTGGCCGCGAGAAAGCCGAATTCGCCGCCACGCAACACGAGCGCCCGGGCATCCACCCTGGGATCGATGATCGGAGCCCTCGATACCAGGTCGTCGATGACCTGGGAGTTCTGGTCAATAGTGATGTCCACCGACAGACCGGGCGACAGACTCGCCGCCAGCTGGGCTTTCATACGCTGCAGGGTCTGCCGGTCGGCGTTGAGCGCTTCGCTGTTCAGATCGACCATCGCCTGCCGGCCGACCACCTGCACGGCATCAGCGGTGAGTTTGGATCCTTCCGGGAACGCGGTGGCCACCGCGCCGGTCAACCAGGCGCTGGGTCCGCGCAAGACAGCGTTGACAAGTTTGGTCGGAGCGGATGCCCCGCGCGGAAACCAGCGCAGGTCCGGGACCAAAAACCGAAAGCTCGGGTCGTAGAAGTAGACCGGCTGGGCGCTGAACACATCATTGAAGGTATTTTCGTCAATCACGGTGCCGTTCGGGGCGGCGCTGATGCGCCACTGGCCACCGACCTGCACAAATTCGTAGCGCAACGGTACCGGGTTCGCATCGACCTCACGATATTGGCCGGTCTGGTCTACTTCGGCAATGGGCGTGAGGTTCACGAGGGTGGCGCCATCGTCGATCACCGTCAGGGTGCGGCCGGAACCGTTGTCGACGGTGACTCCCACAGTGGGATCCCAGTCGGCGCGAAATGCCGGGGAAAGAAATTGGCGGGCGATATCGTAGTTGTTTTCGGGGCTCGATGAGGCGTCGATGAAGCCACGCAGAATGGACTCCGTCGATGCGTTCTTCTGCGGCAGAGCGGGCAGAAAGACCGGGGCTGGATTGTCGTCTGGCGCGATGTCGTTGCCGGCGTGCACGGCACCGTCGCGCGGAATTCCGGTGCAGCCACCCAATCCGATGATGAGGCTGACGGCCACCAGCAACGCCGGGACAACGCGCAGGATGCGACCCCGCACCGGGTGTCCCTGCAGCTCGTCGCCCTGAAATCGCTGATCAGTCATGCTGTCCTCCGTGCACTCCCGGCCGGTGATCTGAACCTCCGAGTAGGGCCGTGGTGTCGTCGGGCGGCAACGGGATGGGCGAGGATTCGAGCGCCCCTCCCGAGGTGCGCGGCAGGGTGAGGCGAAAACACGATCCCTCCCCCGGGCTTGACCAGACCTGCAGCCAACCTTTGTGCACACTCGCGTCTTCGCGGGAGATCGCCAGCCCCAGTCCGGTTCCACCGATCGTGCGCTGACGGGACGGATCGGCCCGCCAAAACCGGTCGAAGACGTGCGCAACCTCGGCCTGGCTCATGCCGAGTCCATAGTCGCGAACGGCGAGCGCAACCGCGTTCGCGTCGCTGTCGACCGAGACCACGACCGGTTTGCCCTCACCGTGCTCGATGGCGTTGCCGATGAGGTTGTGCAGCACTCGCCGGATGCGTCGCGGGTCCACGTCGGCGTTCAGGTATCCGCCGGGCGCCACCAGCCGCAGGTCGCTGCCCTTGGACTCGGCCAGGGAGCGCAAGCTATCAACAGCGTCTTCGGCGAGGTAGACCAGGTTCGTTGGTTCGCTCTCCAGCTCCACCGACCCCGCGTCGTAGCGGCTGATTTCGAGCAGATCGCCCAGCAGCAACTCAAACCGTTCGACCTGGGTGTGCAGCAGCTCAGCAGTACGGCCGGTGGCTGGCGGAAAACTCGCCCGTTGATCGTAGAGCACATCACCGGCCAAGCGGATGGTTGTCAGCGGCGTGCGCAGTTCGTGCGACACATCCGACACAAAGCGTTGCTGCACCTCGGAGAGGTCGGCGAGTTCCCGAATCTGGCTCTGCAGGCTGTCGGCCATGCCGTTGAACGAGCGCGCGAGGGTCGCGATGACGTCTTCACCTTTTTCGGGAATGCGCACTGCGAGGTCGCCAGAGGCGAGTTTCTGACTCGTTTCAGCGGCCACCCGCAGTGGCCTGACGACGAAGCGCACGACGATCCAGGTGACCGCTCCGATCAGCAGCACGAGGGCGACACCGGCCACGCCGAGGGTTTGCTGCACAAAGAGCAATGTCGCTTCGGCGTCCTTCAGGCTGTACGCGATGTACAACTCGTAACGGCCGGCCACTGGAACCGTGATCTGCGACCCGACCACGATGCCGGGAACGGTCGTACCATCGTCGCCGGCCAGGGTGACCGACTGCCAGAACTGGTCACCGTCGTTGGCCTGAACCTCGGTGCGCAGGTCGGTACCGATCACGCCGGTGGACTGCCCAAACGTCGACGAATCAAGCGGCGCGACCGTTGACGGCTCCTGGCCGGGCACGCGCAGAACGGCGACCAGCCGGCTCGACGACGTTGCCGTGATGGAGGTGCGGGCAGAACTGAGCAGGTTCTGAACCTGCACCCGATCGGTGGCATCGGAAGAATCAAACAGGCTCTGCGCGGCATTCGTTGCACGGTCCGACTCAAGCAAAACCTGGCTGAGCCGCGACTGAAACAGGTCATTACCGATGCTGACGGACATATATACCCCCACGACCAGAATCGCCAGCCCCGAGAGGGCGACCGAAATGGCGACCGTGCGAAATTGCAGGGAGGAACGCCACGACGCGCGCACCAGCCTCGGCCAGTTGCGCAGCCTGCTGCCATACGTCAGCTGGGACATGGTACGCGGAATCGTTTCTGCGGCTGTTGCCGGGGGGTCATGCCGGTTATGCCTCTCTAGCCGACCGTGCCGGCGCGATAGCCGACGCCGCGCACCGTCATGACGATCTTGGGATTGTCGGGATCGTGCTCGACCTTGGCGCGCAGCCGTTGTACGTGCACGTTCACGAGTCGGGTATCGGCCTTGTAGTGATAACCCCAGACCTGCTCGAGCAGCATTTCACGGGTGAAAACCTGCTGGGGTTTCGAGGCGAGGGCCAGCAGCAGGTCGAATTCGAGTGGAGTGAGATTGATCGCGGTCGTTCCGCGGGTGACCTCATGGCCGACTGCGTTCACCAGGAGGTCGCCGATGTGCAGGGCGAGCGCGCCGTCCGCGGCGGGCGGGCGCAGGCGGGTACGAATGCGGGCGACGAGTTCCTTGGGGTTGAACGGCTTGACGATATAGTCGTCGGCACCGGATTCGAGCCCCTTGACCACATCGGTGGTGTCGGACCGGGCGGTGAGCATGATGATCGGTACCCCCGATTCGGCACGGATGAGCCGGCACACCTCGATGCCATCGAGGCCGGGAAGCATGAGGTCGAGCAGCACCAGGTCGGGTTTCTCGGTGCGAAACGTCTCGAGGGCGAGCGACCCGTCCGCGCAGAACACCGGGGTGAAGCTTTCGCCCAGCAAAACGATCCCGATCATCTCGGACAGGGCGGTATCGTCATCGATAACCAAAATACGTGCGGTCATAGGTCTCTTTCCAGAACAAAGTCGTCGTGTGTTCTGCGTGTACCGGGACGAATTGCCCGATGAATAGGGCAAAGTCTGGCATAAATGTAGCCGAGCGCGCTGACAGAGCGGTTACGAGCGCAATTCTTGAGCGACCTGTGCCAGCATTGAATCGTGACAGACCCCTGGCAAGCCCCCGACGCCCCCGTTCCACCGCGCTACGGGGAGTTCGCGGCGCCCACTTCGCCTTACCAGAGCGCGGATCCAGGGCAGGGCTGGGCCCCTCCGCCGAAGCCCGGATTGATTCCACTGCGGCCCATCGGATTCGGCACGCTACTCGCAGCGTCGTTCCAGGTCTTGCGCCGCAATCCGAAGGCCACCTTCGGCAGCGGTCTCATTGTGCAGGCTGCGATCATGCTCGTCACGGTCGTGATTGTCGGGCTCGTCACTTTCTGGGCGATTGACCGCATCGACAGCGCCCCTCTCGACCAAAGGGATGCCGTCACCGCCGGAACGGTGCTGGCGGGCGTGCTGTCGGCCATCATTCCGATCGCGCTGTCGATCATCGCCTCGGCGCTTCTGCAGGCCGTGATCGTGGTCGAGGTGGCCCGCGCCACCCTCGGCGAAAAACTGAGGCTCGGCCAGCTGTGGCGCCGGGCGGCGACACGCCTGTGGCCGCTCACCCTCTGGACCCTGCTGCTGACCCTTGCGCTGTTGATCAGCGTGGCTGTTATCGGTGGCCTCGTGCTGCTACTGGTGGGCGTTGGCGGTGTCGCGGGCATCGTCGCCGGCGTTCTGGTCGGTGTTTTCGGCGGCCTGCTCATCGCGGCGGCGAGCGCCTTCCTGTACACCAAGACCAGTACCGTACCGAGCCTGATCGTGCTGGAGAAGCTGGGGGTGCGGGCATCCGTTCTTCGATCCTGGTCACTGACGCGCGGCTACTTCTGGCGCACCCTGGGGGTGCTGCTGTTGGTCGGTCTGATCGTGCAGGTGATCAGCCAGATCGTCACTACCCCAGTTTCGCTCTTGTTCGGCGTCGGCACCGCGCTGGTGGACCCGAGCGGCGCGTTTTTGGAGCAGACGACGATTCTCAGCGTGGTGGTGAGCCTGATCATCGCCATTCCGGTCGCGGCTGTCGCGGCCGTCGTGCAGTCGGCGGCCGTCGCCTTGGTCTACCTCGACCTGCGCATGCGTAAGGAAGGCCTCGATCTGGAGCTGGCCCGGTACGTCGAGTCAGCGGCACAGGGAGGCGACGCACCCGACCCGTATCGGGTAACGGCCGCTTCCGGCATGGGGTACCCGGCGGCATGACCGCAGTGAGCCTGGCGCAGCTCGGATCGGTGGTCGACCGGTTGATCGACCGGATCACGTTTGGCGTGCCCGGTTTTGTGTCCCGTGACGTGCCCGTGGTTCCCGACGCGCCGGAGGCTCGGCGGTGGCTGCGCGAGGAACTCGCCAAGGCTCCCTACGAAGCCGCCCGGCCAACCTGGTTCGACCGCTTGTCCCAGGGTTTTCTGGACTGGATCCAGTCGCTGGCCGTCAGCGGCGGCGGCAGCCTGCAGGACTGGCTGCCGGTGGTCGCGGTCCTTCTGGTGCTCGGGGCGCTGGTGGCCGGCTGGTTTTTGTTTGGCGCTCCCAAATTGGCCAGACGAAACCGGGTCGCCAGCGACCTGTTCGGCACCATCGATCAGCGAAGCAGCGCCGAGATGCGCACGGCGGCCGACGCCGCTGCCGCCCGCGGCGACTGGAGCCTGGCCTGCGAAGAGATTTTTCGAGCACTGGCCAGGGGCCTGGCGGAACGAACGGTGCTGTCGGTCACTCCGGGCACGACCGCGCACGATTTTGCCGCGCGCGCCCGACTCGCTTTTCCGTCGAGCGGGTCCGCTCTGGCCCTCGCTGCGGACACCTTCGACCGTGTGCGCTACCTTGAGCAGGCCGGAACCGAATTCGACTACCGGGCCCTCGCCACGCTGGAAGCCGAGCTGCGAGCGGCGTCACCGGCCCGCCGTGCCCCGCTGATCGAGGCGAGCCCGTCATGAGTGCGACCCTCGGATCAAAAACGGATGCTGGTGCCCCAGGCCTCACGACCGTAGCCACACCAACCCTGCGCGCGCTTCTGCGCCGCTCGTCGTTCTGGGTCATCGCCGCGCTCTGCATCGTGGCCGTCGCCATTGTCGCCGTCCTCCTATCCGGCGGAACGAACGTGGCGGGTCGGGCACTGGCCGGAGATAATCCAGCCCCGGCCGGATCGATGGCGCTCGTGGAAGTGCTGCGTCAGCAGGGAGTCACCGTGACCCTGGCCGATTCCCTGACCGAGGTGCAAGGCGCGGTCGGCACCGATTCGACCGTGCTCCTCCATGACGAAAACGGCTACCTCGACTCCGGCCAGCTGACCGAGCTGTCCCGCCTCGCCCCGCGCACCGTGGTTGTCGCACCGGGTTTTCTCGCGCTGCAGGCTCTTGCTCCGAGCGTTGGTTTCGGGGGTGTATCCGACGCCACGTCGCTCACCGCTGAGTGCGGGGTACCCGCCGCGAACCGGGCCGAAGAGCTGCTGCCGGGCGGAGATACGCTGTCGATCCCCAAGAGCCAGCAAAATCCATTGATCACCGGCTGCTTTGCTAGCGACTCCGACACGTTCTCACTCATTCAGGTGCAGGATGACGCGACCGGGAGCCTGGTTTCTCTCGTGCCCGACGCGCGCCTGTTCAACAATGAGAACGTTGCCGGCTATGGCAACGCAGCCCTCACCCTCGGTCTGCTGGGGCAGAGCGACTCCGTGGTCTGGTATCTGCCGACCCTGGCCGACCTCCCCCGCACCGGACCGCCCTCGCTCGCCGAATTGACGCCGGGCTGGGTCAGCCCGGTACTCGTGTTGTTCGCCCTTGTCGCGATATTCGCCGCTTTCTGGCGTGGCCGGCGGTTCGGTCCGCTCGTGGCCGAGAATCTACCGGTCACGGTGAAGGCGAGCGAGACCATGGAGGGCCGCGCCCGACTCTACGCGCGCAGCAACGCGCGCTTGCGCGCCCTCGACGCCCTGCGCGTCGGTGCCGTCCAACGCCTCGCACGCTCCGTCGGACTCGGTCGCCTCGCCCAGTTGGAGGAGATCATCAGCTCGGTCGCCCGGTACTCCGGGCGCACGCCCGACGAGATACGGCGGGTGCTGGTCGATGCCACCCCGCACAGCGACGCACAGCTGATGGCACTGTCCAACGCCCTGCAGGCCCTCGAACATGCGACCAGCCAAGGAGTGCACGCCGGAACGGCGCCTGCTGGCGACGGGTCGGCATCCGCTTCTGACGAATTCACTTCCCTTCCAGCCGAGAGAATGGCCCCATGACGACTCCCGCTACACCCCCCACGCCGTTAGGCGCCCCCGCTGCCGTGATTGCCGCTGTTCCCACACAGGATGCCGCCGCACTGCGCGCAGCGCTTAACCGGGTGCGCACCGAGGTCGGCAAGGCCGTCGTCGGGCAGGACGGCGCGGTCACTGGGCTGATCATCGCGCTCCTCGCTCGTGGCCATGTATTGCTCGAGGGTGTACCGGGCGTCGCCAAGACTCTGCTCGTGCGCACGCTCAGCCACGCGCTGAGCCTCGACACCAAGCGCATCCAGTTCACGCCCGACCTGATGCCGGGAGATGTGACGGGTTCGCTCATTTACGACGCTCAGGCGGGGGAGTTTGAGTTTCGGCAGGGTCCGGTGTTCACCAACATCATGCTCGCCGACGAGATCAACCGCACACCGCCGAAGACGCAGTCCGCACTGCTGGAAGCGATGGAAGAGCGCCAGGTCAGCGTTGATGGCGAGTCGTTGAAACTGCCAGAGCCCTTCATTGTGGCCGCGACCATGAACCCGATCGAATACGAGGGCACGTACACACTGCCCGAGGCGCAACTCGACCGTTTTCTACTCAAGCTCGTGCTCGAGGTTCCGCAGCGCGTCGACGAGATCGAGGTGCTGCGCCGCCACGCAGCCGGCTTCAACCCACGCGACCTGGCCGGTGCCGGCGTGAGCGCGGTACTCGGCACAGCCGAACTCGAGGCGGCCCAGGCTGCCGTTTCTGGCGTTGGAGCGAGCGCGGATGTGCTTGCCTACATCGTGGACCTGGCCCGTGGCACGCGCACGAGCCCCTCGGTCAAGCTCGGCGTCAGCCCCCGCGGAACGACCGCGCTGCTTGCCGCCACGAAGGCGTGGGCGTGGCTCAGTGGCTACGACTCGATCACGCCGGATCACGTGCAGGCGATGGTGCTGCCGGTCTGGCGACACCGGGTGCAGCTTCGCCCCGAAGCCGAACTTGAGGGTGTCTCGGTGGATGCCATTCTGCGCGGCGTTGTGCAGCAGGTTCAGGTTCCGATCTAACGATGACACTCAGCGGCCGGTTCGTTTTTCTCATCGCCCTCGGCGTCGTGCCAATAGTGCTGTTCGGGTCGACCGTCGTCGCGGCCGCCGGCGTGCTGGCGCTCTGGCTGCTGCTCGTGCTCGCGATCGGCGGCATCGACCTCGCACTGGCAGCATCGCCGCGCGCTGTGACGGTCGAGCGGATGCTGCCCACCCGGGTTCGGCTCGGGGAAACGGTGACGAGCGAGCTCTACCTGACCAACACCGGGCACCGGCGCCTCGTTGCCGTGGTGCGGGATGCCTGGCAACCGTCGGCGGGCGCCGGGCGCAATCGCACCCGGATCGTCGTTCCGCCCGGGGAACGGCGCCTCGTATCGCTCTCGCTGACGCCGTTTCGTCGTGGAGAACGGCGAGTGGAACAGGTCACGGTGCGGTCGCGGGGCCCGCTGGGGCTGTGGAGCCGTCAGGCCACGCTGAACGCACCGGGGCGCATCCGGGTACTGCCTCCGTTTCACGCCCGTAAACACCTGCCATCGAGAATCGCGAGGCTTAAGGAGCTCGATGGGCGCACGAGCGTCATGGTGCGCGGTCAGGGCACCGAGTTCGACTCATTGCGCGACTACGTGCGCGGAGATGACGTGCGCTCGATCGACTGGCGGGCCACGGCCAGGCGCAATGACGTGGTGGTGCGCACCTGGCGGCCGGAACGGGACCGCCGCGTCGTCATTCTGCTCGACACGGGACGCACCTCGGCGGCCCGTGTGAACAACGAGCCCAGGCTCGACACGGCTTTTGAGGCCGCCCTGCTGCTCGCAGCCCTCACCTCGGTCGCCGGCGACCGGGTGGACTTTCTCGCCTTTGACCGCCGAGTGCGTGGCCGGGTGCAGGGCGCGAGCGGAGCGGCATTGCTCTCCCAGATGGTCGATTCCATGGCCATGATCGAACCGGAACTGATCGAGATGGACTGGGCCGCAGTTCCCGGCCAGGTGCGCTCGGTCACCAGCCAGCACGCCCTGATCGTGGTCCTCACCTCGATTGACGCGGCCGGCGCCTCGACCGGCCTTCTTTCGGTGCTGCCACAGCTCACCAAACGGCACACCGTGGTCGTGGCGTCCGTGCTCGACCCAGCTACCACCCTGGCCGCCACCACCCGGAGCTCACGCGACGAGATCTACCGCGCGGCAGCGGCGGAACGGGCCCTGCTCGACGTTGCTCGGGTATCGGCCGCCATCCGTCAATTGGGAGCGGATGTTGTCACCGCCTCCCCCGCACAGCTTCCGCCGGCTCTGGCCGATCGGTACATAGCCCTGAAGGCTGCTGGCCGGCTCTGACACCGCGTCAGGCCGCTCGTGGCGAGTCCCGCAGCACATGGTGTGGATCAGCGCCTCACCAGCGCCTCACCAGCGCCTCAGGCGGCGTAGATGCGGGTGCTACCCGCCTCGAACTCGCCCAGGTCGCCGGTTTCGCCGGCCCGGGTGGCACGGCGACCGAGCACGAGCATATAGGTCAGGAATGCCCCCAGGGCGAGGGCTCCAATGCCGATTTTGATCGGCCACGGCCAGGGTTGCGGGGTCACAAAGCCTTCGATGATGCCCGAGACCAAAAGCACGAAGACGAGGCCGATGGCCACGGTGAATAGCGCCCGACCGTCTTCGGCGAGTGCCTGAGCTCGGGTGCGCGCTCCGGGGGCGATCCAGGCCCAGAAGATGAGCAGTCCGCCCGCTGCGGCGACAAAGATTGCGGTGAGTTCGAGCAGTCCGTGCGGAGCAATGTAGAGAAAGAACACATCGCCTTTGTCGTAGGCGAACATGATCGCTGCGGTCGTGCCAAGATTCATGGCGTTTTGCAGAATAATGAAGGGCACGTAGACGCCGACGATGCCGAAGGCGATGCACTGGGCGGCGATCCAGGCGTTGTTGGTCCAGACGAAGCCGGTGAAGGACGCCGCGGGGTTCGCGGAGTAGTACCCAACGAAGTCCTCGTTGGCCAACTGGGCCAGCTGGGCATCCGTCCCCAGGTTGGCCAGCACCCGGGGATCGTTATAGGCCCATACGGCATAGAGAGCGGCGACCCCGAACGTGACGAGGGCGACCGCGAGGGTGAGCCAACGCAGCCGATAGAGCGCCGCCGGCAGTTGGGCGACGAAGAACCGCGGAATCTGCGCCAGAATATTGGCACTCACGCCGGTGAAGCGTAGCCGGGCACGAGACAGGCCGACCGAGAGTCGATCGCCCTCCAGGGTGGCACCGGCCGTCGATTTGATCGCGGAGAGTTGGGTGGCGCCGGCCTGATAGCGCTCGATGAGCTCGTCAGCGTGGGCACCGGTCAAACGCCGACGGGCCCCGAGCTCGGTCAGGCGGTCCCAGTCGGCGCGATGCGCGGCCGTGTATGCGTCTAGATCCATCTGCTTCAATAGTAGACATGAAGGAGACCGTGCGTCCCACCGATCGTGCCAACGGTCAGGTTACCGATTTGAACCGCGATGACGAGCTGGTCACCGGCGAGGCGGTCGCCCTAGACGTGCGTCCAGCCAGCGTCATTCTGCGCGCCGCCGGATCGATCATCGATACGGTGACCTATCTGATCTTGTATCTGCTTATTCTCTTTGCCTTCTTTATGACCCTGGGCCAGTTCACCGATGCTGCGCTCACGCAGGCGATCTCGATTGTGGCTTTGGTCTTCTCGCTGCTCGTCGTGCCTGTGCTGGTCGAAACGCTCACGCACGGCCGGTCCCTCGGCAAACTCGCCATCGGGGCACGTATCGTGCGTGACGACGGCGGAGCGATTTCTCTCCGCCACGCCTTTATTCGCTCCCTAACGGGCATCCTTGAGATCGTCATGACCCTGGGCGGGCTCGCGGCCACCGTCGCGCTGCTTAACGGTCGGTCCAAGCGCCTCGGCGATCTGCTTGCCGGCACCTACAGCCAGCACGAACGTGTGCAGCGCAATAAAGAGGCCCCGCGCCCGCTGCCCGAGCCGCTGCGTGCCTGGTCGCAAACAGTAGACATCGCGCGGTTGCCCGACCAGCTGGCGCGTCGCGTAGCCCAGTACCTGCGCCAGTCTGCGCACCTGACGCCGCAAACGCGCGAACGCCTCGCGCAGAGCCTGGCCGCGGAGGTCACGCCCTTCGTCTCCCCACTACCCGACGCTCCGGCTGAGTTCTTTCTCGTCGGAGTCGCGGCGGTACGCCGCGAACGCGAGCACACCGCTCTCCTCCTCGAGCGCGAGCGCCTGGCCCGCCTCTCCCCCGTCCTGACCGGGCTCCCGCACGGCTTCCCCAACCGCTAGCCGCGGGCTCTGAGGCCTCTGCTGCCCGCCGCCCGAGCCCGTGTCAGCACCCCCGCCAACCGAGCCCGTCGAGACCACCGCTGGTCGAGCCCGTCGGGACCACCGCTGGTCGAGCCCGTCGAGACCACCGCTGGTCGAGCCCGTCGAGACCACCGCTGGTCGAGCCGGTCGAGACCGTGGCGATGTCCGTTGTGGTCTCGACGGGCTCGACCAGCGTGTGGTTCGTCGTCCTGGGAACGAGTGGTTAACGCAAAATAGCCACCCCGAAGGGTGGCTATTTTGGTGTTGCTAAGTTAAGTCCGGCGGTGTCTTACTCTCCCACAGGGTCCCCCCTGCAGTACCATCAGCGCTGAGAGTCTTAGCTTCCGGGTTCGGAATGTGACCGGGCGTTTCCCTCTCGCTATAGCCGCCGAAACATCTTCCGATGAATCGATTCTATATTTTTTAGTTATAGAGCACCCTTGTGACGGGGTGTTGTTCTCGACCGTACATCGAGAACCACATAGTGGACGCTAAAGCAGCTTCTTCAAACTGAGTGTTATCAAATTATCGGCTTATTAGTACCGGTCAGCTCCATGGGTCTTTAGTCCCCACTTCCACATCCGGCCTATCAACGCAGTAGTCTAGCTGCGAGCCTCTCCCCCGAAGGGATGGAAATCTCATCTCGAAGCCGGCTTCCCGCTTAGATGCTTTCAGCGGTTATCCGTTCCGAACG
>JBBRBV010000012.1:0-53386 GCA_038205545.1 Actinomycetales bacterium
GCTGGACGAAGCGGGACATCCACTGAAACTGGGCCGCACCCAACGCACCTTCAGCGAAGCCCAACGCGTGGCCATGAGCCTGCGCGACGGCGGCTGCATGTTCCTGGACTGCGACATGCCACCCTCTCGAAGCGAAGCGCACCACGCCGACCACTGGGTACGCGATGCGGGCGCCACCGATATCGACGTCGGGCTACTGCTGTGTGCCCCCTGCCACCGCCGACTCCACCAGGAAGGCTGGCAGGTGATCGCCGACCACGGCCGGTTCTGGCTGCAGCCGCCGGCCACGATCGACCCGGACCAGGCGTTGATTACGCTGCAGAGCAAGAACCCGCTGATGCTTGAATTGCAACAGGGGGCCGCAGTCCGCTGAGGTGGTCTTGACAGGCGGGTGGTCTCGACACGCTCGACCAACGGGTGGGGCGGACCGGAGCGGGTGGTCTCGATAGGCACAGCCGCGCCGATGCTAGGCATGGCTGGGCCGGCGCCAGCCAATCCACAGCATGAAGACTGCGCCGACTGCGAGGCCCCAGAACGCCGAACCGATTCCGACGATCGTGATGCCGGACGCCGTCACCAGAAATGTCGCGATAGCGCTGATGCGATGCTCGGGCTCGGCCAGGGCACCGGTGACACTGGTGACCAGGGCGCCGAGCAGTGCCAGACCGGCAACGGCGATGATGAGGATCGGCGGTGACGCCGCTACGAGCGCCGTCGCGAGACCGGCACCGAGGCCAAGAATGAGGTAGCCGCAGCCCGACGCGACCGTGGCGATCCAGCGTCTTGACGGGTCACGGTGGGCATCCGGGCCGGCCATCAACGCCGCCGTGATTGCCGCAAGGTTCATACTGTGAGCTCCGAAAACGGAACCCGCCACGGTGCCGATGCCCGACCAGACCAGCACTGACCGCGGCGGCGGCCGATAGCTAAAAGTCGAGAGAACGGCGAAACCCGGCACATTCTGGCCCGCCATCGTCACGATAAACAGCGGCAGGCCCAGGCTCACGATGACGAGGGGGTCAAAGACCGGAAGCACAAGGATCAAGCCAGGAGCAGAGGTTGGCGCGCTCAGCCAGTCCGTTCCGGCCGTCACACCGATGCCGATAGCCGCTACGACCATCGCTGCTGGAACTGACCAACGCGGCGCCAGTCGGCACAGCACCAGCCAGACCAGCACCACTGGGAGCGCTAACAGCGGTTGCTCGATCGATGCCTGAATGGGAGCCAGACAGATGGGAAAGAGGATGCCGGCCAGCATGGCCCCGGCGAGCGGCTTTGGGATGCTCGTGATGGCCCGACCGAGCGCTGGCCAGAGTCCACACACCACGATGAGCACGCCGCAGACCAGAAAAGCGCCGACGGCCGCGCCAAAGTCATCGGTGCTGGCACCCGCTGCCACCAGCAGGGCCGCACCCGGAGTCGACCAGGCGAAAGAAATGGGCATTCGAAAGTACCAGGGCAGTGCAATGCACGCCGCGCCCACAACCAGACACAATGCGAGGAGCCCCGATGACGCCTGGGCCTCCGTCGCACCAACGGCACGGAGCCCGGCGATAACCAGCACGAACGAGCTCGCAAAACCGGTGATGGCCGCCACGATGCCGGTGGAAACCGGTTGCACGAGGCCGCGCTCGCCGTCACTCACGATGCCTCCAAAGGCTCTTCGCTCATCGGTCGTTCAGTGAACAGCCTCGGTGACGCCCCGACACGTCAGTGTGTAGACACATCCGTGAGTGAGAAGGTCAGTACAGATGCACGGTACACTGCTGGCCCGACTAAGCCGACTTCACCTGACGGGTTTTGTGCAGCACCATCTCGGCGGGCGCATTGTTCAACACGGTATCGCGGGTGATGATGACTCGCTCCACGTCGGTACTGGACGGCACCTCGAACATGACTGGGCCCAGCACTTCTTCGAGAATGGCACGCAGCCCGCGGGCGCCGGTCTTGCGCAACACGGCGAGGTCGGCGATAGCTTCCAACGCTGGCTCCTCAAACTCGAGCTCCACACCATCGAGCTCAAACATGCGCTGATACTGTCGCACGAGCGCGTTCTTGGGCACGGTCAGAATCTGCATGAGCGCCACCTGGTCGAGTTGGGTCACCGTGGTGACCACGGGTAGTCGACCGATGAACTCGGGAATCAATCCAAACTTGTGCAGGTCTTCGGGGAGAACCTCGCTGAACAGGTTGATTTCGTCACCCTTGATGTGCAGGGGCGCCCCAAAGCCGATGCCTTTTTTGCCAGCCCGGGACGAGATGATGTCTTCGAGTCCGGCGAAAGCGCCAGCCACGATGAACAGCACGTTGGTGGTATCGATCTGAATAAATTCCTGATGCGGATGCTTGCGCCCACCCTGCGGGGGCACCGACGCTACCGTGCCTTCGAGAATTTTCAGGAGAGCCTGCTGCACGCCTTCGCCGGAGACATCGCGGGTGATCGACGGATTTTCAGCCTTTCGGGCGATCTTGTCAATTTCGTCGATGTAGATGATGCCGGTCTCGGCCCGCTTGACATCGTAGTCTGCAGCCTGAAGGAGCTTGAGCAGAATGTTTTCGACGTCTTCACCGACGTAGCCCGCCTCAGTGAGGGCCGTCGCATCCGCTACGGCAAAGGGAACGTTCAACCGCTTGGCCAGGGTCTGGGCGAGATAGGTCTTCCCGCAGCCCGTGGGGCCGATCAGCAGAATGTTGGACTTGGCGATCTCGACGTCGTCGTGAATGGCATCGGCGGCGGTGAGGGTGGCACGGGACCGCACGCGCTTGTAGTGGTTGTACACGGCAACGGCGAGGGCACGCTTGGCGGGTTCCTGGCCAATGACATATTCCTCGAGGAAACCGAAGATTTCTTTGGGCTTGGGAAGGTCGAACTCACCGGCAGTGGCCTCAGAGCCGGCTTCGGCCAGACGCTCTTCGATGATTTCGTTGCACAACTCGACACATTCGTCGCAGATGTACACGCCGGGGCCGGCGATGAGCTGTTGTACCTGCTTCTGGCTCTTTCCGCAGAAGGAACACTTGAGCAGGTCGGCACTTTCACCGATTCGGGCCATGTCAGCCTCCTCCATTGGTCTCGCTGCAATTGAGCCTAGCCTGTGCGTACGACAGTTACGTGCAGCACGCCGTAAACCGCAACGGCGCGCCCCCCGAAGGCGACGCGCCGGTCAAGCTGGTTCAGGCCAGAGCCTATTTGACCAGCATTGGCAGGTTCTTGCGGCTGGTCAAAACCTGGTCGATGAGTCCGTATTCCAGGGCCTCAGCGGCGCTCATGATCTTGTCGCGATCGATGTCCTTGTTGACCTGCTCCACGCTCCGATTGGAGTGGTGAGCGAGGGTTTCTTCGAGCCAGACCCGCATGCGCAGAATCTCGGCCGCCTGAATCTCGATGTCCGAGGCCTGGCCGCCGCCCTGGCCACCAACGGAAGGCTGGTGGATGAGGATGCGCGCGTTCGGCAGGGCCAGGCGCTTGCCGGCGGTACCGCCGGCAAGCAGCACGGCCGCAGCGGATGCCGCCTGGCCGAGGCATACCGTCATCACGTGTGGGCGAATGTACTGCATGGTGTCGTAAATGGCCGTCATGGCGGTGAACGAACCACCGGGCGAGTTGATGTACATGGTGATGTCGCGGTCCGGTTCCTGGCTCTCGAGCACGAGAAGCTGGGCCATCACATCATCGGCCGAGGCGTCGTCAACCTGCACGCCGAGAAAGATAATACGATCCTCGAACAGCTTGGCGTAGGGATCCTGGCGCTTGTACCCGTAGGCGGTGCGCTCTTCAAAGGTCGGCAGAATGTAGCGGGAGTCGGGCATGTTCGTGGTCGAGCCGCCCATCGAGCTGTAGGCCGTTCCACCGAATGTGGGGATAGTCATGATTTCTTCCTTTTGCGTTTCGGTGGACTACTTGGTGGCGTCGGGGTCGGTGCCGCCGCCGCCGATGACATCCGTTGCGGATGAGCGGAGGTGGTCGACAAAGCCGTATTCCAGGGCTTCCTGGGCGCTGAACCAGTTGTCGCGGTCGCCGTCGGCGTTGATCTGCTCGGGGGTCTTGCCGGTCTGCACGGCCGTGATCTCCGACAGTCGCTGCTTCATGTCGAGGATGAGGCGTGCCTGGGTCTGGATGTCCGCGGACGTGCCGCCGAACCCCCCAGACGGCTGGTGCAGCAGCACCCGCGCATTCGGGGTGATGTACCGCTTACCCTTGGTGCCGCTCGTGAGCAGGAACTGGCCCATCGAGGCCGCCATGCCGATGCCGACGGTGACGATGTCATTGGGTACGAACTGCATCGTGTCGTAGATCGCCATTCCAGCGGTGATCGAACCGCCGGGAGAGTTGATGTAGAGGTAGATGTCTCGCGTTGAGTCTTCGGCTGCCAGCAACAGGATCTTGGCACAGATCTCGTTGGCATTCTCGTCACGGACCTCTGAGCCGAGCCAGATGATGCGGTCCTTCAGCAGTCGGTCAAATACACCGTTAGTGGGTGTCGGGTCGGCCATGTCGTGCTCCGTTTCAGTTGTCGCTTCTCAATGAATCTATCGGAGCGCGCGAGCGAAAAAGGCTCTGTTCGCCCTCGGCAGATTACCGGCCTGCGCACTCGGTGCATACGGCACGCACAAGGCCGGCTGGAAAGAATCCAGCCGGCCCCGGCCCTGCGTTGCGCGGTACTGCTTCAGACGCTACTTCTTGTCAGCGGCTTTCTTCTTCTTCTTCGGCGTTTCCTCGACCACGACGTCAGCCTGAACGTCTGACTCGGCGACGGGAGCGTCGGTGTCATCGTCGGCTGCAGCATCCGCTACGGCAGCGGTATCGTCGTCGGATTCCACCGGACTGGTGAACTCACTGAGGTCAACCGGCTTGCCGTTGGAGTCAACGACCTCAGCCTTGCCCAGGGCAATGGCGAGAGCCTTGTTACGGGCGACCTCGGCAACCATCGAGGGAATCTGACCGTTGGTGTTGAGCGTTTGCACAAACTCGCTCGGGTCCATCCCGTACTGGCTGGCACCCTGGATGAGGTACTGGGTGAGCTCGTCCTGGCTGACCTTGACCTGCTCGGCTTCGGCGATCGTGTCGAGCAGAATCTGCTGACGGAACGTCTTTTCGCTGGCTTCGGTCACTTCGGCGCGGTGGGTGTCGTCTTCGAGGCGGCTTTCGCCCTCGAGGTGGCGGTTCACCTCATCGAGGATGATCGCGGCCGGAATCGGCACCTCGACCGAGCCGAGAAGCGTCTCGATGAGACGTTCGCGGGCCTGGCTGCCCTGGCCGAAGGTCTTGGACTTTTCGACCTGAACCTTGAGGCTCTCGGTCAGCTCGGCCATCGTGTCGAACTCGCTCGAGATCTGAGCAAAGTCGTCGTCCGCCTCGGGAAGCTCGCGCTCCTTGACTGCGATGACCGTGATCGTGATTTCGGCCGTCTCACCCTCGTGGTCTCCACCCATGAGATCGGAGTTGAAGGTGGTGGTCTCGCCGGCGCTGAGCGAATCGAGCGCCTCGTCGATTCCGTCGATGAGGTCGCCGGAGCCGACCTCATAGGAGATTCCGCTGGCAGCGTCGACCTCTTCGCCGTCGATTGCGGCATTCAGGTCAATCTGGGCGAAGTCGCCGGTCTTGACGGGACGGTCAACGGTGATGAGCGTGCCGAAACGGCCGCGCAGCTTGTCAAGTTCTTCGGCGACTTCTTCGTCGGAAATTTCGACGGCGTCGACGGTGAGTTTGAGGCCGGCGTAGCTGGGCAGGTCAATTTCGGGGCGAACGTCAACCTCGATGGCAAGCAGGAGGTCACCGGAGAAGTCGGTGTTGCTCGGCCATTCGATGATGTCGGCCTCCGGACGACCCAGCGGGCGCAGCTTGTTCTCTTCAACGGCGGTGCGGTAGAAACCGTCGAGTCCCTCGTTGACGGCGTGTTCCAGAACGGCAGCCTTGCCGACGCGCTGGTCGATGATTGCCGGCGGAATTTTTCCCTTACGAAAACCGGGGATGTTGATGTCTTCGGCAATGTGGCCGTAGGCGTGGGTGATGGCTGGCTTCAGCTCGTCGGGGCTCACCGTGATGGTGAGTTTGGCGCGCGTGGGGCTCAGTTTTTCGACCGTGGACTTCACTCGAGACTCTCCTGTGTATTGAAACGGTGTGCTGCGGATAATGTCGGGGCGACAGGAGTTGAACCTGCGACTTCTCGCCCCCAAAACGAGCGCTCTACCAAGCTGAGCTACGCCCCGGATCTACGTCGACCCGTTCGTAAGTACTACTTTTATTGGGGAATCAATCTGTTGACGCAGGCAAAAGCTCACGACAGGCGGATTGACCTCAGCCAGTCTAATGCACGCCTGCCCGACGGATGCGCCCACCTGGCACCCGACACCCGGTTTCTTGTACTAGGGTATTCGAGTGCCCAACTAATGGGCCTGGGGATGTAGCTCAATGGTAGAGCCTCAGTTTTCCAAACTGATGGCGCGGGTTCGATTCCCGTCATCCCCTCGAAACAGCCCAGGCCGTCGGTAGTGCGTGCAAAAAAAACACGAAGCCGTCGGTTTTCTTCCGTTAAGGCCCCGCTGCAGTTCTATGTGCGCGCCGTTCAGTGATCGCGGTCAGGTGAGAGTGAGCGCGGCCCACTACCGATGGCCAGGTTCGATTTCGGCACGATCGCATCGTGCGCCGTCGGCGGCGTTCCGGCCTTCTCACCCGGCTGGACCACGACGAACTGGGCCATCATGCCGGCATCCTCGTGCGCGAGCATGTGGCAGTGAATCATGTACGGAAAGTCGGGATCGGTATATTCCGGGAACTGCATGATTAGTTCGTAGCGCACGCCGGGTTCGAGGTAAATCGTGTCCTTCCAGCCCGCGAGCTCGGCGGGCGGAGGCTCGGTACCCACCCGCAAGACCTGAAACTGCACGCCGTGCACGTGAAAGTTGTGCGGCAGCGGCATGGCGTTGTCGACGGTCCACACTTCGGTGGCGCCGGCCTCAACGGTCTCATCAATGCGAGTCATATCCATCAGCCGATTGTTGATCGTGTACCCGTTGAGGGTGAAGGAGCGGGCGGAAGAGGCATCCGCTTTCTGGAGTGGGTCGATGTTTGCGAGGGCCGTCGGCACCGCGCCAATACTGTCGAGCGTGTCGGCCGCGCGCAGCTCCAGCACGTCGAGCGTGTCATCACCGGCATTGCGCGTCGCTGCTCCCGCAGAGATGCCGAGGTCCGGTGCGCTGGACTGCAGGTTGACTGTTTCGCCCGTACTCACCGTGACCAGCACCTCCGCGCGTTCCCCCGGTGACAAGCGGATGCCCTGCATCGGTGCTGCTTCGGTGAGCAGTCCCCCGTCGGTCGCGATCAGATCGAAAGTCCGCCCATCGTCAAACCCGAAATCGTAGATGCGGGCGGCCGACCCGTTAACCAGGCGCAGGCGCACCACGTCGGTCGTCACATCGAGGTACGGCGCGAGGGTGCCGTTGACGAGCAGTTCATCTCCGATCGGACCGATATAACCGCGCACGCCCGAGGTGAACTGCCCCTCCTGATCAAAGCGGCGGTCCTGCACAACCACGGGAATATCATCTATTCCGTAGCTTCGGGGCAGGTTAAGGGCGGCCTCCGCATCGTCTGTCACCAGGAACAGGCCGGCCAGGCCCATTTCGACCTGGTGTTCGGTTTTGCCATCGGGGTGTGGGTGGTACCACAGGGTTGCCGCGGGCTGGTCGATCGTGAAGTTCGGACTCCAGTCCGCTCCCGGTTCGACCATCTGGTGAGGACCGCCATCCATTTCAGCGGGAAGGCTCATACCGTGCCAGTGCACTGTTGTGGCTTCATTGAGGTCGTTGTTCACATTGACGCGCACGTTCTCGCCGCGCTCGGCGACGATCGTCGGGCCGAGGTAGCTCCCGTTGTAGCCCCAGGTATCGGTGGCAACGCCGGGAGTAAACTCCGTCGTTCCAGCTTGGGCAGTGAGGTCGAAAACGCGCTCTCCCGCGTCGTTCACGATCGATTCGGCCAGCGGCGGAATCGAAAGCGGATTCACAAAGTCGACGGTGCCGACAGTGTCCATTACGCCGGCTCCGGTGTCGCTTGAGCAGGCACTCAACCCGATGGTAACGACGACCGCACCGACCACGCCAGCGCTGATCAGCGTGGCAACACGACGGCGCGGCCCGGCAAAACGACGGAAGATCATAAATCTAGTTTCGCAGCTTGCGGCGCGCTCTCAGCACCACGACGCCAACTCCGAGGCTCACCAACCCGAAGGAGCGCAAGCGCACAGAGGGTCAGGGGGTCAGGCCTGGCACCGGGGGCACCAGTACAGCTTGCGCGCTGCCATCTCTTCGAGCACGATGTGCGTGCCGCAGATCCGGCAGGGCAAGCCTTCACGCTTGTAGACCCAGTGTCGGTCGGCTCGATTTTTCATGGCGAGCCGGTAGCCGTCGCCCTCAAGCCTGTCCATGGTCATCATCTGACCGGTCGCGACGCCGATGTGCAAAAGGTGTGCCCAGTCCTGCCAGAGCGCGCGGGCGGTCTCGTCGCTCAGCGACTTGCCGGGGGTGTGGGGGTTGAGGCCGGCGCGAAAGAGCATCTCGGCACGATAGACGTTGCCGATGCCGCTGACCACACTCTGGTCCATCAGCAGTCGACCGATCGGCGTGGGCTTCGTGCGCACAACGCTCACGAAGCGTTCCTCGGCGGCGGGCGTATTGTCCAGCTCCGGGTCGGGGCCGAGCTTTCCGATCACGGCGTCGACCTGGTCCGGATCAAGCACCTCACAGGCGGTCGGGCCGCGCAGGTCGGCACAGACCGTATCAGCGAGCAGGCGCACCCGCACCTGGCCGACCGGCTCGGGAGGAAAAGTGTCTGCGAGGTCGATCTCCTTTTCCTGCTCCGCCATGCGCATTCGGGTGCGGCGAGGCGCTCCAATACTGAAGATCGAGTTTTCACCGTCTGCGTCGACGGTCTGGATTTCTGCGGCGAGGTCGGTGCCGTGCTGGTTGGTCTGGCCCATCCGGCCGTTGGCCGAAGCCATCGTGGCATCCATGACAATGTCGCCGGTGAAGTCCCAGGCGCCATACATCCCCAGGTGGATGCGTAACCACAGTCCGTGGTCAAACTCCAGAAACATCTGTTTACCCACGGCGCGGGCATCCGTTATGGTGTGCCCGCTGAGCCGCGCTGCACCGGCCTCGAATCGACCCTGCGGTGAGGAAGCGGTAACTGCGTGACCGACGAAGTTGCGCTGAAACTGTCGCGTGATGCGGTGAACGGAATGACCCTCAGGCACCTCAGTTCACCCTTTGTCGTCGTCGACGTTCTTACCGACGATGGTTCCGGTGGTTTCGTACTCGGCGATCTGGAGAATGCGACGCCCGTGGCGTGCCTCGTCACTGAACGGCTCGGCGATAAAGGCGTCGATGAAGCCGGTGGCATCCTCGATGGTGTGCTCGCGGGCGCCGATCGAGATGACGTTGGCGTCATTGTGTTCGCGTGCGAGCCGGGCCGTGCTCAGGTTCCAGACCAAGGCAGCGCGGGCTCCGGCTACCTTGTTGGCCGCCATCTGCTCGCCGTTGCCCGAGCCGCCAAACACGACGCCGAGCGCTTCGATGCCACTTTCGCGGTCGTCAACGGTGGCCAGCGCTGCGTTGATGCAGAATGCCGGGTAGTCATCGAGGGCGTCGTACGCGTTCGGCCCATGGTCAATCACCTCGTGTCCGGCAACACGCAGGTGGGTGATCAGGTGGTGGCTGAGGTCGAGTCCGGCATGGTCGGTGGCGATGTGGATGCGCATGTCACCATCCTATTTAGTGCTGACCGCCTCGGCGAAAATCGGATCACGGGTGCGGCTGCGCTTGAGCTCGAAGAACCCGTCGTAACTGGCGAGCGCCACGACGCCGTCCCACAGAGACAGTGCAGCGTCACCCATGGGTGCCGGCGAGATAACGGGTCCAAAAAATGCGACACCGTTCACCGCGATCACCGGGGTACCGACGTCCTGGCCGACCCGGTTGATCCCATCGAAGTGGCTGGCCCGCATTTCAGAGTCGTACTCGTCGCTGTCGGCAAAGGCAGCGAAGCTCGCGGGCAGCCCCACCGCGGCGAGCGCGGCGGGAATGACCTCGTCGGGATTGCTGTTGCCACCCGGGTGGATCTGCGTGCCGAGCGCGTCGTACAGCGCCTTGACCATCGACTGGCCGTGTAATTCACCGGCGGCGGCCACGAGTCGAGTGTATTTGAGCGCCCGCGGGAGGAACGCCGCATAGTCGTCGTTCACCTCTTGATCTTCGTTGAGAACGGCGAGGCTCATCACATGCCAGGTCAC
This sequence comes from Actinomycetales bacterium, assembly GCA_038205545.1. Lineage (GTDB taxonomy): Bacteria > Actinomycetota > Actinomycetes > Actinomycetales > Microbacteriaceae > Cryobacterium. Next base: position 10,290 of record JBBRBV010000012.1, read on the forward strand.
CTCGAAATCGCGCAGGCGGGCGACTTCGTCAACCCAACGCGACGTCATCCAGGCCCAGGGGCACGCGGGGTCAAACCAGAAGTCAACGGAATCAGTCATGTCATCAGCCTAAGCGCAGACGATACATTCGAGTCCCGCCCGATCCTGCAGCAAGGTCGCTATCGGCTCCGCGACGGCGATCTCGATCCGGCCGACCGCTCTCTGGCCACTGGACAAAGAACTGTACCCCCAATTTTGCGGAGACGAGCGTCCTCACTGTGGGCTCAGTTAACCGGTCGCAGCCGATCACTGTGGGCTCAGTCAACCGGTCGCAGCCGATCACTGTGGGCTCAGTTAACCGGTCGCAGCCGATCACCACGGCACACCGCTGGAACGGGCACGCGGTCGGGTCGCAGATTGGTTCAAGCCAGCCGGTGCGGTCACCGCGCCCGAGGACTAACTTAGAGGCGTGTCCCCTCCAACGATCGACGCACGCACCACACACGCTGCCGGCGTGGCGCGCCTCCGGAAGAGCTACTGGGCCGTGCCGCCGACCTCCTCCGTTCGCCTCGCCAAGCCCACCTCCAATTTGTTCCGGTCACGCGCGAAGCCGAACGCCAGGGGCCTCGACACATCGGGACTGATGGGCGTCATCGCGGTCGAACCGGAGGCACGGACAGCCGACGTGGGCGGCATGTGCACGTACGAAACCCTGGTCGCCGCGACGCTGCCCCACGGGTTGGCGCCGCTCGTGGTGCCGCAACTGAAGACAATTACCCTGGGCGGCGCGGTCACCGGCCTCGGCATCGAGTCGACGTCCTTCCGTAACGGTCTGCCGCACGAGTCGGTGCTGGAGATGGACATCCTCACCGGGGCAGGCGAGATGGTCACCGCCTCGCCCACCGAGCACGACGACCTCTACCGCGCCTTCCCCAACTCGTATGGCACGCTGGGCTACGCCGTGCGGCTGCGCATCGAACTGGAGCCGGTCACACCGTTCGTCGTGCTCCGGCACGTGCGGTTCCACTCGCTCACCGACCTGGTCGCCGCGATAGACCGTATCGTCGAGACCGGTGACATGGACGGTGATCGCGTGGACTACCTTGACGGCGTGGTGTTCAGCGCAGACGAGAGCTACCTCTGTGTCGGCACTCAGACCGCGGCACCCGGTCCGGTGAGCGACTACACCGGCCAACAGATCTACTACCGCTCCATCCAGCACGATGACGGCATCACGGGCGACCGGCTCACGATTCACGACTACCTGTGGCGGTGGGACACGGACTGGTTCTGGTGCTCTGAGGCGTTCGGCGCGCAACGTCCGCGAATTCGCCGGCTCTGGCCGCGGCGCTTTCGACGCAGCAGTTTCTACTCGAAGCTGATGGCCTACGAACAACGATTCCACATCGGCGATCGCATCGAGCGACTGGGCGGCCGGCCGCTCCGCGAACGCGTCGTGCAGGACGTCGAAGTGCCCATCGAACGGAGTGCCGAGTTTCTGGACTGGTTCCTTGCCACGGTACCGATCACACCGATCTGGCTGTGCCCGTTGCGATTGCAGGGCGATGGCTGGCCGCTCTACCCGATCCAGCCGCAGCAGACGTACGTCAACGTTGGCTTCTGGTCGACGGTGCCGGTGGGATCAACCGCCGGGGAGACGAACCGTCTGATCGAACGGAAGGTCAGCGAGTTCCACGGTCGCAAATCGCTGTATTCCGACTCCTACTACTCCCCCGCGGAATTCGCGGAACTCTATGGCGGTGCGACCTATCGAACGGTGAAGACACGATACGACCCCGATTCACGTCTCCTCGATCTCTATGCAAAGGCGGTGCAACGACGATGACCACGTTCAGGGAACATGGGCTAGGCAGTGCGGAACGCGACGAGAAACCGGACACCCAACGAAAACTCACGCTCGCCGAAATCCTGGAGATCCTCGCCGGCGGGCGGCTCCCGCTGAGATTCACCGCCTATGACGGGAGTTCGGCCGGTCCGCCCGATGCGCCGCTCGGTCTGGAGCTGAAGTCGCCACGGGGCACGACCTATCTGGCTACCGGCCGCGGCGACCTGGGCTTTGCCCGCGCTTACATCGCGGGTGACCTCGAGGTGCACGGTGTGCACCCCGGAGACCCTTACGAACTCCTCCGGGCGCTCGCCGGTGATCTTGTTTTCAAACTGCCACCGCCGGGACTGACGGCGACCATCATCCGCTCCATCGGCGCCCGGCAGCTGCGCCCGATAGCACCGCCGCCGCAGGAGGTGCCGCCGCGCTGGCGCCGCATCGCCGTGGGGCTCCGGCACGGCAAGACCCGAGACGCCGAAGCGATCCAGCATCACTACGACCTATCGAATACCTTCTACGAGTGGATACTCGGGCCGTCGATGACCTACACCTGCGCGTGCTACTCACGCGCCGACGCGTCGTTGGACGAAGCGCAGGAGAACAAGTACCGGCTGGTGTTCGAGAAGCTGCGCCTCAAGCCGGGCGACCGGCTGCTCGACGTAGGCTGCGGCTGGGGCGGCATGGTTCGCTACGCCGCGCGCCACGGAGTCACAGCAACCGGGGTGACGCTGTCGGAACAGCAGGCCGGGTGGGCCCAACGGGCAATCACGAAGGAAGGCCTGACCGATCTGGCCGAGGTGCGCTACGGCGACTACCGTGACATCAAGGAGACCGACTTCGACGCCGTGTCATCAATCGGGCTGCTCGAGCACATCGGAGTGCGGAATTATCCGTCGTACTTTCGTTTTTTACAGTCCCGACTCCGCCCCGGTGGGCTGCTACTCAACCACGGCATTACCAGGCCCGACAACCGATCCGAACCGTCCACCCGTGGGTTCATCGACCGATACGTCTTTCCCGACGGGGAACTCACCGGGTCGGGTCGCATCATCAGCGCAGCACAGGATGTCGGACTGGAGGTGCTGCACGAGGAGAATCTGCGTCACCACTACTCGATGACCCTGCGCGACTGGTGTGCCAACCTCGTCGAGCACTGGGATGAGGCCGTGACCGAGGTGGGACTGAACACCGCAAAGGTGTGGGGCCTGTACATGGCCGGGTCACGCCTCGCTTTCGAGACCGGGGGGATCCAGCTGCACCAGGTTCTGGCAGTCAAGCCCGGTGTGGGCGGCGTCGACGACCTGCCGCTCCGACCCTGGTGGACGCCCTGATTCAGCGGCCACCGCTCAGCAGACCTGCCAGGTCATCACCCGATGATCGAATTTTCTCTGCGGCAATACCCCCATATGGGGGTACTCTAAGTGGGTTGAAAAGAATCAGCACCGCGGAGCACAGCTTTGTGCTCGCAAGTGCAATATCTCCACAGGAGAAAATCATGGCCGCTGACGGACGCAGTCCCAACTCAAATTCCGGCGCAACCACGGCCGCGACCGCGGGGGCGTCGCCCAAGAAGGATCTCCAGGACCGCCGCATAAAGCGGTCCGACGTGAACATCGTCGACAAGCCCATTATGAAGCGCGCCCTCGGCGGCACCATCGTGGGAAACACCATGGAGTGGTACGACGTGGGTATCTTCGGATACCTCATCACCACTATGGGTCCGGTCTTCTTGCCGGATGCGGACGCATCCGTTCAAACCCTGTTTCTACTCGGTACCTTTGCCGCGACTTTCTTCGCCCGCCCCCTCGGCGGCGTGTTCTTCGGTTGGCTCGGTGACCGGATCGGCCGCCAGAAGGTACTCGCGATCACGCTTGTTCTGATGGCCGCTTCGACCTTCGCCGTCGGGGTCTTGCCGGGCTACACGCAGATCGGCATGTGGGCGGCGATTCTGCTGGTATTCGTCAAGCTCGTACAGGGCTTCTCGACCGGTGGCGAGTACGCCGGTGCGACGACCTTTGTGAGCGAACATGCTCCCGACACCCAGCGCGGTTTTTTCGCGAGCTTTCTCGACCTGGGCAGTTACCTCGGTTTCGCCATCGGTGCATCGCTCGTTTCGGTGCTGCAGCTCACGCTTGGCCAGGATGTCATGGAAGCGTGGGGCTGGCGCCTTCCGTTCCTGGTCGCAGGGCCGCTTGGACTGGTTGCCATCTACTTCCGAATGAAAATTGACGAGTCGCCCGCCTTCCAAGCGACGCTCGATGCGCAGGAAGAAGCGCAGAAGCACCCCGCCGGAGCCACGGCTGAGACCCCCAAGGGCCCGATTGCCATATTCCAGGCCTACTGGCGCAATATCATCATCGCCATGCTGTTGGTCGCCGCGGCGAACACCGCGGGTTACGCCTTGACCTCATATATGCCCACCTACCTCACCGAGAACAAGGGGTACGACGAACTGCACGGCACAGCCTTGACGATTCCAATTCTCGTGGTGATGGCCCTGTGTATCCCACTGGCCGGCCGCCTGTCAGACCGCATCGGACGTCGCCCCGTGCTGTGGATCGGAGCCATCAGCACCGTCGTGTTGGCGTACCCGGCGTTCCTGCTCATCGGTGTGGGTGCAATCTGGTCGACGCTGCTCGGCCTGGCGCTCGTCGCATTCCCGGTCACCTTTTACGTCTCCAACCTCGCGTCCACCCTGCCGGCAATGTTTCCGACGGCGAGCCGCTACGGTGCCATGGGCATCTCGTACAACTTTGCCGTGGCCATCTTCGGCGGGACCACGCCGTTCATCATCGCGGCGCTGATCGTGGGGACCGGCAATGACATGATGCCGGCGTTCTACCTGATGGCCACCTCGTTCATCGGGGCGGTCGCCATCTTCTTCCTGCGTGAATCGGCCAACCGACCGCTCCCGGGCTCCATGCCGAGCGTAAACAGCGACGCGGAAGCCCACGAGCTGGTCAAAACGCAAGACGACAACCCCCTGCTGGACACCGACGAGATGCCGTTCGACCACACCTTTGAAGCGCCAACAGATTCCACTCCCCTCCAGGAGACGACCAAGCCCTAGCGTTCGTGTTCGTGTTCGTGTTCGTGTTCGCGTTCGCGTTCGCGTTCGCTGGCATGTCTGCCTGGCCGACTCCCGGTCATGCGCGCCCGGTGCGCGCCCGGTGGAAACCCGCCAAACGGATGCTCCCAGTCGCCCCGCGTAGAATTATCGGATGATCACTGCACCAATCAGTACTGCGCAGATCAGTACTGCGCCCATCAGTACGGAGTCCCTGAGCGCTGCGCCCGCAACCGAGTTCGCCGAGATCGAGCCGCACGACCTCGAGGTGACCCTGCGGGTACTCGCCTCGCTGAGCGACATCGACCCGGACAGCCCCGACTTCGTCACCGTGCGCCAGGCCACCGCCAAGATGTTCAAATCGGTCAAAATGGCCCGGCGCATTGAGAAGCGCGCAGTTATCGCCGACGCCGACCGCAGCATCATCGCCGCTACCGCCACCGGCGCGCCAACCCGCATCGACGACGAGACCCGAGGCGCCCAGCTCTCGCTCGGCACGAGCGCCGCCACGGCCGGCGAACTGCTCGTTCCCCGCGCCTGCTACATCTGCAAGCAGAAGTACACCGTGGTCGACGCGTTCTACCACCAGCTCTGCCCGAGCTGCGCCCTGTCGAGCCATGCCAAACGCGATGCCCGCACCGACCTCACCGGCAAGCGCGCCCTGCTCACCGGCGGCCGCGCCAAGATCGGCATGTACATCGCCCTGCGCCTGTTGCGCGACGGCGCCCACACCACCGTCACCACTCGATTTCCGCGCGACGCCGTGCGCCGCTTCGCCGCGATGGACGACTCGAAAGACTGGCTGCACCGCCTGCGCATCGTCGGTATCGACCTGCGTGATCCGGCGCAGGTGATTGCCCTCGCCGATTCGGTAGCCGCTCAGGGGCCGCTCGACATTCTCATCAACAACGCCGCACAGACCGTGCGTCGCTCGAAAGGTTCCTACTCGCCCCTGGTCGACGCCGAGGACTCGCCGCTGCCCGACGGTCCGCTGCCCGAAATCGTGTCGTTCGGGCACACCAACGATGCGCATCCGCTCGCTTTGGCCGCGTCGGTCTCCGGCCACCCCTTGCTCGCTTCCGCTTCCGGAACGGGCGCCCTCACGGCGGATGACCTCACCCGCCTGGCGCTCGCCGCCGGATCGAGCTCGCTCGAACGCCTCGCCTCCGGCACCGCGATCGACGCCGGCGGCCTCGTTCCCGACCTGCACTCCCGGAACAGTTGGACGGCGAACGTCGAGGACGTCGATCCGCTCGAGATGCTTGAGGTTCAGCTGTGCAATACGACCGCTCCATTTTTGCTGGTGAGCCGTCTGCGCGCGTCGCTCACGGCATCCGCTGCCCGGCGCACCTACATCGTGAACGTGTCCGCGATGGAGGGGGTGTTCGGTCGCGGCTACAAGGGGCCGGGCCACCCGCACACCAACATGGCCAAGGCCGCGCTGAATATGCTGACGCGCACGAGCGCGAAGGAGATGCTCGATGACGGCATCCTCATGACGAGTGTCGATACCGGCTGGATTACCGACGAACGCCCGCACCCCACCAAGGTGCGCCTGGCCGAAGAGGGCTTTCACGCCCCGCTCGACCTGGTCGACGGCGCCGCTCGGGTGTACGACCCGATCGTACGCGGCGAGGCCGGCGAAGATCTCTGCGGAGTCTTTCTGAAGGACTATCAGTCCGGCGCCTGGTAGCGCGTCGCGCACCGGCTACCGCAAGTCCTGTTGGCCCGCTGCTGGCACACCGGCTGCGCGAGCAGCTTTCGCTCGCCCGGGCAGTGTGTAACAGCGCCAAACCGATGCCGCGACCGCAGCTAACCGGCGCGCGTGCAGCAGTCGCCCGCGCGAGCACGGCGGAAAAAGACTTCACCGGACGCCTTCTCGGCACCAGCAGCGGGGATACCCCGAGCTGGTAACCGGGCGACGTCGGAATCGAGACTAGCTTGCGCCGATAGTCGGCCCGGCCCCGGTGATGACGCATGAGATGGAGGGCTGATTCGCTCCCTTCCCGATGGCGGCGAACGATGAAGCAATGCCAGGGACGCCGCCTGCGTCACCCGAGCCAGTGCAGTGACCGGCCGTGCGGCTGGGTGAGGCCGATCGGCTCGCCGTCCAAGGCAAGAATGAAAGCGGATGACTCCTCCGGCGCTCGCGGGAGCAGCTCCAGCACCCCAGGCACGACACTTTGTCCCTCGTTCGACAACCAGCGCACCGGCAACCGACTCATCTGGAGGGCGAACCGGTTGCGGTCGGTCTCATTCAGGTAGGCGAGCACGGCCGTGTGGAACACCACGACGGTCGCCCCGGTCGGCGCCCGTGCCACGAGCGCCTCGATCTCGACGTTGAGGTCCCCGCGCACGATCTCGACCGGCTGCCGCCTGGCCACCGCCACCGCGGCTCGAAGTCGAGCCCGCCGGTCGTCGTGTTCCGGCCAGATCAGGGCGTCGAGCCAGGCGACATCCGCCTCGTTCCGAACGGTGAGCGGGTTCAGGTCGACGCCGGATCGCCAGACAATGTCGGGCATCCGCTCGGGTAGCGGAACCGGGCCGGTGACCGTGCAGTCGAGCACCACCGGGCTGGGGCCGTCGGCCGGGTGCAGCATCCGCTCGCCGCCATCCCGGTCGTCCGCCGCGAACCGATAGCGGTAGCTGTACCGGTCGGGGTGCAGGCACAGACCAGCGGATGCGCCCACCTCGATGAGCGCGAGCGGTCCGGCGAGCGCCGCCAGGGCCGGGAGCAGCACGGCGCAGCGGCCCGGCTCGTTGGTCTGCGTCGCGTGGGTGAGGCAGGTCGCCGCAACGTCGGCCCAGTGGGCACGCAGCCACGAGGCGAACTCCGGGTACTCCCCCGGGTGCGCGCCGTGGAACCGCGCCGCGCTGAAGATGAGGTTGGGTTGCCGCTTGACGGCCGGCAGCTGGTCGATCAGCGAAATGAGACGGGGATCGGCCGCCACTCCGGCAGCCCACCGTTCGTAGCAGGCGCTCATTCCGCGGGCTTCGACCTCGGCGAAGGCCCGGTAGCGCTCTGCGGTCACAATCTGTGGGTCGGTGCTCTCTCTCATGCCGACATCGTAATCATGGTTAGGCTTGCGGGGTGCGATGGTGCCACGAGTGCCAGAGCTTCACAATCGCGAAACGAATCGCGAAACGAATCGTGCATCGAATTGGAGAACCAAGTTGCCTGGAGAAAACCTCACCCGCATCGAAGCGACTGAGCGCGCCGCGCTCGTCACGGTAGCGAGCTACAACGTTGTGCTCGACCTCACTACCGGCCCCACCACGTTTGGTAGCACGACCACGGTCAGCTTTGCCGCCACCCCCGGCGCCTCAACCTTCATCGACGCCATCACGGCCACGGTCTACTCGGTGACCCTCAATGGCGCTGCGCTCGACCCGGCGCTCGTGAGTGACGGCATCCGCATTCAGCTTGACGGCCTGCAGGCTGACAACGAACTCGTCGTCGTCGCCGACGCGCTCTATACCAACACCGGTGAGGGACTGCACCGCTTCGTCGACCCCGTCGACAACGAGGTGTACCTGTACAGCCAGTTCGAGGTTCCCGACTCCCGCCGCGTCTTCGCGGTGTTCGAGCAGCCCGACCTCAAGGCCAAATTCTCCTTCACCGTCACGGCGCCCCGGGAGTGGCAGATCGTGTCCAACTCCACCACGCCCGAACCAACGGATGCCGGCAACGGTGCCAGCACGTGGGCCTTTGAGCCGACCCACACCATCTCGAGCTACATCACCGCCCTCATCGCCGGTCCCTACGCCGTCGTGCGCAGCGAACTGACCTCGAGCGACGGACGCACCATTCCGCTCGGCCTGTTTTGCCGTAAGAGCCTGAGCGAATACCTCGACGCCGACTACATCTTTGAAAAGACCCGCCAGGGCTTCGCCTACTACGAGGAGAAGTTTGGTTATGCCTACCCGTTCGACAAGTACGACCAGCTGTTCGTGCCGGAATTCAACGCCGGCGCCATGGAGAACGCCGGCGCGGTCACTTTTACCGAAACGTACATCTTTCGCTCCAAGGTGACCGACGCCATCAAGGAACGCCGCGTTGTGACGATTCTGCACGAGCTGGCCCACATGTGGTTCGGCGACCTGGTCACCATGACCTGGTGGAATGACCTCTGGCTCAACGAGAGCTTCGCCGAGTGGGCATCGACCATCGCCACCGCCGAGGCCACCGAGTGGCACGAAGCCTGGACCACCTTCGCCGTGATGGAAAAGAGCTGGGCCTACAAGCAGGACCAGCTGCCATCCACCCACCCGGTCGTCGCCACCATCCGTGACCTCGACGATGTGCTCGTCAACTTTGACGGCATTACCTACGCCAAGGGCGGGTCGGTGCTCAAGCAGCTCGCCGCCTGGGTGGGTATCGAGGCGTTCTTCACCGGTGTTGGCTCGTACTTTCAGAAGCACCAGTGGGGCAACACCGAGTTGCGTGACCTGCTCGTGGAGCTGGAGGCGGCCAGCGGCCGGGACCTCAGCGGCTGGGCCCAACTCTGGCTCGAAACAGCCGGAGTCAACACCCTGCGCCCCGAGATCACCGTCGACGACGGCGGAATCATCACCGGTTTCACGGTGCTGCAGACCGCAGCGGCCGACTACCCCACCATTCGACCGCACCGCCTCGCGATCGGCTTCTACACCTTCAACGACGCCCGGAAGCTCGTGCGCACGCACCGGGTTGAGCTTGACGTCGACGGCGAACGAACGGATGTTCCCGCTCTCGTCGGCCACGCTCGTGCCGATCTGATCCTGCTCAACGACGATGACCTCAGCTATGCCAAGGTGCGGCTCGACCCAGCGTCACAGGTCTGCGCCCTCGAGCACCTCGCCGCGATCGAGAGCCCGCTTGCCCGTGCCCTGGTCTGGGGTTCGGTCTGGGATGCCACCCGCGACGCCGAAACCTCGGCGCGCGACTTCGTGCACCTGGTGCTGAACAACGTGGCCACCGAAACCGAGTCGACCACGTTGCGCACCGTGCTCGGCCAGCTCGTGCTCACCGCCAACTACTATGTGGCGAAGCCGTACCGCGCGCCGGTCACCACGGAGGTCGCCGACGCGCTCTGGACGCTCGCGCAGGGTGCAACGGCTGGGAGCGACGCCCAGTTCCAGTTCGTGAAGTTCTTCGCTGCCGTCGCTGCCTCCCCGGCTCAGCTCGACAGCGTGGCCGCCCTGCTCTCAGGCAGCACCGTGCTCGAGAGTCTCGCCGTCGACACCGACCTCGCCTGGGAACTGCTCACCGCCCTCGTCGCCGGAGGACGTGCGGCCGCAACCGAGATTGCTGCGGCACTCGCCGCCGACAATACGGCCACCGGCGCCCAGTCAGCAGCCCTCGCCCGAGCGGCCCTGCCTACCGCCGAGGGCAAGCTCGCCGCCTGGTCGTCCCTCATCGACGTCGACACGGCCGCGACCACCATCGTGCGTACGACGGCAGCCGGGTTCCTGCGGGTGAATGACCCGGCGTTGCTCGAACCGTTTGTCGCGACCTACTTTGACATGCTGCAATCGGTCTGGGAGGCGCGCAGCTTCTCGATCGGCGAGAAGCTCGTGATCGGCCTCTACCCGGCACCACTGAACAGCCAGACTCTGGCCGACGCGACGCAGGCCTGGCTGGACGCGAACCCCGAGCCGGCGGCCCTCCGTCGTCTCGTCGTGGAGAACCTGGCCGGAGTCGAGCGTTCGCTCACCGTACAGGCACGCGACGCCGAGTAGTTCACGGCTGCTGCCACTGTGAAACACCCGCGACCGGTTACTCGGGTCGCGGGTGTTTCTCTTTCTCCCCGCGTTCACAGCAAACTCCACGCAAACGAAGAGGATGCCGCTGACTGCGGAGCAGATGGGCGTGCGACGGTCGCGTGTGGCAAGCCCGCGCAACCGCACCGGACCGTTTCACCGGCATCGCCCGGACCCGCCGGTAGACTGGGCTGGATATGAACTGGGAAACTTTTTGGGCCAACATTGGCGCCTCCATCGTTGCAATTAAATGGGATCAGATCGTCTTGAACACGATCTCCGTCATCGCGATCATTGTCATCGCGTTCGCCCTCCGCTGGGCCCTGCAATTTGTCATTCGGCGAGTCGTGCAGCAAATCGTCTCCGGCGTCAAGAAGACCCAGAAGGTCGACGACACCCAGGCGCTGAATGTATCGCCCCTGGCTGCGGTGCGCGTTGTTCAGCGTTCCCGTACCCTCGGCGCGGTGTTGTCGAACATCGTCAATGTGTTCATTTTGATCACGGCTTTGTTGCTGATCGTCACCACCCTGAACCAGGAAATTCTCGGATCGTTCGCTTTGATCAGCGCGGCGATCGGTGCCGGTCTTGGTTTCGGTGCTCAGAACATCGTCAAGGACATCCTCAACGGACTGTTCATGGTCGTTGAAGACCAGATCGGGGTGGGCGACGTCGTCGACGTGGGTTTCGCATCCGGAATCGTAGAAACGGTCGGCATTCGCATCACGCAGATCCGCGACATTGACGGCACCCTGTGGTTCGTGCGGAATGGCGAGATTTTGCGAGTGGGCAACTTGTCGCAGGGCTGGGCTCGAGTCATCATCGATCTCCCTATTCCCTACAGCTCCGACGTTGAGGCCGTGCAGGACGAGCTCCTTCGGGTGGCCAGCGCATTGGCGTCGAGCCGCAAGTGGCGGGCGTTCATTCTCGAGAAGCCAGAGATTTGGGGCCTGGAGTCCATCACGGCCGAGGCGCTCGTGACCCGACTCGTGGTCAAGACCAGGGTCTCGGCCCAATGGGACTTCGCCCGAGACCTGCGCCTACACCTCAAGAAGGCACTCGACGGCATGGGCGTGCCGCTCACCCCGCTCAACAGCGTGGTCATGACTACCGGCGACGGCACCCTCGACAACTCAACCGTCGGACCGGCCGAAGGTGCCCCGGACGCCGCCGAGGAAGCCGCGGCAGCCGTGCCTGCCATGGTCGCCGCGACTCGCACCATACCCGTCCCGGTACGCAAACCCCGTGGTTCGCGCAAACCCAAGACCGAACCCTCGCCAATGAAAACGCCCGACCCCGATATTCGCAGTGACGGCGATGACTGACACTGCGCCCTCGACTGAGTGGGCCAACCGCACCAATCTCACAGCAGAAAGCCGCACCACGTGACCTCTGAACGACACCCGACCGACCAGCCGGCGTCCCCCGCCGCGGTGCATCTTCGCGACAGTGAGAACGGCGCCGCCGCGGTGCCGACCTTCTTCGAGGAGGTCGGCGGAGCACCTTTCTTCGAAAAACTCGTGCACGACTTCTACGTGGGCGTTGCCAGCGACCCGGTATTGAAGCCGATGTACCCCGAAGAGGATCTTGGCCCCGCCGAACACCGCCTGGTCATGTTCCTCGAGCAGTTCTGGGGCGGTCCGGGAACCTACAGCGAACAGCGCGGTCACCCGCGCCTCCGCCAACGCCATCAACCGTTCAAGGTCAATCCGGACGCCCGCGACCGGTGGCTGGGGCACATGCGCGTAGCAGTCGACGCGGCCAATCTGCCGCCGCTTCAGCGGGGCATCCTCTGGGATTATCTGGAACGCGCCGCGTTCGCGATGGTGAACACCTTCGACGAGTAGCCCACCTCGCGCTCAACCGAACCAGATTGTGACCAGCTCTCGATAAGCTCACCGTAGAGGCGCAGGCCTCGCAACCGCCGGCCTGCTGCACGGGGAGTCCGTATGAGTGAGAACACACCAGCACACGCGGAGAGCCGCCGACTCGACGCACCTCCTCCCCCCGACACTGACCCTGTCGTGGCCGCTATCGAGGCCGGTGACGCCTATCGGTACTCCGAGCCGGACGTGCTTCAGCGCTTCGAGGCACGCCGCACCGGCCTCAGCAGCACCGAGGCCGCCGAGCACCGAGCACGTTTCGGCCGCAACGTCATCGTGGAGGTGCAGCAACAGTCAATGCTGCTGCGGTACCTCAGCCAGTTCAAGGACTGGATGATCGTGCTGCTGCTGGCCTGCGCAGCGATCACCGGTTACCTCGGTGACACCCTGACCTCGTCCGTGCTCGTTCTCCTGGTCTTGCTGAACACCTCCATCGGGTTCGTGCAGGAATATCGTGCCGGAAAAACTATGGAGGCTCTGCAACACCTGGCGCAATCGCTCACCCAGGTGCTGCGCGAGAACGTGTTCAGCCAGGTGGACTCGACCGAGTTGGTCGTGGGTGATGTGGTGCGTCTGGAGGAGGGCGCAGCGGTGCCGGCGGATATCCGTTTGATCGAGGCGACGGCGTTCTCGACGAACGAGTTCGCTCTCACCGGTGAGAGCAACCCCACACGTAAATACAGTCATGCCATCCTGACGGAGGTCGCGGTGGCGGAACGGCACAACACCGCCCACGCCGGCACTACGGTCGCGACCGGCGAGGCCACCGGTGTCGTCGTGGCCACCGGCTCGCATACCGAGCTGGGGCGCATCGCCCGCCTCACCCAGGCGGCACCGCGCACGGTGAGCCCTTTGCAGCGTGAACTGGGCTACCTTGCCCGCAACATCACCTATGTGGCGGTGGCGCTTGCCCTGGTCTTACTCGTCATCGCAGTGCAGGCCGACCTGCCCTTTCATGAGGCTCTCCTATTCGCGGTGGGGTTCGCCAGTGCCGTCATTCCGCAGGGCCTTCCCGCCGAGGTGAACACGGCCCTCGCGCAGGCAGCCGGGGCCCTGGCGCAGCGGAAGGCCCTGGTCAAGCGCCTCAGTGCCGTCGAGACCCTCGGTGCCACGGCGGTGATTTGCACCGACAAGACCGGGACCCTGACCAAGAACGAGATGACGGTGACCGAACTGGTCGTGGCCGGCCGCGACTACGTCGTGCACGGAATCGGCTATGCGCCCGAGGGCAGCATCGAGCCAGTTGGTGGTTCCACGCCGGTGCCAGCAGATTTATCGGGAGCGGCATCCGCTGATCGTGACCGACTGACCGCGTTTTTGCGCACCGGATTCCTCGCGAGTAACGCACGCCTGCTCGCTCCCGACGCGTCTCATGAGGGGTGGCATATTCTCGGCGACCCGACCGAGGGCGCGCTCGTGACGGTCGCAGCGAAAGCCGGAATCAACCCGGCTTCGGCAGAGCGCGAAGTACGGGAATTACCGTTCGACTCCGCCCGCAAACTCATGACCTCTCTTCGCGAGTACCCCAACGGAACGCTCGTCGCGCACGTGAAGGGCGCTCCCGAAAGCATTGTGCAGCGGTGCACGCGCATCGACGATGGGGGCACGGTGCGGCCCATCACCAACGCCGATCGACAGGCCTTCCTCGACCTGCACGCCGCGAAGTCCGACCGCTGCCTACGCAATCTCGCCTTCGCCACCCGTGAGGTCAGCAGAGCGGATGCCGACGCGCTCGACCCGCGGATCGTCGAGCGGGATCTCGTGCTGCTCGGACTCGTATCGATGATCGACCCGATCCGCGAGTCGGTCCCGGGCGCCATGCACACCGCGTTGGATGCGCAGATCAGGGTCAACATCATCACGGGCGATTTTTCCCGCACAGCCGAGGCGATCGCCCGGCAGGCCGGACTCGACAGCACGGACCAACTCAGTGTCGTCACGGCCGACGAACTGCGCTCGATGCCCGACGACGAGGTACTCCAGCACGCACTCAAGGGCTACACGGTGTTTAGTCGAGTTGACCCCGAGGACAAGACTCGCATCGTGGATCTGGTCAAGAAGTCCGGCCAGATCGTCGCGGTCACCGGCGACGGCATCAACGATGCCCCGGCTCTTCGTCATGCCAGCATCGGTGTCGCCATGGGCGCTTCGGGCACCGATGTTGCCAAGGAAGCGGCCGAGGTTGTGCTGCTCGACGACAGTTTCTCGACCCTGGTCGGGGCGGTCGAGAAGGGACGCGTGATCTACGCAAACATAGCCAAGGGTGTGCTGGCCTGCCTCACGTCGAATACGGCCGAGCTCGTGGTCAACCTGGTGAGCCTCCTGCTCGCCACAATCGCGGGAGTTCCCCTCGCGCTGAATGTGCTGCAGATTCTCGCGATTGATCTGCTGGGTGAGCTGTTACCCATCGCCGCGCTCGGCAAGGACCCGGAATCCGGGCAGATCATGAAGCGAGGACCGCGCGACCCGAAATCGCACATCGTCAACCGGCGCAGCATCCTGGATGTCATCTTTGCCGGCTCGCTCATCGGCCTGCTGGCTGTTGCCAACTACCTCGTCTTCTATGGACGTGCCGGTGTAGACCCGTTCGAGGGTCCCGTCGCCGCCGCGATCGTGGCACAGGCCACCACCATGACCTACGTTACGATCCTGGTTTGCCAGCTGGTCAATATTATTCAGCGCCGCAGCGAGCTGGGTGCGTTCAGCCGCTACCAGTTCTCCAATCCCACCTTCTGGCTCGCCTGCGCCTTCGGCCTGGGCATGATGCTCGTCATCGTCTACGTACCGTTCGTGAACGTGCTGTTCCAGACCGGGCCACTCGGCTGGAACGACTGGGCGTTCGTGCTGCTCGCCGCCCTCGTCTACCTCGCCGTGCGCGAGGCCGGCCGGCTGCTGCGGAGCAAGCGCGCCCGTTGAGCGCCCACGTTGCCAGCGCCGAACTGTAAGTTTTCGACCGTTTGAGTCGGTTAAACGCGACAGTTCCACAACTGGGTGCAGGCCCGGGAAGTGGCGGGGTCGCCGACCAGAGACCTCACGCGGTCGTGCTGGTCTGCGGCTCGCGCGCCGCGACGATCGCCGCGGCCACGTCCTGCCCCATCCGGATGGCACCGTCCACGTGCTGGTAGCCCTTACCGGCCATGTCGCTGCACGAGAAGGAGATCGGGCCGACCGGGTTGCGCAGTTCCGCACCATAGCGGGCCAGGCCCCCCATATCGAAGCTGGCCGCATAGGCGCCTCGGGTCCATTCCTCTGAGCCCCAGTCGCTTTCGTAATACACGACCGGGTGCAGCGCCTGCTCGCCGTAGTAGTGCGATAGAGACTCGAGGATGCGGGCCTTGCGCTCCTTGGCGCTCAGCGCGAAGACGGCATCCGCTTCTTCATCCGAAACGAAACCCACGAGGGTACCGCGCGGGTCGTCGAAGTTGGTGTTGTCATAGGCCTCGTGCACGAGTTCGTAGGGGCTGAACGCGGTGCCGGAGAGGCCAGCGGCGCGCCAGAACGGCGTCTCGTAGACGGCGTGCACCTTGATGACGAAGCCCATGGAGAGGTGCTGGTGCAGCTGCTGCTGCCGACGCGGCAGGGGCGGGTCAAAGCTGATCCGGCTGATCAACGGCGGCGGCACGGCCACGATGGCGTGCCGAGCGTTCACCGTCAGGTTCTCGGCGACGACCCTGACACCGCGCTCACTCCAGGCCAGGCTGCGAACGGGCTGTTCGAGGTACACGTCGCTGCCGAGCTTCTCGGCCAGCAACAGCGGCACCTGCTGTAGTCCGCCAACCACGCGCTCGTCGAGAATGAAGTCGGCGTCGACAAGGTTGCTGAAGGAGCCGGCACTGGCGGCCATGAGCAGAGCCTGCAACGCCGAGAAGGCGTGTGCGGGCTTGGTCAGCATGGCCCCGGCAATGAACATGCCGATGTTGTCGCGGGCTTCCTGGTCGCTGGTCTGGGTTTCGAGCCAGCGACTGAATGAGATCTCGTCGAGTTCCTTGGCGAGCGGATGTTCCCACGGACTATCCGGGTTGATTTCAGCCACGAGCACGTCGAGCTTGTCGATCAGGCCGATAATCTGCTCCTCGGTACCCGCCGGCACCGGAAAGATGTCGCCGTCGAACCGGCTGACCACGCCGGCACCGTTGATGTAGACGTTGCGGCCAGCTCGGTAACGCGGATAGGTGTCCAGGCCCAGCTCGGCGAGCGTCTCTTTTAGGGCGTGCTGGTCGGGCGAGACCCACTGCCCGCCGATCTCGAGCATGGCGCCCTCGATTTGATCGGTCCACAGGCGCCCGCCGACACGGTCACGGGCTTCAAGCACGGCCACGCTGAGGCCGGCTTTCTGCAATGCCGTGGCGGCGGTCAGACCAGATGCCCCGGCGCCGATGATAACGACGTCACGATCAATCGTGGTCATGGTTGCTCCTGTGGTGGGTAGTGGATTAAGTCGCGGAAAGAAGGGTGTACTTGGTAGAGAGGTATTCGTGGATGCCTTCGAGCCCGCCCTCACGACCGAGACCGGACTGTTTGACACCGCCGAACGGGGCCGCAGCATTGGAGACAAGGCCGGTATTCAAGCCCATCATGCCCGTGTCAACACTGTTGATCATACGGTGTCCACGGGCGATATCGGTGGTAAAAACATAACCAATAAGCCCATATTCGGTGTCATTGGCTAATTCAATGGCCTCTTCATCTGTTTCGAAGGTTGTGATGCCGACAACCGGACCAAAGATCTCCTCCTTCACCATGCGGCTGTCGGGTTTCACGCCGGTGAGCACGGTGGGGGCGTAGAACGAACCGGGGCCGTGCGGTCGGACGCCTCCGGTGAGCAGTGTGGCACCGCGAGAGACGGCGTCCTGTACGAGGGCATCGATGTTGTCGACGGCCGCGTCGGTCACGAGCGGCCCGAAGTCCACCGTCGGGTCGATTCCGGGTCCTTGCACCAGGGCATTCACCCGGTCGGTGAGGCGGCGACCGAACTCTTCGGCGATCGACGCGTGCACGATGAAACGGTTGGCTGCCGTGCAGGCCTGGCCGGTATTGCGAAACTTCGCGAGCATGGCCCCGGTAACGGCCTTCTCAAGATCAGCATCAGCGAAGACGACGAACGGGGCGTTCCCACCGAGCTCCATTGAGGTGCGCAGCACGTTCTGGGCGGCCTGGGTGATCAGCGCACGCCCGACGACTGTCGACCCGGTAAAGCTGAGCTTGCGCAGCCGGGGGTCGGCGATGATCGGGGCCGACACCCGTTGCGATTGGGACGTCGTGATGACGTTCACAACGCCGGCCGGCACACCGGCATCCTCGAGTAACTGCACGAACAGCAGAGTGGTCAGCGGGGTGAGCTCGGCCGGTTTGACGACGACCGTGCACCCCGCGGCGAGCGCCGGCGCAATCTTGCGCGTGGCCATGGCGAGCGGAAAGTTCCACGGCGTGATCAGGTAGCAGGGACCGACGGGCTGGTGGGTGACGACCATCGTGCCGGTGCCCTCAGGGGTAGCGCCGTAACGCCCACTGATCCGCACGGCTTCCTCGCTGAACCAGCGCAGAAACTCGCCGCCATAGGTGACTTCACTGTTGGCTTCGGCGATCGGCTTACCCATCTCCAGCGTCATGAGCATGGCGAAGTCATCGCGTCGTTCCTGCAGCAGGTCGAAGGCGCGACGCAGAATCTCGGCGCGCGCCCGGGCCGGGGTGGCCGCCCAGGAAGCTGCCGCACCAACGGCCGCATCGAGCGCGCGGGCGCCATCAGTGACGGATGCGTTCTGAATCTGCTTCAGAACCCGCCCCGTTGCCGGGTCGGTGACCACCATCGGTTCCCCGGTGCCGTTCTCCCACTGGCCGTTGATGTACAGCTGGTGCGGAACGCGGGCCAACAGTGCGGCACTTCGTGCCTCGACCGAGGAACGAACGTCACCCTCGAGCAGGGCGCTCATGCGGTGGCCAGCGTGTCGGAGAGTACCTGCAGGCCCTCGAGCAGCAGGGCATCGGGAATGCTGAGCGGCGGGAGAAAGCGGATTACGTTGCCGTAGGTTCCGCAGCCGAGCAGAATGACGCCCTGCGCGTGGGCAGCGGCGATGATTCGACCGGTCAGGGCGGCATCCGGCTCGCCCGTGGCGGGGTCGACGAGTTCAATGGCCATCATGGCACCGCGACCGCGCACCTCTCCGATGCGCGGGTCGGCCGCGGCGAGCGCATGGAAATGTTCGCCCATAATTGCTCCGATGGAGGCGGCCCGTTCGACCAGGTTTTCCGATTCATAGGTGTCGATGGTGGCCAGCGCGGCGGCGCAGGCCACCGGGTTGCCACCATAGGTTCCGCCGAGGCCCCCGGCATGAGGCGAGTCCATAATGTCAGCTCGCCCCGTGACGGCCGACAGCGGAAGGCCGCCAGCGATCCCCTTGGCAGTGCAGATCATGTCGGGCACGATGCCCTCGTGCTCACAAGCAAACATGTTGCCGGTGCGGGCGAAACCGGTCTGGATCTCGTCGGCGATGAAGACGACCTCGTTGGCGCGGCACCAGGTGAGCAGGGTGGGCAGAAAGCCCGGAGCGGGAACGATGAAGCCGCCCTCACCCTGGATGGGCTCGATGATGATCGCGGCGAGGTTGCTCGCGCCGATCTGACTCTGGATCTGTGAGATCGCACGGTTGGCGGCCGTGACGCCGTCCAAACCGCCGTCGCGTAGTGGATAGGACATGGGGGCCCGGTACACCTCGGGGGCGAAGGGGCCGAAGCCGCTCTTGTAGGGCTGGCTCTTGGACGTCAGGCCCATGGTGAGGTTGGTGCGTCCGTGATAGGCGTGGTCGAAAGCCACGATGGCCTGCTTGCCGGTGAAGTGGCGGGCAATCTTCACGGCGTTCTCCACCGATTCGGCACCGGAGTTGAACAGTACGCTGCGCTTTTCGTGGTCGCCCGGCGTGAGCCGGTTCAGGGCTTCGGCCACCTCAATATAGGAGTCATACGGTGCCACGGTGAAACAGGTGTGAGTGAACTGGGCGACTTGGGCAGCGACGGCCTCAACGACACGCGGGGCGCTGTTGCCGACACCGGTCACCGCAATGCCCGACCCGAGGTCGATCAGCGAGTTGCCATCGACGTCGACGAGCACGCCTCCACCGGCCGCTACGACATAAACCGGCAGCGCAATACCGACGCCCGCTGAAACCGCCTGGGCCTTGCGTTCGCTCAGCGCACGTGACTTCGGTCCGGGGACGGACGTGACCAGCTTTCGTTCCTGCACCAGTGAGGGACCACCGAGGGGGGTGCTGGTGGGGCGTACTGTATCTACGAGTGTCATAAGCGTTTCCTTTCACACACGGGCGGTATCGCGGGCACGATGCCGGTCCGGCAATGCTAAGCACAACGCGCCGGCGATAATACGTCCGAACTGTATAGTCGAAGAACAACTACTCGCCGAACTGTATAGGGCATTCATGCTTCCCACCCTGCGCGTGCTGCTGGCTGATCCGAACCTCGGACTTACCCTCCTCGATAACGAGGACCCGGTCAGGCGCGAGGCGATGCTCGATAGAACGGTGGAATGGGTACACAGCTCCGACCTCATCGACCCGACCCCCTTCCTGTCCGCCGATCAGGTACTGCTGACGACCGGAACCCAGTTCGGCAGCGAACTCTCCTCCGATATCGACTACCTTCCCTATGTTCAGCGCCTGCGAGACCGGGGCATCACGGCGCTCGGTTTCGGCACCGAGGTCATTCGGGACGGCACGCCCGACGGACTCCTGGCCGCCTGTCGATATTTCAAGCTGCCGCTGCTCGAGGTGCCCTACCGCACCCCGTTTATTGCCGTCGCGCGGGCGGCCGGCGACCTCGTGGCGGAGGATCGGTATGCGCGCGCCACGTGGGCCCTGAAGGCACAACGCGCCATCGCGCTCGCCGCGCTCCGCCCCGATGGTCTGAGTGCAACGCTGGCCGAGCTATCGACCCAGCTCGGCCACTGGGTCGCCCTGTTCGATGCGACCGGGACCATCGACCGAGTATTTCCCCGCGCCACCTTCACCACAGCCCCCGATGCCCTGGCTACCGTTCAGCAGGAGACGAGGCGCCTCCTCTCCCGCGGCCAGCGGTCCAGCAGCACCGTCAACGCCGGCGGCGAGACCCTCACCCTGCAGACCCTCGGCGGTCACGACCACCTGCGCGGGGTGCTCGCCCTCGGTGGTCCGCGGGCCCTCGACCAGGCCAGCACCGAAGTCGTCACGAGCGTCATCGCTCTCGCCGGCCTCGCGCTGGAGCAGAACAACGCCCTCGATCGCGCCCAGGCACTGCTGCGCTCCGGGCTTATGCACACCCTGCTCGGCGGTGACCACACCCTGGTCGAACAGATTTCTCGGCAGATGTGGGGAGCGCTCCCGGTGGCACCGGTACTCGTTGCCGTCGTCGAGGCGCCGACCGCGCGCCGGGACGCCATTACCGATTATCTGGAGCTCCGCGTCGAGGACTCCCCCGGGCAGCTTTTCTTCGCCCGCCAGAAGGACACCATCGTCTTGTGTCTGAGCCCGTCGGCCCGGGTCATCCTCTCGGATCTGTGCGCGCTGTTCGAGCTGCACGCCGGTCTGTCGGAGCCGACACCCTATAACCAGCTGCCCCGCGCCCTCGACCAGGGTCAGCAGGCGCTGGCCCGAGCGCGAGAGAGCGCCCCGGGCGTAACCGACTTCAGTGTTGTCGCTCGTCAGGGGGTGCTGGCGCTGCTCACACGAACGGATGCCCGCGAGGTCGGCCTGGCCACCCTCGCCCAGGTTTTGGCACACGATCAGGCGCACACGACCGAGCTCCTGACCACGCTGCGCGTCTGGCTGCTGCGCAACGGGCATTTCGGCGAGGCCGCCGCGCATCTCGGGGTACACCGCCACACGGTGCGCACCCGCATTCAGCAGGCCGAGCAGCTGCTCGGCCGCGACCTGGGGTCTTTTCCGGCACGTGCGGATGTGTGGGCGGCCCTGCTCGCGACCGACACCGCTGCCCTCTGAAGGGTCAGGCCTTGAGGGCCCCTGGCTTGCGCCGCACCAGAACATGGCCGCGACTTGTGCTGAGGCGAGCCCACAACCCCGACTCGAAAAGCTGCACCGGTTCGTCGTCGGCCAGAAATCCCAGGCTGAACGCCGCGAAGCCGGCACCGGTCGGTACGAATTCGAACCCGTCGACCTGACGATTCCAGACCTCGCTGCGCACGCGGTCGACGATCAGCTCTCCCGTACCCTCGGGAACGGCAGCGGCAACCTCGTCGATACCCGCGCGAGCGGCCGCTTCAAGTTGCGAAGCGGGAGCCTGACCGTGCGGTTCCCAGCCGCCCCTGGGGGGGGAGATCCCGGCCCAGGTCACGGTGTTCACCTCGAGCGGCACGGTCACGGTGACCGGTTGGGTCAGGTCTGGTGCGGTGGATTCGAGGCGTTTCAGTCGTTCCAGCAGGGATCGTACCGGCACGACCTTATCGAGGTCGACCGGCGTTGTCAGCGCAAAAGTTCGCAGCCCCAGCACGGTCGGGCTCGCATCGAGCAGGCCGCGCGGGTAGAAGATCGCGGTGTACACCGCGAGTACCCCCCCGGATGCAATGAGGCGCACAGAACCGTCGAGAACACGGCCGCTGCGTGAGAGAAACACGGTCAGGTCGCTGAGGGACTGGGAATCGGTAAGAGTGAATGACTGGCTCATCATCTCCTAAACTACCAAGATACGAATCAACCGCATGCCGCGGACACGAAACTGCCCGAGGAGAGAGCATGCATAAACCCCTGGAAGGCCTTCTGGCCGTCCTCGACCTGACCGACACCGGTGCCCGCACCAGCGAAGACATCTTCACCGGCCCGTCCGAGTGGATGCCGCTCGGCCGCGTGTTCGGCGGGCAGGTACTCGCCCAATCCCTCGTCGCCGCGATGCGTACCGTGCCGGACGAACGCCATGTGCACTCGATGCACGGCTACTTTCTGCGCCCCGGCGATGTCAACCAGCCGATCACCTTTTCGGTCGAGCGCATTCATGACGGTCGCTCCTTTTCGACCCGGCGCACGCAGTGCTACCAGGACGGCGTACCGATCCTGTCGATGATCGCGTCCTTCCAGGACGCCGATGAGGGCCTGGAACACCACCTGGAGATGCCCCAGGATATTCCCGACCCGGAAAGCCTGCCGACCGCCGCGGAATCCCTGTCGCACATCGATCATTCTGTCGCGCGCTACTGGGCGAGTGAGCGTCCCTTTGATATGCGTCATGTGCCCTCGCCGATCTACCTCAAGGTCAACGGTGAGCACACCTCCCGCCAGATGGTGTGGATGAAGACCTTCTCACCGCTGCCCGACGACCCCGACGTGCACCGCGCGGCCCTGGCCTATGCCAGCGACTATTCGATCATGGAGCCAATCATGCGGCGCCACGGCGTCGCTTGGTCCACACCCGGCCTCAAGGTGGCAAGCCTCGACCACGCCATGTGGTGGCATCGGTTCGGTCGGGTCGATGAGTGGCTGCTCTATGTGCAGGATTCTCCCAGCGCGCAGGGCGGCCGCGGCCTGGCCACCGGCAGCATCTTCAGCCGCGCTGGTGTACTCCTTGCCACGGTCGCCCAGGAGGGCATGTTGCGCGTGCCCATCATTCTGGAATAGTCATCCCGTGGGGGACGCAAAGTGCCGCCATTCGAGCCTCAATGCGTTAGATCGTGTAGATTCTGAACGCATCCTCGTCGTCACGATGTCACCGTCTCACGCAGCTCAGCCCCAGCCGCGATTGAACTCACAAGGAGTGCCACCATGGTCCCGTCCGAATTATCCCGCCGATCGGTCGTCGCTCTCGGTGGCATCGGCATCGGTACTGCAGTCGCGCTCACGGGCTGCGCGGGCGGACAGAACGAACGAACGACCGTCGGTGGCAAGGAAGTGCTCGCTACCCTCGCCGATATCCCCGTCGGCGGGTCGGTTTCCGCCAGGCTCGACGGAACCGCGATCCTGATCTCGCAGCCCACGACCGGGACCGTCGTCGCGTTCAACGCAATCTGCCCACACCAGGGCTGCCGGGTACTGCCGAAGGAGACGGACCTGGAGTGTCCCTGCCACCAGTCGCGCTTTGACTCCACCACCGGCGAGCTGCTCGATGGGCCAGCGCCGCGTGGCCTCGACCCGGTTGCCGTCGAAATCGCCGGCGACTACGTCGTACCGTCGGCCTAGCGCCGGGCAAACTCGATCGGGGCGTCGAGGTACGGTGTCCAGGCCTCGCGTTCGGTGTCGTTGATGCGGCGCGGGCGCGAACTCTCCGCATCGACGAGCACGATCGTGGTGTTGGCACGGGCGTAGAGCACCTCGGGCGTGATCCCCTCCGGACTGCAGACCTCGTAGCAGACGTCGAGGCTGGCGCCGCCGAGTTTGCCGAGCCACAGGCGCACGTCGAGCGGCTGGCGCAGGTACGGAACCGGCGCCAGGTATTCGATCTCCTGTCGCGCGATGAGCGTGAGGGTCGCCGCTCCCGGGCGGCCGTCGAGCACTGCGGTGCTCGCGCCGATCGCCACGTCGTCTTCGGTTACCCAAAAGGCCAGGATGCGCGCCTCCTCCAGCAGGCGCAGCATCTCGGAATTGTTGACGTGACCGTAGGCATCCAGGTCGGACCAGCGCAGGCGAATCGGAACGTGCAGCTTCACAACGGTCTCCCTGATTGTTTTAGTCGCGGGTGAGCTTGCGGTACGCAGAACGGTGCGGCTTGGCTGCATCCGGTCCAAGCCGCTCGATCTTGTTCTGCTCGTACGACTCGAAGTTGCCCTCGAACCAATACCAGTTGGCCGGGTTGTCGTCGGTTCCCTCGTACGAGAGGATGTGCGTGGCAATCCGGTCAAGGAACCACCGGTCGTGAGTAATCACCACGGCGCAACCCGGAAATTCGAGCAGTGCGTTTTCCAGGGAACCGAGGGTTTCGACGTCGAGGTCGTTAGTGGGCTCGTCGAGGAGCAGCAGGTTGCCGCCCTGCTTCAGGGTGAGGGCCAGGTTCAAGCGGTTGCGTTCACCACCGGAGAGCACACCAGCCTTCTTCTGCTGGTCAGGGCCTTTGAACCCGAAGGTTGACACGTAGGCGCGTGACGGGATCTCGGTTTTGCCGACCTGAATGTAGTCCTGGCCGTCGGAGACAACCTCCCACAGCGTCTTCTCCGGGTCGATGCCGCCGCGGTCCTGGTCAACATAGGAGATGTCGACGGTGTCACCAATCTTGAGGTCTCCATCATCGAGCGGTTCTTTGCCGACGATGGTTTTGAACAGGGTGGTCTTTCCCACGCCGTTCGGGCCGATGATGCCCACGATGCCGTTGCGCGGCAGTGTGAAGCTGAGGTTGTCGATGAGGAGTCGCCCGTCGAAGCCCTTTTTGAGCTTGGTCGCATCGATGACCTGGGCGCCCAGACGCGGGCCAACCGGAATAACGATCTCTTCGAAGTCGAGCTTCCGGGTGCTTTCGGCGGCGGTGACCATCTCTTCATAGCGAGCCAGTCGAGCCTTTGACTTCACCTGGCGTCCCTTGGCATTGGAGCGCACCCACTCGAGTTCGTCGGCGAGACGACGCGAGAGCTTCGCGTCTTTCTTGCCCTGCACCAGCAGACGTTCCTGCTTCTTCTCGAGATAGGTCGAGTAATTGCCCTCGTAGGGGTACAGGTGCCCACGGTCGATTTCGGCGATCCACTCGGCGACGTGGTCGAGAAAGTACCGGTCGTGGGTGACGGCGAGCACGGCGCCCGGGTACTTGGCGAGGTGCTGTTCCAGCCACAGCACACTCTCGGCATCGAGGTGGTTAGTGGGCTCGTCGAGCAGCAGCAGGTCTGGCTTCTGCAGCAGTAGCTTGGTCAGCGCCACGCGGCGCTTCTCGCCGCCGGAGAGGTTGGAGACGCTGTAGTCCCCCGGCGGAGTACGAAGAGCATCCATGGCCTGTTCGAGCTGGGAGTCGAGGTCCCAGGCATCCTCTGCATCGATGGCTTCCTGCAACACGCCCATTTCGGCGAGCAGGGTATCGAAGTCGGCGTCGGGTTCGCCGAGGGCGAGGCTGATCTCGTTGAAGCGGTCAACCTTGGCCTTGATCGGCCCGACCCCCTCCTGCACGTTCTCCAGCACGGTCTTGCTCTCGTCGAGCTGCGGCTCCTGCATGAGGATGCCGACGGTGTAGCCCGGGGAGAGTCTCGCCTCGCCGTTGCTGGGGGTATCCAGACCCGCCATGATCTTGAGAATGGTGGACTTTCCGGCACCGTTCGGGCCGACCACACCGATCTTCGCGCCTGGATAGAAGGACATGGTGACGTCGTCGAGAATCAGCTTTTCGCCGATCGCCTTGCGAGCGCGGACCATTGAGTAAATAAATTCGGCCATAATAATTACCAGTCTATTTGGCGGGTGGACCCAACAAGACACAAACCCGTCGACAGCAGGGGTGCAACAACGCTGTGGAAGCCATCGCTGGCCGGCCCGATCTGGCCGATCAGGCATTCGCCAGCGAAATTCACCGAGAATTGCACCGAGTCGGCGACGAGGTCGGCCTGGGTTCGATCGAAGGTCACCTGCATAACGCTTCGATCGAACCCGCCGGCTACAAGTGCGTCGATGTAGGCGCGTCCGTCGGCACCTGAATCTGCCGTGGTCACGGCTGCGGCGAGAAAGTTGAAATAGGCGAGGTTGTCGCTGGCGGTTCCGGTCGGTAGCAGCGCAGTGCCTGGCTCCGGTGTTGCCGACACTTCCGATGTTGCCGACACTTCCGGTGTTGCGGATCTTGTCGGCGCCGCTGAACTGGGGCTGGGCTCTTCCGGGCTGCCGGTGCACGCGGTCAGGCCGACGCCGAACAGTAGCGCGGCGCCCACCGCACCCACGATTAATCGCGGGCGGCGGGCGCGCCATCGACGGCTACCCGTGGTCATAGTCTGCTCTGCCGGTACCGCCACGCGCACGAACTGCCTCCCCTGGTCCACGTTTGCGGACGCTGCTACGAGTCTAAACGCGCATATTCATCTCGATCAGCATCGGTGTCGATCGGAACAAAGCCGTCTCCGGAACGGTCGATGTGCGCGCTCTGTTCCTCGTACGCGTCGGCCGATGCGGCAGATTCAGCAGATTCGACCGGCGGCGGTCCGGTCTGACCTGCCCCGGTGCGGGCGGGCGCAGCGTTGCGCACCGGCGTCGTGGTGTACCAGGTCAGGTCGTGGCCGAGGGATTCAGCGACGATCTCGACGTCCACTCCGGAACGTTCCGCGTTGGTCCATTCACGAATGACCAAGCGACCGGTCACGACGATGTGCTCGCCCCTGTGGAGCGAGGAAGCCGCATTCATGGCCAGCTGGCGAAAGGTCGTAACGGAATACCAACTGCTGTCGTCGTCGACCCAGCCGTTCTTGGCCCGGTCAAAATGACTCTGGTGGGCGGCCAGCCGAAAGGATGTGACAGGGACTCCGTTCTTGCTTACGCTGTGGCGGGGGACGGTGCCGATAATTCCGGATACGGCGATGTGCTCACTCATAGTTTCTCCCGGCACGGTTATCGCGTGAACGCGATCGCTCGGGCGCCAATCAGACGGTGGGCGCACACAACCCGGAACCGACAACTCGTGCCAGTCTTCGTCGATTCCGGGTCGCACACTGCGAGTGTGCTGCCCGGGAGGCTCGTCTCGTTTCACTTCGCGCGAGACCGTGCAGAATTGCGCTGCCGAGAAGCTGTGGAGGAGGCGTCAACTCCTGCCTCGGTGCCGCAGGAGGATGTCGGTGGTCGCCTCTACGGTGAAAAAAACACCCGCGGCCGGTCGGGTGCCGGGAGTCACCACTACGAAGGAGCTCGCATGACAACTCTCATCGCACCGATTGCTCGCGCAGTAATTCCGCACATCCGGGGCCGCGATTTCATCGCCGTGCGCGCCGGGCTGTGGCGCATCGTCGACCCGGCCGGCGCAGTGATCGGCTATATCGAACTCACTGCTGGCGAAGACGGTGGCGATGTCCGATTCAGCGCTCGGCGCGTCGTCTTTGCGACCCGCACCCGTGAGCTCGGCGTATTCTCCCGCATCAACGACGCGGTTGATTGTTTTCGGTGAAGCGTGGCTGCATCCGGTGAAGCGTGACTAGATCTACTGACACGTCGCGTGCTTCCGCGAGCGTTACACGTATTGCCGCAATTGTGTGGGGGCACGCCGCGTCTGGTCCCCGGGAACGGGGTGCGACGCGGATAAAATCCACCCATGGAATGGTGGAATAGCTTCGTAGCCTGGTTTACCGATGTCAGTACTCGACCGATGATTTTCACGGCGGTCGTGTTCATCGGCGCGATCATTATTGCCAGCGTTCTGGCCGCATTGATCTCGCGTGGGGCCGTCAAAAGGCTCATCTCCCAGCGGGATCGCGAGATCAAGGTGGCCGCGATCGCAACCCTCGTTGATGCCGCCACCGAGGCATCCGTATGGAATTCGCTGACACCGCAAGAGCAGGTCATGAGCGACCGCGCGGTCGGACAGGCGGACATCCAGGTTCGATTGCTGCCGATTCGCGGGTCGGGGATCGCGGCGAACTGGGCGGCCCACGAACTGTATGAGCTCAAGCGAACCTCCGCCACCTTCGGCTACCAGCTGGAACCGGCCCTGGTCGAGTTTCGCGACCGCTTGGTGGAGTGGCAGAACAAGCCGGCCCGCGCACGCAAGATTTTCCAGGGAGATCTGGACCGGTGGAAGTCACAAAACTCCTCAACCGAGAAGAGCCTGCTCGCCGAGCAGGAGGCGTGGGTGGCGCAGCAGCACCACGACCAGTTCACCGGGACCGATTCAGCGACCGCTCCGGTGCGCTCCGCACCGCTCACGCCCGCGGCGGTCAACCGCTCTGGCGCATCCGCCTCGACGCCGTCCAACTCGTCAACGGCGAACGCATCAACAGAGACTCAGCGTCTGCTTGATGACGTGAACAAGCTTGAGGTGCGCAGCACGGATCCACTTACTCGTTCGTCGGCGGCCCCGACCCTGTAGACACACGTGGACAGCACGTGCACGAGCCGGTCGGCGCTATCTCAGCGCTGACCGGCTCGTTTCTTGTCGGTGCGCTTCTCGCCCGGGCTACTGCCACCATTCGTCAAAGAGTGAGGCTGGCACCCGCCGCTTGTGCTCGGTGCTGAGGTAGCGCGCTTCGATCGCGGCGGCGACCTCGTCTTCGACCGAAAAGCCCTCAAGAAAGTCATCGATGTTCTCGTACTGCAGCCCCAGATTGGCTTCATCTGTCTGGCCGGGCGTGTGGTCGAGCAGGTCGGCGGTGGGATCCTTCAGATAGAGCTGCTCTGGCGCACCGAGCTCCATCAGCAACGCGCGGCCCTGCCGCTTGGTCAGCCCGGTGAGCGGAAGGATGTCGGTGCCGCCATCACCGTACTTGGTGAAGAATCCGGTGACCGCTTCGGCGGCATGATCGGTGCCGACCACGAGCAGGCCGAGTTGGCCAGCCAGCGCATACTGGGCGATCATGCGCGCACGCGCCTTGACGTTGCCCTTGGTGAAATCGGTCATGCCCACGTCGAGGCTGGCGAGGAATTCGCTCTCGAACCCGTCGACGGCCAGTTCGATGTTAAAGGTGGCTTTCGATTGCGGACGGATGAATTCCAACGCGAGTTGGGCATCTACTTCGTCGCGTTGCACCGCGTAGGGCAGGCGCACTGCCACGAAGGTCGACGGGTGCCCCTCGTTGACGAGTTCGTCGACAGCCAGGGTGCACAGCCGGCCGGCGAGGCTGGAGTCCTGTCCCCCACTGATACCGAGCACCAGGCCCTGAGCGCCCGTGTGCTTGAGGTATTCCTTGAGAAATTTTACCCGACGACGCACTTCGGCGGCCGGGTTGATGGTGGGTGAGACGTTGAGTTCCGCGATGATTCGCGCCTGGAGTTCTCGCATACCTAAATCTAGCAATTGGGCGCCCCGGTAGGAATCGCTCTCTGCGACAATCGGCCTCACGGTGCCCCCGGTAGGAATCGAACCTACGACAATCGGATTGCGGCGGACCCTTCTTGGCCGAGCGACTCTCATTGCGAAACCTAGACTGAACTTGTCCGATCTCGATCTGATCAGGAGTTCCCTGTGATATCTGGCACAATTCTATCGCAATACCTCGGCCCATCTCGGATGGTCTCGACGCAATAAACGTTGAATAAACGTGCGCGCATCAAGTCCCTGTGTTTGGCCTCAAACCCACACCCGTTCGACATACGATACCGAGCGCGAGCCGAACTCCTGGTCTCGGATTGCACACCTGACGTGGTGACCGGCTGTGACTAGCCCCGCGCTTCCGCACAACGGTCGCGACCGCGCTTGACCGATCTGGGCAGGCGTCCAGGGAGACCGCGAAATCCGCCCACATCCAGGGTGTGGCAAGCCAAATCCAAGTTACCCGACTGACGGTCGGTGAATCCGTTCGTCTACCGCGTCCGGACGAGCTTGGAAAGACATCGCAACGCGCTGCTTCGCGACGTGGGCAGCGTTCCGAGCATCCTCAATTGTCAGCCTGTTCGTGGGCACGCGCCCAATGACCTCCTGCATCGCAAGCTGCACGACCAGTGATTCGACGGGCACACGAGGCTTTCCCCGATGAGTCCTAGCCTGGTTATCCATCTCCGCGTCGACGCGAAACCGCGCACTATTGCGGTGCGCATGGGTCACGACTGTTCTGATGAGTCCATCGAACTGCCGCAGCCGCTCTTTTTTCTGAACCTCCGCCTTCGTGCTCCGCACGGCCGCGGCGACGTCGCGGCTGGTCAGCAGGTCGACCCGCCGCATCCGCTCTGCGACTATCTCGACGGCTCGGGCGTAGACGATGTCCTCCACCGACACCGACGGCAGCCCGATGCGGGCGCGCGACGATACGTAGGCCTCGGCGAACCCGCGCATGCGAGCGCCGTTCTTGAGCATGTGCTCAGTCAGCGACTCAGCAAACACCGTGAACTGCCCCAGATGCTCGGGCCTCGACGGGTCATTGAAATACGCGTCGGCCTCGCGCGCATTGGCACGACGCTCAGCCGCAGTCGTCGCGTGCAGAAGCTTCGGCGGCAGGCCGGCCCGGCTCAGGCTGCGCTTGAGGCGACGCGCGGCAGCGTTGGCCTCCAACTCGGACCGATAGATCTCCGGATCGCTGCGCCGGTTGCGCTGCAGCTCAGCCCGGCGCTCCTTGTTGCGCTCGGCCCATTGGCGAGTGGTCTGCTTCGTACGCTCGGGGTCCGCATCCCGCCTGGCCGCGGCCCGGGCGTTCACCTCGTCGCGGTGGGCCTCGTAGTAGCGGTTGTAGTACTCGCGCACCTTCTCGCGATTCTCCGCCACCCACCGCTGCTGATACTCACGCCGGCGCTCCGGATGCTCCACCCGCCAGCGCTTCGCTCGCTCCCTCCCCCGCGCCCGCACCTCCGCCTCGCGGTGCCGGCGGGCCACGGCTCGACGCATCCAGTCACGATTCAACTCCCGGGCCCGGTCGAGGTGCTCCGACCGCCAGAGCCGATTCAGCTCGCGGATCCGGTCGCGGTTCGCCGCCACATACTGGCGCCGCTTCTCCGCCTCATCATCAACCGACGGATGCTCCACCAGTGACTTCGACGGCGCGGCGGCTTCATCAAATGGGTCGCTCATGATCGCGGCTACGCGGCAGGCGGCGGGGCCAGCTCGATGACCAGAGCAAGGAGTTCAGAGCGATGCGCTGTCGGATTCGTGATCACACGCCCGACCACGACCCGGAGCCGTTCGGCGTCCTCGTACGCGATCCCGGCGACGGGCTCCAGGCAGTAGGCGATGTCGTTTTGCAGGTTGTGGCCGTCATCGTCGACGGCGACCTCCGGATAGTAGAACAGCGCAGCCAGCGCGGTGCGGCTGAGCAGGTCATCGAACTGCTCCTGCGGGATCGTCATAATGAAACCTCCTGTGCGCGGACCTGTGTGAGCCACATCCTGCCGCTATTAGAAGGTACGCCGACCATCACGTGCCGTCAGACGCGCCTCGACACGAGCACCGGCTCGTCGAAAAGCTCGACGCTGTCGACGATCAGCGCCCGCGCCATGCGACGCCGCGCCACGGCTTCACGAACGCGTACCGCGATCAACTTCAGCAGGCTGATGGGCCCGATCAAAACAAACTTGAGGGTGTTCCAGAGACACAGGATCACGAGCAGGTTCAGCCAGCCCGCACCACCGGCTTCAATCTGGGCTCGGCAATAGACAGCAGCGATCGCATATGGAACGGCGAGCAGCATCGCTGGCACCCCCCACTTCAACCCACGCCGCGTATTGATGGCGTCGATCACGATGGCTGTCGGCATTATGCGGCGCATGAAGAAAGAGCTGCGGGCAGTGGCGGCCAGGATGAGTTCGAACATGGCGCGGCCTTTCAGATGTTCGGCAACAAGAACCTGAAGGACTGAAAGTCATACCATCGCAACGAGCGACGGCGCGTAGAGAGGTTACCTACAACCACTTTAGAACTGGATACCCTCAGGCGAAAGTGCCGCGTGCCTTTCAGAGCGGATGCTGCCCCGCGCGCCCCTGCACCGCCTCGCACCCTTCCCCCACGGCATTCACGACACTCTTTAGTCGTCGATGACCGCGCGGCCTTCCCGTGCAAGGGCGTCGAGACCATCTCGCATTGACTGCACCCGCACCGGCGAGTGCCCAATCCAATGCACGAGTTCACCCACCACCTCCACCGGTTCGCGGGTGCGGTAGGAGTGAGTCGGATTGCCGGGGAACTTCTTATCCGTCACGTTGGGGTCGTCCTCGAGTGCACCTCGCGGTGCGACGATGTAAATGCGTCCCCGGCCCACCCCAACTGCCAATTCAGCGCCCCAGGTCGCGGCGTCCAACGTTGCCGTCAGGTAGACATAGTTCGTTCGCCTGCCGGCTTCGAAATTCGAGTCGCGACCGGGAACCAAAAGGTCGCCCACCGCCAAGTAGGCTTTCGTCCCGTGCAACAGGACCCCTGGTTCGTAGACCTCGAACGGTTTGGGCTCGCGGGTCATTGTTACCTCCACAACGGTTCTTGCAGATCCTAACTCAAACCATTTGGTCCGCGACCGCGCCAGAACTGGGCAAGTTGCTCACCGAGCCAGGCCGCAGCCCCACGGGGCGACATCGGGCCGATCGCATAGGTCGCAGGTCGCTAAAACCGCCCTCGGGCTGCACCGCTTCTCTGACGATCGCGCGAAAAGTCGCCATATCCTAGTTCCGGTTCAGACCATGCCGCCGCGTATCGAGCGCAATCTTGAAATGACTCTCAGCGGCGTCGATCTCGGGAGTCGGCGTAGACGGATCAAACACTCGTAGGAGCGAGAAACGAAAGCTGGCAGGTTTAAGGCCGCGTAGTTCGACATTGCCCCCGTGCCCATTGGTCGCGTACGCACCCCACCGCTGACGGATGCTCTCAGCACCGTCCGCCTTGCCGACGTATTGGCGTCCGTCTTTGGTATCGGTGATCAGGTAGATTCCAACCACCGACCCGAGCGCGGTGCGCCACGAGGCGTATCGATGTTCGCGCATGACCGCCTGAAGTTTCGCGTGATCAAGCACGAGTCGGTCGAAGCCAGGGAACGGTACCGGCTCGGCATCGGCGATGCCCATAACCGGGTTGCTCGCGGCCGTGCTGGCATGCATCCACCAGGCGCGCGGCGATCTCCAGCCAATCACAAGGCGACCTCGAAGGTCAGCCATGTGCTCAGACTCGACCAAGTCAAAGATTCGGCGCTGCCCATCGTTGGAGATCTCGCCACGATTCTCATGCACGGACCAGAGGCGGGCCTGGTCGCCGCCTTCCTTGATGAAAACGACCCAAAAGCGTGGCGGCACGGCAGGGAATCGTTGTGTGGACTGGTTCCGCGTGTACTCAAGAATCTCCGGAGTAGTGGAATCCGCGTGGATGCCTGATATGCCGGTGTCCTCGTGCTCCCGCACGTACGCATGGCGGATCACCACCGCTTCAGAGAGATCAATACCCGCGTCACGCAGAATCGGGCTAAGCGTCAGTGTCATTCGTAGGCCTTATCTTCTCCACGTTTCAATGTGCGTCGATGTTCCGAAAAAGCCGGAATACAACTGTCAGCGACTTCCCTGGTTAGTGTCTTGTTTCAGCACCGTATCAACGGCGAGCGCCGCGGATACCACGAGTGAGAGCAGAGGATCTTCGAGCGGTCGATGTATCTGAAGCACATAATTGTCGGCTTTCGTGAACATTTCCTTGCTGAACCCCGCCCACGTTTTGGTGATTCGTGCAATCTCGGATCCCTGCGGGTCTTGAATGCTGAAGTCCCAGGCACGCCAACTCTCGGCGTTGATCGTGCCGAGCGTCACCCCGGCTGATTCGATGCGGAATCGAATGTTGAACCGGCCGCTGAGCATTGATGCCATCAGGCCGAAGTTCTCCTGCACGATCTGACCCACGGGCGTGCCATCTTGACGCATGACGGTCACCTTTGATTTCAGAACCGTGGCCGGTCTGGTGAGTGTCAAGATCGGGTGCCCGTCGGCGTCGACAATTTGGAGTCGCTTGGTCTCGTTCTCCCGCCCCACGACTATGCGCGACATGCTGATGCCAAACTGCCGGACACCGCCGACCTTGTGTCCGTGCTGGTTGAAGACCGAATACTCGGCCTTCCGCTCGAACAACTTGGCCTTCTGGTTCACGATCAGGATCTGCTCGGTGAACAGGGTACCGCCGCCTGCAAGTGCGGGATCCGCGACGCCAAGCTGCCGGACCTGCCGCTGCACATTCTTGTTGACTGGCGCACTGGCAGCCGCCATCGTGTTGACCGTGGCGGGGCGCGAGACGGTCTGCGTCGGCGGCGCAACAACCGGTGCATCAATCGTTTGACGGCCCGCCGCGCCTACGTGTTCGGTCCACTGGTGGCCGTCCCACCATCGGTGCTCATATCGGCCGAAAGGGTCTGGGAACCAACCCTGTGTCGATTGATGACTCATAAATGCAGGCTAGCAGCGCAGCCACCGCCTGAAACGGCATCACAGATGGGCCCTTGGCCAACGACTGTAAAACTACCTACCGAGTCAGGGTTCGCGTGACGGCCGGTTTGGGTGCATCTGAGAAGTAGTGATCGGCGCGACGCTGTGCCCTCTGAAGAGCGGCATGAGCGTTGACTGCGTCGAGCTTCTGTGCCGTCGACTCCGGCAAGGCACCCAGCGGCCTCGCGCCGGTCATGCCGTAGCGGTCTCGGTAGGCCGCGACGGCGCATCCGTTCTGGCGCCACGCGGCAGCCGCTGACCCCCGCGGCTCCGGCCCAAGCCTTCGAGTCCAGGGCTCCCCCGCGAGCAACGCCTGGTCGAGCACAGCGGCAGCTCGCGACTCGATCAGGTCGGCGCGCGCGACCAACGACTGGTGCATGGCAGCATCCATGGGCCCGAGCGCACGAGGGATCAGCCCGGCGACGAGCCGCGGCGTACGGCGAGTGCGACCCGCTCCGGTATCCCGCGAAACGACCGCGGCGACCCTGGCTCGCAGCACCGCCGCGATATCCTGCGCATCCTCGAACCCGCGGGCCGCAACCACTCGCGGCAGAATGCTTGCAACATCCACAAAGTGGGCCTCGGCTCGCCGCAGCTCCGCCGACAACGGCCCGAAGGCATCCGACTCAACCACCGCGTCAGCCTGGCCCGGCGAGAGACCGCTCGCCCGCACGACCGCCGCCCATCGGTCGTGCTGCGCGGCCGCCGCGAGGGTCTCGTACTCCGCCGCGAGTTGCGCCACCGATCCCCAGGCATCCTGCTCGGCCGCGAGAGTCTCGTGTGCGGACAGCTCGGCGCCGACGTGCTGCAGAATGCCATAGAGGATGCTGCGCGCCGTCACATCCGCAGCGTCACCTGGCCGCGGCCCCACGTGCGCAACATTGGGCCGGTCGACGGCGACGTAGGCGGTGTTCGCCTCGCGACCCCGCGTCATCGCCACGTACAGGTTCTCGCGCGGCATGCTCGGCGCGACAACGACGTGCGCGGTATCGGTCGTTATCCCCTGCGCCCGATGCGAGGTGACCGCATAACCCAGCTCGACATACTGAGCGACGTACGACGCGGGCAGCAACACCGTGCTCCCCCACCGTCGCCCCTGCCGCCGCACCTCAACCGAACCATTCCGATGCACGCCGATCACGTTCCACCGGTCGCCGTTGCGCACCCAGCTACGCGACGCATACAGCCGCCGGTCGTTCCTCCGGGTGATAACCGTGTCACCGACAGCGGCGCGGGTTCCGTCATGCAGGGCGACTTCGCGCAGCGCGTCGACCCGACCCTCCAGAATCAGTTCGGTACGAGCGCGCACGTTCAGCGCCGCGACGGCCTCATTCGAATCGCTGATCAGCACGGTCGACTTTCCCGAGCGGATGTCCACACGCCACGCCTCGTAGGCAGCATCCGCCATCTCCTCGGTGCTGCCCTCGCGCAGGCGGTCATGCGCGGCATACCGGTCGATCACGTCGGGGTTGCCCTGGCGCAGCCCAAGGGATGCGGTCTTCTCCCACTCGTGCACGAAACGGTGCACGTCGACGAGTTCGGGAGCATCTGCTCGATCGTGCACGAGCAGCGAGAACGCGCCGCCCGCATCGACCGACTGCAGCTGGGCGTAGTCACCGACCAGCAGCACCTTCGCGCCCGCATCTAAAGCCAGCGCGGTGACCCGATCCAGCGGCAGGGTGCCGGCCAGCGATGCCTCGTCGATGATTACGAGTTGACCGGCCTGAAACGACGAGCCCTGGTCGACATGGGTCTGCCACCACTTCGCTAGGTTCTCCGTCGCAATGCCGAGATCCGTGGCCAATACCGTCGCGGCGGCAGCCGAAGGAGCCAGCCCAACCACAGAGCCGGCTCCGTGAGCTGATTCCCACGCTCGCCGGAGCGCATTCATCGCCGTCGTCTTGCCCGCGCCGGCTGGCCCCACCAGAACATCGATCACGCGGCCCGATCCGGCGACGGAAGAGAGCGCCGCAAGCTGGTCATCGGCGAGCCGCCCGCCACCCGGTAGCCGAGCGGCAGCAGCCGAACCGAGCGCCACCCGTGGTGCGGTCAAGAGCGCAGCCCTCTGTAGCAGCCGAGTCTCCGCCTCAAGCAACTCCGTCGACGTAAACACGACGGAATGCTTCGGCCGAAACACCGACGTCCCGTCATCGCGTTGAAACTCCAAAGGACTAACGGCGAGCTCTGGCGGCGTGAGGCGCAGGGACGCGCGCTCGGCAGCATCCACGATGAGGCCGACGACGGCTTCCCGATCGGAGGCCGACGCGAACCGGTACGGCATCGTTTGGCGCGCGGCCTCGGCCGTGAGATTCCAATGCCGCCAGGTCGCGCGCTTCTCGCTGACGGCCGTCATCACGCTCACCCCGAGCGCATCCACAGCCTCACGCGGCAAGTCCTCAGCACCCAGCAACACCGGAGACGACCCGGCGACCGTCAACACCTCGTGCCCAGACACGCGTGAGGCCCGTGCTCGCCACGCCGCCGTGAGATCCGCCAGCGAGTGCACCTCCTTCGCCGGCCGCGTGGCAAGGGTGGCCTGCGCCCGCAGCTTCGTAATCGTCACCGGTGTCGGACGCCGCCCGTGACTGGTCACATACTCCTCGATCAACCGATCGGTCTCGACGTCGATGTGCCGGGACCGCGTCGAGAATTCCGCCAGGAGTGCCTCGGGCACGCCCGTCAGGGCCCACGCGGGGTGGCGATCGCGCCCCCGCTCCCGCCTCTCCCACTGCACGCCGAGCGAGCGCGTGAGCTCGTCGGCAAACAGAGTTTCGTGCAGTTCGGAGAGCGCCACCACGGCCTCGTGCATCGGTCGGCCGTCGAGAGAGCGCCACTTGCCGTCAAGCACGGTCTGCACCTTGTTGCTGATCACCACGTGCGTGTGCAGGTGCGGGTCGCCGGCCCGGCTGTCGAAATGATCGAACGCCGTCGCAATCAGCCCGGTCACATCAACCTGCGCCACGGCTCCGCCCTGCGCCGTCGTGCCGGTGCGCGTCGCCGCGACCTCGCTGTCTATCGGAGTCGTGCAGGCCAGCGGCAACACGATGGAAGGCATGGGCAACCGCATCGCACTGCTCGCCGTGGGCCTCACAGCGATCAGCCCCGGCGCACCCGGCGTCGGCGCAATCCTGACGATCTTCCTCGCCGGCCTTGCCATCAGCGGCGCGGCCATCGTCTGGTTCTCCCTGCTCATCCGCAAAGCACTGCTGCTGGTGGCGATCGTGTTTGGACCGATTGCCCTCGCCGGCGCAACCTGGGATGCGGCCAAGGGCTGGTTCTCCAAGTGGGTCGCGTTCGTGGTCGCGCTCATCCTCTCCAAGCTCGTGCTCGTCGTGATCTTTCTGGTCGCGGTCGCGCAAGTCTCAGCCCCGATCGATGCGGATCTGGCCTCCGTCAGCGATCCCATCGCCGGCATCGTACTGATGTTCATCGCCGCTTTCGCGCCGTACATCACCTACAAATTCCTCAACTTCGTGGGGCTCGACATGTACCACGCCATGTCCAGCGAGCAGGAGGCGAAGTCGGCGTTGAACCGGCCTGTGCCGGTGCCAAGCGCACCAATGATGAGCACGGCGCAGAAGGTTCTAGGCCCGGGTGGCAGCGGTGGAGCGACATCGGCTGGCCCTGCACCAACGGCACCGTCCAGCAGCAGTGGCCCCGGACCCACATCGTCGGCTGCCGGCGTCTCGAGTGCTGGCGCATCTGCGAACGCCGGTGCCGGCTCGAGCGCCGGAGTGGGCAGCGCAGCAGCTGGGGTTGGCACCGGCGTGGCCACCGCGGGAGTTGCCGCCGGAGCGGCGGTCGTCAGCACCGCAGGCAAGGCCGGCCCAAAGATCGGCAGCGCAGTCGCCCAGAAAGCGGATGCCCACACCCAATCCGCCGGCAACGCCAGCGCCCCGAGCGCGCCGGCATCCAAGCAGACGCGACCACCGGCAGCCGCTTCACCGCAAGAACTGCCAGCCAGACGAAAAACCAAGGACGCGTAGCCATGGACACTGACACAAACCGCCCGGAGTACCGACTCCCCCCGGTGCAGTTCTCGCGGCTGACCAAACGCGGCATCTTGCTCGGGCTGTCGGTGCCGCAGCTGGTGGCCTTGTCGATCGGCACGCTCACCATCGTCACCGCGCTCTACACGTCCGGCGCGGCGGGCGTCGCGTGGACGAGCCCGCTCTGGGGCACCGCGGTGGTGATCGCCGGGATCCCGGTCGGCGGGCGAAAGATCGTCGAGTGGCTGCCGGTCGTCACCCGGTGGGCATGGCGGGCGGGGCATGAGCAGCTGACCTACCGGCGCCGCATCATCCGCCCCCGCCTGGTGGGAACCCTGTCATTACCCGGCGATGCGGCCGCGCTGCGCGAGTGGCACGACCCCGAGACCGGGGCGGTGATGATCCACGATCCGCACGCGCAAACCCTGACCGCTGTCGTGGCGGTGTCGCACCCGGCGTTCGCGCTACTCGACCCGGACGAGCAGCATCGGCGCGTGGTTGGGTGGGGGCGAGTGCTGGCCGGAGCCTGCAGATCGGGGCGGATCGCGCGGCTGCAGGTGTCCGAGCGTACCCTGCCCGATTCCGGCACAGGCCTGACCGAGTGGTGGGAGCGGCACGGAATCAACGACGGCTCTTGGGCCGCGACCACCTACCGCGATCTCATCGAACGGGCCGTACCCGCCGGTGAACGCCATGCCACGACGATCGCCCTCTCCCTCGATTTGAGCGCGGCCTCGCGCCAGGTGCGCACTCAAGGCGGCGGCATGCGCGGCGCGGCGACGGTGCTACGCCAGGAAATGACCGCCCTGACCGCGGCGCTGCGCGCGGTGGACCTCACGGTCGGCGGCTGGCTCACCGCCGACGAACTCGCTGTCATCCTGCGAACCGCCTACGACCCGGCCGTCGGTGTCGACTTGGAGCGGCATCCGTTGGTTGGGCGGTCGCTGGCCACGGCCGGCCCGGTCGCCGTCGCCGAGAGCTGGGATCGCCTCCGCACGGACAGCGCGTTTCATGCAGTGCTGTGGATCAGCGAATGGCCCCGGTCGCAGGTGTTCCCCGGTTTCCTGTCGCCGCTGGTCTTCACCAACGGCATCCTGCGCACGGTGTCGCTGCACTATCTGCCGGTGCGCGCCGACCAAGCCGCGCGCGACCTGCGCAAGAAGAAGACCGAGCTGATCAGCGACGCCCACCAACGCACCCGCATCGGCCAAATAGAGGATGCCTCCGCCACCGCCGAGTACGACGACCTGCTGCACCAGGAGGCCGACCTCACCGCCGGCCACGGCGTGCTGCGCACCACCGGGCTCATCTGCGTGACCGCGCCCACGGTGGATGAGCTGGACGCTGCGGTGGCGTCGATCGAGCAGGCCGCCATTCAGGCGTCGTGCGAGACGCGCCGGCTCGTAGGGCAGCAGGCGCAGGCATTTACCGCGGCGGCGCTGCCGCTGTGTCGGAGCGTGTGAGGTGTTTCAGCAGCAGTCTTCGTGGTCGACCTCGCGTTCCCTGGTCAGAGCGGCCACTGGAACT
Source organism: Actinomycetales bacterium (assembly GCA_038205545.1). Classification (GTDB taxonomy): domain Bacteria; phylum Actinomycetota; class Actinomycetes; order Actinomycetales; family Microbacteriaceae; genus Cryobacterium. The sequence continues at coordinate 50,276 of JBBRBV010000012.1, forward strand.
TTGCAGGCGTCGCCGCGCCACGCTTCAATGCCTTCCTTGACGGCGAAGACCACAATCACGAGGGCTGCGACCGAGTCTGCCCATGCCCAACCAAAGAGTGTATTCAGCAGTAGCCCGACCAGCAGAGCGGCGGAAAGATAGGAGCAGATCAGGGTTTGTTTCGAGTCAGCGACCGCTGAGGCTGAGCCCAACTCCCGGCCGGCGCGCCGTTCGGCGAAGCTCAGAAAAGGCATCACCAGAAGACTGACCGCGGCCAGCACAATGCCGACCGTGCTGTGTTCCGCTTCCCGAACACCGAATAAGGACAGCCCGGCATCGACGGTCACGTACGCGGCGAGGGCGAAGAACGCCCACGCAATGACTCGCAGCGCGGTCTTCTCCCGCTTCTCCGGATCGGGGGCTGCGAACTGCCATGCCACCGCGGCTGCGGAGAGGACCTCAACGATAGAGTCGAGGCCAAAACCGATGAGGGCCGCTGAGGACGCCAAACTCCCGGCCGCGATCGCAATGATCGCTTCGATGACGTTATAGGCAATGGTCGCCGCAACAATCCACCGAATCCGGCGACGGAGAATCTGCGTTCGGTCAGGCTGAATCGCAACCACTCGGTCGCCAGCGGGAAGGGTCATACGTCGGTCCCGCAACAGAGCGGCACGTCGCAGGCCTCATCGACGCAACCGAGACCGTCGTCGACGGCGAGCACCACATCCATCAGGGCGACCAACGCCCTTGTCACGTGGGGATCCGCAATCTCATAGCGAGTCGAGCGTCCTTCCGGAACTGCGACGACGATTCCGCAGCCGCGCAGGCACGATAGATGGTTAGACACGTTCGACCGCGACAACTCCAGCTCGCGTGCCAACGCACCCGGATAGCCCGGTGCGTCGAGGAGGGATAGCAGGATTCGAGATCTGGTGGGATCGGCCATCGCTCGGCCCAACCGGTTCATAACGTCCACCCGCGAGGAAATAGTCAGCATGCACTGACATTACAGTAGCGGCTGACCGATCACCACCGACCAGTTAGGGCTGATCGTGCCCACTAGCATCGGGCCGCAGCCGCAGCGCGACCCACAGTCCACACCGGCGGCAGATGTAGACGGTGTCGCTGAGGGCATGTAGCCTGCGGCGCGGATAGATGCGACCGCAGCAGGAACAGGTAAGTTCTGAGGCGCTATCCATGAGTCGCGAGCGCTGCCTCGATTTGTTCTTGGGTGGGAGCTCCGGCCAGGCCGTTCGGTGTGAGATAAATCCGGCACGCGAGGTCGCTGGTGCGACCATCCGTCGGGAAGAGGTCCACACCGTCGACGAGGATCGTCGGGGATCCGGCAAAGGGCAAACCTGCGGCCGTACCGGCAGAATCGATCAGCGTTGACTTGACTGCTGTGTTCGCGGGCATCGTGATCTCGACCGCTCGCTGCAGGCGAAGAAATGTCTCTTCCGAGTTCGGGCAGTCTGCAATGTGGAGCAGCTCGATTGTCGCCATGAGGTTCTTTCTCTGCAGGTCGAGGTCCGTATCGTCTAACGGACTCGAACCCTCTCACTCGATTCTGCCACCGCCGCCCCAGACCGCGTATTGCCCCGCGCACCTCCAATGCGAAGCAAGAACGTGATTGGAGCGACGCATGGCTGGGTATGAAACCAAGGAACGCAAACCTCGATGGATCAGTGTCGTCTTCCTGCAAGGGGCTGAGGCCGATGCGGTGCTCGCCCTGATCGACCGAAGCGGAGCATCAGCTGCGTTCAATTACCTGCAACCACGGGACCTCGGCGAGGCCACGACCAACGCCGCCCTCGAGAACGGGTACGTCTACGACCGCATCCCGGCCGGCCGCACTGACCACATCATCGAGCATGACGGCTCTCCATACGCGCTGACCTACAGCAGGACATACCGGTACGTTTCGCTGTTGCGGTGGCATCCGCTCGAATCTGAAGTGGTACCGGCACGCCCGGCTCCCCGCCGAGACGACATCTGGGCCGCCCCGCGGTCAACGCGCCATGCTGAGCGCACGGTCACGCTGTGAAAGACGCCGATGTTGCCGAGCGGATGCACACGGCTGCGCTCGTCGAACCACGCGGCGAATTACGCCGCGACCGTCGCGCCCGCCGGCGCGAGGCAGCCAGGATCGAAGCGGATGCGCAGCAGGCCAAGACCCTCGCGGCCCGCACCCGCTGGCACGATGAACGGGACGAAGCACGATCGGGCGCCTACCTGCCCAAAGCCGGCGAGCCCGGTCCGGCACAGCTGCGAACGCCCGGACGACTAAAACTCCCCAAACACCAAGACACCACCGCGACGCTGTCCGGCCACTACCCATTTCTCGCCGAGGCCGGACTCGGATCGGCCGGCGTCTTCGTCGGGCAAGATCTCTACTCCGGCGGATCCTTCGTCTACGACCCGTGGGTGCTCTACCAGCAGGGCATGATCACCGCCCCGAACATCGTGCTGGCAGGCATCGTCGGCTCCGGTAAGTCCTCTCTGGCCAAGTCGCTCTACACCCGCTCGCTGCCCTTCGGCCGGCGCGTCTATGTGCCGGGCGATCCCAAGGGCGAGCACACCGCCGTCGCCGAAGCCGTCGGCGGCAAGGCCATCATCCTCGGCCACGGACTACGTAACCGGCTCAACCCGCTCGACGAAGGCCACCGGGCGGCATCCGTTTCGGATGCCGAATGGTCGGCGCAGCTGGCCGCGCGCCGGCGCGACCTGATCGGTGCCCTCGCCGAGACCGTGCTCGACCGACCGCTCAGCCCGCTTGAGCACACGGCGATCGACCTCGCCCTGGCCGATGCCGTCCGCAGCGCCGAGGTGCCCATCCTGCCGATGGTGGTCGATCGCATCCTCTCCCCCAATCCCGAGGACGACGAGGGCCGCCTCGCCGCAGACGGACGCCTCGTCGGCCATGCGCTCCGACGGCTGGTCGCCGGCGACCTCGCCGGACTCTTCGACGGACCCTCCACCGTGCGCTTCGACCCGTCGCTGCCGATGGTCTCGCTCGATCTGTCGCGGGTGGCCGAGAACTCGACGCTCATCTCCGTGTTGATGACGTGCTCGTCGGCGTGGATGGAATCCGCCCTCGCCGACCCCGCCGGCGGCCAGCGCTGGGTCATC
>JBBRBV010000013.1:0-52781 GCA_038205545.1 Actinomycetales bacterium
CGCATCATGCCGGCTCGTCTCCAGAGAGCCCGGCCGGTGCCGATCGAGAAGTGACAACGGCCTTCGATATCTTTGGTTTCCGCCGCCGCTGACGCGTGCCTGCTGACGCGTGCCGATCTGATCCTGCTGGAGTCGTTAACGAACGATACCGACCTCCCCGGAGGGGGAAATCGGTATTCGATTCGTTCTGCGCTTAGCGGGCGAACAAGCCCCGGTAGTACTCGTAGACCCACCCGGTCAGGGCGACCAGGCCAATCCCTACACCGATGAAGGAGATCCAGATGCCCACGGCAAGGCCGAGAAAGAGTAACGCTGTCGACGCGGCCAAGAAGATCGGCCACCAGCTCCAGGGACTGAAGAAACCCATCTCGGGATCTCCGTCATCGACGTTGCCATCGAGCCGATCCTCGGGTAGCTCGGCGCCCTGGGCGGCGTGCACCTTGTCGAGGTAGAACGCGATGAACGCCACGAGAAGAGTCGAGAGCGCCAGCATGAACGTTCCAGCCCACTCCACATTGCCATGTGCGGTGTCGACCACGTTCCACACGACGTAGGCGACGGTGACGATTCCAAAGAACGCGGTGAGGACCCAGAGGATGTTGACGTTGGTCTTCATTATTTAACCTGATTCGAATCGATGTCGTAAACCGCAGCGTCGGGCGCATCCTTGCCCGGTCCAATGCCGACGGGAAGGCCGGCCTCGGGGTGGTTCAGGTCGAAGGCGGGTCGCTCAGAGCGAATGCGCGGAATGGAGGTGAAGTTGTGACGCGGAGGCGGGCAGGAAGTCGCCCACTCCAACGAGGCACCGTAGCCCCACGGGTCGTTCACCGTGACCAGAGGCGCCTTGCGTGCCGTGATGTAGACGTTCAGGAAGAACGGAATCATCGACACGGCGAGGATCATGGCGCCAATAGTCGACACCTGGTTCATCCAGGTGAACCCGTCTTCTGGAGAATACGTGGCGTACCGACGCGGCATCCCCATAACACCGAGCCAGTGCTGAATCAGGAACGTCGTGTGGAACCCGATGAACAGAAGCCAGAAGTGCCACTTGCCCAGGCTCTCGTTGAGCATCTTGCCGGTCCACTTGGGCCACCAGAAATAGAATCCGCTGAACATTGCGAAGACGACGGTGCCGAAGATGACGTAGTGGAAGTGCGCGACGACGAAGTACGTGTCAGACACGTGGAAGTCGAGCGGCGGGGATGCCAGGATGACGCCGGTCAGGCCACCGAAGGTGAACGTGACGAGAAAGCCGATGGCCCAGATCATGGGAGTTTCGAAGGTAATCGACCCTCGCCACATCGTGCCGATCCAGTTGAAGATCTTCACGCCCGTGGGCACCGCGATCAGCATGGTCATGAGGGAGAAGAACGGAAGGAGGACCGAGCCGGTGACGTACATGTGGTGCGCCCAGACCGAAACCGAGAGCGCTGCGATCGAGATGGTCGCGTAGATCAGAGTCTTGTAGCCGAACATCGGCTTGCGGCTGAAGACCGGGAAGACCTCAGAGACAATGCCGAAGAACGGCAGGGCGATGATATACACCTCGGGATGCCCGAAGAACCAGAACAAGTGCTGCCACAGGATGGCGCCGCCGTTGGCCGGATCATAGATGTGTGAGCCAAAGATGCGGTCGGATGCAGCGGCGAGCATGGCGGCGGCCAGTACCGGGAAGACCATGAGCGCCAGCAACGACGTGATGAGCGAGTTCCAGGTGAAGACCGGCATACGCCACATCGTCATACCCGGAGCGCGCATCGTGATGATGGTGGTGATGAAGTTGACCGAACCGAGAATGGTACCGAAGCCGGAGAGCCCGAGGCCGACCATCCACAGGTTGCCACCGACCCCCGGTGAGAAAGTTGTACTGGCGAGTGGTTGATAAGCGAACCACCCGAAGGATGCCGCGCCCTGCGGGGTAAGGAACCCGGCTACGGCGATGAGGCTACCGAAGTTGAAGAACCAGTAGGCGAGGGCGTTCAGCCTGGGGAAGGCAACGTCGGGAGCACCGATCTGCAGCGGCACCAAAAAGTTGGCGAAGCCGAAGAACAGCGGGGTGGCGAACATCAGGAGCATGATCGTGCCGTGCATCGTAAAGAGCTGGTTGTACTGCTCTTTCGTCTGCACCACGTCGAGGCCCGGCGCAAACAGCTGGGCACGAATGATCAGCGCCATGACGCCACCGAGGCAGAAATAAATGAACGAGGTAATCAGATACATGTACCCGATGACCTTGTGGTCGGTGGAGGTAATCCACCGAACGAGCACGTTGCCCTTGCGTTCGGCCGAGGTCGAGACCGGTGCTGCCGGGTGCGACTCAACGGGTGCGATGGAAGTGGTCATGGCCTAGTTGCCCTCCGGAGCCGTCGGGGCACCTGTGCCCGGCTGATTCTGATTGCGATCGAACTCGTTGTCCAGTTGACCGACGTTGCCCGCGGCGCGCAGGGACGCGATGTAGGTATCGTAGTCAGCCTGAGAGACGACCTTGACGTTGAAGAGCATAAGCGAGTGGTATTCGCCGCAAAGCTCTGCGCACTTGCCTTTGAAAGTACCAATGCGCTGCGGGGTGACGGACATGTAGTTCGTCTTGCCGGGGATAACGTCCTTCTTGTAGAGGAAATCGATGACCCAGAAGGAGTGGATGACGTCGCGAGACTCCAAGGCAATCTCGATGGTCTTGTCGACCGGAAGTACGAGCACGGGAAGTTCTGACTCGATGAGCGAACCGGTCTCGCCGTCGGGATCAAGCTGTCCCTGAATTCCGGGCGAGTACACGTCTTCGTCAACGTAGTTGAAATCCCAGGCCCACTGCTTGGCCTGCACTTCGATATTCACCTCGGGGTTGTCGTACCGGGCCTCAATGGCGATTTGGTCTCGCACGGTAAAGGCGAAGAAGCCGATGACGAGGATGAGGGGAACGACCGTGTAGAAGATCTCGATCGGCATGTTGTAACGCAGCTGGACCGGAAGTCCCGTCTGACCCTTGCGACGGCGGTACACCACGATCGTCCACATGATGAGGCCCCAGGTGAGGAGGCCGACGATAAGGAGCACGATCCAGGAGGTGGTCCACAAACCGGCAATGCGATCGGTCTGGTTGGTCACCGCCTTTTCGCCCTCTTCTTCAAAGCCGGGCAGGAAACCGTGGAGCTGGGTCTGCGTGCATCCGGCCAGTACGACGGCTAACGTCGCTGCGAGCGGAATAGCAGCCCAACGACGGCGGTGATTATTGCGCACCGGGGACCTTTCGGGAGATTCGAGGATACTTCTCAGGAAGCGTTTTGATCGTTTCCTAGCCTACTCCGCGAGAGCGCATACGAAGTGCACTCCGGGTCGGGTTGCACACATTTTGTGCGCAGTACGCCCTGTTGGCGGGGAAATTTCGGGCTCCTGGAGCACAAATAGGCGAGAAAAAAGGCGAGGACATCATCGAAATATGATGTCCTCGCCTTGCGTATTTCACAAACGTCGATGTTTCACAAACGTCGATGTTTCACAAACGTCGATCCTGGCCCAGGATGCGGGATTAGTGGAAGGAATCTCCACAGGCGCAGCTGCCACCAGCGTTCGGGTTGTCAATGGTGAAGCCCTGCTTCTCGATCGTGTCCTCGAAGTTGATTGAGGCGCCATCGAGGTACGGGACACTCATTTTATCGACGACGACCTCGACACCATCGAAATCGACCAGTGCATCACCGTCGAGGACGCGCTCGTCGAAGTAGAGCTGGTAAATAAGGCCCGAGCAGCCACCGGGCTGGACGGCAACGCGCAGACGAAGGTCTTCGCGGCCTTCCTGGGCCAACAGGCTGCGTACCTTGAGCGCGGCGGCTTCGGTGAGTCCGACGCCGTGGGGAGCGTGTGCGGTGTCAGCAGAGCTGACGGTTTCGTTCATGGTGTCGGTCATGCTTCTCCTCGGTTCACGCAGTCACGCACAAATGCGGTCTCATAAATTCTACCTGGGACAACCACAATGTCGACAGCGGCATTCCCACGGTCTCACATTTCTTTTAGCTCTGGGGCGATGACGAGGCTTCCGGTTGAGTCAGTCCTGGGCACTGCAGCGTCTGGGGAGATCAGTGGCCGGTGCGCTCATTCAGGCTGCCCAGCAGGAACGCCTCGCTCAGGATGGCGCGTTTGAACACACCGAGGTGCAGGGACTCGTTCGGGCTGTGTGCGCGGGAATCCGGGTCCTCGACCCCGGTCACCAAGATTTGGGCGGCCGGAAAAACCCGCACCAGGTCGGCGATGAACGGGATAGACCCACCCACACCAATGTCGACCGGCGCCACACCCCAGGCATCCGTCATGGCGGAGCGGGCCTCGGTCACGGCCCAGCCGCTGGTATCGACGAGGAACGGCTCACCGGTATCCACATCATCGATCTCGATCACCGCACCAAAAGGCGCGTTGCGCTGCAGGTGCTCCTCGATGGCTGCGGCAGCTTCGACTGCTGACTGCCCAGGGGCGATGCGGGTACTGATTCGAACGGTTACCGCCGGGGTGAGGGTGTTGGACGCGTTGTCGACGGTTGGCGCATCGATTCCGGTGACGGTCAGGGCGGGCTGCGACCAGATACGGCTCAGAATCGTGCCGTGGCCGATCGGTGTCACCCCGGGCAGCAAGCCCGTTTCCGCCCGTAACTGCTCTTCGGAATAGTCGGGCGTGGGAACATCGATGCTGGTGAGGCCGGCCACGGCCACCGACCCATCGTCGTCATAGAGCGTGGCCAGGAGTTTGATGGTGGCGAGCATGGCATCGGGGACCGCTCCCCCGAACATACCGGAGTGGCTGGCGTGGGCGAGGGTGCGTACGGTCAATCGCAGGGTGACATTGCCGCGCAATGCCGTGGTAATTGCTGGGGTGTTGATATCCCAGTTGTTCGAATCTGCCACGACGATCACGTCGCCGCGCAGGGCCTCCCGGTTCTCCGCGAGGAAAGTGGCAAAGGATCGGCTCCCGAACTCCTCCTCACCCTCGACGAAGAGAGCGATTCCCAGATCGAAGTCGGGACCAACCGATTTGACGAGGGCCCGGATAGACGCCAGGTGCGCCATGACGCCGGCCTTATCGTCGGCGGCGCCACGCCCGTAAATACGGTCACCGCGCACCGTCGGGGTAAACGGATCGGACTCCCAGTCCTCGTCCTTGCCGGGAGGCTGCACATCGTGGTGGGCGTAGAGCAAGACGGTCGGGCGTCCGTTGCGGGCAGGCCGAGATGCCAGTATCGCCGGCTGGCCTAATTCGGTACTGTCGGGGATTCCGGCCTGGACGACCTCAACCGACTCGAACACGTCGAGCTCCCGCACGAGTGCCGCGACGGCGTCGGCGCTCGCGGCGACCTGTGCACGGTCGAACGCGGCCCACGACACGGAGGGGATGCGCACCAGCGCGCACAGGTCGGCGATTGTCGTGGGGAGACCCAACTCGACGGCGGTGCGGAGAGCGGACTGCGCCGGCGAATCGGTCACTGAGTCCGGGGTTGAGTCGGCGGAATGAGAATTTGTCTGTGGGTTGCCAGTCATACGGGTAATCTTAAGGCACCCAATTGCAAGGATTTGATGTGGCTAAGACTCCCGTAAACCGCGACGCCCAGCCGTCGACTGAAAGTTCCGACGAGACCGCAGCGCGCCTGGGTCTCACGCACAACGCGGGCAAGGGTCAGGCGACCCCCACCCGTAGGCAGCAGGAAGCGGCCAACAAGCGCCCCCTGGTTCCGAACGACCGCAAGCTCGCCGCCAAGCAGGCGCGGGCCAAGTCGACCGCGGCGCGCGACGTAGCGAGAGCCGGCATGGCGGCCGGTGTCGACAAGTACCTGCCCCTGCGTGAACGTGGATTGCAGAAGCGATACGCCCGCGACTACGTTGACGCGCGGTTCAATGTGGGCGAGCTGATGATTCCGATCATGTTCCTGGTCATCCTGCTCACCACGATTCCCAGCGTCGACGTGTACGCCATTTTCGCGCTCTGGGCGTTCTTCATCCTGGCGGTCATCGATTGCGTCGTGCTCGGCTTTATTCTGACCAAGAAGATCGAGGCCAAATTCGGCGCCGACAAGGCAGAACGCGTGCGCTGGTATTCGGCCATGCGCGCGCTGCAGCTGCGGCCGATGCGTCTGCCCAAGCCGCAGGTCAAGCGCCGCCAATACCCGGTCTAACCGCTCAGCCCGATCCCCCGGAGCATCGGCACCGAAGCGACCAGCTCCCGTAATTCAGCGTGCGAAGGCACCCGCGCGGATCAGCGGCACACGCACTTCCTCATCGGTGAGGGAACCGTGTTGCCCGATCATGCCGCGGGCCTTCTGGTTGGCCGGTCTGGAGTCGTAGTACGCGATGGACTTGCGGGCAGCCACGATCACATCGCCAATGCGCGGCAGCACGTCCTCCGCTACCCGGCCGTACAGGCCGGCCGCAACAGCCTGGGCGCGAGTGTAAACCCAGGCCTGATCGCCCTGAGAGGCTCGCCAGGCATCCGCCAGCGCGTCGGCGGTCACTTCGGACTGCCGCGGCTCCAGATAGAGCTGCACGCAGCGAGGGTCCCCCGCCAGATGGCGCACACCGGCGATGAGCGAGGGGTCGGTGTCGAACAACACGTGTTTACTCTCCGGGACGTCGATGACACCGTGATCGGCGGTGAGCAGCAGTCCCTCGTCGGATCGCAGTGTCGACGCAAAGCTGGATACCTCGGAGTCGAGGGTCTCGAGCTGGGCCAACCACCGGTCTGACTCCCACCCGTGCGCATGCGCAGCGACGTCGAGCTCGGCCACATAGAGGTAGATCAGCGCGGTCGGATTATCATCCAGAATTCTGCGTGCGGCCACGAAACGGTCGGCTATCGAGTTGGCGGCAACATAGTGGGCTCCGCGCAGGACGGCCTGGGTGAAGCCGGAGGCCACGAAACGCGCCGGTCCGATGGCGAAGCTCGGCACGTTCTCGTCGGCTGCGCGGTCGAACACCGTGCGGGCCCGCTGCCACGTGGCCGGTTGCATCCCGTCATCCCATCCGGTGAGCTGGTTCACCACGCGGTCGTGGGCGCCGTCGAGCACCTGGTAACCGACGAGACCGTGTTGTCCCGGCTCGACCCCGGTGGTGAGCGTGGCAATGCCTGCGGCCGTCGTTGCGGGAAAAACTCCGTCGATGATGCTGGATTTGTTGAGGCGGGAAGACAAGAATCGGGCGTGCCCGGTCCGGGCCCGGATTGAGCTGACGCCGAGCCCGTCGGCGAGAATCACTACAGCCTTACGCACCGAGGGTAGGCCCAGCGGATTCGCCCGGGCACAGACGGCGTCGAGGGAGCTGGTGAGAACATCGGCCAGGCGCAGGGCACTGAATTGGCGGGCCGGTAGCATGGTGGGCATCGGGTCTCATTCTTTCACAGGGTGGAACCCCAGCCCTCCAGCGCTCCGAGAGCGCTCCCTACGCAGTGCAGCGGCTTCCCGTTCGATCGGTGGCCGCCGCACGCTTGAAGCAGAATTCACCAATGAGCCGCTCAGACAGCACCGCACCAGTCGCCACCACGCCCAGTACCGAACGCATCGAAGACGTAGATGTGTCGGTGGAGATGCAGGGGTCCTTTCTGGAGTACGCCTATTCGGTGATCTACTCCCGCGCCCTTCCCGACGCTCGGGACGGCCTCAAACCGGTGCAGCGGCGCATTCTTTATCAGATGAGCGAAATGGGGCTGCGCCCCGACAAAGGCCACGTGAAGAGCGCCCGTGTCGTGGGCGAGGTGATGGGCAAACTGCACCCGCACGGCGACACAGCCATCTATGACGCCCTCGTGCGTATGGCCCAGTCGTTCTCGCTGCGCGTGCCGCTCATTGACGGGCACGGAAACTTCGGTTCCCTCGACGACGGACCCGCCGCGCCGCGCTACACCGAAGCTCGACTCGCGGCGCCCGCCCTGGCGATGACTGAGAATCTCGACGAGGATGTCGTCGATTTCGTGCCCAACTATGATAATCAGCTCACCCAACCCGACGTCCTGCCGGCCGCTTACCCCAACCTGCTCGTCAATGGCACGAGCGGCATCGCCGTCGGCATGGCCACGAACATGGCTCCGCACAATCTGATCGAGGTTATCGGGGCCGCCCGGCATCTGCTAGTTCACCCCAACGCCACGCTCGACGACGTCATGGAGTTCGTGCCGGGTCCCGACCTGCCCACCGGCGGCACCATTGTGGGTCTGGCGGGCATCAAGGATGCCTACAGCACCGGCCGCGGCAGCTTCAAGACTCGTGCCCGCGTCTCCGTTGAGGCCATCAGTGCCCGCAAAACCGGACTCGTCGTGACCGAACTGCCCTACCTGGTCGGTCCGGAAAAGGTGATCGAGAAGATCAAAGACGGAGTCAATTCCAAAAAGCTCAGCGGAATCTCCGACGTCACTGACCTCACCGACCGCACCAAGGGTCTGCGTCTGGTGATCGGCATCAAGACCGGGTTCAGCCCCGACGCCGTGCTGGAGCAGCTCTACCGTTACACACCGCTGGAAGATTCCTTCAACATCAACGCGGTCGCCCTCGTTAACGGCGCTCCGCAGACCCTCGGTCTGCTCGAGCTGCTTCACGTTTATCTCAATCACCGCATCGAGGTCGTCACCCGCCGCTCCGCCTATCGCCTCGCCCGGCGTAAGGAACGCTTGCACCTCGTACTTGGTCTGCTCGTCGCGATTCTCGACATTGACGAGGTCATCCAGGTCATTCGGGCCAGCGACGATTCCGAACAGGCACGGGTCAAACTTATCGACGTGTTCGACCTCAGCCAGATTCAGGCGGAGTACATTCTTGAACTGCGCCTGCGCCGCCTGACCAAGTTCTCCCGTATTGAGCTCGAAGCCGAACGTGACCAGCTGCTCGCCGAGATAGCCAAACTCGAGAAGCTGCTGTCGTCCAAGCCCGCCATTCGTGCTCTGGTGTCCGAGGAACTCGGCGCCGTCTCCGACAAGTTCGGCACCGCGCGGCGCACGGTGCTGACCGAGGCGAAGCCGAGCATTGCTGGACTGTCGGCCGCCGCCGCCAAACGCCAAGCTGCGGTGCTCGAAGTGCAAGACATCCCCACGCGGGTATTCCTGAGCGCGACCGGGCGGATCGCACGCGTCGATCTGGTCGCGGTCGATGACGCCGCGCCGCCCCGCATCCAGCCGCCGCAACGCCGCAGCAAGCACGATGCGGTGTTGTCGACCCTCGACACGACGAGTCGCACGGAGGTGGGCGCGGTGACCAACCGGGGTCGGCTCATCCGCTTCTCCCCCGTCGACTTGCCGGTGATGCCGCCAACGTCCATTCAGCTGGCGGCCGGCGTTCGCATCAGTGAGTACCTGGTGCTGGCTGACAAGAAAGAACACGTGCTGGCGATCGTCTCTCTCGAATCCGATCGAGCGATAGCACTCGGCACCCGGCACGGTGTCGTCAAACGCGTCACCCCGAAAGATTGGGCCAACAAGCCGGACTTTGAGATCATCACTCTCAAGCCCAAGGATGAGGTGGTCGGTGCTGTTCAGGGCGATGAGGACGACGACCTCGTCTTCGTCGCTTCGGACGCCCAATTGTTGCGATTTACCGCAGCGGGGGTGCGCCCGCAGGGCCGAGCCGCCGGCGGAGTGGCCGGTATCAAGCTCACGCCTGGCGAAACGGTTGTATTCTTCACGAGCCTGGCAGCGGAAGACCTGGCGGCGGCCGTCGTGGCCACCGTGGCCGCCAGCAGCCAGACGCTGCCCGGGACAGATCCCGGCAGCGCCAAGCAGAGCGAATTTTCCGAATACCCGACCAAGGGTCGGGCGACCGGTGGGGTACGCGCCCAGCGTTTTCTCAAAGGCGAAGATACCCTCGCGGTCGCCTGGGTGGGTCGTGCTCCTGCCCGCGCCGTCGGGCCGGACGGCACGCCACGCCCGCTGCCGGAATCGGGCTCGCGCCGGGACGCCTCCGGGGTCATGCTCGACACGATCATCGGAGCTATCGGCGCCGAGATCTAAGAGCACGATGGCGTCGTGCCACTGTTTCGGCGTCGTCGCGGCACGGCTGGAGAGCGGGGACCGGGTCTTAACACGGGCATCTTTCTCAACCCGGTGCCGCGACGCCTTGGCCCGGTGCCGCGAGAATAACAGCGTGCCTTAGACGTCGATTCGGTCCCGGGAGAGCTTGTCGGAACTGTCGATGATGAACTCTTTACGTGGGGCTACATCGTTACCCATGAGCAGTTCAAACACCTTGCCGGCGGACTCGGCATCGTTGACGCGAACCCGCCGCAGGGTGCGGTGCGCCTGTTCCATCGTCGTGGTCGCGAGTTGGTCGGCATCCATTTCGCCGAGCCCCTTGTAGCGTTGGATCGGGTCCTGGTAGCGCCGGTTCTTCTTCTCCAGCGCGCTCAGCACCGAGTGCAGTTCGGTTTCGGAGTAGGTGTAGATGGTTTCGTTGGGCTTACTGCCCGGATTCATGATGACGACCCGATGCAGCGGCGGTACGGCGGCGAAAACGCGACCTTCGGTGATCATCGGTCGCATGTACCGGAAGAACAGAGTGAGGAGCAGGGTGCGAATATGTGCGCCGTCCACGTCGGCATCGCTCATGATGATCACCTTGCCGTAGCGCGCCGCGGACAGATCGAAGCTACGACCGGAGCCGGCACCTATCACCTGGATGATCGATGCACACTCGGTATTGGAAAGCATGTCGGCGACGGATGCTTTTTGCACGTTCAGGATTTTGCCGCGAATCGGCAGCAGCGCCTGGTGCTCGCTGTCACGGGCGAGCTTGGCCGTGCCCAGAGCCGAGTCCCCCTCTACGATGAACAGTTCGCTCGTCGACACGTTGTTGCTGCGGCAATCCACCAGCTTTGCCGGTAGCGATGAACTTTCCAGGGCGTTCTTGCGGCGCTGGGTCTCTTTGTGGGCCCGGGCAGAGATGCGTGATTTCATCTCGGCGACGATCTTGTCGAGCAGCAGCGCCGACTGGGTCTTGTCGTCGCGTTTGGGCGATGCGTAGCGCTCGGCCATGGCCTTCGCCACGACGTTCGCGACGATCGCTCGCACTGCTGGGGTACCGAGCACTTCCTTGGTCTGGCCCTCAAACTGCGGTTCGGGCAGACGAACGGTGAGAACGGCGGTGAGGCCGGCCATAACATCGTCTTTGTCGAGTTTGTCGCTACCGACCTTCAAGCGGCGGGCGTTCAGGTCAACCTGGCCGCGGAGAAATTTGAGCAGTCCGGCGTCGAAGCCGGCCTGGTGGGTACCACCCTTGGGCGTGGCGATGATGTTGACGAAGCTCTGCACGATCGTGTCGTAGCCGGTGCCCCACCGCAGGGCAATATCAACCTGGCAGTCGCGCACAAGCTCAGTCGGTACCATGGCGCCCGTGTTGGAGAGCACGGGAACAGTCTCACTGAACGTTCCGCTGCCGGTCAGCCGCCAGGTGTCGGTGATCGGGGCATCTGTGGCAAGGTGTTCGACGAATTCGGAGATGCCGCCGTCGAATTGGAATACGCTGACCACCGGCTCAGCGGTGCGTCGGTCGGCGACCTCGATAGCGAGCCCGGGAACCAGGAAAGCCGTCTGGCGGGCACGACCGAGCACCTCGTCGGTCTGGAACGCGGCGCCCTTGGTGAAGATCTGGCGATCGGCCCAGTAGCGAATGCGGGTTCCCGTGACACCGCGCTTGACCTTGCCGATCACCCGAAGTTCGCTCTGGTTCTCGAACGGGGTGAACGGGGCATCGGGGCTTTTTTCTCCCGTGTCGGCAAACACGCCTGGTTCGCCGCGGTGGAAGGACATGGCCCAGGTCTTGCCGTCGCGGTCAACTTCGACGTCAAGTCGTTCGGAGAGGGCGTTGACCACGGATGCTCCGACACCGTGCAATCCGCCGGACGCGGCATAGGACCCGCTGCCGAACTTTCCGCCGGCGTGCAGCTTGGTGAAAACGACCTCAACGCCGGTGAGCCCGGTCTTGGGTTCGAGATCCACTGGGATTCCGCGGGCGGTGTCGCGTACCTCGACACTCTGGTCGGGGTGCAGCTCAATGTGGATGCTGGAGCCGTGCCCGCCGAGAGCCTCATCGACGGAGTTGTCAATGATCTCCCACAGGCAGTGCATGAGTCCCCGCGAGTCGGTCGAACCGATGTACATGCCGGGGCGTTTGCGCACTGCCTCCAGTCCTTCCAGGACTGACAGGTGGCGCGCGGAATAGTCAGAGCTCACAACAACCAAGAATACCGGCCGCAACGGGCAACCCTTTGCGCCGGGCTGCGGTCGTGGCACTCAACCGGCCACGCTACCGCTACGCGGTGAGCGAAATAGTGAAGGTTGATATCGTCATTAGTCCCCCGGCGTGTTTACATTAGCTAAGAGGGTCAATGCAATTTCATCTGGAGGAGGAGAATATGTCCCAGATCGCCACCGATAATGGTGCTGTAGACAACCAGGGCGCCCCCCACCAGCTCACCGCAGCCGACCGCTGCGACGCTTGCGGCGCCCAGGCTTACATTCGTGTCGTCGTCAAGAACAGTGAACTGCTGTTCTGCGCCCACCACGGTCGCAAGCACCAAGAGAAGCTCGCGAGCATAGCCGAGAGCTGGCACGACGAGTCGAGTCGTCTACTCGAAGACCAGCGTTCCTAACTGTTCTTCGCAACTTCCTGCTCAGAGTACGACCGGATCGGTTCATGATCTGATCAGGTAGCACGCAATCAAGACAAATTTCCGTGCATGCCGCTGGTCACTTCCCGCTGTGTGCACGGTTTTTTGTGCCGTGAAGTCGAACCCGAAACATCATTCGGTCAGTGGCCCAAGCGCACGGCGACCTGGTCACATGCGGCCCGGGCCATTTCATCCACGTCGTCTGCCTTCGCGCCTCGCAAATATTCGAGTCCGTGGCGTGTGAACACCGCCTGCAGGAGGTGGTCGGCGAGTGCGGGGTTGCGCGCGAGTACCGGGCCATGCAGATGGGTGCAGAACACCTCGCCCATGGTCAGCCCCTCGATTTGAAGGCCGGTTGCTTTGTCCCCGTTTCCGGTGCCGTACAGCACCCGGCCCAGCGGACTGGCCTCGGCGCCGACATAGTCGCGGGCGTGGTTCTCGAACCCAATGAGCCGCCCATACTTCGAGGAGACGATGATGTCGTCGGTTGCCCGAACCGTTCGGGGTACAGCGTGACCCGCCACGAGCCCCAGGCCCTCCACGACCGTGCCATCGGCGAGATCGATCCCCCAGCTCAGCAACTCCCAGCCGCTACCGACGGCCAGGATAGGCACGCCGGAGTTAGACCAGACACGCAACTCTTCGACCAGGGTGCGGAGGACGTCACGGGTGGGCAGGAGCGCGGCATCCGTTCCCGAGCCGATCGACACGGCGTCGACTTCTTCTGGCACGTCAGCGTGGGAGTGCACATCGACCACACGTGCGTCGTGGCCACTCCAGCGAATCCGCTGCGCCAGAACTCGGGCGTTACCGGCATCGCCATTAGTGTTCAACAGCCGCGGCAGCAGGGAGACGACCGTGAACGGCCGCTTGGACGAAGTAGCGGTCATTTCGGTTCCTCAGAGTTGGAGACGAGACCGAGGTGCGCGCGGGTGCGCCGCATTCCGTCGGCGGAGAAGATGATGGTCTTCACCCCGGATGCGGGATCGGGCAACGCCAGGAAGGTATCAAGGGCCGTCGGCACGTCGGGTTCGATGCGGTCCACCTGAACGTCGTCGTAGGCCAACTGCAGGGCGATGTCGTGCGCCTTGAGCCCGGAGGCGATGAGAACGTGGCCGAGGCCGGAGGTGTCCACGGGCCAGAAATATGACGGGTCACGAACATCGGATCCGATGATCACCAAAATTTGCTCGGTGCCGGCCTCGAGGCTGTCGACGTTGAGCTGAAAGCTCGACGGGTTTTGCACGAGCACGAACTCGATGGACTTGTCGCCGATGGTCACGACCTCGCCGCGCCCGAAAACCGCGGGGAGGGACGACAGCGCCGCGCACGCGGTGGCCGGGTCGAAACGCTCCCCGAGCGTTTCCTGGGCCGTGCTCAATGCGGTGAGGGCATCGACGGCATAGTGGATGCCGCGCGCCGGCAGGCGGACTTTCTGCCTGCCCGTGCTGAACTCCACATCGGCGTCGCGACCGGCGACGCGGGTCAGCTGCAGCCCGGTGCCGGCTGGAAGGCGCGTTGGTGCGGTGTCAGCGTAACCGAGTCCGCGGGGATGCTGACCAAGAACCTCGCTGGTCACGCCATAGCGGGCAACCCGCACGGTGGGTTCAAGGGCCGAGCCGAGGTCGGCTAGATAGCGGTCATCGGCGTTGAGCACAACCGTTTCCGTGGCGCGAACGGCAATTTTCGCCAGCAGGGAGGCGACCATTTCGGAGTCGTGGAACCGATCAATTTGATCCACCATCACGTTGGTGAGTGCGACGACTCGAGGGGTCAGCGACCGGGCGATGAAAGCACCGTGTCCTTCGTCCATTTCGAGTACCGCAACATCACCGGCGATCTTCCCGGACCAGCCGACCCGTTCCAAAAGTGCACTGGTCAGTCCCTGACTGATATTGGCCGTCGACTCATTGGTGAACACGTTCAGGCCGTGGGCGCGCAAAACGGCGACAAGCATTTTCGTCGTCGTCGACTTGCCGCTTGATCCAGTCACAATCACGAGTCCCCGAGGAAACCCGTTGAGTGTCGCGGCCAGAAAACCCGGGGCGATCCGGTTAACGATGAGCCCGGGGATTGCTGAACCACCGCCCGGCTTGCGCCACCGCGCCAGAACCCGAACAGCTCGACCGACCGCAATCGCGGGGGCATAGCGAAGGGAACTCACGAAACCGCGTTCACGAGCCGGACGGGCCCTGTCACTGTCACGTTTACTCGAGGTAGTCGCGTAGGGACTGCGACCGGGACGGATGACGAAGCTTGGCCATCGTCTTTGACTCGATTTGGCGGATGCGCTCGCGCGTGACACCGAAGGTGTCGCCGATCTGGTCGAGGGTCTTCGGCATACCGTCGCCGAGGCCGAAGCGCATGCGGATGACGCCAGCTTCTCGCTCCGACAGCGAGTCCAGCAGGCTTTCCAGCTGCTTCTGCAACATGGTGAAACCCACGGCATCCGCCGGAACGACGGCTTCAGTATCCTCAATGAGGTCACCGAATTCGCTGTCGCCGTCCTCGCCCAGCGGGGTGTGCAGGGAAATCGGCTCCCGACCGTACTTCTGTACCTCGACGACCTTTTCGGGCGTCATGTCGAGTTCGCGGCTGAGTTCCTCCGGCGTAGGTTCGCGACCGAGGTCCTGCAGCATCTGGCGCTGCACGCGGGCGAGCTTGTTGATGACCTCGACCATGTGCACGGGAATGCGAATGGTGCGGGCCTGGTCGGCCATTGCCCGAGTGATCGCCTGGCGAATCCACCACGTGGCGTAGGTGCTGAACTTGAAGCCCTTGGTGTAGTCAAACTTCTCGACGGCACGAATGAGGCCGAGGTTTCCCTCCTGGATCAGATCCAGGAACTGCATTCCGCGGCCGGTGTAGCGCTTGGCGAGCGATACGACGAGACGCAGGTTGGCGCCGAGGAGGTGGCTCTTGGCGCGGGCACCGTCTTTGGCAACCCATTGCAACTCTCGTCCAAGAGAATTCTTCTTCTCCGCGTCGGTCATCTCCGACAGTTTGTCTTCGGCGAACAGGCCGGCTTCGATGCGCATCGCCAGCTCGACTTCTTCGGCCGCATTCAGCAGGGCGACTTTACCGATCTGCTTGAGGTAGTCCTTGACCGGGTCAGCCGTAGCGCCGGTGATGGCGCTGGAATAAACCGGAACCTCGTCGTCGTCATCGACGAGCGAGAGCACGAGGGCCCCGCTGGGGAGCGGTTCCGCCGTCGCTGGACGCTTGGTGCTGTCGTCTTCGGTCTCATCGTCGTCGGCTTCCCGAGCGCCGTCGGCCTCGGCTGGGGGAGCTTTGACGACCTTGGCCCGGGTGACGCGTTTCTTCGGGGCCGGCTTGTCGGCGGCAGCGCTGGCCGCGGCCAACTTTTTCGTCGCGGCGGCCTCGGCAGCGGCGGCCTTGGCGGCCGCAGTTTTCGTGACGGTCTTTTTGACCGGCGGTACTACCGGAGTCGCGACCGACTCATCGTTCACCTCAGTCTTGACGGTGGTTGCCATTCGAACACCTCTCATGCGGAGTCTTACCTGCTTCTGCAGGCCAATAGGCGACAGAAGCGTTTTTGGGCAGAACTTGGACCCATGTCAAGTCCCGGGATGCTCATACCGAAGTAAATCAGGTATGCCCCGGACCAGAACGGGTCCTATAAACAATTATTGCACGGTTTGTCTGGACGGCAAGCCACAACACGTACTACGCTTATTTGTTCCGCCGTTTCCAAGCACGTGAGAGTGCAACCCAGATCGGGGCGACTTCAATTCCCTCATCGCGGGAGAGCTGCCGCCGGGTTCTCCCTCGTGCATGCAGCAGAAAGCCAACGCCGATTCCCACAATGAGGTATTGCACTGAGAACGCCACACGAAAGGCGTCGAGCGCATACAGGTTGCTGGCCTCTCCCCCGGCGACGCGCCAGCCGTTTTGCAGGTCGAGCAATAATCCGACCAGGTACATCATGACAAAACTCGCGGTGAAGCCGCCAACGTTGACGACGCCGTTGGCCGACCCCAGGCTGCGCTGCGGGTTGAAGGTGCGGGCGAAGTCGAAACCGATGAGGGAACCGGGACCGCCGATGCCCAGTACTACCAGCAACAGCACGATCGTCCACAGTGGCGGCACGCCGGGCCAGAGCAGCACAATGCCCCAGGCTGCTCCGATGCCCGTGACTATTCCAAGCACAATGTTGCTGCGGCGGAGCGGATAGCGGGCAGTCAGTAGGCCGAGGATCGGTCCGAAGATCAGGCCAGCCCCGACCAAAACAGTGAGCATCGCCGCCGCGAACGCCGGTTCATAGCCGAGACCAAAGACCATGAACGGGTAGCCCCAGAGCAGGCTGAACACGGTTCCGGTCGACTGCGTCACGTAGTGCGACCAGAACCCAAGCTGGGTGCCGGGACGCCGAAAACTGTGTCGGAGCTGGGTCAGCGCCATGCCGATACTGTTGGACCGCACGTGCTCAGCGACATTTTCGGGCCGATCCCGCACGAAAATGATGACCACGATGAGGGCGATAACGGCCACAGAAGCCGCTGACAAGAAGGCCGTCGTCCAGCCGCTCGCGTGCAGGAGCCAGGCGAGGGGAACTGCAGAGAGCACCTGACCCAGTTGGCCGATATTTCCCATCCACTGCGATAAAAGTGGAACAATGCGACCGCTGAACCAGGAGCTGATGAGGCGGATCATCGAGATGAAGATGGTCGCATCCCCGGCGCCGACGAGAATCCGACCCAGGATGGCAACCGAGATATCCGGCGTCAGGGCCAGGGTGATCTGACCGCTGACCATTAGTGATGTGCCGGTGATCATCAGGACGCGGGGGCCGTACCGATCGATCAGGACGCCCACCGGAATCTGCGCGGCAGCGTAAACGATGAGCTGAACCACGGCGAGGCTGGAGAGAATGGCCGCTGATCCGCCGAATCGTTCTGTGGCGGCCACCCCGGCTATTCCCATCGAGGTGCGCTGCAGCACGGCTGACAGGTACGCGAACGACCCGATGAGAAAGATCAGGGTGGAGCGACGGGAATTCACTCGATCAAATCTATCGCCTTCATCGCAACCGGCCTGCCAGTCGCGGGCGCGATCCGCCTTCTAGCCGACGGCACCATCGTCTCGGCTGCGGCGCAGGGCGAGAAAATTTTCTAGTTCTGCGGCGATTTCATCGGCCGACGGGAGCTCCCCGTCTTCGTCGGTGAGCGGCGACCGCAGCGGGCTGCCTTCCATATAGGTGTCGTACCGCTCTTCGAGGGTGCCAACGAGCTTGGCCAACTCGGGATTGTTCTGCACCTGGTCGTCAATGCGCGCGACGAATTCGCGATTGGCCTCACGCAGACGATCGGTTGGGAAGATCAGGCCCGTCGACGCGCTCGTGCACTCCAAGGCGCTCAGGGCCGCGGCGGGAAACTCGGTATCGCCCAGGTAGTGCGGTACGAGCAAGACATATCCGACCGTTGACGCGCCACGTTCTTGCAGGCGGTACTCCAGCAGGTGGAGGGCGTTGGCCGCCACCTGGGTGTGTGGCCGCCAGACTGACCGGTTCTCGATCAGATCCGAGCGAGTGCCGCTGACAGTCACTCCGACCGGGCGGGTGTGGGGTACGGGCATCGGGATGGCGTGAACCCAAGTCGTGGAGGCGACCGTGAACCGGTCGACGAGCTGCAGCATGGCCGCGGTGAAGGCCTCCCAGCGAAAGTCGGGTTCGAACCCGGTCAGAAACAGGAATGGTTGACCGATGTCATCGCGGACTAAATACAGTCGCAAGGATGGCGGCTGGTAATTGGTGAGATGGTCCTGATCGAAGTAGATGATCGGGCGCCGAGCCCGATAATCGAGCAGGGCGTCGGTATCGAACGATGCGACAACGGTGTGATCCAGCGTGGTCAGGAGGTAGTCGGTGAACTGCGCGACCGCACCACCGGCATCCGCGAAGCCCGTCAGGCCCATGATCAGGTGTAATCCCTCCGGGACGCCGTCGGAGTCTGCGGTGAGTTCGTACAGTTCCTGAGGGTCTAACATTTCTTAACTCTAATCCGGAGGGTTTCTCTTGGGCCGTTATAACCGCGTTTGTGCAACATGCCCAGAGCGAACAGTCAGAGTGGGCGCACACAACCGTCAGGGCTAGCATCGAACTATGACTGTACCCATGCTGTCCCTGTCCACTGAGTCGGCGAGGGGCTCGAGCGCCGACATTCTCATCCTCGGGTCGCTCCAAACGGATGATGAGGTGCGATTGCTGGTGGACGCCGCGATCGGTGACGACCTCATTGCTATGGTGACGACGCAATTGCCCCTCCTGAATGTGACCGGTGCACGGGACGAAGTCGTGCGGCTGGTGGCCTCCGTTGGCGCACCGCGCAGCATCGCCATCGTCGGGCTGGGACGCGTGGTTAGCACCGATAGCCTCCGCCATGCCGCTGGTTCCGCCGTCCGCCAGCTGACCGGTGCGGACTCCGTGGCCTTCGCGCTCCCCCTGAACGACGCCGACGAGGTCGAAGCCGTCCTCGAGGGCGCGGCCCTGGGCGGTTACTCCTACACGGCATATCGGCACAGTTCGCTCGCCGCCACCAGGTTGCCGGCCCGGTCCATCGTCGTGCACACGGAAGTTCCGGCAACATCAGCGGTGGAACGTGCCCGAATCAGCGCCGAGGCTGTTGCTCTGGTCAAAGACCTCGTGAATATGCCCCCCATCGACCTGTATCCGGCCTCGCTCGCTGATTTCGCAGTCGAGGCTGCCACCGGGCTTCCGCTCGATGTGACGATCTGGGATGAAGAAAAGCTCGCTGCCGACGGATTCGGCGGTATTGCCGGAGTCGGTGCCGGTTCGACCCGCCCACCGCGGTTGGTCAAGCTCAGCTACACGCCGACTGGAGCCAGCAAGCACCTCGCCCTCGTCGGCAAAGGGATCACGTTTGACACCGGCGGGCTCTCGCTCAAGCCGCCGGCATCCATGGTCGGAATGAAGTACGACATGACCGGCGCTGCCACGGTGCTCGCCGTGGTGGTCGCCGCAGCGCGACTGCAGCTGCCCGTGCAGATCACCGCGTGGCTGTGCATCGCTGAAAACATGCCGTCTGGTTCAGCCATTCGTCCCAACGACGTCCTGCGCCTCCGCGGTGGCCGCACGGTCGAAGTGCTCAACACGGATGCCGAGGGGCGCCTCGTGCTGGCCGACGGACTCGTCGCTGCGTCTGAAGAACATCCCGACGCCATCATCGACGTTGCCACCCTGACCGGTGCCGCCGTAGTCGCCCTGGGCAACCGGTATTTCGGCACGATGGGCGATGACACTCTGGTTCAGCACGTGCTCACGGCCAGCGCGGCGGCGGGCGAGCAGGCCTGGCCCATGCCGTTGCCCGACGAGCTGCGCGCCACCATCGATTCCGACGTTGCCGACATCGCCAACGCGAAAATCGGCAGCACGGCTGGCGGAATGCTGCTTGCCGGGGTCTTTTTGCAGGAATTCATCGGGAAGGATGCGGCTGGCAACAGCATTCCCTGGGCACACCTCGACATTGCCGGGCCGGCCCAAAACTCCGGCACCGGCCGGGGATTCACCGCTGCCGGACCGACCGGGGTGTCCGTACGGGCACTTCTTCGACTGGCCGAGGACTTTTCACGCCCGTAGTACAGTCGTAGGGGCAAGAAAAAGCTTGTCAAACCACGCGACCGTTCAGCACAATCTGGCGGCCGTCGTGACAAAGCGTAATGCGCGAGGGAGTAGCTGAGTGTCGGAACAGAATTTTGACATTGTCGTTCTCGGTGGCGGAAGCGGTGGATATGCAGCAGCGCTGCGTGCCGTGCAGCTGGGATTCACCGTTGGCCTGATCGAGAAGGGCAAACTCGGCGGCACCTGCCTGCACGTCGGTTGCATTCCGACGAAGGCGCTCCTGCACTCGGCCGAGGTCGCCGACTTCAGCCGTGAGGCCGGCAAGTATGGCGTAAAGACGGCGTTCGAGGGCATCGACGTCGCTGCCGTTACGGCGTTTCGCGAGAGCATCGTGGCCAGTAAGTACAAGGGCCTGCAGGGCCTGATTAAGGCGCGTGGCATAACCGTGATCGAGGGCGAAGGCCGTTTGGTCGCCCCCACGACCGTTCAGGTCGGCGATGACATGATCGTCGGGAAAAACGTCGTCCTGGCCACGGGATCGTACTCCCGCACGCTGCCGGGCCTCGAGATCGGCGGTCGAGTCATCACGAGCGAGACCGCACTCGCGCTGGACTACGTCCCCAAAAAGGTCGCCGTGCTCGGCGGCGGTGTCATCGGTGTCGAATTCGCCAGTGTCTGGAAGTCTTTCGGCGCTGATGTCTCAATCATCGAGGCTCTGCCGCACCTCGTGCCCAACGAGGAAGAGTCAATTTCCAAGCAGTTCGAACGTGCGTTCCGCAAGCGCGGCATCGAGTTCTCACTCGGCGTCCGCTTTCAGAGTGTCACGCAGTCCGACGCTGGCGTGGTCGTCACTCTCGAGAACGGTACGACCATTGAGGCCGACCTTCTGCTCGTGGCCGTTGGTCGCGGCCCGGTCACCGCAGGACTCGGGTTCGACGAGGTCGGCGTCACCATGGACCGCGGGTTCGTCATCACCGACGAGCGCCTTGCCACGAATCTTCCCGGCGTCTACGCCGTGGGCGACATCGTTCCCGGCCTGCAGCTTGCCCACCGCGGATTTCAGCAGGGTATTTTCGTCGCCGAGGAAATCGCCGGATTGAACCCGATCGTCGTCGAAGACGTGAACATTCCCAAGGTCACCTACAGTGACCCTGAGGTTGCCTCCGTGGGCTACAGCGAAGCCAAGGCAGCCGACAAGTTCGGTGCCGACCAGATTTCCACCTACGAGTACAACCTCGGTGGAAACGGCAAGAGCTCTATTCTCGGCACCGCTGGTTCGGTCAAGCTCGTGCGGGTCAAGGACGGTCCCATCGTCGGCATTCACATGATCGGCGCCCGTGTTGGTGAGCTCATTGGCGAAGGCCAGCTCGTTGTGAACTGGGAGGCGTACCCGGAGGACATCGCTCCGTTCCTGCACGCTCACCCGACGCAGAATGAAGCGATGGGTGAGGCCTTCCTGGCTCTCGCCGGCAAACCGCTTCACGCAATGTAGTCGGTTCCCCCAATTTTCATTCAATTTTTAGACAAGCAAACGGTTTTGAAGGAGACATACGCATGAGCGAATCCGTCAGCCTCCCCGCACTCGGAGAGAGTGTTACAGAGGGCACGGTCACCCGCTGGCTCAAGAACGTGGGCGACCGCGTGGAGGTCGACGAGCCGTTGCTCGAGGTATCGACCGACAAGGTGGACACGGAAATTCCGTCCCCGGTAGCCGGCATCATTGAAGCCATCCTGGTGCAGGAAGACGAGACCGTCGAGGTCGGCACCCCCCTCGTCACGATCGGCGATGGATCCGGCGCGGAGGCTCCGGCCGCTGAAGCTCCGGCCGCTGAAGCTCCGGCCGCTGAAGCTCCGGCTGCCGAGGCTCCGGCTGCGGAAGCTCCTGCCCCGGTCGCCGAGCCAGAGTCCGTTGCGGCCGCGCCAGCTCCGGCAGCCGCTGCCGACGCACCTGCTGCAGCCCCAGCTCCAGCACCTGCTGCAGCCCCAGCACCTGCTGCAGCCCCAGCACCTGCTGCAGCTTCAGCCCCTGCTCCAGCAGCGGCGCCGGCTGCTCGTGGCTCGCATGCGGGCACCAGCGGGTACGTTACCCCGATCGTGCGCAAGCTCGCGAATGAGGCTGGCGTCGACTTGTCGACAATCAGCGGCACCGGAGTAGGCGGACGCATCCGCAAGGAAGACATCGTGCAGGCGGCCTCAGCTGTCGGAACGACCACGGCCACGGCCGCTCCGGTTGTCGAGGATTCGCCGCTGCGCGGGACCACCCAGCCGATGTCTCGCCTGCGCAAGGTCGTCGCCGAGCGTGCCGTCATTTCGATGCAGTCATCCGCTCAACTCACGACAGTGGTCGAGGTGGATGTCACTCGGGTCGCCATGCTTCGCGACCGGGTCAAGGGTGCGTTTGCAGATAAGACGGGCAACAAGCTCTCGTTCCTGCCCTTCTTCGCCCTCGCCGCTGCGGAGGCACTCCGTGCCATTCCCATCGTCAATGCCACGATCGATGGCGACACGATTGTGTACCCGGCGCAGGAGAATATCAGCATTGCGGTCGACACCGAGCGCGGTCTGCTGACCCCGGTTGTGCGCAACGCCGGGGAACTCGATCTGGCCGGTTTCGCCGCCCAGATCGCCGACCTCGCCGCTCGCACTCGGGACAACAAGCTCAAGCCCGATGAGCTGAGCGGTGGGACCTTCACGCTGACCAACACAGGTTCGCGGGGAGCACTTTTCGATACCCCCGTCGTGTTCCTGCCGCAGAGCGCCATTCTCGGTACCGGAATCGTATACAAGAAGCCGCTCGTGGTTACCAACGACGGTCTCGATTCAATCGCTATTCGTTCGAGCGTGTACCTCGCGCTGTCATACGATCACCGCATCATTGACGGTGCGGATGCCGCTCGATTCCTCACCACGATGAAGGCACGCCTCGAAGCCGGAGCGTTCGAGGGCAACCTCGGCATCTAAGGTGCGCTGTCTGAGCATGCCCGCATGATTTCCGAGGCAACTCAGTAGTCGAAAATCTCACGGAGACGCCAGCCGCCCTCGCCCTTGACCACAAGGACCGAGGCCGGTTGGCTTTTTTCTTGCCCGGGCGCCGGAACCAAGGCGACGACCGCCAGGTTGCCGTTTCGTTCGGCGAGGGACGCTACATGATCCCGATAGACAGCAGGGTCGCGGGCAAGTCCGCCCTGCTGGCGCTCGCGTGCGTCGTAGCTGTCCGATGCCATAATGGCCGAACCGGTCTGATCCACGTCAACCAGGCAGACGAGCGACGCGGCGGCCAGGCAGGCCGCTCGACGGTTCAGCAGCGCCTGCACTGCCGCCAGCGGGTCATCGCCCGCTATGGCCGCTCGAGCCTCCGCCGGCGACCCACCAGGGTCACGGGAGTCGGGGTCACGGCTGTCGGGGCCAGTGCTGTCGGGGCCACTGGCATCGGGGCCACTGGCATCAGGGCCACTGGCATCAGGGTCAGACTGGCCGTCGCGCTGGTCTGTGGAGCTTCCAGCCCCCGATTTGGCCGAGCCGGCGTTATCCGCGGATGATTTGTCAGGTGCCACCTGTGCCGGACCGTCAGTGGCACCCACAGCGGCGCTCTGACCCGCACTACCGGCTGGAACGGGTTCACCGGCACGTCCCGACACTGGTAACAGTGTCAGGGCAAGCACGAACAGACTCGCGCCGCCCAGAACGGCTATCAGAAGAGGCCGTTGGTGACCGTGAATTCGTTTGCGCAGGGCATGCCCGACAGCTGTGAACGGGTGCGAATCGAGCACTGACTGAAGCGCCCAGCCACGGTGCGCTTGCCGCTTCAATCCACGCACGAGAGCGGCTGCCCGTTCCGACACCGCGCGGAGGACCTGACCACCGAAGCCGAGGTGCCCGCGCCGCGTGCTGTCATAGGCGTCGCCCGGAAACTCGCCGGGAAACTCGCCGGGAAACTCGCCCGGAAACTCGCCCGGAAACTCGCCAGAATACTTATCCGGAAACTCGTCCAGAAAGTCGTACTGCCGGTCACGGTCTAACTCGTTGTTCACCCGGTCGTCGATGTTTGTATCGGCGGCCGCAACGAGCGCACCGGCGGACGCTGGCTCAAGTCTATTCTGGCGGGGTCGAACACCATCGACGTGCGCACCACGCGCCGTGACCGTGAGTGCCGGCGCATTTTCCGTGTTCGTGTCGTGTGCGGCTACCCGTTGAACTCCTCGCAGTGGTTCCGCAGTGGCCCAATCGAAGAGGTCGTGCTCCAGGTTGCCAAGCACCGAACCGAGATTCTCCCCAGAAACGCCTCGCTCCGGTGAAACCGGATCCGGGCTACCGGCGGCCTGCAAGCGCCGCAGAAGCGCCGAGGCCGCACTACGCTGGGCCGGCGTCGCCTGTACCGCCTCGAACACGGTCTCCACGACGATGCCCAGGCGTACCCAATCGTCTCGTAGGCGCAGCATTCGCTCCCGGGGCACATCACTGAGCCGCTGAGCAGCTCCGAAGCCGGTGAGCACGGGCCGCCCGTCTGCGTCGAGCAGAATTGTGGCCTGGCTCAGGCTCCCGTGCGCGAATCCGGCTGTGTGCATTGCGCCGAGGGCCACGGTGACCGGTGCCAAAATGGTCACCGCCTCGCCGGGCGACAGCCGTGGGTATTCGACCAGGTATTTGGCCAACGATCCCCCGGTCAGCCGTTCCATGACCAGACAGCTGCGGCCATCACTGAGTTGCGCGATGTCGAGTAGACGCGCGAGCCCTGGCGCCGTTGCCGACGTCAACACGGTGATCTCGAGTTCAATACTGGCTGACTCTGTGTGAGGGCGGAAAACTTTCAGAGCCACCGCACTACTGTTGCCGGAATACCCCAGAAATACGACAGCTCTATCCCCCGCACCAAGCAAGCGGATCACGCGGTGTCCAGCGATCACATCCTCGGTATGTGCGAGCACCGGAGGAGTGGACCCGTCGGTGTCTCGGTGTGCGGCGTATTGGTGCTTAGCGTCTGGGTGTTTTGCGTCGTGATCGACCGCGTGCTGGCCCCGACGACGACCGCGCCACGCCGTTCCATCCAACGAGTTCAGGGCCTGTTCGGTGCGTCGCTTCACGAGAACTAGGATCGTGCCTCAGCCCGGCGACCGGACCCCCTAAGTCTCTCTTCGTGCAGAATCGGAGATCCCGACCGTTGTGGAGGAGGGGAGGAACGCACCCACTGCACCCATAACGGCTGCAGGGCAGCCTAGACTGGGCGAATGCTCGACTTTGTCGTCGCGGGGCTAAGCGCCAACTCCGTGCCGTATGTTGAGGGCCTTGAGCTCCAACGCGCAGTCCATCGTTCCGTCGTCGCTCGTGAGCGGCCGGACACCGTCCTCCTTCTGGAGCATCCGGCCGTGTATACCGCCGGAAAACGCACCCTGCCGGAGGAACGCCCCGCCGATGATACGCCGGTCATCGACGTAGACCGGGGTGGCAAGATCACCTGGCACGGTCCCGGCCAGCTGGTGGGCTATCCGATCCTCCACCTGCAGGAACCCGTTGATGTCGTCGGTTACGTTCGTTCCCTCGAGCAAATCCTGATCGAGGTCCTGATCGACTTTGGTATCGATGCCGTGCGCGTCGCCGGACGTTCCGGCGTGTGGGTCGGACCCGCTGGCCACGAGGAAAAAATCGCCGCCATCGGAATACGTGTCGCCCAGGGGGTGACCATGCACGGCTTCGCGCTCAACTGCAGCAATGCGCTGGAACCCTATTCATGCATCATCGCCTGCGGAATCCGCGATGCCGGCGTGACGACACTGTCACGAGTTCTCGGGCGCACCGTCGACCCGGGAGACCTGATCGATCCAATCACGGCTGCCTTCCGGCGGACAACCAGCCTGAATTCGGGCAGCACGACCTCAGCCAGCCTCGAGACCGTTAGGACAAACGCATGAGCGCAGTACCCGAAGGCCGCAAACTGCTCCGCCTCGAAATTCGAAACGCAGAGACACCGATTGAACGCAAGCCCGCCTGGATCAAGACGGTAGCCAAAATGGGACCGGAATACCAGAAGTTGCAAAGCCTGGTCAAGAGCGAAAATCTGCACACCGTGTGTCAGGAGGCCGGTTGCCCGAATATTTTCGAATGTTGGGAGGACCGTGAAGCGACATTCCTGATCGGCGGCTCGCAGTGCACGAGGCGGTGCGACTTCTGCCAGATCGACACCGGCAAACCGGCCGACTATGACACCGACGAGCCGCGCCGTGTCGGCGAATCAGTGGTAACGATGAACCTGCGCTATGCGACCGTGACCGGTGTGGCCCGCGACGACCTGCCCGATGAGGGAGCCTGGCTCTACGCCGAAACGATCCGCCAGATTCACCAACAGAGCCCCGGCACCGGCGTCGAAATCCTCGTACCGGACTTCTCCGGAAACCCGGAACACCTCGCCCAGGTTTTTGATGCAAAACCGGAGGTATTCGCCCATAACGTGGAAACCGTGCCGCGCATCTTCAAGCGCATTCGACCGGCGTTTCGGTATGACCGGTCGCTCGACGTGCTCACGCAGGGCCGCACAGCTGGAATGATCACCAAGTCCAACCTCATCCTTGGCATGGGGGAAGATCGCGCCGAGATCACGCAGGCGCTGCACGACCTGCACGAGGCAGGCACCGACATCATCACGATCACGCAGTATCTGCGCCCGAGCGCCCGCCACTTGCCGGTGGCTCGCTGGGTGCGCCCCGAAGAATTCGTGGAGCTCAACGAGGAAGCCAAAGAAATCGGCTTCCTGGGCGTGCTCTCCGGTCCCCTTGTGCGCTCGTCCTATCGTGCGGGTCGCCTGTGGGCCCAGTCCATGGTCGCCACCGGTCGAGAAATCCCCGCCGAATTGCGCCCTCTCGCGGATGCCCAGCTCGGGTTTGCCCAGGCCGTGTCGTGACCAAATTCGGTCACGCAGCATTCGAGTGACTGGGTAGTCTTGTACCCATGGCACGCAGCAAGGAAAAGACCCCCAAAAAACCAAAACAGCCCGGCCGCTTGAAGCAAATGTGGCAGGTTTTTCAGATGACGAGACGTTACGACTCGAATATCGTCTGGATTCTGGTTTTGGCCCTCCTCATCCCCGTTCTGATCAGCCTGGCCCTGGCCCTGCTGATCCCGGGCAGCAATGCCTTCACGATGGTGCTCTGGATCGTCGCGGGCGTGCTCGCCGGCATCTTGGCGGTGCTCATCATTCTTGGTCGCCGCGCAGAGAAAGCAGCGTACTCGCAGATTGAGGGCCAGCCCGGAGCCGTTGGGGCTGTGTTGCGCAGCTCGCTCAAGCGTGGCTGGGTAGGCAGTGAGATGCCGGTAGCCGTTAACGGCAAGACGCAGGATGCGGTCTATCGTGCAGTCGGTCGTGGCGGTGTGGTGTTGATTTGCGAGGGTCCTAAGACCCGCACCGCGCGCATGCTCGACGAAGAAAAACGCAAGATTGTGCGCATCGGCGGCAATGTGGGCGTGACAGTACTCTCGGTCGGACCCGACGAAGACGCTGTGCCACTGCACAAGCTGGCACGCCGTCTGACCCGGATCAAGCCCACGCTGACCAAGGCTGAGGTACTCGCCGTGAACAACCGCCTCAACTCCATGGGCACGAAACTACCTATTCCCAAGGGCGTTGACCCGATGAAGGCGCGCCCGCAGCGCGGCTAACAGCCAACGAAGTGCAGGTAGGGCCGAGCATCAGTGTGCGGCCCTGACTGTGTTTCTGCTTGAGGTTGTTCCTGCGGACAACGGACCACCGCACGCTCCGTTGGACTCTATTGGCGGATGAGGGCCGTTCCGGCGATTTTGTCGTGGAAGCCGCGCTGGTCGGAATCCCAGACCAGCGCGGGTAGCGCGATGCCGAGGAGCACCGAGCGCACGATGGGACGCCACACTCCGACCCACCCGCCGTGGAGGGAAATGAGTCGCAGCCCCACGAGCCGATGACCGATACTGGCGCCGATGGTGGGAATGAAGATGATCTGCAGAATGACAAAAATGATCAGATTGGCGGCCGGATCGTAGTTGAAGAAGAGTGCTGAGACCCCAATGGCGATCCCCCAGTCAATGGCAAAGCCGAGCAAGCGCCGCCCGGGTCGGCCAATAGAGCTGGGCCCGACCCGGGGTAATCCGAGGCGCTCCCCCGGCCATTTACTCGGTGGGAGCTGACCAAAAGTGTTTGGACGGGAGTTGGAGTCGGGCACCCACTGAGTCTACCGAGGGGCGTCCCTGTAACATGGGCGAAACATAAGCGTCACGGACAAGTAACGCTGCGCCAGTACCCTCATTGAAGCCGATGCGTCTGATTCGGCCCGTTCACGCCCTCGTCGTCTGGAGTTCATCCGCATGTTCCGCGATTCGTCCGAAGTGCTTAAATTCATCAAAGACAATGACGTCAAGTTTCTTGACATCCGTTTCACCGATCTGCCCGGTGTGCAGCAGCACTTCAACATTCCGGCATCCACCGTCGATGAAGAGTTCTTCACCGTTGGCCAAATGTTCGATGGTTCCTCGATCCGCGGTTTCGCGTCGATCCACGAATCCGACATGCAGCTCATCCCCGACGTTTCGACTGCGTACCTCGACCCGTTTCGCACCGAGAAGACGCTCATCATGCTCTTCGACATCTACAACCCGCGTAATGGTGAGATCTATTCCAAAGACCCGCGCCAGGTAGCCAAGAAGGCCGAGAAGTACCTCGCCTCGACGGGTATCGGCGACACCGCCTTCTTCGGTTCCGAAGCCGAGTTTTACATCTTCGATGATGTGCGCTACGAAGTGAACCAGCACACGAGCTACTACAAGGTCGACTCGAGTGAGGGTGCCTGGAACTCGGGTCGTAAGGAAGATGGCGGAAACCTCGCCAACAAGACCCCGTTCAAGGGCGGCTACTTTCCGGTAAGCCCGGTCGACCAGCACGTCGACATGCGCGACGATATCTGCCTCAAACTGATCGAATCGGGCCTCGTGCTCGAACGCAGCCACCACGAGGTCGGCACCGGCGGACAGGGCGAGATCAACTACAAGTTCGACACCATGGTGCACGCGGCCGATGACCTGCTCAAGTTCAAGTACATCGTCAAGAACACGGCGCACGAGTGGAACAAAACCGCGACGTTCATGCCCAAGCCACTGTTCGGCGATAACGGATCCGGCATGCACACGCACCAGTCCTTGTGGGCCGACGGCAAGCCGTTGTTCTACGACGAGGCCGGCTATGGCGGACTGTCTGACGTGGCTCGCTGGTACATCGGTGGCCTGCTCAAGCACGCGCCGGCCGTGCTCGCCTTCACGAACCCCACGGTCAACTCATACCACCGCCTCGTTCCCGGCTTCGAGGCTCCGGTCAACCTGGTCTATTCGGCCGGTAACCGATCGGCGTCGATCCGCATTCCGATCACCGGAACCAACCCGAAGGCCAAACGCCTCGAATTTCGCGCTCCTGACGCGTCCGGTAACCCCTACCTGGCCTTCGCCGCGCAGCTCATGGCTGGCCTCGACGGCATAAAGAACCGCATCGAGCCGCACGAGCCCGTCGATAAGGATCTGTACGAGCTGCCGCCGGAGGAAGCCAAGAACATCCCCCAGCTTCCGGGGTCACTCGAGGAGGCCCTGCAGGCCCTCGAAGCCGACCATGACTTTCTGCTTGCCGGTAACGTCTTCACTCCCGAACTCATCGAGACCTGGATCGAGTACAAGCGCGAAAACGAGATCAAGCCGCTGGCCCAGCGTCCGCACCCGTTTGAGTTCGAGCTCTACTACGGCGTCTAAGGTATACGACACAAGCGCCACGGCGAATGTAAGACCGGGCTGCATCTTCGGATGCGGCCCCGTCTTACATTCGCGACCTTCTACCGCAGCGGACAGCATCGAATGTCAGCTCGGGGCCATCTAAACGATGTTGGGTCCGGGCGGATCCACGGGGCCGTAGAACAGCCTCTCGAACACCGCGCGGGCGCGTCGGGTCACGGCGAGGTAGTCTTCCTCCAGCTGGTTGCCCGAGCCGGGCGGGTATTCCATGACCCGGGCGATTCCTTCCAGGGCCGCACGATCGTTCGGTAACACGTTCGAGGTGTTATTGGTCCAGAGCGTGATCGCGGAGCGAACACGGGACGCGAAAATCCATGCGCTGCGCAGCACCACCGCATCTGCGGCCGAGATCAATCCGGCGCGCACCGCCTCCGCCAGCGCCGCCAGCGTTGACGTAGTCCGCAGCGCCGGAATAGCCGCGGCGTGCTGTAACTGAAGCAACTGAACCAGCCACTCCACGTCACTGAGCGAACCGCGGCCCAATTTGAGGTGACGATTGGGGTCAGCGGCCTGCGGCAGGCGCTCGTTCTCTACCCGCGCCTTGATACGGCGAACCTCACGCACAGCCTGCTCGGTGATGGCGACTGGGTACCGCACATCGTCGGCAATAGCCGTGAAGTCCCGCAAAAGGGTACCGTCGCCGGCCACACCGCGACCGCGCAGGAGTGCCTGCGCTTCCCAGGTCAGCGACCAACGGCGATAGTAGGCCTGATACGAGTCCAACGACCGCACCACCGGGCCATTGCTGCCCTCCGGCCGCAGACCGATGTCCAGATCGAGCGGCAACCGCCCGTCTTCGGTGAGGCGACTCAATTCGCGCACAATATATCGGGCTCGGTCGTTGGCCGCTTCACCATCGAGAGAGCCTGCCCGGAAGACGTACATGACGTCGGCGTCGGAGCCGAACCCCAGCTCGGCGCCACCGAAACGACCCATTCCGATCACGCCGAATTCAATGCCGTCGCCGTCGGGTACGACGCCGTCGGTCGTCTCGGCGCTGCCTGTCACGGTCAGGTCTTGCCCTCGGATGGCGGCGATGACGCTCTGGATATACGTCGCGTTGATATCGGTCAGACCTTGGCCGAGCTGATCGAGATCGATCTGACCGAGCAAGGAGGCGAGTGCCAGGCGGAGCATCTCGCGTCGACGCGCAGTGCGCAGAATGGTCGCGGCGGCATCCGGGCTTTCATGCCGCCCGAGCACGGCCCGGGCTTCGTCCTGGAGAGCCTTGAGCGGGCGAGGCTGCAGATCCGCTTCATCTTCAAGCCAGGCCACGGCCTCGGGAATTTTCTCCAGAAGTTCGCCGATATATCGGCTTCCGGACAGCACCCGGGTGAGGCGCTCGGCGGCACCCGACGAGTCTCGCAGCATTCGCAGGTACCAGTAGGTCGACCCGAGGTTATCACTGAGACGTCGAAAGGCCAGAAAGCCGTAATCGGGGTCGGCCCCCTGCGACAGCCACTGCAACAGCACGGGGAGGAGGTGGCGCTGAATCGTCGCGCGTCGAGACACTCCTCCGGAGAGCGCGGCGATATGGGCCAGGGCACCTTTCGTGTTGAGAAACCCAATCGCCGCCAAACGAGCCTCGGCCTGGGCACTGGTGAGGTTCAGGCCATCGGCTGCCAGCGAGGCCACTGCTGACAGCAAAGGACGGTAGAAAAGCCGCTCGTGCAGGCCGCGCACCCTCTGCTTTGTCTCGGACCAGCGGAGGGTCAGCCCGGCCGCGCTGGTGGCCAGGCCGGTCGATCGCGCCAACACGCGAAGGTTGGCTTCATCACGCGGGACCAGGTGCGTTCGGCGAAGTTTTTGAAGCTGGAGCCGATGTTCCATCAGCCGCAGCATGCGGTAATCCTGGGCGAATTCGCTCGCTTCGGCGCGTCCCACATATCCTTCGGCGGCTAACGCGGTGAGCGCCGGAAGCGTGCCGGGATGTCGAATATCGAGGTCGGCCTGGCCATGCACGAGCTGAAGTAATTGCACGGTGAACTCGATATCGCGCAATCCACCAGGACCGAGCTTGAGTTGCACGGCAACCTCGTCCTCGGGAATATTGTCGGTGACCCGCTCCCGCATCCGCTGCACCGACTCGACAAAATTCTCCCGACTCGCGCTGCTCCAGACTTTGGGAGTGAGGGCGTCGATGTACCGGGTTCCCAGCTCGCGGTCACCGGCCAGGGTGCGGGCCTTGAGCAGCGCCTGGAACTCCCAGCTCTTCGCCCAGCGATCGTAATAGGCCAAGTGGGATTCGATCGAACGCACGAGGGCCCCGCTCTTGCCTTCGGGACGCAGATTGGGATCGACCTCCCAGAGTTCTGGTTCGATGGCGGATTCGCCCAGACCCCGCATGATCAGCACGGCGAGTCTGGTGGCGATTTCGACGGCTCGGGAACTTTCCAGGCCAGCCGTTTCATTTCCGTCGGCCACGAAAATAACGTCGACATCGCTCACGTAGTTGAGTTCGCTCGCGCCCGCCTTGCCCATGCCGATTATCGCCAGGCGGGTGGCGCGCACCTGTTCAGTCGGAAATACGCCGCGCCCGGCCGAGTCACCGCTGGTCATCGTGCGGGCGACCGCGAGGGCCGCCTCAAGGGCTGCGGTGGCGAGGTCGGACAGGGTACGAGCGATGCCATCGAGTCCGGCCACCGGGTCGGCTTGTTCGAGGTCAAAGGCGGCGAGCTGCGCCAAACGACGGCGGTAGCGCACCCTCAGAGCGATCCAGGCCGCTTCATCGACCAGCAGCGAGAACCCGTCGGTCGCGCCGACGGAGTCCAACAGATCGGTCACCAGATCGTCGACGGCGGGAAGCACCGCCAGCGGTGTCGCCAAAACTAACAATTCTCCGGGATGCCGCAGGAAGAACTCGGTGAACCCGCTGGACGCTCCGAGAACTTTCAACAGCCGCGTAGCTGCCGCTGGAGACTGGAGAAGCTCATGCACTTCAGCGGAATCCTGCCGCAGCAGCTCTACCAGCGCGACAAGCGCAGCATCCGGACTTGCCGTTGTCGCCAACAGGGGCAACAGCGCACGCGTATCGGTCAGCCGGCCAATCGAATCGGTACCGTTGTTCGTACGATCAGCACCGAGTTGGGCGACTTCGTCGAGCCGGCCAGGAACGTCGGCGAGGTTAACGAAACCGACCCGAACGAGTTCGGTCAGGGTTAGGTGCAATGGCTCCATCGCGGGTGATTCCTTCACTCATCGACACACTCGCGGAGTTAGAGCATCTCCAGGTTCTTCCGCAGTTCGAACGGGGTGACCTGCGACCGGTAATCGCGCCATTCCTGTCGTTTATTGCGCAGGACAAAACTGAAGACCTGTTCGCCCAGCGTCTCCGCGACAAGCTCGGACTCCTCCATGGATCGGATGGCGTGATCGAGGCTGGCCGGCAGTTGGGCGTATCCCAGCGCACGACGTTCGGTATCGCTAAGGCTCCACACGTTGTCCTCCGCCTCGGGCGGCAATTCGTATTCCTCGTCAATACCCTTGAGCCCGGCGGCCAGCATAAGTGAATAAGCGAGGTACGGGTTGGCCGCAGAGTCAATTGCCCGGTACTCGACGCGGGCACTCTGGCCTTTGTTTGGCTTGTAGAGCGGTACTCGCACCAGAGCTGAGCGGTTGTTGTGGCCCCAGCATACAAAGCTCGGGGCTTCGTCGCCGCCCCACAACCGCTTGTACGAGTTCACGAACTGGTTGGTCACCGCGGTAATTTCCGGGGCATGCTTGAGCAGCCCCGCTATGAATTGGCGGCCGGTCTTGGACAGCTGGTACTGGGCACCCGCCTCATAGAACGCGTTGGCGTCCCCCTCGAAGAGCGACATGTGCGTGTGCATCCCGGAGCCGGGGTGCTCCGACATGGGCTTGGGCATAAACGTCGCGTAGACGCCTTGCTCGATTGCGACTTCCTTGACCACGGTCCGGAACGTCATGATGTTGTCGGCGGTCGTGAGCGCGTCGGCATACCGCAGGTCGATTTCGTTCTGGCCGGGACCGGCCTCGTGGTGGCTGAATTCCACAGAGATTCCGAGGTCTTCGAGCATGCGCACGGAGCGACGACGGAAGTCGTGGGCGGTACCGCCGGGAACGTTGTCGAAGTACCCCGCCTTGTCCACCGGTACGGGACCGTTCTTGCCGTACTTCGACGACTTGAGCAGGTAAAACTCCACCTCAGGGTGGGTATAGAACGTGAAGCCGCGGTCGGCCGCCTTGGCCAGGGTGCGCTTTAGCACATTGCGGGGGTCGGCCACGGCGGGCTGACCGTCCGGCGTGGTGATATCGCAGAACATGCGGGCGGTCGGGTCGACTTCACCGCGCCAGGGCAGAATCTGGAAGGTAGTGGGATCCGGGTGAGCCAGGACATCCGCTTCGAAGGAACGGGTAAGGCCTTCGATGGCCGAACCGTCGAAACCGAGGCCTTCGTTGAAAGCACCTTCGACCTCGGCGGGCGCAATGGCCACCGACTTCAGGGTGCCGACGACATCGGTGAACCAGAGTCGGACGAACTTAATTCCTCGCTCCTCGATGGTCCGAAGAACGAAGTCGCGCTGCTTGTCCATTCACGCTCTTTCTCATTGCTCAAACAGGTACGTACCTACATAACTACTATCTAGGCTACTGGCTCCAGACACGATTGCTTGCCTGACTACACTTGTCGCATGCCAGAGTTGAGAGCACCAGAGCCCGACGCAACCGTATCCCCCGCCGCTGCAACCGAGCAGCATCCCTACCGGTCGGCGGCCGGGCCCAAGCGGGTACGAACTCGCCACTTTCAGACCGCCAAGGGGCAGGGCATCCCGATAACAGGCCTGACGAGCTACGACATGCTGACCGCCAAGATTTTCGACGAAGCGGGGATCGACTTTTTGCTGGTGGGCGATTCGGCGGGAAATAATGTGTTTGGATACGAGACCACACTCGCAGTGACTGTCGACGAGCTCATTCCGCTGACGCGTGCCGTTGCACGCGCGGCAACCCGTGCACTCGTCGTAGCCGATATGCCCTTCGGCTCCTACGAGAGCGGTGCGGATCAGGCGCTGGCAACAGCTGTTCGGTTCATGAAGGAAGCCCAGGCACACGCCGTGAAACTCGAGGGCGGGCAACGCAGCCATAAACAGATTAGGCGAATCGTTTCGGCCGGAATTCCCGTGATGGGGCACGTCGGATTCACGCCGCAGAGCGAACACGGGTTGGGTGGCCACATTATTCAGGGGCGCGGGGACGCCGCTGAGGAGCTCATCGCCGATGCACTCGCCGTGCAGGATGCCGGGGCGTTTGCGGTGGTGCTGGAGATGGTGCCGGCAAGCGTCGCGGCCCGCGTGACGGAACGCCTGTCTATTCCCACCATCGGGGTCGGGGCCGGACCATCCGTTGACGGCCAGCTGCTGGTCTGGACTGACTTCGCCGGCATGACCAGCGGTCGGGTCCCCAAGTTCGTACGTCAGTACGCTGACGTTCGGTCAGTGTTGACGGATGCCGTACGGCGGTTTACCGCGGACGTCGCCTCGGGTGCCTACCCGGCTCCCGAGCACAGCTACGAGTGACCGGCACAAGAGCACGCCTCCGAGCAGCGAAACCGCCACGCCTTAGGCCACGCTGACCTCAGCGGGCGTCGCGCGCGTCATCCTCCGACCACTTCACGCTGTTCGCGCGCAGTGTCTCCAGAGCATGGGCTGCCTCCTCACTCGTCGCGAAAGGTCCGACCCGATCAAGCGAGGCCGACTGCAAGCCGTGCTCCACCTCACCGGTTCGCATGTTGTACCAGAATGCGTGTTCTTTGTCGTCGGCCATAAGCTTGATCCTATGCCTAAGGATTCAATTGGTCACCTCGTCCCGGGAATGGTGTCACCGACCCGTTCCGTTCCATCACACATCCCACGCCCGGAGTACGTGGGCAAAAAGGGGCCGAGCCCCTTCACCGGCTCGGACATCTATTCACCCGAGAAGATCGAGCTCATTCGTGAATCTGGCCGCATCGCCGCCCAGGCGATTGCCGCTGTCGGCCGAGCCATCGTTCCCGGCGTCAGTACCGAGCAACTCGACCAGATCGGTCACGACTACATGGTGGCCAACGACGCCTATCCGTCGACCCTCGGCTACCGCGGCTACCCCAAATCCCTCTGCAGTTCGGTGAATGAAGTCATTTGCCACGGAATACCCGACAATACGGTGCTGGAAATCGGCGACATCGTCAATATTGACATCACGGCATTCAAGAACGGCGTGCACGGTGACACCAACGTCACCTTCATCGTTGGAGAAGCCAGTGAGGAAGTGACGCTGCTGGTAGAACGGACCAGGGAGGCCCTCGCCCGCGGCATCAAAGCCGTCGCCCCGGGGCGCAAGGTCAACGTGATCGGACGCACCATCGAGTCGTATGCCAAGCGGTTCAACTACGGGGTCGTTCGCGACTACACCGGACACGGTGTCGGTGAGGCCTTCCACTCCGGTCTCATCATTCCGCACTACGACGCGCCCCACTACGACACGGTCATGGAAGTGGGGATGGTTTTCACCATTGAGCCGATGCTGACCCTCGGAGCCAGCGACTGGGACATCTGGGACGATGACTGGACCGTGCTCACCCGCGACCGGAGCATGACCGCGCAGTTTGAACACACGCTCGTGGTCACCGAGCGCGGCGCCGAGATCCTGACTCTGGCCTGACCGCCTCGAACAGATAGGTTCAACACATGACTTCAACGACGGCAATCGGCATCGATATCGGAGGCACGGGCATTAAAGGGGCGGTGGTTGATGTGGCGACCGGTCAACTCCTCTCCGACCGCGTGAAGCTGCCCACCCCGAAGGGCGGTCGCCCGCAGGACATTATCGAGACCACTCGTACCCTGCTTGGCGTAGTGTCCAAAAACGTCGGCAACGTGCCGGTCGGTGTTTGTTTTCCCGCCGTCGTGAAGAACGGCCACACCATGTCCGCGGCAAACGTATCGTCGAAATGGATCGGCCTGGCCGCGGAGGCCCTTTTTGAAAAAGGACTCGGCCTGCCGATTCACTTTGTCAATGATGCGGATGCGGCCGGTTACGCCGAGTCACAATTCGGCGCAGCCAGGGGCGTCACTGGGGTTGTGCTGCTGACCACTCTCGGTACCGGTATTGGTTCGGCGATGCTCAATGACAGCGTGTTGGTGCCCAACACGGAACTGGGCCATCTCGAGATCGACGGCTACGACTACGAGACACGCGCTGCCTACTCGGCCAAGGAGCGTGAGGACCTGAGCTGGGACAAGTGGGCTGCCCGCCTGCAGAAGTACTACTCAACGCTGGAAAAACTCTTCTCCCCTGACCTATTCATCGTCGGCGGAGGAGTCTCCAAGCATCATGAAAACTTCCTGCCCCTGCTCAACCTAAAGACGCGGATTATCCCGGCCGTGCATCGTAACAATGCTGGTATTCTCGGCGCGGCCGCTCTGGCAGCCCGGTTTCCCGGCTAGTTCCCCGCTGAGGCAGCTGCCGATCGGCATTGACCCGGCGCGTCCAGCATGGCCCGGCGTGATGCGCCGGGCCATGCTGGGACACCTGCGGGGGAATGGGCCAGCTATTACGCCGGGTTCTGTCCAGGTGTTTGCACACCGTCGACGGCCATCTATCTTGTGACTACGTTGCCGCAGCCCTCTAGCGGTCTACCCGAAAGCTCGGCGAGCCGCCTCAACGCTTTCTGTCTGACCTTGCTCCGGACGAGGTTTACCGAGCCGACCAGGTCACCCTGGCCTCTGGTGGTCTCTTACACCACCGTTTCACCCTTACCACCAGCCCAACCCGAAGGCCCGGCGTTGGTGGCGGTCTACTTTCTGTGGCACTGTCTCGCGGGTTGCCCCGGGTGGGTGTTGCCCACCATCCTGCTCTGTGGAGCCCGGACGTTCCTCGGCATCCGCTTGGTCCAAAGATCAAGCGAATGACGCGACCGTCTTGCCGACCCATTCCGAAGACCAACCCTACAGGGCTGACGGGCCAGAACTGAACCTGGCTAGATTCCGGACTCTTCAGTTCGTACCAGAACGGCGCCGCAGTCCGGGCAGAAAATGACGTCATCGGTCGGTGCCTGGCGGACTTCGGCGAGGTCACTACCGGTCAGGGTCATCGTGCATCCGCTGCAGGTACGGGCACGCAGCAGGGCCGCGGCGTTGCCGTTTCCGGTGATGCGCAGACGCTCGTAGAGTGCTGCCAGATCCTCCGGAATGGTGGCGGCGATGGCGGCACGGTCTCGGGTGAGTTCACCGAGCTGGCGGGTGAGGTCAGCCAGAACCTCATCGCGCGCTGACTCGGTGGTGCTCACGCGCTCTCGGATAGCATCGCGTTCCTTTTCCACCACGGCGACGGCCGCTTCGTGCTCTTCCTGACGTTCCAGAACAGCGATCTCGATTTCTTCGAGATCAAACAGGCGTTTCTTCAGCGAGGCGATTTCGGAGTCCAGAGCCTGGATATCTTTGATCGACGAGGTGTGCTGCAGACGGTCTTCGTCGCGCGCGATGCGCTTCTCGACTACCTCGACATCACTCTCGACGCGTCCGAGTTCGGTGCGCACGTCGTCGAGCTCGCCCGACCGACCCAGGAGCTTCATGCGGTTGGCTTCCACCTCACGGCCCAGCGTCACCAGCTCGGTGTGCTGAACGAGAGATTTTGACTGGTGGGTGAGCTGAAGAACCTTGATGTCGAGGGCCTGAAGCCGCAGAAGTTCCTTCTGCTGGAGTGGTGATGCCTTCACGATGTCCTGACCTAACGCTGGGAGTGAGATGTGGTGCGGAAAAATGGGGTGACTCGGAGATTAGTGCACAACGGCGAAGGACCACGGATCGGTATTCAGGTCACTGACCGTGACGACCATCCCGGGAAGGGCAGCGCGCAGCTGTGCGGCGGCTGGTTCCAGCCAGAGCCATTCACTCGCCCAGTGCGACACATCGATGAGAGCGGGTCCGCCCGCACAGAGGGCTTGCTCTCGGGCTTCGGAGGCTGGGTGATGGCGCAGGTCTGAGGTGATGTAAACATCCGCTGTGAGCACCTTGGGCTGGCGCAACAACGAATCACCTGCGCCTCCGCAGAGCGCCACCGTACTCACCGGTGCGGAGTAGTCGCCCGCGACTCGCACGCCAGACGCGGTCGCCGGCAACAGGGACAACAGGATGTGCGCGAGGTGGCCGAGCGTCGTCGGTTGGGCAAGACGGCCGACCCGACCGATGCCTGTTCCGGATGCAACGCTGTCGGTGATCGGTGTCGTGTGAACCAGCCCGAGTCGTGCGGCGATGACATCGGATACCCCGTCAGTAACGACGTCGGCGTTCGTGTGGGCGGCGATCAGGGCGCACTGCGACCGGATCAGCCGACTGAGCAGGGCTCCCTTGTAGCGATCCTCGGCAATGCTGGTGACACCGCGCAGCAGCAGCGGATGGTGCGTCAGCAGCAGGTCAGAGGCGTTGGCAATGGCCTCATCCACGGTGTCAGAAACCGCGTCTACAGCGAGGTGGATGCTGCGCACCGGGTGTGCTGGATCACCGCTGATCAGACCCGGAGCGTCCCAGGTCTCGGCACCACTGAGCGGCCACAACGTATGGGCGACGCGAGTAACGTCAGCTAGCGAGAATTGCACTGGTTCAGCCTACCGGGAGACCGGCTGGGGCTTCGCCGGACACGGTGCAACCCGAT
The DNA here is from genome assembly GCA_038205545.1 of Actinomycetales bacterium. Lineage (GTDB taxonomy): Bacteria > Actinomycetota > Actinomycetes > Actinomycetales > Microbacteriaceae > Cryobacterium. The sequence goes on from JBBRBV010000013.1 coordinate 39,661, forward strand.
GCCCGTGTCCGGCGAAAACGAGGTCAGGAGTCGAAATCGTCGAACTGCAGGACAGCCGATTCCTCCCTGGTCCAGGCAGCGGGAATCATGGCACCACTCTGGGTCTTACGGTGCAGAAACTCGGTGGTTTCCGGTTCGACCAATTCTGGTGATGGGCTCTCCGTTGTTACGCTCATCAGCTGACTCGCCGAGCCGATTAAGAACTGAGCACGCAGAAGATTACCGTCCTCGCCCATTACTGGAATGTCTACGACGTCTACCTGGCGGCGATTGCACAATGCTTCGGCATAGAGCAATACCGCGTCAGCGAGATCACTCCCGGTTATGACTGACCCGCCCGGGTGAAATATGCGTTTCATGATGGTCCCTCGAAAGTTCACGGAAATTCGCGTGCTTCCAGGGTCCGGGGTCGCTTACTCAGTATAGGCCCGATCTAGTCCCATATGCCGGAATCCAAGCCTTCGCCCATATTGGTGCGTTGCGACCCGGCCAGGGACGGGGCAGCTCTTGGCCAGGTCAGGCTAGAGAGTCAGAGCGCGATTCACGATTCGCTCAGCTACGTCAGCAAGGGGTAGGCCGTTGGTCCGCGCATAAGCGCGGATTTTGTTAAAGGCATCGCCCATAGGCACGCCCTGCGTGTACGCTACGACGCCCTTGGCCTGTTCGATCAGCACCCGGCTGCTCAGCGCATGCTGCAACTGTTGGCGAACGACATCGCTCTCTCGAATAGCTCGCTCCTGCAGGATACCGATGGTCGCAACATCCGCCAGGGCCTGCACGGTGTTGGTGTCCCCCGAGCTCAATCCCCCGGTACGATCCCAAAACAGGTTGAGGGAACCGATGGTCGTGGCACGCAGTCGCAGGGGCACAGCATGCATGGAGGCGAAGCCCTGGGCAAGGGCACCCGCCTGGAACTTCGGCCACTTGTCACCGGTGCCATCGATATCCGGAACGGCAACGGCCCTGCCCGTCGTGAAACTCTCGACGCAGGGGCCGCTGCCAGCCCTCAGCTGGAGGATCTCGACGAGGCGGCTGCGCTCATTGGTCGACGCAACGACCTCGAGGTGGCCGTCGCCATCCGACAGAATGATACCGGCCGCCGAAGCTTCAAGAAGGGCCGCGCATTTCTCGACCAGCGTGTGCAAAAGATCGACGACATCGTAGTCGGCGACCAGAGTATCGGCCAGGGTAACGAAGGTCTCGACGAGTTGACCTTCCCGGGTTTTTGTCACCATAATTCCATCCTAAGACTCCACCATCGACGAAAAATCCAGCCGTCGTGTCACTACATCCGCGGCTACTTGCCGAACCGATCGCCCATGAGAAAAAGCGTGGCCGTGGATTATCAGGAGCGCATCGGCCGCGGAAAGATTGAGCTGGGCCAGAACCATTCCAGTTGCTTGATGGACGACACGTCGTGAATATCCTTCATTATCTTCCAGATTTGCCTTCACGGGGTGTGATGCCAGCGATCGGCGCAAAACTTGGCTGGCTGCTATCTGGGCGAGCACTTCGGCGTCAGCGATCTGTCCCGGGGTCAGCACCTGTGCGCCTTGCGAGAACAACGAGACCGCGCCAATATCGAGCGACCCCATGGTCAGCGGGAACGCATAGACGGACCGTACATTTATCTTTAGTGCTGCTTTTTGAAGCGCGGGCCACGGTGCGTGGGGCACGGAATGGAGGTCCGGGATCAGCACGGGACGCCGCGTCGTCATGGCGTCCCAGGACGGTCCTTCGCCCAGGTCGAACTGAAGCTCGTCGAAGGCGGCGGCAAGCGGTGCGCTCGCGGACACGGTCTCTGAGCCGAACGGAGCGCCCAAGGTGCAGATGCTGGCAGAGTGGATCGACAACGCACGCACGAATGGTCGGCACATACTCGTGTGCCGTTCGTATGATTCGGTCAATTCTTCGACAGCCAAGCCGAATTCACGCCGATCAGTCATTGGGCAGTCCACCTCGACTGTGCACACGGTCGTGCTGGTGACCGGATCGCTCTGTCATACGACCTCACGATCACGTCACGGTGGATACGATCAAAACGCTCTATCCAGCGTGCACGCCTCAAAATTCATCTGAACCAGGCCGACGGCCAAAAAATGTAGTGAGTGGGCCCTACCGGGCTCGAACCGATGACATCCACGGTGTAAACGTGGCGCTCTACCAACTGAGCTAAAGGCCCCGACGACGACACGTTTGTCGCGGGTGTTTTCAGTATAGGTCAGAGTTGATGCCGTCTTGGTTGACCCGTCACGTTCAGAGAACCGGCTCAAGCTGTCCCAGTGCCGCCCGGTAGGCGTCTATTGATCGCGCTTCGCCGGGTGCCGTGATGAAGCTGGCTCGAATGATTCCGCTCGGATCAATCAGGAATGTCGCCCGGTTTGCGAACCCCTTCTCCTCGAGAAAAACGCCGTATTCCTTGGCGACGGCGCCGTGAGGCCAGAAATCGGCGACCAGGTCAAAGGTGTATTTCTCTTGCTCGCCAAAGGCGCGCAGGGCGTGTCGGGAGTCGACCGAAATTCCGATCAGCTCGACGCCGCCGTCCTCGAACAGTGCGAGATTGTCGCGTAGCTCGCACAATTCCCCACTGCAGATTCCCGAGAATGCCAGGGGAAAGAAGACGAGCGCTACCGACTTCGATCCCCTGTACTGACTGAGCTGGACGCTTTCGCCAAACTGGTTGATGAGCTTGAAGTCGGGTGCCTGGGTGTCGTTCTCGAGAGCCATATGTGCTCCTTTCCTGGTGCGCCGCAAGCGCACGGATTGGCCGGTGACACACTCTAGCTCGGCAATGTGCACCGATCCACAGAACTCGCGACTTTTCCACGGTGGCCGCCCCGTACGCGGACAACGGGCGAAATCTGTAGGCTTACGTCGTGCCGCTGGTTGTAATCCAACCTGCTCATTTACGGCACGTGCCCCGTGGTGTCTCATCAGCCATCCCGGAGCACCATCGCTGCATAAACCCCAGAGAGAGGTCGACTGTGACGGTCAACGACCAGGACCCGTACTCGACAGACAACGCCGACTCCGATCCGGAGGAGACGGCGGAGTGGTCGGAATCCCTCGATTCGCTCGTTGCCGAAAACGGGCACGAACGCGGACGCGAAATCATGCTCAGCCTGTTGAAGCGGTCGAAAGAACTGCATCTGGGCGTTCCCATGGTTCCCACGACGGACTACATCAACACCATCGCGCCGGAGAACGAACCGGACTTTCCCGGTGATGAAGATATTGAGCGCCGCTACCGCGCGTGGATCCGCTGGAACGCGGCCGTTCTGGTTCACCGCGCCCAACGGCCCGGCATCGCCGTCGGCGGCCACATTTCGACGTACGCGTCATCCGCTGCACTCTATGAAGTTGGTTTTAACCACTTCTTCCGCGGCCAGGACCATCCGGGCGGCGGGGACCAGATCTTCATTCAAGGCCACGCCTCCCCCGGCACGTATGCCCGTGCGTTCCTCGAGGGCCGGTTGACCGAGAATCAGCTCGACGGGTTCCGTCAGGAAAAGTCGCATGCTCCCGATGGCATCTCCTCCTACCCGCACCCGCGCCTCATGCCGGAGTTCTGGCAGTTCCCTACCGTGTCCATGGGTCTCGGACCGATCAACGCGATCTATCAGGCGCAGCTCAACCGCTATCTGACCAACCGCGGCATCAAGGACGCCAGCGACCAGCAGGTCTGGGCGTTCCTCGGCGACGGAGAGATGGACGAGGTGGAAAGCCGCGGCCAGCTCCAGGTCGCCGCTAACGAGGGACTCGACAACCTCAACTTCGTCATCAACTGCAATCTGCAGCGGCTCGATGGCCCGGTGCGTGGAAACGGCAAGATCATTCAGGAGCTCGAGAGCTTCTTCCGCGGTGCCGGCTGGAACGTCATCAAGGTGGTGTGGGGTCGCGAGTGGGACAACCTGCTCAAGAACGATGTCGACGGCGCCCTGATCAACCTGATGAATGTCACCCCCGATGGTGACTACCAGACTTACAAGGCCGAAAGTGGCGCTTACGTGCGCGAGAACTTCTTCGGTCGGGACCCGCGTGCGCTCAAACTGATTGAGCACCTGAGCGACGATGAAGTCTGGAACCTTAAGCGCGGTGGCCACGACTACCGCAAGGTCTACGCCGCGTTCAAGGCGGCTTCCGAGCACACCGGTCAGCCCACCGTCATTCTGGCGAAAACGATCAAGGGCTACGGCCTCGGTCCGAGCTTCGAGGGCCGCAACGCGACCCACCAGATGAAGAAGATGACCCTCGAGAACCTCAAGTCGTTCCGTGACAGCATGCATGTGCCCATCACGGATGCCCAACTCGAAGAGAACCCGTACCTGCCGCCGTACTACACCCCCGGCGACAAGGACGAGGCGATCGAGTACATGCACGAGCGCCGTCGTGCGCTTGGCGGTTATCTGCCCGAGCGTCGCACCACGCACACCAAACTCAACCTGCCGACTGATGAGACCTACGCCGTCGCTAAAAAGGGTTCCGGTACGCAGGAGATCGCCACGACCATGGCGTTCGTGCGTATTCTCAAGGAGCTGTTGCGCGCCAAGGACTTCGGTAACCGCATCGTTCCGATCATTCCCGACGAGGCCCGTACCTTCGGCATCGACGCGTTCTTCCCGAACGCGAAGATCTACAACCCCAACGGTCAGCACTATACCTCGGTTGATCACGCGCAACTACTCGCCTACAAGGAGAGCCCTCAGGGTCAGATTCTGCACGTGGGAATCAACGAGGCTGGCGCCGCGGCCGCCTTCACCAACGTGGGCACGTCGTATGCCACGCAGGGTGAACCGCTGATTCCGGTGTACGTGTTCTATTCCATGTTCGGATTCCAACGCACCGGAGACGCCCTGTGGGCTGCCGGTGACCAGATGACCCGTGGGTTCATCATCGGTGCCACGGCCGGCCGCACCACGCTGACCGGAGAAGGTCTGCAGCACGCCGACGGGCACTCGCCGGTGCTGGCCTCGACCAACCCGGCCGTCGTCTCCTACGACCCGGCGTACGGCTACGAGATCGGCCACATCGTGCGCGCCGGACTCGAGCGCATGTACGGCGGAACGCACGCCGACCCGAACGTCATGTACTACATCACGGTCTACAACGAGCCTGCCGTGCAACCGGTCGAGCCGGTCGACGTCGACGTGGATGGCATTCTGCACGGTCTTCACCGGGTGAGTGAGTCCGCTCAGAACGGCCCGAAGGCACAGTTGCTTGCCTCTGGTGTCGCCGTGCCATGGGCGCTGGAAGCCCAGCAGCTGCTCGCTGACGACTGGGGCGTATCTGCCGACGTCTGGTCGGTCACCTCGTGGACCGAACTGCGTCGCGACGGCCTTGCCTCCGAAGAGTACAACTTCCTCAACCCCGAAGACGAGCCGCGCATCCCGTACGTCACGACGAAGCTCGAAGGCGCCGCCGGCCCCTTCGTCGCGGTGTCGGACTTCATGCACGCTGTTCCCGACCAGATTCGGCAGTTTGTGCCGAGCGACTTCGCGACACTCGGTGCCGACAGCTTCGGTTTCTCGGACACCCGTCCGGCCGCTCGCCGTTTCTTCAAGATCGACGGTCCGTCGATGGTGGTACGCACCCTGGAGCTGCTCGCCGGTCGCGGCGAAGTAGATCGAAGCCTTGCAGCGAAGGCCATCGCCAAGTACCGCCTGCACGATGTGAGCGCGGGCACCACCGGCTCTGCCGGGGGCGAGAGCTAAGAAACCGTGGCATCGGCGCCCAAGACGAAAGAGCAGACACTCAACTGGCTGCGTACCATCTCCGGTGAGTTGTCGACCCAGACGCTCAAAAGACTCGAAGACACGCTGTCCTGGTATGGCGACATGCCACCAGGGCGGCGGTCCGCCGTCGGTCTGGTAGCTCAGGCCGGAATCACGAGTTTCATCTCGTGGTTCGACGATCCACGGTCAACTCCGTGGATCGCGGCGGACGTCTTTGGCGCCGCCCCGAGAGAGTTGCTCCGCTCGGTGAGCCTGCAGCAGACGCTGCAGCTCATTCGAGTGACCGTCGAGGTCGTCGAGGAACGCGTCAAGGATGGCGGCGAGGCGCTGCGCGAGGCGATTCTGCTCTACTCAAGAGAGATCGCGTTCGGAGCAGCGGATGTTTATGCTCGCGCCGCCGAGGCGCGTGGACTTTGGGACGCACGCCTGGAAGCCCTCGTCGTCGACTCTATTCTCAGTGGAGAATACGACGACGAACTGCCCAGCCGGATTGCCGCGCTCGGCTGGCATGGCCATGGCGAGGTCTGCGTTCTGGTCGGCACAACGCCGCAGATGCTCGACGTCGATCAGCTGCGCCGCGCCGCTCGGCATATGGCCGCTGACGTGCTCATCGGCGTGCAGGGAAACCGCCTTGTGCTCGTCATCGGGCGCGCCCGCCCGGCTCCGGTCGACAGCGAAGACGTGGGCACGGCCGCAGCTTTGACGTTCATGGAGATTGCCATGCAGCTTGAGCCGATTTTTGGTCCCGGGCACCTGGTCCTCGGACATGAGGTTCCGAATCTCGTTGACGCGTCGAAGAGTGCCAAGGCCGCGCTGGCCGGTTTCGCCGTCGCACGGTCATGGCGCAATGCGCCGCGGCCCGTGCAAGCCGACGATCTGCTTCCCGAACGCGCGCTGGCCGGCGATCCGCTCGCTCGTGCCACCCTCATCCACCGCATCTATCGTCCGTTGCAAGCTCACTCCACCGAGCTGCTTACCACCCTGTGGTGCTATCTGGACAATGGCCGATCACTCGAGGCGACGGCGCGCGAGCTGTTCGTGCACCCCAACACCGTGCGTTACCGCCTAAAACGGGTATCTGAGGTCATCGGTTACGACGCCACCGGTGCTCGTGAAGCGCTCATTCTGCAATCCGCGCTGATCATTGGCTCCATCAGCGACCACGACGGTTCAAACCGTCGGCGTTGATCCACGGCATCGATGTGCGGCTGCCAACAAAGGAAACGCGAATACTTAGTGCGATCTGCACATTCATTTGCCTCATCGGATTGGAATACTAACTAAGTGATCGTTGTCGTCTGCCCGGGTCAGGGCTCCCAAACTCCCGGATTCCTCGAACCCTGGCTGGCGCTGCCCGCCTTCGCCGCCGGGCTCCGGCAGATTTCCCACGACGTCGATCTTGACCTCGTCGCCCACGGCACCGTCAGCGACGCTGACGCCATTCGCGATACGGCGATTGCCCAGCCCCTGATTGTGGCTGCCGGAATTCTCACCCTCGAAGCGCTCCTTACGCCTGAACGCCGCGAAGGTATTGCCGGTATCGCCGGGCACTCGGTTGGCGAGCTGACCGCTGCCGCGGGTGCCGGTATTCTGAACACCACCGACGCGGTACGTTTTGTGCGGGAGCGCGGCCTGGCAATGCAGGCCGCTGCCGCACTCGTTCCTACCGGCATGAGCGCCGTGATCGGTGCCGATCAAAGCGAGCTCCTCGCGCGGGTCGCCGAACTCGGCCTGGAACCGGCCAATTTCAACGGCTCCGGTCAGATCGTTGTCGCCGGCGCCCTGGACGCCCTCGACGACCTCGCCGCGACTCCCCCACACCGTGCCAGGGTCATCCCGCTGCAGGTGGCCGGCGCATTCCACACCCGGTACATGCGGCCCGCTGTGGAACGGATGACCGCGGTCGCCGCCTCCCTCAGCCCCACCGATCCAACCCTGTCGATCTGGTCCAATCACGATGGAAGTCGGGTTACCGACGGCCTCCGTTTTGTGGACCTGCTCGTCGGTCAGGTGTCGTCGCCGGTACGGTGGGACAGGTGCATGGAGGCTTTCGCTGCGGCGGGAGTCACCGGAATCATCGAGGTCGCACCCGCCGGGGCCCTTGTCGGTCTTGCGAAGCGAGCACTGAAAGGCGTTCCCAGCGTCGCCATTAAGACTCCGGACGACCTGCCCGCAGCCTGGGCCATGATTGACCAGCAGGCCTGAATCTGATGAGAGAGACAATGACTAAGCCCACACTTCAGCAGTCCCACGGACCGCAGTACACCCGCATTCTGTCTGTAGGCGCTGCCCGCGGTGAACACCTGGTGCCCAACGCCGACCTCGTCGAGGCGATTGATTCCTCGGACGAGTGGATTCAGCAGCGCACCGGAATCATCACCCGCGCCCGATCCGGCCAGGATGTCGGGGCCGTCGACCTGGCAACGGATGCCGCCCGCGAGGCCATCGAGAGAAGCGGCATCGATCCGACTCTCATCGATGCGGTGATTGTCGCCACCATCAGCAACGTTCGACAGTCCCCGTCGATCGCCGCCGTCGTGGCCGACCGGGTCGGAACCACTCCGGCCGCCGCCTTCGATATCAACGCAGCCTGCGCGGGTTATGCCTACGCCGTGGCTCAGGCTGACGCCCTGATTCGCGCCGGTGCCGCGCACTATGCGCTCGTCATCGGCGCCGAGAAACTGTCAGAACTCGTCGACCCGACCGACCGGAGCATCTCGTTTTTGCTCGGTGATGGTGCTGGCGCGGTCGTCATCGGCCCGAGCGACTACCCGGGCATCTCCACCACGGTATGGGGCTCCGATGGTTCCAAGGCCGAAACGATTCAGATGAACCACACCTTGCAGGAATATCGCCGCGGTGAAGCCGAGTGGCCCACCCTCCGTCAGGAAGGTCCGGCCGTCTTCCGCTGGGCAGTCTGGGATATGGCCAAAGTAGCCAAGAAGGCCCTCGAAGTCGCGGGAATCGAAAGCTCCGACCTTGCCGCGTTCATTCCGCACCAGGCGAATATGCGCATTATCGATGAGTTCGCCAAACAGCTTAAACTTCCGGACTCGGTCGTCATCGCTCGCGATGTGGCCACGACCGGTAACACTTCGTCGGCGTCCATCCCCCTCGCTACCCACCGCCTGCTGGAGGAACACCCCGAGCTCAGCGGCGGATTGGCGTTGCAGATCGGGTTCGGTGCCGGGCTCGTGTTCGGCGCGCAAGTCGTTGTCCTGCCCTAACTAAGCCACCCCCTAAACTAGGTCTCGGTCAACCGAGACACCCTCAAGGAGAAATATCATGGCATTGTCCACCGAAGAAGTTCTGACCGGCCTGGCCGAACTGATCAACGACGAGACCGGAATTGCAACCGACACGGTTGAACTGGGCAAGTCGTTCACCGACGACTTGGACATCGACTCCATCTCGATGATGACCATTGTTGTCAACGCAGAAGAGAAGTTCGACGTCAAGATCCCCGACGAAGAGGTCAAGAACCTTAAGACCGTCGGCGACGCTGTCGAGTTCATCGTGAAGGCACAGGACTAGGCCCAATCCTGAACCGGGTCGACCGGAAACGGTCGACCCGTTCATTGGGCTGGTGCCACAACGCGCCAGCCCACAGGTGTGTCCTTCCATGGAGAGTTGACTTATGACCAAGAAAATCGTTATCACCGGTATCGGTGCCACTACGCCGCTAGGCGGAACGGCGGTCGATACCTGGAGCGCCCTTCTGGCCGGCGAATCGGGCGCCAGCCCCCTTGAGCAGTCCTGGGTCGCTGAGACCGCGATCCCCGTAACTTTTGCCGCACAGGCGCGTGTCAAGACCGTTGATGTGCTGCAACGATTTGAGGTCAAGCGACTCGACCCGTCCAGTCAGTTCGCGCTGATATCCGGACGTGAAGCCTGGGCCGATGCGGGCTCCCCCGAGGTTGAGCCTGAGCGCCTTGCCGTGGATTGGGCGACCGGAATTGGCGGAGTGTGGACCCTGCTCGACGCGTGGGACACCCTGCGCGAACGCGGCCCGCGCCGCGTTCTGCCGATGACCGTGCCGATGCTAATGCCGAACGGCCCGGGAGCGGCCATCGGAATGGACCTGCACGCCCGCGCCGGCATCACCACGGTGGTATCCGCATGCGCGTCCAGTACCGAAGCGCTGGTCAACGCCTACAACCGGTTGCAGTCCGGTTTGGCTGATGTCGTTATTGCCGGAGGCTCTGAAGCTGCCATCCACCCTCTGCCGATCGCCTCCTTCGCCGCGATGCACGCCCTCTCGACCCGGAACGACGACCCGGCAACGGCGAGCCGCCCCTACGATATGACCCGCGACGGATTCGTTCTCGGTGAGGGTGCTGCCGCCCTCGTCATCGAAACCGAAGAACATGCCAAGGCCCGCGGCGCCCACATCTACGCCGAACTGCTCGGCGGCGTCGTCAACAGCGACGCGTACCATGTCACCGCGCCGGACCCCGAGGGATCGGCCGCTGCCCGTGCGATGGTCTCGACCATCGAGAACGCCGGCGCGAACCTCGCCGACGTATCCCACATCAATGCCCATGCCACCAGCACCCCCGTCGGCGACATCGCCGAGTACAAGGCTCTCAAGCTGGTATTCGGCGACTTGCTCGACGGCATCCCCGTCTCCGCGACGAAGGCCTCGACCGGCCACCTCCTCGGTGGCGCTGGCGCCCTCGAAGCTTTCTTCACGGTGAAGGCACTCGCCGAGCGCACCGCACCGCCCACGATCAACCTTGAGTCCCAGGACCCGGAAATTCCGCTCGACGTGGTCACCACACCGCGTGCTCTGCCGTCCGGCGATCTACTCGCGCTGAGCAACTCCTTCGGCTTCGGCGGCCACAACGCCGTCGTAGCATTTCGATCGGTGTGAAGCTGGCCCGATGAGAATGACCCCGTCCACGTTCGGACGGGGTCATTTTTGTAGGGCGAGTCATCTCACTCGCCGTTTGGGGCTCCGACAGTGACTTCGCGGGATTGCCGCCGAGACAGTTCACCGGTCCACAGGCCGCGCCATCACAGGATGAATTGCACGTCTGTGGGCCGCCGCCGATCAACCGACCTGGTGTAGCCAGACCACCGCGTTCAGATCGCTCGCCAGTCGAAATGGTTCAAGCTCGTCGTCCCAGGATTGTCCGAGGGCCAGGCGCAGCTGCCGGTGCAGTTCGATGGCGTTGGCTCCCGCTCCGGTCATCGCCGCTCGGATGCGATTCTCCGGAACGACGACATTGCCGACGCTGTCGGTCTGCGCGTAGAAAATGCCCAGTTCGGGCGTGTGCAGCCAACGCCCACCGTCTGCTCCCGGCCCGGCGTCTTCGGTTACTTCAAAGCGCAACTGCTCCCACCCGCGCAGAGCGGATGCCAGTACAGCGCCGGTGCCCGGAGATCCCTCCCAGTAGTATTCCGCCCGGTAAGATCCGGGCAGGGCTGGCTGCTCTGACCAGGTAAAATTGACCGCCTCGCCGAGCGCACGACCAGCAGACCACTCGATGTGCGGGCACACTGCCCGCGGAGAAGAGTGCACAAAAAGCACCCCCCGCGCAATCAGCGCTCGGCGGTTGGGTGTTGTATCCATCGTGTTTCTCCGTTCCTCGTAGGTGCGTCTTCCCCAACGACCTCGGAACGACCGCGCTATCAGCTCAGAGCTGTGTGCACGATGGCAGATGTGAAATTGTTCGTTCGCTGGCGTGAGAGCCTGGAAAACCTGAGACCAGCGAGCCGATAGCGTCATTATGCCCCAGCGACCTGCGCATTCACAAGGATCGGATAGTGAACTACTTGGCCTGACCATAATTGTCGACGGTGGCCACGGTGAGCATGAAATCGACCGGAAAGTCGCCGAACAGCAAACGCCCCGCGCTCTTGGCGGCCGTGTCGATGATCTGGGCAACGGCACCGGCCTGCTCAGCCGGTGTGTGTACGATCACCTCATCGTGCAGAAAAAATACCAGGTGCGGGCAGGTGTCAAAGGGTGCCCGGGTACCCGGCATGGGGGATCGGGCGCCGAAGTCATCGGTGGAGGGTAGGGTCGAGAGCTCTCGGCGGATCTCCGCCATCCAGCACAGCGCCCATTCGGCGGCGCTGCCCTGCACGATGAAGTTGCGGGTGAAGCGCCCCCAATCCCTGGCCTCGGTTCGGGCACGGCGTTCGTCGGTCACCGTGGCTGCCGGGTCATAGGCCCGGGCCTGGGTCTTCTGCCAGTCCGGTCCCGGAATCGGGGACGAACGCCCGAGTCGGGTCGTCACGACGGCACCTCGCTCGCCAGCTCGAGCCGCCGATTCGGTCAGAGCGATCGCCCGGGGGTAGGCGCGCGCCAGCCGCGGCATGAGTCGGCCACTCTCTCCGGTTGTGGCCCCGTACATGGCACCGAGCATGGCGACCTTGGCATGGTCGCGGGTCGTCACAACGCCGCTGGACACGATGCCGGCATACAGATCAGCGCCACGACCGGCACGCGCCATGCTCGCATCCTGCGACAGCGCGGAGAGGATGCGCGGCTCGAGTTGTGCGGCATCGGCGACAACCAGTTTCCACCCCGTGTCGGCGACGACGGCACCGCGAATCTGTTTGGGCAGCTGCAGCGCTCCCCCACCGCGAGTAGCCCAGCGACCGGTCACCACCCCGCCGGGAACGTAGTCCGGGTGAAAGCGACCGTTTGTCACCCAGGATTCCATCCAGGTCCAGCCGTTGGCGCTGAGCAACCGGGACAGTTTCTTGTACTGAAGCAGTGGTTCGACAACCGGGTGATCCAATTTCTTCAATTCCCACCCGCGCGTCGAGGTGACGGCGAGTCCAGCCCGTTGGAGGGCTGTGAACAAGTCCTGCGGTGAGTCCGGGTTGAGCGCGTCGTCATCCAATTGGGAGCGGATGTTCTGGGCCAGCCGTTCCAGTCGCGTCGGCCGCACGCCGGGCGCGACGCGCGGGCCCAGTTGCTCAGTCAGCAGGAGATCATGAACGTCGGCGCGCCAGGGCAGCCCGGCGTAGCGCATCTCGGCGGCCACGAGCGCCCCCGCGGACTCGGCAGCAAGCAGCAGTCGCAGCCGTCCCGGTTCGGTAGCGGATGCCACCGCGTCAAGTTGTCGACGAAACTCCAGGGCAGCATTAGAGAGAGGGGTAACCGGCGCGGCTGGCACGCCGGTCAGGGGACTGGGCTGCCGAGCCTCGTGGACTTCGTCGCCATCGACGGCGAGATCGAACAGGGTGGCTCCGGGCTCGGCCTGGTCAATGGTGGGGCCGGCCACATCCCAACGGCTCGGCGCGGCCAGAGCGAGTTCGCTGGTAGCGGTAAAAGCAGAATTCCTCAGAATCACGTGACAGAGGCGAAGATCGTGGCAACGCTGCACCCGGACGCCCTCAGCGAGAAGGATCGGATAGACCCGTGCGGTCTGT
>JBBRBV010000014.1:0-51767 GCA_038205545.1 Actinomycetales bacterium
CAACAATTTCGAGCTCGCCATCGCCGTCGCGATCGGCACCTTCGGCGCACTCAGCGGCCAGGCCCTCGCCGGCATCGTGGGTCCCCTCATCGAAGTTCCCGCTCTCGTGGCACTCGTTTACGTCGCGCTCTGGCTGCGTCCACGCCTGTTTCCCGAGCGGATGCCGGCGCCCGCCGCGCCATCCACTCACACGCTCGTCTAACCCCAGCGAAAGAAGAGTTCTATGAAACCCTCCGTACTGTTCGTCTGCGTGCACAACGCCGGCCGCTCGCAGATGGCCGCCGGATTTCTGACCGCGCTGTCGCAGGGTCGGGTCGAGGTGCTCTCGGCCGGTTCCGAACCGAAAGACCAGATCAACCCGGTGGCGATCATGGCGATGGCCGAAGAGGGCATCGATATCGCGGGTAACGTGCCTAAGATTCTCACGACCGAGGCGGTCAAGCAGTCCGATGTCGTGATCACCATGGGCTGTGGCGACGCCTGCCCGATCTTCCCCGGCAAGCGCTACGAGGACTGGAAGCTCGACGACCCGGCGGGTCAGACCATCGAGAGCGTGCGCCCGATTCGCGATGAGATCAAGGCGCGTATCGAACAGCTGCTCGCCGAGATTCTGGCCTAACGAGCCTGGACTCACTGCCGACGGGGCCCGGGCCCGGAACGCGGGCCCAGTTTATAAACTGGGCCCGCGTTCATAAGGTGGGCCCAGAGAACGGATGCCACTACGCGAGGGTCAGGAACAGCTTCTCGAGTTCGGGCACGGTAAGCGAGTTCTCATTGTCGGGATTCGCCAGGCAGTCGCGCATCGCGGTCGACACGATGACGAAGCCGGCCTTATCGAGAGCGCTCGACACGGCGGCCAGCTGCGTGACGACGTCGCGGCAGTTGCCGCCGCCTTCGACCGCTGCGATCACCGCGGTCAGCTGCCCCTGCGCGCGGCGCAGCCGGTTGAGAATTTTCTTCTGCTCGGCGGCGTGAGTGTCGACCGCTGGAGTGGTAGCGACCATCTCAGGCCCCCTGTTCCACGGGAAGCCCCGCCTGCTGCCAGGCGTTCGTGCCCCCGGCGATATTGATGGCGTCGCGCCCCTGTGCGACCAGATACTCGGCCACCTGCGCGCTTCGTCCACCGGAAGCGCAGATAACGTGCACCGGCACATCCGCTGGAATCTCGCTGATTCGGGCGACGACCTCGCCCATCGGAATGCGCACGACGCCGGGAACGTGGGCAGCGTCATACTCCCACGGTTCGCGCACGTCTACGACGACGGGCGTGGTGAGCGCGGATAACTCGGTGACGGTGATCTCTTTCATGCGAGGACCCTTTCAGCAGTGGGGGAAACAATAAGGCTAGACGTTCCGGCGAGCCACGTGCGGTAACCGCCGTCGAGATTGCGCACGTCGAATCCGTTTTGGGTGAGAATACGCGCGGCGGTGTGCCCGCGTTGGCCGACCTGGCAGTGCACGATCAGCGGAACCCGCGGCAGCTCGTGTACGCGCTCGCGCAGGTCGTCGAGCGATACGTTGAGCGCACCCGGAATGCTGCCGGCCGAGAATTCGCCCGCCGAACGCACGTCCACGAGCACGGCACCGTTGGCGCGCGCCGCCGCCAATTCGTGCCATTGCAGGTTCACGCTCGTACCGTGCGCCAGGTTATCGGCGACGTAGCCGAGCTGGTTGATCGGGTCCTTCGCTGAGCCATACTGCGGCGCGTAGGCCAGCTCGAGACGCGTGAGAGCGGATGCGGTCATCCCCGCCGCCATCGCCACGGCCAGAACGTCAATGCGCTTGTCCACTCCGGCCCCGCCCACGATCTGCGCGCCGAGGATTTCGTCGCTCTCGGCATCGATCAGGAGTTTGATGGACATCCCCTCCGCGCCGGGATAGTAGCCGGCGTGGTGAGCGGGGTGGGTGTGCACAATGCGGTGGGCGCGAGCGGCGGCGACGAGGCGCGTCTCGCTCCAGCCGACGAGGGCCACGGTGAGGCCGAAGATTCCGATAATTCCGGTGCCGAGTGCCGGTGCGGCCCGCTCGGGGGTGCCCGCGATGCTGTCGGCGACGGAGCGCCCATGACGGTTCGCGAGGCCGGCCATGGTGACGAGCACGCCTGCGCCGGTGACGGCATCCGTTTTCTCGACGCCGTCGCCGACCGCAAAGATGCGCGGGTCACTCGTGGCCTGGGTGCCGTCGACCCAGACGCCGCCGCTCTGGCCGATTCTGAGGCCGGCCTGCTCGGCGAGGGTCACGTCCGGGCGCACGCCGCTCGCATCGATAACGAGGTCGGCGGGCACGGTCGTGCCGTCGCTGAGCTGAACGCAGTCAGGCTCGGTGGAGCCGGTGACGATCGTGTCTAACCGCACGTTAACGCCGCGTTCGCGCAGCCGGTCGAGCACGGGCGCGGCCATTTCGGGGTCGAGCGGGGTGAAGATCTGTGGTCCCAGCTGCACGAGAGTCACGTGCACGCCGCGGCGCACGAGGTTTTCGACAGCTTCGAGGCCGATGAATCCGCCGCCGATGACCACAGCGGATGCTGCGCCCCCGCCCGCGGGAACGCCCGCAAGTACCGCGGTGATGTGATCGACGTCGTCGACGGTGCGCAGAGTATGGGTAGGAATGACGCTGTCGGTCAGAGCGGAGCGGGCCGTAGCTCCGGCGGCGAGTACGAGCCGATCGTAGCTCTCGACGCTTTCGGCGCCGGTGAGCATATTGCGCACCGAGACGGTCTGGGCCACGCGGTCGATGTGCACGACCTCGGTGTCAATGCGCACGTCGAGCGCGAAGCGCTCCTCAAGGGATTCGGGGGTCTGCAACAGCAATTCACTGCGATTGCGAATGACTCCCCCGACGAAATACGGCAGCCCACAGTTCGCGAAAGACACGTAATGGCCGCGCTCGAACACGATGATCTCGGCCGTCTCGTCGAGCCGCCGCAACCTGGTTGCCGCCGACATTCCGCCCGCAACCCCGCCTACGATGATGATTTTCACATTTGCCTCCACTATTAGAATGCCCGAGAGGGTATCCGGCGCACAACTTTCGGGTCACAGCGGTGGCATCCGCTCGCCTGGGCCCACCTTATGAACGCGGGCCCAGTCTACAAACTGGGCCCGCGTTCCGGGCCCGGGCCCCGAACGACACGAACGACACGCTCGACACGCTCGACACGGACGGTGCGCTCAGGCGGCGGGCTGGGCGCGGAATCCGCGCAGGCGCAGGCTGTTGGTCACCACGAAGACCGACGACAGGGCCATCGCTGCGCCAGCAATGAGCGGATTGAGCATCCCCAGCATCGCGAGCGGAATCGCCGCGACGTTGTAGGCGAAGGCCCAGAACAGGTTCGCCTTAATCGTCGTGAGGGTGCGTCTCGACAGCCGGATCGCATCGGCTGCCGCGAGCAGGTCGCTGCGCATCAGGGTGAGGTCACTCGCCTCGATGGCAACATCGGTACCCGACCCCATCGCAATGCCGAGGTCCGCGGTAGCGAGCGCGACGGCATCGTTCACACCGTCGCCGACCATCGCGACCACGTGACCATCTGCCTGCAGCTCGCGGATGACCCGCGCCTTATCGGCGGGCAGCACCCCGGCGGTCACGTCCGTGATGCCGACCTCGGCCGCGACGCTCTCTGCCACGGAGAGATTGTCACCGGTCACCAGCAGAGGCGTCAGCCCCAGGGCCCGAAAGCGCGCTATGGCGGCCTTGCTCGTGGGCTTCAGAGTGTCGGCGACGGTGAGCACACCGCGCACCTGCCCTTCCCAGGCCACCATAACGGCCGTCTTACCTACTCCCTCGGCGGTTGCCATTACGGCCTGCATCGACACCGGCACCGCGAGCTGCCACCGTTCGGTAAGCCAGGCGGGCCGCCCGACCAGAATCTCTCGTCCATTGACCGTGGCCTGCACCCCGAGACCCTGCTCCGACGAAAATGCCGAAACCGAGGGCAATGAACCAACGCGCGACACGGCGCCCGCCGTAATGGCTCGCGCGATCGGATGCTCCGACCCGCTTTCCGCAGCCCCCGCCAGCAGCAGCAGCTCGTCTTCGTCACCGCACTCGTGCGCGTCAACGGTCGACAGCGTCATGCGTCCGGTGGTCACCGTGCCCGTCTTGTCGAGAACAATCGTGTCGACCCGGCGCGTAGATTCCAGCACCTGCGGTCCCTTGATCAGAATGCCCAGCTGCGCACCGCGCCCGGTTCCCACCAGCAGCGCGGTCGGTGTTGCGAGCCCGAGCGCGCACGGGCAGGCAATGATCAGCGTCGCCACGGCCGCGGTGAACGCCATCGTCGCGCCAGCACCCAGCAGCAGCCACCCGGCCAGGGTGGCGAGGGCCAGAACGATCACGATCGGCACGAATACGCCCGAAACCCGGTCGGCCAGGCGCTGCACCTCGGCCTTGCCGGTCTGTGCCTGTTCCACCAGCCGGCCAATATGGGCCAGTTCGGTGTCGGCACCGATCTGGGTTGCCTGCACGACGAGCCGGCCACCGGAGTTCAGCGTGGCCCCCACGACACTGTCACCGGGGCCGACCTCGATCGGCACCGATTCGCCGGTGAGCAGGCTCGCGTCAATAGCGGATGCGCCGTCAACGATCACCCCGTCCGTTGCGATCTTCTCCCCTGGCCGCACCACAAACTGGTCACCCACCACGAGCAGAGCGGCGCTGATGCGGCTCTCCACGCCATCGCGCAGCAGCGTGGCCTCCTTCGCGCCCAGCTCGAGCAGGGCCTGCAGCGCCGCACCGGAGTTGCGCTTGGCGCGCGCCTCGGCGTAGCGACCGGCCAGGATAAAGACCGTGACAGCGGATGCCACCTCAAGATAAATCTCGTCGGCGCCACTGCCCGGAGTGGCGGAGAAGGTGAAACTCATGGTCATGCCGGGAACACCGGCCATGCCAAAGAACAGGGCGTAGAGCGACCAGCCGAGCGCGGCGAGCACGCCGACGCTGACCAGGGTATCCATGGTCGCAGCCCCGTGGCGGGCATTCACCCAGGCGGCACGGTGGAACGGCCAGGCACCCCAGACCGCGACCGGGGCGGCGAGCGCCAGGGCCAGCCACTGCCAGTTCGTGAACTGCAGCACCGGAATCATCGACAGGGCGGCAACCGGCAGAGCCAGCACGGCCGAGATCAGCAGGCGTTGGCGCAGCGCCGACACCTCAAGCTCAGCGGCATCGGGTGCTTTTTCGGCTGATGCCGCGTCGCTCGGCGGCAGCGGCCGCACCGCCGTGTAGCCGGTGGACTCAATGGTCTTGATGGCGTCGTCGATGCTCGTGCCGGCCGGCACGAAAACGCTCGCCTTTTCCGTGGCGTAGTTGACCGTGGCGTCGACCCCGGGCATCCGGTTGAGTTTCTTTTCAATGCGGGCCGCGCACGAGGTGCAGGTCATGCCGCCAACCAGCAGGTCAACCTGGAGTCCGGAATCGGTGGCCATCAGGCTGCTGCCACCAGCTGGTAGCCCGCTTCGTCGACGGCCGCTGCGATGAGGGATCGATCCAGCTCCGATGCACTCGTGACCGTCACCTGCGAGGCGCCGCCCTTCACGAGCTCCACCTCGACGCTATCGGCGCCGGGAATGAGACCAATTTCTTCGGTCACGGCCGCGACACAGTGGCCGCAGGTCATACCGTCGACTTTATACTCGGTGGTGGTGCTCATTTACTAACCTCACTGATTCCTACCCCGAAGGGGCGTTCATTGGAGAATACCCCTTGGGGGTACTACTTCCACCCTATACCCCAAGGGGGTACAGTGTTGAGTGGGGATTTGAAAAGTGTGGAGGACAGTGTGACGAACGAGACAGAAGCGACCGTGCCCGAGACGGAGTCCCACGAGGGCCCGCACGGCTACATCTCGAATAAAGACGCCTACCTCAAACGCCTGCGCCGCATCGAGGGCCAGGCCCGCGGCCTGCAGGGCATGGTGACTGACGACAAGTACTGCATCGACATTCTGACCCAGATCTCCGCTATGACGAGCGCCCTCGAATCGGTTGCCCTCGGCCTGCTCGACGACCACCTCAATCATTGCGTTCTGCACGCGGCCATGGCGGGTGGCGCTGAAGCCGAGGCCAAGCTGCAGGAGGCATCCGCGGCCATCGCCCGCCTGGTACGTTCCTAAAGGACCGGACCTTTGGCCCTAGTCCCCAGGGCACGCCGCACGCAACACTGGTAGGACCTCGAGCCCGAGCCCTTTCGGGAAGGACCACCATGAACACGCCGCACCAGATAGCCCCGACGACCGACGGGGTACCCTCCAGCGCTCGCATTCGCGTCTTCATCCTCGACGACCACGAACTGGTGCGCCGCGGCCTGCGCGAGCTGCTCGAGGGCGAGGGCTTTGACGTTGTTGCCGACAGCGGGCTGGCCGCGGAAGCCATCACGATGATTCTGCAGTTGCGCCCCGACGTGGCTATTCTCGACGCCCGCCTGCCCGACGGTACCGGCATCGAGGTGTGTCGCGACGTGCGATCGGTCGATCCCGAGCAGCAATGCCTCATTCTCACGAGCTACGACGACGAGCAGGCACTGCGCGGTGCAGTGCTCGCCGGCGCCGCTGGCTATGTGCTCAAGGAGATTCGCAGCACCGATCTGCTCGGCAAGATCCGCCGCGCCGCCGCCGGTGAATCCCTGTTCGACCCCGTGGTCAAGGCAGGCATTATCGCCGGGCTGGCCGACCCGCAAGACGCCCGGCTCGCCTCCCTCACCGCGCAGGAACGCAAGGTCCTCGACCTCATCGGCGAGGGCCTGACCAACCGCGAAATCGGTCAGACCATGTTTCTGGCCGAGAAGACGGTCAAGAATTATGTGTCGTCGATGCTGGCGAAGTTGGATTTTCAGCGCCGAACCCAGGCTGCCGTGTACGTTGCGAAACGTGGAGACGAACACCCACGGTAACCTCCGGCACCGGCACCGACCAGCGTAAACGGGTTCCCTCGCCGACTGCACTGCGCACCGAGAATTTGCCGCCGAGCAGCGCCGCACGCTCCTTGAGGTTGTCGAGGCCACTGCGCCGCGTGGGCTTGCTGAATCCGCAGCCGTTGTCGGCGATGACGAGCTTGATACGATCCGTCCCGGCGTCGACCGAGATGTCGATGGCGCTGGCCTGGGAATGCCGCGCGGCGTTACTGAGCCCCTCCGAGATCACCGCGAGCAGGCTGCTGCTCAGGTCATCGGCGAGAGGCGCATCAATCGGTCCCGACAAGCGGATGCGCGGCGCGAACGCCAGACTCGCCGCCCCCTCTTTGATCACGGCCAGAATTTGGCTACTGAGCGTGCCGGTGTCCTGGGCCATGCCGCGCAGCGAATAGATCGTGTCGCGCAGTTCCCGAATGGTGTCGTCGAGCTCCGTCGTGACGGCGTTGATGCGCTCAAGCGCGATCGGGTCGTTGGTGAACCGCCGCAGGCTCTGCATGCTCAGCCCGGCGGCGAACAGACGCTGAATGACCAGGTCGTGCAGGTCACGGGCAATGCGGTCGCGGTCGCCGAGCACGGCCTGCTCCTGCCGCATTTGATGCACCGACGCCAGTTCGAGCGCGAGCGACACCTGGGTGCCAAAGACCGCGCTCATCTCCACATCGGTGAGACTGTATCCCGCGGATGCCGCTGCGCGCGATAGCAGAATTACTCCCTGCCCGTCGCCGGCCGGCCCAAGAGCAGCGATGAGGGTGGAACCCAGGCGCGACCATTCAGAGGCGGGACCGGCATCCGCGTTCTGCAGGGGTGGTGTGGCGAGCGTAATCGAGCGGCCGGTGGCCTGCAGCTCGCGCAGTACGCCAGCCTGCAACAGCACGGCGGTGCCGACCATACCTGCCGCGGTGCCACCCAGCGCCGTCGTGCCGGCCGCCGCCGCACAGAACAGGCTGTCGTCGGTGGGAAACCCAATTACTGCCAGCTCGGCGCCGGATGCCACGAGCACCCGCTGAACGACCAGGTCAAGGCCATGGTCGTCGGCGACATCGACCGGCCGCAGCAGATCGCGGCCCATCGCAGCGACCGCTTCGAGCCAACGTCCGCGGGCGCGCGCCTCATCGTAAAGGCGGGCGTTCTCAATCGTCACGCCGGCGGCCGCGGCAAGCGCAACGGCGAGTTCCTGATCTTCGTCGGTGAAGTCTCCGCCGCCCTCCTTTTCGGTGAGATAGAGGTTTCCGAAGACGGTGTCTCGCACACGCAGCGGCACGCCGAGAAAGGACTTCATCGGCGGATGGTGGGCGGGAAAGCCGAACGAGTCAGGGTGATCGTGCAGGTCGTGCAGCCGAAGCGGATGCGGCTCTCGAATCAGCAGGCCGAGTACACCGTGCCCGACCGGCAGTGCCCCGACCTTGCGGACGGTCTCCTCGTCGAAGCCGACCGTGACGAAATGGCTGAGCCCCTGGTCGGGGCCGATCACACCGAGGGCACCATACCGGGCCCCGACGAGTTCGCAGGCGGCCGTGACGACACGCTCGAGCACCGCCTCGAGGCTCAGGTCCTCGGCCACCGAGACAACGGCGCCGAGCAGACCGCGCATGCGGTCCTGGGTGAGGGCAAGTTCGGCGACGGTCTGATCCATCATTGCCAATACCCCCACCCGTCGAGCCAACGTAGGCTTCAACCATGGCACGACTTCGTGGTGGTGGCCCTACTTTTGGGCGGTTCTGGTGACAATCGTCGGGCAGCTGATGTGCAGCAGCACCTCGTGACTGACCGATCCCATCAGGAGCCGCTGCAGGGAGCCCCGGCCACGACTGCCGACCACGAGCAGTTGGGCGTGCTGGGCCGCAGCGATGAGAGCGCGGGCCGGCGACTCGTCGGTTTCCAGAACCTGGTGCACCACGAGGTCGGGGTAACGCTGCGTCAGACCTGCGACCGACTCTGCCAGCACGACGCGCTCTTCTTCCATGCGCTCGGTCACGGCGTCGGCCGGAATGCTGCGCAGCACGCGACGATTAGGCAGGCGCACTGCGTAGAGGGCAAAGAGTTCCTGTCCGGTGCGATCGGCCTCGGCTGCGGCAAACGCCACGGCGGCGACCGAATCGGCCGAGCCATCGACACCGACGTACACACCGGAACGCACCGTCTCGGGCAGCGCCGGGATGACGGCGACCGGGCAGGTCGACAGCGCGGCAGTCTGCAGGCTCACACTGCCGAAGAGTTCACCCTCAATTCGGCCTTTACGGTCGGTGCCAACGACGATGAGGTCGGCATCCTTCGACAGTTCGCTGAGTGCGCGCGGCGCGCTTCCGGTGCGCAGTTCCGTGTGGGTGTCCACGGCAGGAGCCATGACTGCAGCGCGTGCGCTCGCGTCGGCGAGCAGCTTCTTTTCGGCGTCGAGAATAGAGTCGTAGTAGCCGTAGCCATCGGCCAGCCAGGTCTCGTATACGGTGTGCATGAGGGTGACCGGGCTCTTGACATTCTCGGCCCGGGCCATTGCCCACGCGAGGGCGGTCTCACCGGCAGTCGATTCGTCGATGCCAACCACAATCATCCGGTTCATAGCTCTACCTCATTTTCGTAGGCGGGCCCAGAGCTGATGCCCCATCGCCTCACGCCTATCCTGTCAGCGGCAAGAGGTAACGGCTAGGGCCAGAAGTCCCGACTAGGCGGCGAATCCGCGCGGGGCCTTTTGGCCCTAGTCGCCGGCCACACTCAGGCAATAGTGTGGCCGTGACGGGTCGTTGGCCCGCCCCTCATCGAGAATCAAGGAGAACCCGTGAAGGCACTGGTTTATGGCGGTCCCGGTCTGAAGAGCTGGACCGATGTTCCCGACCCGAAACTGCACAGTTCCACCGATGCGATCGTGCGCGTGGACACCACCACGATCTGCGGCACTGACCTGCACATTCTCAAGGGTGACGTTCCTGCCGTCACCGTCGGGCGCATCCTCGGTCACGAGGGTGTCGGCACGATCACCGAGGTCGGCTCCTCGGTGAGCAACTTGAAGGTCGGCGACCGGGTCATCATTTCCTGCATCAAGAGCTGTGGTCACTGCAGCAATTGCAGCAACGGGCTGTACTCGCACTGCCTCGGCGACGAAGGTGCCTCCGGAATTGGCTGGGTCTTCGGCCACCTCATCGACGGCACCCAGGCCGAGTTTGTTCGCGTACCCTACGCGGATAACTCCCTGCACAAGCTTCCCGACAGCGTCAGCGACGACCAGGGCGTCATGCTCAGCGACATTCTGCCGACCGGTTTCGAAATCGGTGTGCAGTACGGTCGGGTCAAGCCCGGCGATGTCGTTGCCGTCATCGGCGCCGGCCCGGTTGGCCTCGCTGCCATCGCAACCGCCGGACTCTATGGCGCTGCGACCATCATCGCTATCGACCTCGACGAGAACCGTCTCGAGCGCTCCCGTGACTTCGGCGCCACCGACACGGTCATCTCCGGTGCCACCGACTGGAAGGAACAGGTTCTGGCACTCACCGACGGAGCCGGCGTCGACGTCGCCATCGAGGCCGTCGGCATCCCGGCGACCTTCACCATGGCCACCGAGATCGTGCGCCCGGGCGGCAACGTCGCCAACGTGGGCGTGCACGGCAAGCCGGTCGACCTGCACCTCGAAGACCTGTGGATTCAGAACATCAACATCAGCATGGGCCTGGTCAACGCCAACACCACCAAGATGTTGCTCAAGCTCGTCGCGAGCAAGAAGCTTTCGGCCGAGAAGCTGGCCACGCACCATTTCAGCTTCGACCAGTTTCTCGAGGCCTACGACACCTTTGATCGCGCCGCCGAAACCAAGGCGCTCAAGGTCGTCATTTCCCGCTAGTTCGCTTTCACTCTCCCGGAGCTTTCCTGCGCGCCCGGCTCCCTGCAGCCGGGCGCGCAGCATCCGCTTGTCGGCACCGGGTCACACCCAAACGGGTCGTGACTTAAGGCCCTACACGGGGGCGGCATGCACGGCTAACGTGAAGAATAGTCGTTGGTGCACGACGCGGCATTCCGGCTCGTGGCGCTGCACCGGAGAAGGGATTGAGCTCATGACGCACACAGTCACCCGGAGCCAGACGGTCGTAGCCTGGGACGGATCGAACCCCGCCAAGGCAGCCTTGGACTGGGCGCTGGCCCACTCCGCTGGCGGCGAACTCACCCTGGTGCGCGTGCTCGACCGTACGGTGTCGTCGGCCGACTACTTCGCCGATGATGCCAGCGCGAAGCGCGCGAGCGAGGTACTGACGGATGTTGCCGACCGGGTGGGTGCAGGGCACCCGGATCTCACGGTGCACGCTGATCTGCGAAGCGGCGACCCGATCACCGAATTGCGCGCCCTGAGCGGCACAGACTCTCTCGTCGTGGTCGGTACGCACCGCCGCCGTGGCTCGACCCTGCGCTACGAATGGTCAATGGGTGCCCGACTGGCCGGCTCAGCCAACGGACCGATCGCGATCATTCCAGAGGCGGACAACACGCAGCACTCCGGCATCGTGGTCGGTGTTGACGGGTCGGCGGCATCGGCTGCCGCAGTGGACTTTGCCGCGGCGGAAGCCGATCGCACCCATCAGGAGCTGCACGCGATCCACGCCTGGCAGGAACCTTTGGTGTGGCGCGACACGACCGAACCCGACGCCCGATTTCTGCAGTCGCTCGAAACCTCGCATCGGCGCATCCTCGACGAGTCCCTGCTCGCCGTGTCCCGGCGCTTTCCGGCGCTCGGCATTCGTACCTCGCTCGTGCGCGGGGCCCCGCAATCGGCGCTCCTCGACGCCGCACGTGGGTGCGCGCTACTCGTCGTCGGCGACCACGGGCTCGCCGGCCTCACGAAGGTCCTGCTCGGTTCGGTGACCCACTCCATCGTGCTGAACATCCAGTCGCCCACGGTCATCATCCCTGCTCCGCCCGCCTGACCCGCTCCGCCCGCCTAGCCCGATTCGCTCTTTCGACCGGGCGCGGGAGTTGGCGCATGGCCAGAAGTCCCGCGCTGCGAGCCGCGCGGGAGGTGCGCCAGTGCGCCCCAGTTGCGCCGCCCGCGCACTGGCGCACCTCCCGCGCACCACAAAGGCCGCGTACCCCGAGCCGATCTTCCCGGCTAGGGTTTTGCTATGAGCACCTTCGCGCTACTCCGTCGTCACCTGCGCCTTGTGGCCACCGGGGTGGCCCTTGTCGGGCTCGCGGCGACGCTCATCGCCGTGCCGACCGCTCCGGTCGCCGCAGCACCTGCGCCCACTGTCGGTGCCACCCCGAAACCAGCCGCCCCGGAACCGCCCGCTGATTTCGATCCTGGCCTCATCATCAGCGACTACAATTTCTTCAACCCCGACTCCCTCACCGAGGGGGAGATCCAGGACTTTCTCGAAGAGCGCTCGTGCCGGGCGAACGACGATGTTCCGTGCCTCTGGGAATACCGCGAGACGACGACCAGCCAATCCGCCCAAGGCACCGGCCACTGCCTCCCCTACGTTGGCGCGGAGGACGAGCCGGCCTCACGCATTATCGCGAAGATCGCGGCGGCCTGCACGATCAGTCCCGCAGTACTGCTGGTGTTGCTGCAGAAGGAGCAGTCCCTGCTCACGCGACCGAGCGCATCCGGTTATCTGCGTGCTACCGGATATGGCTGCCCGGATTCAGCCGACTGCGACGCCCAGTACTTCGGGTTTTTCAATCAGGTCTACAACGCCGCGTGGCAGTTTCGGCAGTACACCCAGGAACCCGACCGGGCCTTTCGGATTGGTGGTGTCGACGTGGGCTTCAACCCCAACGCCGGGTGCGGCGCTTCCACCGTCACCATCGAGAACCAGGCCACTGCCAACCTGTACAACTACACGCCGTACCAGCCCAACCCGGTTGCCGTCGCGAATGCCGGCGACGAGGGCGACGCCTGTTCCACCTACGGCAACCTTAATTTCTGGCTGTTTTACAACAAATGGTTCGGAAACTCGACGCTCGCACCGTTCTCGGTCGTGTTCGATGATTGCTTGAACTTCGTCAACGGTCAGGGCTGCGCGCCCGTGTCGCTGCTGCCAGCCGTTCGTGCTGCCGACTAGCTCAGCCCACTGGCGCTGTACACCCAGGGCACCTGGCCGATCTCGAGGCGATGCCTCCCCCCAGCCTGCTCGGCGAGGGCGTCATCCTCGTAGGCGACGTCTCCCGCCCAAAACAACACCGGCCCGCGCTGGCCCGAACCGAGTCGGGTTGTGTAGTGCGCCAGCCCGTTTCGATCAGAACTCGCCACGATCTCTTCCACCGACCCGTACCCCTGCAGCCCGTGCAGGGTCACCCAGGTCGGCGCCACGAGCGTCATCAGAGCGGATGCGTGCCGCTCCAGCG
Organism: Actinomycetales bacterium; assembly: GCA_038205545.1. Classification (GTDB taxonomy): domain Bacteria; phylum Actinomycetota; class Actinomycetes; order Actinomycetales; family Microbacteriaceae; genus Cryobacterium. Next base: position 13,234 of record JBBRBV010000014.1, read on the forward strand.
CCGATTCCGGCCGCAGCCAGGAATAGTCGATGACTTCATCCTCGGCGAGCACAATGGTGCCCGGTGGCGCCGTGGTGAGATAGAACCAGGTGCGCAGCCGCTTGGGTGCGCTCGTCGGCGGCACCCACAGCGCGGTCGCCACGAGCGCATCGGGCGAGACCTCGAGCCCGGTCTCTTCCCGAACCTCGCGCACGGCGGCACGGCGGGCCGCGAACTGTTCAATCTCTTCGGCCCGCGCTGCGGGGGCGGCCACTTCGGCGGGTGGTCTGGCGCTGCCGACCACTGCGGCGGCATCCGTTTCCAGTCGGTCGTCCTGGTCGACCCCACCGCCGGGAAATACCCACGCACCGGCGAACGACCCTCGGTGGCGGGGCCGCTCGAGCAGGAGCACTTCGGGGCCAAGGGCACTGTCCCGCAGCAGGATGACCGTCGCCGCAGCCCCGATCGGCGCGTCCTCTATCGGCGGCTGTGCGCTCCCCGTCGCTCGCGTCATTACATTGTCCTCACGCTCTCGGATCGTTCACTCCACCTTAATGGGCACCATCGACGTGGAGCCCCCGCAGGAAGGCCGGTAGTCTTAAGCCACGCCGGAACGTACCGCACCCTGCCACGAGGGCACCGTCGCTGCACCGCGTCTTCGGCGCCAAGGAGTAGTGACACTTATGAAGGCAGCACGTTTTCACGGTCCAGAAGACATTCGCATCGAGGACATTCCTGAACCCCAACTTCGACCGGGAGCCGTCGCCATTGACGTGGCGTGGTGCGGCATCTGCGGAACTGACCTGCACGAGTACCTCGAAGGGCCGATCTTCATCCCGGCCGAGGGCCATCCCCACCCGCTCTCACACGAAGAAGAACCGGTCACGCTTGGGCACGAGTTCTCCGGCACGGTCTCCGCGTTGGGCGAGGGCGTAACTGATCTCTCCGTCGGAGACAACGTCGTGGTCGAACCCTATTTCGTCTGCAACGAATGCGCGCCCTGCCTGGCCGGCAACTACCACCTCTGCACCAAGATGGGCTTCATCGGCCTGGCTGGTGGAGGCGGCGGGCTCAGCGAGAAGGTCGTCGTGGACCGCCGCTGGGTGCACGCCATCGGCGACATCCCCCTCGACGAGGCGGCGCTCATCGAGCCGCTGTCGGTCGCGCACCACGCTTTTGTGCGCAGTGGAGCGAAAGCCGGCGATGTCGCCTTCATCGGCGGGGCCGGCCCGATTGGCCTGCTCGTCGCCGCCGTCTGTAAGGCCGAGGGCCTGACCGTGATCATGTCGGAGCTCAGCGAAGCGCGCAAGGAGAAGGCGCGCGTCACCGGGGTAGCCGACCACGTACTCGACCCCAGCAAGGAAGACGTCGTTGCCCGGGTTCACGAGCTCACCGCCGAACGCGGTGCCGACGTGTGCTTCGAGTGCACGAGCGTCAATGTGGTGCTGAATCAGCTGTTCGACGCCGTTCGACCGGCCGGCGTCATTGTCAACGTGTCGATCTGGAGCAAGCCGGCCAGTGTCGACATGCAAAAGCTTGTGCTCAAGGAGATCGACCTGCGCGGAACGATCGCCTACGTTCGCGATCACCCGGCCACCATCAAGCTCGTGCAGGACGGCCGGGTCAAGCTGGCACCGTTCATCACCGGTCGCATCGCGCTCGATGACCTCATCAGCGAGGGCTTTGACACCCTGATCAACCACAACGAGACCGCGGTCAAGATCATCGTGCACCCGTAACCAACGCCCACGGCGGTACCTCGATGCTCGAGGTGCCGCCAGTGGCGGCAATCGCTAAGCTGCGAGCTATGCCCGACAATCTTGCCAACCTCAAGCGCACGAGCCCGTTCACCCGCAGCGTGCTCGCCCCCAACGCCGGGCCGATGACGCTCGACGGCACCAACTCCTACCTCATCGGCGACCCAGACTCCCCCTCGGTCGTCGTCGTTGACCCCGGACCACTTCACGAGGGTCACCTCGCCGCCCTGGCCGCCGGCGGCCGGGTCGAGCTCGTGCTCATCACCCACCGGCACGCCGACCACACGGCCGCGAGCGCTCGCTTCGCCGAACTCACGGGGGCGCCGGTACGGGCCTTCGACGCCACCTATTGTGTCGGTGGCAACCCGCTCGTCGACGGAGAATTAGTTCGCGGCGCTGGCACCAGCATCCGCATTATTGCCACCCCGGGGCACACCGACGACTCGGTCTGCCTGCATCTTCCCGGCGACGGCCCCACCGGTTCCGTACTCACCGGCGACACCGTTCTTGGCCGCGGAACCTCGATTATCGACGGCACCCTCGCCGAATACCTGGCTTCGCTCGAGGCGCTGCGCACCCTCGGGCCGGCCACCGTGCTGCCCGCGCACGGTCCGGTCCTGCCCGACCTTGCGGCCATCTGCAGCGCCTACCTTGCGCATCGCCACGAACGTCTCGATCAGGTGCGTGCTGCCGTCGCGACCCTGGGCGAAGACGCGAGTGTCGACCAGGTCACCGACGTGGTGTACGCCCAAACGGATGCCGCAGTGCGCTTCGCGGCCGAGGCATCCGTTCGCGCGCAGTTGGCTTACCTGCACGGCGCGCACTGACGCGCGGGGGTAGCGGTCGTCGTCGTGTCACTGCTGCAGGGCTGAACGCCGATTCTCGATCCCATCGTGGCCATCGGTGCTGCTTTGCTGGGAACCCCGGTGGGCCTGACGGCGGGCGCCTATCCCGCGGTGCGCCTCCAACCTCGAGCCGATCACCGCCCTCCGCGGCGGCACCTGACCAGCCCGATCCGGGCGGGCCAGGCGCACCAGAAGCACTTACCGCACGGGTCGAGTGGTCTTCACGAGCTGGGCACAGCGTTCGCCGATCATCATCGTGGTGATGTTGGGGTTCACCGTCACGAGTTCGGGCATCACCGAGGCGTCAGCCACCCGCAAGCCGGTGACACCCTTAACGCGCAGCTCGGGGTCGAGCGGCGAGCCGATGTCGTCAACGGCGCCCATGCGTACGGTACCGGCGGGGTGGTACACGGTGTTGTGGGTCTTCTTGATGTACGCGGTGATCTCGGCATCCGTTTGCACGGCCGATCCGGGGTACAGTTCGACGCCGGCCCACTCGGCCATGGCCGGCTGGGCCACGATCTCGCGCGCCTTGCGGATGCCGGCGACCATCACGCGCATGTCGTGCGGGTCGCTGAAATAGCGCGGGTCGACGAGCGGCTTGTCGCGGTAATCCCGGCTGCGCAGCTTCACCGTTCCCCGAGAGCGAGCGTGGGTCACGTTGGGGGTGAGGCAGAAGCCGTTCTCCGTGGTGGGATACCCCTGACGAGCCGTATGCATATCGAAGGGCACCGAACCGAAGTGGAACATGAGGTCGGGCCGGTCCAGGCCTTCTTCGGTGGTCGTGAAGATGCCGATCTCCCACCACTGGGTGGATTCGGTCGGCATCGGCTGCTTGGCCTCCCACTGGATGACGCCTTCCGGGTGGTCCTGAAAGTTCTCGCCAACGCCGGGTGAGTCCGCGAGCACTTCGATACCGTGCTCGCGCAGCTGCGCGGCCGGTCCGACCCCGGAGAGCATGAGCAGCTTCGGCGAGTCGATTGCTCCGGCCGAGAGAATCACTTCGCCGCGCGCAGTGAGCGCATGCGTGTGGCCGGCCGCGTCGACCACGAGTACGCCCGTGCACCGCTTGGCGTCGTCGAAGGTGAGCTGACGGGCCCGCAGGTCGGTGAGCAGGGTGAAGTTCGCTCGCTCCATGATGGGGTGGATATACGATACCGACGAGGACGCCCGAGTACCGTCTGCCTGCCGGTTGATCTGAAAGAAATTGGCGCCGTTGACAACGGTCGTGCCGGAGTTGAACGTGGTCCGGGGAATGCCGTCCTGCTCGCAGGCGTCGAGGAGCGCAACGCCGCAGAGGTCGTTCGGCGGCACGTCCATCAGGTGCACCGGTCCGTCGTGTCCATGGTGGGGCGCCGGGTCGGTGTTTGTCTCGAGCTTCTGAAACAGCGGCAAGGTGTTCTCAGCCTCCCAGCCGGTAGCGCCGTGCTTGTTAGCCCAGTCGTTGAGGTCTTCAGCGGGAGCCCAGAAGGCGATGCAGGAGTTGTGGCTCGAGCATCCGCCCATCACCTTGGCGCGAGCGTGGCGCATGAACGAGTTGCCGTGTTCCTGCGGTTCGATTGGGTAGTCCCAGTCATAACCCGACTCCAGCAGTTCCATCCAGCGGTCCAGCCGCAAAATGGCGTCAAGGCCGCGGTCGTCGGGGCCGGCCTCGACGAGCGCCACCTGCACGGCAGGGTCCTCGCTGAGCCGGGCGGCAACGGCGGCTCCCGCAGACCCGCCACCGATCACGATGTAGTCGAAGTCTGTCTCGGTGAGTTCAGTCATCTGGGTCATTCCTTAACGCGTCGCGAACCAGCCGGTGACGGCCGGGGCGGTGTTCTGGTAAATGTGCTTGGTTTCCTGGTATTCGGCGAGACCGTTCGGGCCGAGCTCCCGGCCCACGCCGGACTGACCGTAGCCGCCCCATTCCGCCTGCGGCAGGTAGGGGTGAAAGTCATTGATCCACACGGTGCCGTGCCGCAGGCGCTTGGCCATGCGCTGGGCCCGGCCGGCGTCCTGGGTCCAGACGGCGCCGGCAAGGCCGTAGACGGTGTCGTTGGCGATCAGCACGGCGTCATCTTCGGTGTCGAAGGTTTCTACCGTCACGACCGGACCGAAGGCTTCGTCGATGACGACGCTCATGCCGCGTTTCACTTGGTCCAGGATGGTCGGCGTGTAGTAGAAGCCCTTTTCGAGTTCACCCGTGCCCCAGGTGCCGCCGCAGCGCAGCCGCGCACCCTCCTCGAGACCTTTCTTGACGTAGGCGCTGACCTTGTCGCGGTGCGCGGCCGAGATCAGCGGCCCGGTCTCGGCCTCAGGGTCGAACGGACCACCGAGTCGAATCTGGTTGGCTCGGCGCACGAGTTCGTCCACAAACCGTTCGGCGATGGATGCCTCCACCACGATGCGCGCGCCAGCGGAACAGACCTGCCCGGAGTGCACGAAGGCCCCGTTGAGAGCGTTGTCAACGGCAGCGTCGAAGTCCGCGTCGGCGAAGATCACGTTGGGATTCTTACCGCCGAGTTCGAGGGCAACCTTCTTGACTGTTCCGGCCGCCGCCGCCGCGATTGTCTTGCCGGTTTCCAGGCCGCCGGTGAAGCTGACCAGGTCAACGTCGGGGTGGCTGGACAGCGGCGCTCCCGCCACTGCACCGGCACCGAGTACGAGGTTCGCGACGCCAGCAGGCAGTCCGAGGTCGTCGAGGAGCACCATCAGGAGCATCGCGGTGTGCGGGGTGAGTTCGCTGGGCTTGAGAATGAAGCTGTTGCCGGCCGCGATGGCCGGGGCGACCTTCCAGGCTGCCTGCAGAAGCGGGTAGTTCCACGGGGCGATGAGTCCACAGACTCCGACCGGCTCCACCACGATGCGGCTGAGAACGCTCTCGTCGCCAGCATCGACGATACGTCCGGCGTCCTGTCCAGCAATTTTGCCGAAGTAGGCGAAACAGTTGGCGATATCGTCCATGTCGATTTCACTCTCGACCAGGCGTTTGCCGGTGTCGAGGGTCTCGGCGCGAGCGAACTCGGCCCGGCGCGCCCGCAGTTCTGCGGCCACGCGCAGCAGAAAATCGCCGCGTTCGGGCGCGGGCACGGAAGACCAGACGCCACTGTCAAACGCGGTGCGGGCAGCTTTGATCGCGGCTTCCACATCCGCTGTCGTGGCTTCAGAAACGGTACCGACCGGCTCTCCGTCCGCCGGGCAGCTGATGAGGCGGGTACCGCCGTCAGCGGCAGGCATCCAGGCGCCGTTAATGAATAGGGTCGAGGTCATAGCGCTCATTTCTTAACGTCTTCGGAGTCAAAATCGGCTTCCCAGTTGTCCTTCGACGACTGGTCGATGGGCAGGGCGGTATTGCCCGGCTCGGTGCGGTTGAGGTGCAAGAAGTCCAGGTGCGTCTCGTAATGGTCGAGCACGTCGGTAATGACCTGCTCCTTGCTGTACCCCATGAGGTCGTACCCGTGGCTTCCTTCGAGTGAGAACACCTCCATGCGGTAGTACTTGCCGCGCTCGGATTCGGTGCGCACGGCATAGGTAGGAATGTCGAGCTGCACCGGATAGACCTGATACTTGAAGGCGCGCTCGCCGCCCATCGACACCAGTAGGTCGACGTGCGGAATCTGCAGTCCCGCAACCACCCCCTTGGTCAGCGTCACCTCAGCGCCCTGGGCCTTGAGTTCTTCATGAACCTCCTGCAACGCCGGCAACGCCACGGTCGAGACGAAACGCGCGGTCTGGCGCCGGTCGGGGTAGCTCATCGCTCGGCTCAGGCGTTGTCGCCAGTTGCGCGCGCGGGCCGGGTCGCCACTGCGGCCCGAGAGCAATCCGGGCAGGCTGGCTCGGTAGCTGTCGGTGACGGATTGCTCCACGCGGAGGGCCTTATACAGGCCCAACATAATCAGCAGCAGCACCGCCGAGAAGGGCAGCCCCATAATGATGGTCGCGTTCTGCAGCACCGGGATTCCTCCCACGAGCAGCATCGCGAAGGTCAGCACGCCGGTGGTCACCGCCCAGAACACGCGCAGCCACTTCGGGCCATCCGATTCGGAGTTCTTCAGGTGCGAGGTGAAGTTAGCCATCACGAGTGCCCCGGAGTCCGCCGACGTTACGTAAAACAACAATCCGGTGAAGGTGGCGACAGCAGCGGTCAGCGGAGCCAGCGGAAATTGGTCGAGCAGCGAATAGAAGGCCCTCTCCGGGGAGTTCATCGCAATTTCGCCGAATCCGGCGTCCCCGCCAATAACGATGGCCAGGGCACTGTTACCGAAGATGGCGATCCAGAGCAGAATGAACGCGAACGGCACCACGAGAACACCGGAAACGAACTGTCGAATGGTGCGCCCGCGAGAGATGCGGGCGAGGAACAGGCCCACGAACGGTGCCCAGGCGATCCACCAGGCCCAGAAGAACAACGTCCAGCCGTTCAGCCAGGCGTCCGGACGATCGTAGGCGAAGGTATTCAGGGTCATGCCGGGGAACCGGCTGAGGGTGTCACCGACGTTCTGCACGATAGCGTCGAGCAGAAAAGAGGTGTTGCCTACCACGAGCACGAAGAGCATGAGCCCAACCGAGAGCAAAACATTCAGCTCCGACAAGCGACGGATGCCCCGCTCCACACCGGTCACAGCCGACACGGTGGCCATTACCACCGACAGCGCGACCAGTGACCCCTGCACGAACATGGTCTGCGGGGTGCCGAACATAAACGTGAGGCCGTAGTTGAGCTGGGCGACGCCAATACCGAGGCTGGTGGCGATGCCGAAGATGGTTCCGAGAATGGCGGCGATGTCCACGAAATGACCGATCGGGCCGTAAATGCGCTTGCCAAAGATCGGGTACAGCGCAGAGCGAATGCTCAGGGGCAGGTTCTGCCGGTACGCGAAATATCCCAGGGCCAGGCCCATGAGAGCGTAGAGGGCCCAGCCGGTGATGCCGTAGTGGAATAGCGTCCACACCATGGCCTGGCGGGCGGCCTCCAGGGTGCTCCCATCGCCGTTGGGCGGTGCCAGGTACTGGGTGACCGGCTCAGACACCGAGAAGAACATCAGGTCGATGCCGATGCCGGCCGCGAAGAGCATGGCGGTCCAGGTGAACAGGCTGTATTGCGGACGAGAGTGGTCCGGACCCAGTCGGGTCTTGCCGACCCGGGACAGGGCAATAAAGATGACGAAGGCCAGCACCAGCGTGACGATCAGAAAGTAGTACCAGCCGAGGTTGGTGGAAACCCACCCGACAACGGCACCGATGACCGTACTCGCGTTGTCGGGAGCCAGAATGGCCCACAGTGCGATAGCAATAATGCCGCTCGCTGAGCCGAAGAAAACTGTTTTGTTTACGCGCGACGGGGCTGCATCAGCCTCAGTGGCAGTGGCAGTGGGGGCAGGCTGGGACATGTGGACCTTCGGGGTTGGAGCGACGCGTCCTCCCCCTTGTGACTCAAACGGGGGACAAGACGATCAAGCCTAACAAGTTGACACCTGCCGCGCCAAGACAGACGCGACGTCTACCCCTTGTCACCCTCTTTCGACGACGCTATCATCACGCACTGCGTCCCTCCCCGGCGATGAAGGCCAGAACCCGATTTCGCTATTGTTAAATCCAAGAATCGGAGCAACGACGAGTTGGCAGCCCGCGCCGACTTATGGTCAGAACAGGGTGATCAGCCCCAGGGCCAGCGCGTCCACCGTCTCGACGTCGCTACGACTTCTTACGCTTGGTGCGCGTGATGATGGTCGGGCAGGGGGCATGACCGAGTACCTCGTGACTGACCGAGCCCATCCACAGCCGGCTCAGCGCGCCTCGGCCGTGACTGCCGACCACGAGAAGCTGCGCAGTGGCGGCCGCCTGCAGCAGCGCCCGCGCCGGGGTCTCGTCGGTCACGAAGAGCTGGTGCACGACGAGGTCGGGGTAACGGTTTGTGAGACCGGCCACAGATTCGGCCAGCAGCAGGCGTTCCTCATCGAGGTGCTCCGCGATGCTCTCCTCCCGGATGTGCTTGAGTACTCGCTGCGTGGGCACTCGCGCCGCATACACCGCGGTGAGTTCCTGGCCGCTGCGGTCCGCCTCGGCCGCGGCGAATGCCATGGCGTCAAGGGCGTCAGCCGAGCCGTCAACACCGACCACTACGCCGGTTCGGTCACCCGACAGCAACTCGGGAATGATGGCCACCGGACAGGAGCTCTGGGCGGCGACCTGCATGCTCACGCTGCCGAAGAAGTCCCCAACCGCCCCGGTCTTGCGATGGGTTCCCACGACGATCAGGCTGGCGTCTTCCGACAGCTCGCTGAGCGCGTGCTGTGCTGATCCCGTGCGCAACGACCCCGTCGCGGTCACCGTAGGAGCTAGCTCAGCGGCGCGCGACTCTATCTGCCGAACGAGCGCCTGCTCATCGTTGATGATGCTGTTGTAGTAACCGTATTTCTCGGTCAGCCAGGCGGCTGGTACCGAGTGCATCAGCACCACGGGAGCGTCGAGCGCCTCTGCCCGGCGCAACGCCCACTCCAGCGCCGCGGCACTGGTCTCTAGTTCATGAACGCCGACGACTATCTTCCGGTTCACGGGTCTACCTCGTCTTTCGAAGGGGGCGGCGTCACTGACGGCGTCCCGGTGAGGGCAGCAGTGTCGCTACCCACCTTCACTATCGCGCATCCGCTCGGGCGGGGCTAGAGGCGGAAGTCCCGGCCGTCGAGGATTTCCCCAACGTGCTGCACCCGCTCATGGCGAAAGGCCCCGGAGAATGACGAGAAGCCCAAATTCGAACCCAGAGGGTCAGATTTTGGGCTTCGCATCAGATCCAGAATCTACTGGCCCGGCTTCTTTTTCGGCTGGGCACGGGCCTTCGCGGCGACAGTCTCGGCTGCGGCACTGAACCGTGCGTTTCGAATGCCGGCACTCTTTGCAACTTTGTTGCTGGTCTGCTTGGCGTTTTGGGCCATGATGCACACTCCAATCACTTGCGTTCCGGGACACGACCTATGGCGAGACCCGAGTTGCCCAAGCATATCGGCCCGGCTCGCGAAGGCTCTGCGAGTGCGGAACGTCTCGATTCGGCTAGAAGTCCCAGTCGTCGTCTTCAGTCACGACGGCCTTTCCGATCACGTAGGAGGAACCCGAGCCCGAGAAGAAGTCGTGGTTCTCGTCGCCGTTCGGTGAGAGAGCGGAGAGGATCGCCGGGTTCACGTCGCAGACGTCCTTGGGAAAGATTGCTTCATAGCCGAGGTTCATCAGCGCCTTGTTGGCGTTGTAGTGCAGAAACATCTTGACGTCTTCGGTCAGACCGACCTCGTCGTAGAGGTCTTGCGTGTACTGCACCTCGTTCTCGTAGAGCTCGAACACGAGGTTGAAGGCGTAGTCCTTGATCTCGTCGCGGCGCTCCTGCGTCTCTTTCTCGAGACCCTTCTGAAACTTATAGCCAATGTAGTAACCGTGCACCGCTTCATCCCGAATGATCAAACGGATGAGGTCGGCCGTGTTGGTCAGGCGGGCCCGGCTGGAGAAGTACATCGGCAGGTAGAAGCCCGAGTAGAACAAGAACGACTCGAGCAAGACCGAGGCGACCTTGCGTTTGAGCGGGTCATCACCCTGGTAGTACTCCATCACGATCGAGGCCTTGCGCTGCAGGTTCTCGTTCTCGGTCGACCAGCGGAACGCCTCGTCGATGTCCTTCGTGTTGCTCAGGGTGGAGAAGATCGACGAGTAGCTCTTGGCGTGCACCGATTCCATGAACGCAATGTTCGTGTACACGGCTTCTTCGTGCGGCGTGATCGCATCCGGAATGAGTGACACCGCGCCGACAGTTCCCTGGATCGTGTCGAGCAGGGTCAGCCCGGTGAACACCCGCAGGGTGAGCTGCTGCTCTACCGGAGTCAGCTGGTTCCACGACTGAATGTCGTTACTGAGCGGAATCTTCTCGGGTAGCCAGAAGTTGTTGGTCAGTCGGTTCCAGACCTCGACGTCTTTTTCGTCTTCGATCCTGTTCCAGTTGATCGCATCCACGTGCGAGACCAGCTTGAGCTTGTCAATCATTGCTTGTCCTTTGAGTACATCGTTGGTCGAGCCCGTCGAGACCCCAGTAGCGCTGGTCGAGCCCGTCGAGACCCCATCGGCTTAAAGTGCGCAGGAAACACAACCCTCAATTTCCGTGCCCTCCAATGCCATCTGGCGTAGGCGGATGTAGTAGATGGTCTTGATGCCCTTTTTCCACGCGTAGATCTGGGCGCGGTTGATGTCACGGGTTGTCGCGGTGTCCTTGAAGAACAGGGTGAGCGAGAGCCCTTGGTCCACGTGCTGCGTGGCCGCGGCGTACACGTCGATGATCTTCTCGGCGCCAATCTCGTAAGCATCCTGGTAGTACGCGGTGTTGTCGTTCGTCATGAACGGCGCCGGGTAGTACACCCGGCCCAGCTTGCCTTCCTTGCGAATCTCAATTTTCGCCGCGATCGGGTGAATCGACGCGGTCGAATTGTTGATATAGGAGATCGACCCGGTCGGCGGCACGGCCTGCAGGTTCTGGTTGTAGATGCCGTGTGCCATAACGGATGCCTTCAGCTCGGCCCAGTCGGCCTGCGACGGAATCGACACCCCGGCCTGGGCAAAGAGCTCAGCGCCGCGAGCGGTCGTCGGCTCCCAGACCTGGTCGGTGTACTTGTCGAAGAACGCGCCAGAGGCATAGGTGGAGTCTTCGAAGCCCTCGAAAGTACGGCCGCGCTCGGCGGCGATCGCGTTAGAGGCACGCAGAGCGTGGAACAGCACCGTGTAGAAGTAGATGTTGGTGAAGTCGATGCTCTCGTCGCTGCCGTAGAAGACGCGCTCGCGGGCGAGGTAGCCGTGCAGGTTCATCTGGCCGAGGCCGATGGCGTGCGAACGGTCGTTGCCGTCTTCGATCGAGCGCACCGAGCTGATGTGGCTCTGCTCGGATACCGCGTTCAGGCCGCGAACGGCAGCGTCGACGGTGCGACCAAGGTCGCCGGAATCCATGGCGAGGGCGATGTTCATCGACCCGAGGTTGCAGGAGATGTCCTTGCCAATCTCGTTGTACGAGAGGTCCTCGTTGTAGGTCGTCGGGGTGTTTACCTGCAGAATCTCGGAACACAGGTTGGACATGTTGATGCGGCCCTTGATCGGGTTGGCCTTGTTCACCGTGTCTTCAAACATGATGTATGGGTAGCCCGATTCGAACTGGATCTCAGCGAGGGTCTGGAAGAACTCGCGCGCCTTCATCTTCGACTTCTTGATGCGCGGGTTGTCGACCATCTCGTGGTACTTTTCGGTCACCGAGATATCGGCGAACGGCACACCGTACACACGCTCCACGTCGTAGGGCGAGAAGAGGTACATCCACTCGTCGTTTTTGGCCAGCTCAAAGGTGATGTCGGGAATGACGACACCGAGCGAGAGGGTCTTGATGCGAATCTTCTCGTCGGCGTTCTCCCGCTTGGTGTCGAGAAAACGCATGATGTCGGGGTGGTGGGCGTGCAGGTAGACCGCGCCGGCACCCTGGCGAGCACCGAGCTGGTTGGCGTAGCTGAAGGAGTCTTCGAGCAGCTTCATAACGGGAATGATGCCGCTGGACTGGTTCTCGATCTGCTTGATCGGCGCGCCGGCCTCACGAATGTTGCTTAGCAGCAGGGCCACGCCGCCGCCACGCTTGGAGAGCTGCAGCGAGGAGTTGATGCCGCGCGAGATCGACTCCATGTTGTCTTCGATGCGCAGGAGGAAGCACGAAACGAGTTCGCCGCGCTGGGCTTTGCCGGAGTTCAAGAAGGTGGGGGTCGCGGGCTGAAAACGGCCGGCGATGATCTCGTCCACCAGGGCGACGGCAAGTTTCTCATCACCGGAGGCGAGACCCAGCGCGGTCATGACGACGCGGTCTTCGAAACGCTCGAGGTAGCGCTTGCCGTCAAAGGTTTTGAGCGTGTACGAGGTGTAGTACTTGAACGCGCCGAGGAAGGACTGAAAGCGGAACTTCTTGGAGTAGGCCAGGTCGTTCAGGCTCGTGATGAACTCAAACGAGTACTGGTCGAGCACGGACTGCTCGTAGTACTCCTTCTCGACCAGATAGTCGAGGCGCTCGCGCAGCGAGTGAAAGAACACCGTGTTCTGGTTAACGTGCTGCAGAAAGAATTCGCGCGCGGCCTCGCGGTCTTTGTCGAACTGGATCTCCCCGTTCGGACCGTACAGGTTGAGCATCGCGTTGAGCGAGTGGTAATCCATGCCCGACGGTGCATCAATGGGCGTGATCTTCACGGCTGTTGTTTCCAAAATTCTTCCAATCCGTCGTGAACGATGCGCACATCATCCGCTGTTCCAAATACTTCAAAGCGATACAGGTGGGGCACCTTGCACTTGGCGGCGATGATGTCGCCGGCCAGGCAATAGGCCGTACCGAAATTCATGTTGCCGGCGCCGATGACGCCGCGAATCAACGAACGGTTGGTTTCGTTGTTCAAAAACTTGATGACCTGCTTGGGCACCGCCCCGCCCTCCGTGCCGCCACCATAGGTGGGCACGCAGAGCACGAATGGCTCCTTCGCGACGAGCGGTTCCTCACGCGCATGGAGCGGTATGCGCGAGGCCGGCCGGCCGAGCTTCTCGACAAACCGACGTGTGTTGCCCGAGGCACTCGAGAAATACACGATGTCAGTCATTTACTCTGGCGATTCTGCTCGGGCAGTGCGCCGGGGCGCGCTGGCTGTTTGGCGTTCTTGTCACCTACGCGAGGCGGGCGGCGAGGGCGTTGATCTTGTCGGGGCGAAAACCCGACCAGTGCTCTTCGTCGGTGATCACGACGGGCGCCTGCAGGTAGCCCAAAGCCTTGACGGCCTCCAGAGCGTTGTCGTCGACCGAGAGGTCGAGCACCTCATACTCGATGCCCTTGTTATCGAGGGCGCGGTAGGTGGCCGTGCACTGCACGCAGGAGGGCTTGGTGTATACGGTGATTGCCATGGTTATGGCCTCTCTTCTTGGCAGTTCCAGTCTAAATCTGTTCGACATGCTTCGCAAGTATGTTCGATTAAACGCTTCGGTCTGAGCTGATGATTCGGCAAAGATCGCGGTGAAAATTGAGCAAGTGTGCAGTCGGGCGGTAGCGCCTGACTAGAGTTTCAATACTACATCTAGTGATCCCTGTGCGGTATAGCCACTACATACAGTAATTACAATTATGTAGTTATCCACCGACATTCCACATGCGCACTCACAGCCCACCGGCGCAAAACTGCCCAGATTCCGCGAAACTGCGAAGAGTTATCCACAGGCCCAGTTCTCGTCATTATTTTGCCTGTGTAATCGCCGTGGGCGTGTCGTGCGATGGCCGGACCCGGCGCATCCGTTTACCTCGCCAGACACGCACAGACGGGCCGGCCCACAGAAGTGGAGGCCGACCCGCCGGGAGTACTCGCTGACTGACTGCCAGCGGATGCTGCGCGCTACTTGGTCAGCGGCGACAGCTTCGGGTCGTTCGCATACGCTTCGGCCGCATTCTCCTTGGTCACGATGATCGGCGTGAGCAGGTACGCGGGCACGATCTTGTTGCCGTTGTCGTAGGTGTCGTCGTTGGTCTCGGGAGTGCCGCCGGTCTGCAGCACCTTGACCATGTCGATGGCCTGCTTCACGAGAGCGCGCGTGTCCTTGTTGATGGTGGAGAACTGCTCGCCGGCCATGATCGACTTGACCGACTCCACTTCGGAGTCCTGACCGGTAACGACGGGGATCGGCTTGCCTGCAGCCTGCACCGAGGTGATGATGGCGCGGGCCAGGGTGTCGTTGGGCGACAGCACGCCGTCGAGTTCCTGGCTGCCGTAGGTGCTGGTGAGGAGCGAGTCCATACGGCTCTGTGCGTTCTCCGGCTTCCAGTCCGCGGTTGCGGTCTGCTTAATGTCGGTCTGGCCCGAGGCGACGACGAGGGTTCCGTCGTCGATCTTCGGCTGCAGCACGCTCATGGCGCCGTTGAAGAACACCGGAGCATTGGCATCAGCGGAGTTACCGGAGAACAGCTCGATGTTGTACGGCCCCTCGGGCTTCTGGGCCGCGAGGCCGTCAAGCAGCGCCTGGCCCTGCAATTCACCCACCTTGAAATTGTCGTAGGCCACGTAGTAGTCAACGTTGTCGGTGTTCAGAATAAGGCGGTCGTAGGCAATGACGATGGCACCGGCGTCATGGGCGTCCTTCACCTGGGTGCCGAGCTGGCCGCCATCCTGGGCTCCGATGATGATGACTTTGGCACCGTTCGTGACCATGGCGGAGATCTGGTCCTGCTGGTCTTTCACCGTGGTCGAGGCTCCGGCGTACTGTACGTCACCCTCGAATCCGGCTTCCTTGAGGCCGTCTTCAAACAAGCCACCGGCCAGTACCCAGTTCTCGCTCGTCTTCGAGGGAAGGGCCACCCCGACGACGGAGTCCGCTGCGAATCCGGCTTCGGCGCTGCCGCCGGCCGTCTCTGGCGCTCGAGTCGAGCAGCCGGAGAGCGCCATGAGCGCTACTGCCGCGATCGCAGTGACCGTGATAATTTTTCGCATGTCAATCACTTTCTGTTTGTTGGGTTGAAGGTTGTGGAACGGGGAAATCGTCAGACCGGTAGCGTGTGAGGAACGTTTCGTTCAGTTGGTAGGGCGGTCGGCGGGCCGGGCTGAGGCCGGTGTGCCGGCATCCGGGAGCACCGCGGGCGGCAGTGTCGGCGGGTCCGAAACCTTTCGGTTGCGGGTGAGCAGTCCGATAATCGACGGCCGTCCCTGGCTCTTATTCCAGACGTCAACACCAACGGCCACCAGGAGCACCAGGCCCTTGATGATCTGCACGAGGTCGCTCCCCACACCGAGCAGTTGCAGCCCATTGTTCAGTACGGCCATGACCAGGCCACCGACAATGGAGCCGATCACGGTACCGATACCGCCCGACACCGCGGCACCGCCGATGAAGACTGCAGCGATCGCGTCCAGTTCCCAGCTCAGGCCGTCTTGCGGGCCGGATGCCCCGGCGCGAGCCACGAAGATCATGCCGGCCAGGGAGGCCAGGATCGACATATTCATCATGACGAGAAAGTTCACTCGTCGGGAGTTGACGCCCGAGAGTTCGGCAGCGAGCTTGTTGCCGCCCACCGCGTAGACGTGGCGACCCAGGATGGTGTTACGGGTGACGAAGCTGTAGAACAGCACGAGGACGCCGAGAATGATGCCCGACACCGGGAAGCTCGTGCCGACCCGGCCGCCGGCGAACAGGAAGGTCGCGTAGATCACTACGGCATCGAGGAGCCCGATCTTGAGCACGCTGGCCCAGAGCGGGGCCATCTCGGAGTGCATCGACTTCTGCACCCTCCGGGACCGCCACTCCCGCACGGCGATCGCAATCGCGATCAGAAAGCCGAGCAGCAGCGTGAGGTTGTTATAGCCGGTTGCCGGCCCCACTTCCGGCAGGTAGCCGGCGCCGATCACGGTGAAGCCCTCAGGCACGGGCACCGTGTTGGCGTTGCCGAAGAACTGGTTGCCGCCGCGAAAGATGAGCATGCCGGCCAGGGTGACGATGAAGGCGGGCACCCCGATGTAGGCGACCCAGAACCCCTGCCACGCTCCGATCATCGCGCCGACAAGCAGGCCGAAGAGTATGGCCAGGGGCCAGGGAAAGTTCCATTCCGACATCGAGGTCGCCACGACTATGCCGGCGAAAGCCGCGACCGAGCCGACCGACAGGTCGATATGACCGGCGATGATCACCATCACCATGCCGATGGCGAGAATCAGGATGTAGGAGTACTGACTGACCAGGTTGATCAGGTTACCCGATGAGAGGGTGAGGCCATCGGTCAGAATCTGAAACAGAACGATGATGGCGATCAGGCTGAACAGGATGCCGAACTGGCGAAGGTTGTTCTTGCCGCCGAAGATCGACCTGCGTGAGTCGTCTTTCTTCGTGTCGATCGGGGCCGTGTTGCTGCTCATATGCTGCGCACCTTCTTCTTGGCAGAGGTCATGCTTTTCATCAGGGATTCCGGATCGGCATCCACGCCGTCAATGCAGTCGGTGATGGCGCCCTCGAAGATTGTGTAAATGCGATCGGCCAGGCCGAGCAGTTCCGGGAGCTCGGATGAGATCAGGATGACACCCTTGCCCTGAGCAGCAAGCGCCTGAATAATTCCGTAAATCTCGTACTTTGCCCCGACATCGATGCCGCGGGTGGGTTCGTCGAGGATCAGGATGTCGGGGTCCGTAAACATCCACTTGGCCAACACCACTTTTTGCTGGTTGCCGCCGGATAGTTTGCTCACACCCATGTCAACGTTGGGGGTCTTGATGCGAAGGTTCTTGCGGTATTCCTCGGCGATTGAGTACTCTTTGGCATCGTTCACCACCGGGCCCGCGGAGATCTTCGAGAGTTTGGCCGAGACGATGGAGCGTTTGATGTCGTCAAGCAGGTTGAGCCCGAGTGCTTTACGGTCTTCGCTTACGTAGGCGAGACCGTGCGCGATGGCCTCGCCTACGTTGCGCATTTCAATCTCCTGGCCGTCTTTGAAGATGTGGCCGGAGATGAAGTTGCCGTAGGAGCGGCCGAAGATACTCATGGCGAGCTCGGTGCGTCCCGCGCCCATAAGCCCGGCGATGCCGACGATCTCACCGGTGCGCACGGTCAGGTTCGATCCCTTGACGACCATCCGCTCAGCCACCTGCGGGTGCTGCACGGTCCAATCCCGCACCTCGAAGAACACCTCGCCGATCTTCGGTGTACGGTCGGGAAACCGGCTCTCCAGACTGCGTCCGACCATGCCGCGAATGATGCGGTCTTCGTTGACGCCGTCGGCGGCGATATCCAGGGTCTCAATCGCCCGGCCGTCTCGAATGATGGTGATCGAGTCGGCAACCTGCTCGATCTCGTTGAGCTTGTGCGAGATCATAATGGAGCTGATGCCCCTGCCCTTGAGCCCCCGAATGAGGTCGAGCAGGTGCTGGGAATCGGCTTCGTTGAGGGCGGCGGTCGGCTCGTCGAGAATCAGCACCTTCACCGATTTGTTCAGCGCCTTGGCGATTTCGACCAGTTGCTGCTTGCCGACACCGATGTTCTTGATCAGGGTGTCAGGGTCGTCGCGGAGGCCGACCCGAGCCAGCAGTTCGTAGGCAGTGCGTTTGGCTCCGACCCAGTCGATGGCGCCCCAACGGGTGGGTTCATTACCGAGAAAGATGTTCTCGGTAATCGAGAGTTCTGGAATGAGGGCGAGTTCCTGGTGGATGATCGCGATTCCGGCGGCTTCGCTTGAGCGGATGTCTTTGAACCGCATCTCGGTGCCCTGAAAGATAATGTCGCCCGAGTAGGATCCGTACGGGTAGACCCCGGAGAGCACCTTCATGAGCGTGGACTTGCCCGCACCGTTCTCACCGCAGATCGCGTGGATCTCTCCGGCCATGACGGTGAGCGACACGTTGGACAGCGCTTTCACGCCGGGAAACTCCTTGGTGATGGAACGCATCTCCAAGATAACGTGCTCTACCGCCATTGGTTTGCTCCTCCGTCAGCGGCCATTGTGACCGTTCACATTGAGATAATGCTGGCCTGACGGCCCGGCCATGTCAAGACCTCTTAGTAACGCTTATGTAACGGCAGTCGAGGCACCGATATCGGGCCGGTGGATCCGCGCACGACCAGGCGCGCGATCGGGCCGGGGACCACCTCGCTGGGTGCCCCCATCGCCGTCAGCAGCGCAGCAAAGGCCTTCTGACCGATCGCCTCGAAGTCCTGGTGCACCGTCGTCAGGGGTGGCCAGCTGTGGCTGGCCAACGGTACGTCATCGAATCCAACCACGCTCACGTCGCCCGGAACACTGACCTTAGCGTCGTGCAGCGCATGCAACAGCCCCAGGGCCATCTCGTCGTTGGCCGCGAAAACCGCCGAGAAGTCTCGTGATCGCAGCAGCTCCTGGCCCGCGAAATAGCCAAAATCAGCGGTCCAGTCCCCGAGAATCGGTGGGTGGGTCATGAGATCGGCGTCGTCAATTTCGAGCAGGAATCCGCGCATGCGTGCTTCGGCCTCGTTCCAGTCCTGCGGGCCGGCGAGATGCACGATTTCCCGGTGGCCCAGGTCGATGAGATGGCGGGTCGCCATCTTCGCGCCCAAAATTTGGTCGGCCGCGAGCGCCCGCAAATCATGTTTGCCGGTGGACTGGAGGCTGACGTAGGGAACACCAATGTCCAGACGTTCGAGCACGTCGAAGACCCGTTCCTGGGGCGCAATGATCACGAGACCCTCGACGGCCTGGTCGAGGAGGTGTTCCAGAGCATCCTGGATCGCGGTCGGATCGGCCACGCTCAGGTTGGCGACATCAACGAAATACCCCTGCTGCCGAGCGGCATTTTCAATGGCCGCGACGCTGCGCGCGGGGCCGTACTGCGCGCTCGACGCGGTGAGAACACCGATAGTGCGCGACCGGCCTTGGGACAGCGCCCTGGCCGCTTGGTTCGGCCGGTATTGCAGTTCCTCCATCACCACGAGGATGCGTGCCTTGGTGGTCGCTCGAATGCTGGGGTGGTTGTTGAGCACTCGCGACACGGTCTGGTGGGAGACTCCGGCGAGGCGCGCGACATCACGGATGCTGGGAGCGCGATCCTTAGGAAGATCTGCCGACATGAACAACCTTGCTCGCATGTGCACGGTCACAAGTGTGAACGCAGGTCCATTATGCCCGCCGATCGGTTTTCCCGGGAAACGAGTTTGGAGCAGCCCAGGGCCGGGTGAGCGCGGCTCGCGACGCGAAAAAACAGGCCACACTGTACGCATGCCCATCCTGAATAAAGACATGACCCTGTGTATTTCGTTGTCGGCCCGGCCCAGCAACCTGGGCACGCGGTTTCATAACTACCTCTACGAGGAGTTGGGCCTGAACTTTATCTACAAGGCTTTCGCGCCGGTCAACCTGGCCGACGCCATTGCCGGTGTGCGCGGCCTGGGGATTCGCGGCTGCGCCGTATCGATGCCTTACAAGGAAGACGTCATGGCTCTCGTCGACGAGATGGATGCGTCGGCGTCAGCCATCGACTCGGTCAATACCATCGTCAACGATGCCGGTCACCTCACCGCATACAACACCGACTATTCGGCCGTGCAACGCCTACTGACCGAGCACGCAGTGCCGAACACATTCTCGGTCCTGGTGCGTGGGAGCGGCGGCATGGCGAAGGCCGTCGCGGCCGCCCTGCACGATGCCGGCTTCGCCCACGGAACGATCGTGGCGCGCAACGAGACCACCGGTCGTTCCTTGGCCGCGCTCTACGGCTACGACTGGGTGTCCGCGGTCGGCGCGCTCACCGCCGACCTGATCGTCAATGTCACTCCGGTGGGCATGGCCGGCGGAGCCGAAGCCGACGGCGTGTCATTCCCATCCACGGCGATCGAGGCGGCACGCACGGTCTTCGACGTGGTCGCCTTCCCCGCCGAAACAGCACTGATCGTGGCGGCACGGGCACTCGGCAAGCCGGTCATCACCGGAGCCGAGGTCGCAGCCCTACAGGCCGAGGAGCAGTTCTTCCTCTACACCGGCATCCGTCCCACTCCCGATCAGGTGCGCCGCGCCTCCGCCTTCTCCCGCACCCCCTGACCCTCCCCTGCACGGGGCCTGGGCCCGGAACGCGGGCCCAGTCTATAAACCGGGCCCGCGTTCGGAAGGTGGGCCCAGCGCCGAAGGGTAGGCCAGAGATCAGGCGTGGGGCAGCGCGCTCTCCAGGTCGGCAATGAGGTCGGCGACGTCTTCAATGCCGACCGACAAGCGCACAATGTTGTCAGGCACCTCCAGTTCGGTGCCACGCACCGAGGCGTGCGTCATCTCGGAGGGGTAGTTCACGAGCGACTCCACACCGCCGAGCGATTCGGCCAGCTGAAACAGGTGCGTCGACTCCGCGAACCGACGCGCGGCTGCAGCGCCACCGGTAAAGGCGATGGAGATCATGCCGCCGAAGCCGGACATCTGCTTTTTTGCCAGTTCATGGCCGGGGTGGCCGGGCAGACCCGGGTAATAGACCTGCTCAATAGCGGGGTGGCCATCAAGGTACTCGGCGATGGCCTGGGCATTGCTGCAGTGGCGGTCCATGCGCACCGAGAGCGTCTTAATGCCGCGCACGGTGAGCCAGGAGTCAAGTGGGGCCGACACCGGGCCGGCCGCGAACTGCAAGAACTTCGCCTTGTCGTGCAGTTCGTCGTCATTGATAACGAGGCCGCCGCCGAGCACGTCCGAGTGACCGCCGAGATATTTCGTGGTCGAGTGCACAACAACGTCAGCGCCAAAGGAGAGCGGATGCTGCAGTGCCGGTGACGCAAAGGTGTTGTCGACGATCGCGACGACACCATGGCGGTGCGCGATCTCGGCGAGCGCCGCGATGTCGCTGATCTTCATGAGCGGGTTGCTCGGTGTCTCCACCCAGAGAATCTTGGTTTCCGGACGGATGGCCGCTTCGACCGCCGCGAGGTCGCCCATCTCGACCGTCGTGTTCTGCACCCCCCAGGCGGCGTGTACCTGGTTGATGAGGCGGTGGGTTCCGCCGTAGACGTCGTTGCCCAGAACGATGTGGTCACCGGGCTTGAGGATGGCCCGCAGAATGGTGTCCTCGGCGGCCAGACCACTCGCGAAGGCCAGTCCGTGCTTTCCGCCTTCGAGTGCGGCGAGCAGGCTCTCCAGCACGGTGCGGGTCGGGTTGCCGCCGCGGCTGTACTCGTAGCCGCCGCGCAGGTTGCTGATGCCATCCTGCACGTAGGTGGAGGTCTGGTAGATCGGTGGAATAACGGCGCCGGTGGTCGGGTCGAATTCCTGACCGGCGTGGATGGCAACGGTGTCGAACTTGCGCGTGTGGGTCATGGTGTCCTTACTGCTGGGGATCAAAGTTAGACGCTCAGATAGCTGAGCAGGTCGTGCCGGGTGATGACGCCGAGCGGCTTGCCGCCGTCGGTCACGAGGAGCGCGTCATGGTCGGTGAACGCAGCGCGCGCGGCGGCGACCGGTTCGTTGACGCCGATCAGCGGCAGCGCCTCACCGATGATTGAGCCGACCCGGTCGGTGAGCTGCGCCTCACCGGAGAACACGAGGCCCATCAGTGCACGCTCATCGACCGCGCCGAGCACCTCGCCCATAACGACCGGCGGTGTGATGCTCAGTACCAGCAGTTGCGACACTCCTTGGCCCGTCATGGTTTCGATCGCTGTGTGCACGGTGTCACTGGGGTGCACGTAGACCAGGGCTGGCAGGCTCCCGGTCTTTGATTTGAGCAGGTTGGCGACCGTGTGACCGGCCGGGGCGTTGCTGAAACCGTAGCTGCGCATCCACCCGTCATTAAAAATTTTGCCGAGGTAGCCGCGGCCGCCATCGGGCAGGAGCACCACGATCGTGTCGTCGGGGCCGAGCTTTTCCGCCGCGCGCAGAGCCGCCACAACGGCCATTCCGCTGGAGCCACCGACCAGGATTCCCTCTTCGAGGGCGAGCCGACGGGTCATGGCGAAGGAGTCGGCGTCGGAGACGGCGATGACCTCGTGCACGACATCGGGATCGTAGGCGCCCGGCCAGAAGTCCTCGCCGACACCCTCGACCAGATAGGGACGGCCGGTGCCACCGGAGTAGACCGAGCCTTCCGGGTCGGCACCAATTATGCGCACGGCATCGTTCGAGACCTCGCGCAGGTAACGTCCGGTACCAGTGATAGTACCGCCGGTGCCGACTCCCGCTACGAAGTGGGTAACGGTGCCGTCGGTGTCGCGCCAGATTTCCGGGCCGGTGGTTTCGTAGTGGCTGAGCGGGCCGTTCGGGTTGAAATACTGGTTGGGCTTGAAGGCGCCAGGTATCTCGCGCGCTAGCCGGTCGGAGACGCTGTAGTACGATTCGGGGTCGTCCGGCGCAACGGATGTTGGCGTCACGACGATCTCGGCACCGTACGCGGTGAGCACGTTGCGTTTGTCTTCGCCGACCTTGTCGGGCAGCACGAAGACACACCTGTAGCCGCGCTGCTGGGCCACCAGCGCCAGACCAACACCGGTATTGCCCGACGTGGGTTCGACGATCGTGCCGCCGGGCTTCAAGAGGCCGTCGCGCTCGGCGGCGTCGATGATGCGCACCGCGATGCGGTCCTTCGCCGAGCCACCCGGGTTGAGGTATTCGAGCTTCACGAGCACCGTCGCGGTCGCTCCCCCGGTGACCTTATGGAGTTTGACCAGCGGGGTGTCACCAATGAGGTCAAGAATGGTGTCTGCGATTTTCATAGAAAATTCCTTCTCTTGGGCCGCGGGTCAGAGGCAGGCGCATCCTCGGGTTACCCACCGGGTGCATTGGGCTTCGGCCCGGGGCGGCCGGTCACGAACGTGCAGGGTCGACTACCGACAGCAGCAACACGACGAATGAACGGGCACGCAACCATTCTATCGGGCACCGAGAACCTGCGACCAGCCTGAGAAAAAACTGTGAGAGCAGCATCCGGGGAAGCAACAGGGACGACTGATAAGTTCCAATGGATGTAGCTCTACTAGAGAGGCCCTCGTGACCCCCCAGCCCGGATCCCCCGTCAACAAAGCGTCGATCAAGGAAGAACGCGCTGCGAAGCGCGCGAAAAAGCTGGAGGAATATCACCGCCAGCAAAAGCGTGGCAAGCGTAACAGGGTGATCGGCATCGTCGGCGGAGGAGTGGCCGTGGTCGCGATCATCGCTCTGGTCGTCACGGCTTTCGTGCTCACCCCGAAGGCTGTCACCTACGCCGGTGGCGGCGCCGGTGATGCGTCCACGATTGACGGGGTCGAAACATTCAGCAACGGCACCGGGCACGTCCAGACCCCCGTTACCTATGAGCAGACCCCGCCCGCCGGCGGCGAGCACAACCCTGCCTGGCTCAACTGCGGCGTCTACGAGCAGCCGGTTCCGAACGAGAACGCCGTGCACTCACTCGAGCACGGCGCGGTCTGGATCACCTACGACCCGGCGATCTCCGACGCTGAACTCGATGCACTCAAGGCAGAGCTGCCCTCGACGTACGTCGTCCTCTCGCCCTTTGACGGCATTCCGGCCCCGATCGTGCTGAGCGCCTGGAACTCACAGCTGCAGGTCGACAGCGCTGATGACCCGCGCATTGCCGAGTTCCTCACGGAGTTCTGGAAGAGCACCAACGTGCCCGAAGACGGCGCCGCCTGCACGGGTGCGATCGATGCCCCCGGCAAGGTCTCCTAGACCGCACCAGTGAGAGACCCCGTGACTTCTGACCAAGAACAGCCCGCGGCTTCCCAGAATGATCAACCAGCGGATGCCTACCCGTCCCGCCCGCGCCGCACGCTCGTGCGCCTTGTCGCCGTCACTGTTGTAGTCACGGCACTCGTTGTCGGTGCCGTGGCGTTCTCGGCCGGCCGGCTCAGCACAATCGTCGACGCCACACCGGACACGCTCAGTGCGGAAGCAGGTTTCACCCGTGACATGCAGGAGCACCACAACCAGGGGGTCGAACTCGCCCTGATCGTGCGCGACCTCACGGCGAATGAGCCGGTGCGGCTCCTCGCCTATGACATCGCGACGACGCAGGCAAAGCAGAGTGGACAGATGTCTGGCTGGCTTGCCGTCTGGGGCCTGCCCCAGTTCTCGCCGGAACCCTCCATGACCTGGATGACCCGGCCGGCCCTGGACGGCGAGTCACACGAGGCCACCCACACGAGCGGAACAGCTACCGCCGCGCACGTCGCTGGGGAGCCAATGCCCGGACTCGCGACCAGAGCGCAGATCGCAGCGCTCAGAGCCGCATCCGGGGTAGCAGCGGAGCGGCAGTTTCTCGTCGTGATGATCGCGCACCACCAGGGGGCGATCGAGATGGCAGAGGCAGTGCTCGACCGCAGCTCGAATGCGACCGTGCGGGCCTTCGCGACCTCTGTTGTAGCAAGCCAGAAATCTGAGATCGACCTGATGACCGGAATGCTCGCCGAACGCCCCTAGCCCGCCCGGTGCGCGCCGGACCGTCGACGCGCGCCGCCGCCGGTCCATGCGCCGCCGCCGGTCCATGCGCCCTCGCGGGCCCACCTTATGAACCGGGGCCCAGTCTATAAACTGGGCCCGCGTTCCGGGCCCGGGCCCCGTGCAGAAGGCTAGGGGCTGGCGGTGATCTGGCTGGCGTAGAGGCTCGCGTAGACCGCACCCCGGGCGAGCAGTTCGGAGTGGGTGCCGCGCTCCACGATGCGGCCGGCCTCGACAACGAAGATCACGTCGGCGTCGACGATTGTTGACAGGCGGTGCGCGATCGCGATGGTGGTGCGGCCGTGGCTGGCCGTTTCGAGGGCGGCCTGCACCACGCTCTCCGAGATGGAGTCCAGGGCGCTCGTGGCCTCGTCGAGAATGAGAACCGGCGGGTCTTTCAGGAGCACCCGGGCAATGGCGATGCGCTGCTTCTCGCCGCCGGAGAGCCGGTAGCCACGCTCACCGACCATCGTGTCGTACTTGCCCGGAAACGAGTCGATCGTGTCGTGAATGTTGGCGGCGCACGCCGCCGCGACGAGCTCGGCATCTGTTGCCTCGGGCTTGGCGTAGCGCAGGTTCTCGGCGATCGTTGCGTGGAACAGGTAGGTTTCCTGACTCACGATTCCTATGTGCGAGACGAGTGACTCCTGCTTCAGGTCGCGCACGTCCCGGCCGGAGAACAGCACCCGCCCGGCCGAGGCCTCGTAAAAGCGCGGAATGAGGTAGGAGACGGTCGTTTTTCCGGCACCGGAGGGCCCGACAAAGGCGGCGAACTGGCCGGGTTCGATCGTGAGCGACACATCGTCGAGGGTCGGTCGCTTGTCTTCCGCGGCATCCGGGTAGTTGAAACGCACGTGGTCGAACTCGACGCGGCCACGGGAGTCGCTTTTTGCCGGCACCGGGGCAGCGTCGGGCTTGTCGCTGATGGCCGGTTTGAGGTCGAGGTATTCGAAGATGCGTGCAAACAGAGCGCTGGAGGTCTGCAGGTCGAGAGCCACGCGCATGAGCCCGAGCAGCGGAAAGATCAGTCGCGCCTGCACGGTGGTGAACGCTACGATGGTGCCGGGTGTGACATCCGTGGTGCCGTTGAACATGAGTGCCCCGGCCACGAGGTAGACGATCGCGGGAATCGCCGAGAGGAACACGCTCACCGTGGCGAAGAACCACTG
Organism: Actinomycetales bacterium; assembly: GCA_038205545.1. GTDB lineage: Bacteria > Actinomycetota > Actinomycetes > Actinomycetales > Microbacteriaceae > Cryobacterium. The sequence goes on from JBBRBV010000014.1 coordinate 38,900, forward strand.
GCCACTCATCTGCTGACTCACCTGCAACCGCACTTGGTTGCGGTTCTCCTCGGCATAGCGATCGATCTCGTTCTGCTGCCGGGTGAAACTCTTCGACAGCAAAATGCCCGATACGCTCAGCGTCTCCTGAGTGATCGCGGTCATATCCGACAGCGACTCCTGGGTCTTGCCAGCGATGCGGGCTCGCACCTGGCCAACGCGGCGCTGAGCGAACACCAGAACCGGCATGAGTACCACGGCCACAATGGTCAATTGCCAGTTCAGCAGCAGCATGGCCACGAAGGCGGCAATGACGGTAACCGTGTTGCCGAGGATGCTGGAGATGGTGTTGGTCAGCACCGTCGCGACGCCGCCGACATCGTTTTGCAGTCGTGACTGAATCACGCCGGTCTTGGTCTTGGTGAAGAAGCTCAGCTCCATCGCCTGCAGGTGGGTGAATAGCCGCACGCGCAGCGCTCCCATGACCTTGTTGCCAACGCTCGCGGTGAGCCAGGTCTGCCAGACACCGAGCAGCGCGTTGACCAGAAAGACGCCGAGCATGAGCGCCACGAGAGTGCTCAGCACGGAGAGATTCGGGGTTCCGCCGGGCGGAAAGAGTCCGTCGTCAAAAGCGCGCTGGGTGAGTAGCGGCGGCACAACCGAGAGGGCGGCACTGACCAGAACCAGCACGACGGTAACGATAAGCGTTCTGCGGTGCGGGGCGAACAGCGCGCCAATGCGACGCAGCAGATGCGGAATGCGCGGTGCGAGCGCGTTCTCGGCGCGCTGGGCCGCCGCATCCGCTCCACTGACCCGCTTGCGCGGGCGCTCGACACCCGCCTGCTGCCGTGGGCCTCGGCCCGGGGCACCGTGCATTCCACTCATGCATTTACTCTAAAGGTCACGGGCATGCGCCCAGAACGGATGCCCGTGGCCGGGTCGGCCACGGGCATCCGTTGGTAGCACTGCGGGAGCCTACCCCTTCGTCGACCCGGCGAGCAGGCCGCGCACAAAGAAGCGCTGCAGGGAGAAGAACACGATCAGCGGCACCAGAATCGACAGGAACGCGCCGGCCGTGAGCAGATGCCAGTCCTGACCGCGTGCGCCGGAGAGTTCGGCGAGCAACTTCGTCATCGGCGCGACCGCCCCATCGGCGAAGATCAGCGCCACCAGCAAATCGTTCCAGACCCAGAGAAACTGGAAGATCGCGATCGACGCGATAGCCGGCATGGTCAGCGGCAGCACGATGCGGAAAAAGATCTGCCCGTGACCGGCCCCGTCGACGCGCGCGGCCTCGATGACCTCGCTGGGAATCTCCGACACGAAGTTGTGCAGCAGGTAGATAGCCAGCGGCAGCGCGAACATCGTGTGGGCGATCCAGACTTGCGAATAACCGCTCCCGGGGTTGAGGGCGGCCACTACCGGGTAGCCGAAGATGGTGCCGCCGGAGAAGAACTGGAGGAGCGGCACCAGGGCCATCTGAATCGGCACGATCTGCAGGGCGAAAACACCGATGAAGAGCATATCCTTGCCGCGAAAGTCGATCCAGGCGAAGGCGTAGGCGGCGAGGCTCGCGATCATCAGTGGGATGAGCGTGGCCGGCAGGGTGATCGCGACCGAGTTAATGAACGACCCGGCCAGGTCAAGCTGACTATTGCCGGCGGCGAGCGCCGCGGTGTAGTTGTCGAAGGTGACCCCGGTGTTGGTGAAGATGGTCCACCAGCCCGTGGTGCGCACCTCCTGCGCCGGTCGAAACGATGAAACCAGAAGCCCGAGGGTGGGGATGGACCACAGTATCGCGATGAGGAGCGCCCCAATGGTGGCCCCGCGGCTGGTCAGCCGTTTTTTAGTTTTGCGGGCGACAGTTGGCCGCTCGCGGCGTTCCCCGCGGCGCAATTGTCGCTTGGTCTTGTCGTCAAGCGGGAGTTCTGCGGGAATGACCACGCTCATCGGATTTCCCTCTGCTTTTTGATCTGGCGGGCGTTGTACACAACGATCGGGAGCACTAACAGGAACAGCACCAGCGCGAAGGCGGCCGAGCGACCCTGCTCGAAGTTTTTGAATTGGGTGTACATCTCGTTGGCGACGACGCTGGTGTCGTTTGAGCCGGCGGTCGTGGTGCGCACAATGTCGAAGACCTTGAGCGACACGATAGAAATCGTCGTCAACACGACGACGAGGGCGGTACGGATGCCCGGCACCGTGACATTCACGAATTTCTGCCAGGCGTTGGTGCCATCAAGTTCAGCGGCCTCCATCTGCTCGATTGGAACGCCCTTGATCGCCGCTGATAGTACGACCATGGCGAATCCGGTCTGCACCCAAATGAGAATCACGATGAGGAACAGGGTGTTGAACGGCGAGACGGCGAGAAAGTCGACCGGTTGGCCACCGAACATGACAACGAGCTGGTTGAGCAGGCCGATCTGTTCTTGATCGGCGGGCCGGGCCGTGTACACGAACCGCCAAATAATGGATGCTCCCACCAGCGAAATGGCCATCGGCATGAAAACGAGGATCTTGAAGTACTTCTCGCCGCGGCTCTTGTCGATAAACACCGCGTAGGCGAGGCCGGCGATGGTCGAGATGGTGGGAACGATGAGCACCCAAACGATTGTGTTGAGTACGATGCGCACATTGTTGGGTTGGGTGAAGATCCAGACGAAGTTGTCGAGGCCGACGAAGCGGTCACCGCGCGAACTCATGAAGGCCTGCACGGTGGTTTGAACCGTCGGAATTACCAGGCCGATAGCGAGCAGGATCATGGCCGGAGCGAGAAAGCCCACGAGCTGAAACAGGTAGCCGGCTCCCTTGCGCGCACGGTAGTCGAGGTAGAAGAAGCCCAGACCCAGAGCGCCGGCGGCGATGATGGCCCAAGTGTAGGAGTTGCCGGCGACGAGGAGGAGCAGCGGCGCCAACACACAGACGAGAAGGCGGATGACCGTGTAGATGCGTCCGGAGCGAGGGGCGATCTCGACGAAGAACAGGATGGCACCGACGACGACGCCGAAAGCCAGGATGATGATGGGCACCTGGGCCAGCGCTGGTAGCTGTGCCAGCCACGAGTAGAAAGCGGACATCTGGAACCTTTCGAGTACGACAATGGACCCTGGTATTCGTCGGAGAACCGGTGAAAACGTATCGATAACGTACACCTGCGGCGCACGGTGTGCCGCCCGGATTTAACGGCGGGCGGCACACCGTGGTCATACCTGACTGGTGATGATTTCCGTTAGCTGGATGGCCAACCTGCCTCGATGCTGGTCAGCACTTCGGAGGTGGGGGTTCCGTTGATCCAACTGACGATGCCCTTGAAGAACGTTCCGGACCCGACCGCACCCGGCATCAGGTCGGAGGCGTCAAAGCGGAACGTCGTGTCGGGATCCTGCAGAATCCTGATCGATTCTGCGAGGATCGGGCTGTCGACCAGGTCCGGGTCAACACCGTTGTTGGCGCTGATACCGCCACCGAGTGCCACGAGGCTGTTGGCCCACTCCGGGGTGGACAGGTATTCCTGCACGGCCTGGGTGTCCGCATCATCGGCGAAGGCACCAACGATCTCGCCACCACCGACAACGGCCTGGCCACCGGCTTCGATCGACGGTGTCATGAACGCCCAGATGTCCGAGTCCGGGCCGACCTCGCCGCCGGCGTCACTGAGGAAGCCGTCGAAGAACGATGCCTGGTGGGTCAGCGCGCAGGTGCCAGCGACGATGGGTGCCGCAACGTCACCAAACGGGACGCTGTTGATCGACTGAACGTCGCCCAAGCCTGCGTTCACGTAGTCCGGGTTGAGCAGGATTTCACCGACCGAGTCAAAGGCTTCGGCAATGGCGGGGTCGGTAAAGGGGACTTCGTTGGCTACCCACTGGTCGTAGACGTCCGGGCCGGCCTGGCGCAGCACGAGGTCTTCGATCCAGTCCGTTCCCGGCCAACCGGTGGCATCCCCGGAACCGAATCCGGCGCACCACGGCGGCGCACCGGTCGTCTCCTGAATGGTCTTGGTCACAGCAAGAAGTTCGTCCCACGTGGTGGGAACCTCGACGCCCCATTCCTTGAACTTGGCCGGGGAGAACCAGATGAACCCCTTGAGGTTGGCCTTGAACGGAGCACCATAGAAGACGTCGTCCACGGTGCCGTACGCCTTCCAGTCTGCCGACCAGTATTCGTCGACGTTGGCTTCGACGGCGGCCGGGGCGGGCTTGATGAACCCGCGGGTGGCCAAGTCGGCCAAGAGTCCAGGCTGGGGGAAGATTCCGATGTCGGGAGGGTTGCCACCCTGAGCACGGATGGAGATTTGGGATTCAAACTCTTTCGACGATTCGTACTGAATGTCGATGTTGTTTTCTTTCTCCCAGTCAGCCCAGGACTTTTCGAGCTGTTCCGCTTCGAAGTCTGCGATGGTGCTGTAGACGGTGACGACGCCGTCACCCTCGGCACCCGAATCGGCTGTGGTTGTCCCGGGGCCCCCGGAACAACCGGCCAGGGTCAGACCAGCAATCGCCGCCATGGCGATCGGTGCTGTAATTCGACGGTGCAGGGAAGACCGCATCTTGTTTCTCCTCATTGAGTGTTCGTGTTCAGCAGCGATCAGCGGTGATCAGCCGTGATTGGCAGGGGTGTTCTGCCGTGACTAGTCATGCAGGGATGGAATTCGGGAACCGATTCCACACCATAAATTACGGCACTCTCTGCCTCGGATGCAACCCGTGCAGGTCACGGAATGGCAAAGATCCCATCAACTGCAATCTGGTCGTTCGGTGTCGGGCCGAGCGGGTCTCGTTACGGCACCGAAGTTATGGAACCGATTCCAGAACAGGCACGAAGCGACTATCCTGTGATCGACGGATCCAACGACGGAGGCTGGCGTGAGCACCATAGCGGATGTTGCCCGGCTCTCCGGTGTCGCCAAGGCCACGGCCAGCCGAGCACTGAGCGGTAAGGGGTATGTCTCTGTGGAGACGCGTGCCCGCGTGGTCGCCGCCGCGCGCACCATCGGCTACGTCGTCTCCCCCAATGCGGCCAGCCTCGTGACCGGACGCACGAAAAATATCGGTGTGATCATCCCGTACATCAGTCGCTGGTTCTTCGCCGAGGTGCTGGAGAGTGTCGAACAAGCCCTGCTGGACCAGGGGTACGACATGACGATCTACAACCTACCGACCAAATCGCCCGAACGCGTGCGGGTCTTCGAGTATTTTCTCGCTCGCCGGCGCTTCGACGGCGTCATCTCCGTGGGCGTCGAGCTGAGCGAGGAGGAAGTTGACCACCTGCACCAGATGCGGCGCCCCCTCCTGGGCATCGGCGGTCCGATTCGCGGCGTGCACACGATCGCCATCGATGATGTTGCCACCGCCCGTCTCGCCACCGAGCATCTGGTCAGCCTCGGGCACACAGACATTCTTCACGTCGGCGGCAGCCAGGAAGAGCAGATGGATTTCGACGTGCACAGTAAACGGCTCGACGGCTTCAACGCAGCTATGCGCGACGCCGGCCGACCGACCGATGGATCCTTCTATGCCTGCGAACTCACCGTTCCCGGCGGCTACGAGTTGGGCAGGAGTGTGCTCGGAGATCCCCGGCGACGCCCCACCGCCATCTTCGCGGCCAGTGACGAGATCGCTATCGGACTCATCGTGGCAGCTCGGGAATTTGGCATTCTCGTGCCGTCAGAACTCTCGGTGATCGGCATCGATGGGCACCCGTATGCCGAGATGTTCGGCCTCACCACCCTCGAACAACACCCGAGAAACCAGGGGCGCCTCGCGGTCACCTCGCTGCTGGCCGAAATCGACACCCCCTCTACACACGTGGAGGTGTCGACAGTGCTCCCCACCAATCTGGTACTGCGGTCCAGTACCAGCGCCCCGCATCCGTCACCGGTCTAGGCACGGCTCCATCGTCTGGAGTGGATCCGGCTCGAGCGGATGCGCCCAGTGCGGTGCGCGTTCGCAAAAAAAGGGCGCCGTCTCCTTACGGAAACGACGCCCTGGTCGCACTGATCGGCTCAAAGGCCGGTCGGCTACGCCTCAAACAGCACCCTTCGCGGGGCGCAGACTACTTGAGGGTAACGGTGGCGCCGGCCTCTTCGAGGGAAGCCTTTGCCTTGTCTGCAGCGTCCTTGGCAACGCCCTCGAGGACGGCCTTCGGCGCGCCATCGACAACGGCCTTGGCCTCGCCGAGGCCCAGGCTGGTGAGCTCGCGCACAACCTTGATGACCTGGATCTTCTTGTCGCCAACGGCGTCAAGCATGACGTCGAACGCGGTCTGCTCTTCAACCTCTTCGACGGCGGCGGCGGGGCCAGCGGCTCCGGCGGCGACGACAGGAGCAGCCGCGGTGACCTCGAAGGTCTCCTCGAACGCCTTGACGAACTCGGAAAGCTCGATGAGGGTGAGGCCCTTGAACTGCTCAAGCAGGTCTTCAGTGGAAAGCTTTGCCATGATGTACTCCTTCTAGTTTCTTAAAAATTCAATACCGCGAGACGAGGCAGGTGCCTAGTTCGCGGACTCCTGCTTCTCACGCAGCGCGTCGATGGTGCGAACAGCCTTCGACAGCGGTGCCTGGAAGAGATAAGCGGCTCCGAACAGCGATGCCTTGAAGGCGCCGGCCAGCTTGGCCAGCAGCACCTCACGGGACTCGAGGTCGGCAAGCTTGCCAACTTCCGCTGCGGTGAGCGGGTTACCGTCAAAGTAACCGCCCTTTACCACCAGGAGAGGGTTTGCCTTGGTAAAGGCACGCAGGGTCTTCGCGACGGCGACGGGGTCTCCGTGCACGAAGGCGATAGCGGACGGGCCGACAAGTTCCTCGTCGAACGAGGTGATGCCGGCCTTGTTGGCCGCAATCTTGGTGAGCGTGTTCTTTACCACGGCGTACGTGGCGTCCTCACTGATGGACTTACGCAGCTTCGTGATCTGCGTAACAGTGAGACCGCGGTACTCGGTGAGCAGAACGGCGGTCGAGCTTTCGAATTTCTCCGTAAGCTCGGCGACCGTTGCTTCCTTGTTCGCCATGGTGCTCCTCATTAATAGTCATGTGCCGGGTAGCCCGGGGCGCAGACATGAAAAAAGCTCCAGCGCAGGGCGCCGGAGCTTGGGGAACAATCCAAAAGACTGTAACTGAACTTCGAACACCTGCGCGGGCCGTTCACGTGAATGAACCTTCGTCTGCATTTCTGTCTTTCGACATCACGCAGCAACCGGCGGTCTGTGGCTGAGGTTTACGGTACGGCACATTTCCACCCCGTGCAAATCGACAGCCGCGGCATCCGCTTGGCACAGCTACCTAAGTAGTTGACATCGGTCAACTACACGCTTATTGTTGTTAGCTGTCAATCACTTAGGGAGTTGCATGAGCCGCGCCAGCCGAACCGTTCGAGAACCGGTCACCCCGGGCTCAATGACGCACCGTCAGGTGCTCGAAGCCCTGTCGGGACTACTGCTCGGCATGTTCGTCTCAATTCTGGCCAATACCGTCGTGAGCACGTCGCTGCCGCTCATTCTCAGTGATCTCAAGGGCTCCCAGTCTGCCTATACCTGGGTCGTCACGGCAACGCTGCTGGCCACAACGGTGAGCACACCGATCTGGGGCAAGTTCGCCGACCTGTTCAACCGCAAGCTGCTCATTCAGCTGGCTCTTGCCGTGTTCGTGGTGGGCAGCGCCCTCGCTGGCTTCTCCCAGGACGCGGGCACGCTCATCGCATTCCGAGTACTGCAAGGTCTCGGCGCCGGCGGTCTCGTGGCCCTCAGCCAGATCATCATGGCCGACATCATCAGCCCGCGCGAGCGCGGCCGTTACGCCGGCCTGTTCGGAGCAGTCATGGCCCTCGGCACCATTGGCGGCCCCTTGCTCGGCGGCGTGGTGACGGATGCCTTCGGCTGGCGCTGGAACTTCTTCATCGCCCTCCCGGTAGCGATCGTGGCCATCGTTCTCCTGCAACGCACGCTGCACCTACCGCCACGGGTGAAGCGCGTCGTGCGTATCGATTACCTCGGCGCCGCGCTCATCACCAGTGGCGTTTCCCTGCTGCTGATCTGGGTAACGCTGGCCGGTACGCAGTTTGAGTGGATGTCGTTGACCTCGTTCGCCATGCTGATCGGTGCCGTGGTTCTGCTCGTGACGGCGGTCGTCGTCGAGTTCCGCGCCCCGGAGCCGATTATCCCGCTGAGCCTGTTTCGCAACCGCACCTTCAGCCTCTCAACCGTGGCAAGCCTCGCGGTCGGCGTTTCGCTCTTTGGCACCTCGGTTTTTCTCAGCCAGTACATGCAGCTCGCCCGCGGTGCCACGCCCACACAGTCGGGCCTTCTCACCATCCCGATGATGGGCGGGCTGCTCATCTCGTCGACCCTGTTTGGCACGGTGATCAGCCGGCGCGGAACCTGGAAGGCGATCATGGTCTCGGGTTCCGTGCTCATGCTCGTTGGCACCACACTGCTGGGCACGCTCGATGTGCACACGAGCCTCGTCTTCGTCGGCATCTACATGTTCATCCTCGGTGCCGGCGTGGGCATGGTCATGCAGAACCTCGTTCTGGTCGTGCAGAACACCATCGAGGTGAGGCACCTCGGCGTGGCCACGAGCTCGGTGACTTTCTTCCGTAGCCTCGGTGGTGCGGTCGGAGTCTCGGTGATGGGCTCGATTCTCGGCAGTGTCGTCGCAACACAGATCACGAGTGGCGTCGGCACACTCAGCCCGACCAATCAGGCAGATGCTGGCCGATTGCTCGGCGATGGCGTCATTCCGCAGGTCAACCAACTGCCCGACGTGCTGCGCATCATCGTGGAGACGGCCTATGGTTCCGGCGTTGGCACGATCTTCCTGATCAGCGCACCGCTGGTTCTGGTGACCCTGCTCATGGTGTCGCTCCTACCGAATCATCCGCTTGGCACGGCGACCGGCATAGACCGGGCTCGCGACGCTGCCGTACAGTCTGAGTCTGAGCCAGCGTCGGAGTCGACCCTTCGGCGGGAGATAGAGGACGCTGAAGACATTCTGATCGACGTGAGCGCGGCATCCGCTGGAGTACCTCCCGTGGGGCGAGCCCACGAGACGCAGTCGATACGCATCGTCAAACCGTCCAGCCAGAACTCTGGAGCAGCTCACGATGAATGAAGCCGCCGAAGGGCTCACAGCGGAGGGCGACACCCCCGAGCTCGCCCGCGTCGAAGCGCAGATGGCAATGCTGGCCGCGAGCATTCGGGCCAGCACCCGTTCCACTGCGGCGGTGATCGACCCCACACTGGAGCCGTTTGGCCTGGCGCTGCTCCGCGTGCTGGCGCGACGGGGCGATTCCCATGCCAGCGTCGTCGCCGATGATCTCGCCGTGGATCGAAGCATGATCAGCCGCCAGGCCAAGCTGCTCTGCGCTCTTGGACTCGTCGAAACCCGCGTCGATCCGAGCGATGGGCGCGCCCGGTTTCTGCACCTCACACCGCTCGCCGAAGAGAAACTCGCCGGGGTGCGTCGCAATCGCACCGCCCTTGTGCATCGGCGTCTCAGCCGGTGGGCTCCCGCCGAACTTGACGTATTCGCCACCCTGCTGGAACGGCTGAACGAGCCCGACTAGGGAGCCCCTTGCCGCCGTGCCCCCAAACTACCCAGAGTCGCCGTTCGAACAGGGCAGCGCGGCAGTTGGGGTGCATTTCGGCGAGTTCTCGACCGCAGCCAGCGGATGCTGTCACTCAGGCCAGCGGCAACTCCACACGAAACTGCGTGTGCCCCGGCGCGCTGTCGACCGAGACCGTTCCGTGGTGGGCGGCGACAACCGCGGCCACGATTGCGAGGCCGAGGCCGGTGCTGCCGGTTCCGCGAAAACGCGAGCTGTCGCCCCGGGCGAACCGTTCGAACAGGGTGCTCTGAAGCTCGTCGGGAATGCCCGGACCGTCGTCGGTGACCGTCACGACGGCCCGGTCACCGACGGCGGAGAGGTGTACGACCACCGTGGTGCCAGCATCCGTGTGCACGCGCGCGTTCGCAAGCAGGTTCATGAGGACCTGACGCAGGCGGGGTTCGTCGCCGATCGCCTGAATCGGCTCCTCGGGCAGCTCGAGGTTCCAGACATGATCGCGGCCAGCAGCGTGAGCGTCGCTCACGGCGTCGACGAGCAACATGGTGAGGTCGACCGGTTGCAGGTCAAGTTCGCGACCCTCATCGAGCCGGGCGAGCAGCAGCAGGTCTTCCACCAGGCCGGTCATGCGCACCGACTCGGATTCGATGCGGCCGAGCGCGTGAATCGCATCGGGCGGCAACTGCTGGCCGCTGCGCCGGGTGAGTTCGGAATAGCCCCGGATAGAGGCGAGCGGGGTGCGCAATTCGTGGCTCGCGTCGGCGACGAACTGGCGCACCTTGCGTTCGCTGGCCTGCCGTGTTTCCAACGCAAGGTTCACGTGGTCGAGCATGCGGTTGAGCGCGGCTCCGACCCGGCCCACCTCGGTGCGCTGATCGGTGTCACCGGCTGGCACCCGGTCGTCGAGCGACACCTCGCCGCGGTCCAGGGGAAGTTGGGCGACCCGGGCGGCCGTCGCCGTCACGCGTTGCAGCGGCCGAAGAGCCAATCGCACCACCCAGGCCGCGATGACGGCAACCACGATGAGGCCAGCGAGCGAGACGACGGTGATGATCAGGGCCAGCTGGGCCGCCGTGGCAGCCACGCCCGACAGGGGCAGACCGACCAAATAGAGGGTGCCAGTGCGGGAGGTTGTGGCCTGCACCCGATACTCGCCCAGTTCGCCGCCGAGATTCACCGTGACCGCGGCCGCCTGGTTGACGTGGTCGGCGAGCACCTGCACCTGCTGCGTGGAGAGTTTTTCGATCGCGCCGCTCTGGTCATCGGTGTAGCCGGTCGTAATGCTCGCCCCGTCATAGACGAGGGCGAGCAACCCGGGTGGCTGGGCGGGTCCGCTGAGGATGCTGTCGGCCGTCGGTGTGCCCAGGTACCTGCTACCGGGGGCGTCGCCGAGGCGGTCGCCGTCGTTGTCGCCGCCCAGCACGGCCGCGGAGCGGTCCGCGGCGGAGGCGAGTTGCACGTCAAGACGATCGATCAGGGAGGCCCGCAAAATCACCACGCTGATGACGCCAATGGAAATGCTCACGAGCGCGAGCAGACCGACGACGGTCAGCACGAGGCGACGCTGCAGGGTCCAGGGCACGCGCCGTCGACCGCGGCGCGGCATCCGTTGTGGTGAACGCCCCCGCATCAGGCAGTCTTCAGCATGTATCCGGCACCGCGCACCGTGTGGATCATGGGCTCCCGCCCGGCATCGATCTTTTTGCGCAGGTACGAAATGTAGATCTCGACGACGCTCGACTTGCCGCCGAAGTCGTAGCTCCAGACCCGGTCGAGTATCTGAGCCTTGCTGAGCACCCGGCGCGGATTGCGCATGAGAAAGCGCAGCAGTTCAAACTCGGTCGCGGTCAGTTCGATGGCCGTACCGTCGCGGAAGACCTCGTAGCTGTCTTCGTCGAGGGTGAGATCGCCAACGGTGATGCGCGGGTCGTTCGAGTCGGCAACGGTGAAGGTGGAGCGGCGAATAAGGCCGCGCAGGCGAGCGACGACCTCTTCGAGGCTGAACGGTTTGGTGACATAGTCGTCGCCGCCGGCCGTGAGCCCCGCGATGCGGTCGTCGAGCGAGTCCTTGGCGGTAAGAAAGAGCACGGGCGTCTCGTAGCCGTCGGCGCGCACCCGCTGCAGTACCTGCAGGCCGTCAATATCGGGCAACATAATGTCGAGCACGATGGCATCGGGCCGAAATTCGCGGGCGATGGTGAGTGCTTGGCGGCCTTCCCCGGCGGTGCGGACCTCCCAGCCCTCGTAGCGCAGTGCCATCGAGAGCAGGTCGGTGAGAGTGGGTTCGTCGTCAACGACCAATACCCGGATGGCGCTGCCGTCGGCCTTGGTCAGTCGCGGGCCATGGCCGGTCTGGGTGCTCTCACGTGTGCGCATTCTGATGAGTATCCGGCAGTTGTCTATGAACCGGCTATGAGTGCGCCCGCAAATTCCTGTGGCGCGCTGTGGGACCGGGCGTAACTTCAGCTAGGCCTGGAAGGGGCTGGCCCAAGGATATTGTTCCCGCGGCGCTCCGTGGCGGTGTCGCACCGACCGGGCGCGCGGGCACACAATAGAGGAGTGCCGAATTCCACGCTGTCCCTCTTCGACCTGGACCAGCCTTCGGCCCGCCCCGCGGCATCCGCTCTGCCGGCACCGCACACGCTGCGCATCGTCGCCGATTCGACCGATCAAGTGGCGTGGCACCGCGCCCGCAAGCAGGGCATCACCGCCACGGATGTCGCAAAACTCTCGACCCCTAAATCCATCGTGAACGCCGCGCACGACAAAATGCACGGCACGAGCTTCACCGGCAACAGCTACACCGACCACGGTCGGGACCGGGAACCGGTCATTGCCGCGTGGGTGCTCGAGAACTATGGAATCGAACCGAGTACCAACCTGTTTCGTTCGCTCTCGCACCCGCGGCACCTGGCCACCCCCGACGGGGTCGGCATGGCGGCGAATGGCGACCTGCACCTGGCCGAGATCAAGACCACGAGCAAGCCGTGGCGTAGCATTCCGCGAAGCTACCTGCGGCAAGTCTGGTGGCAACAGTACGTGCTGGGTGCCGAACGCACCCTGCTGGTCTGGGAGGAACATCTCCACTTCGTCCCGGTCGCCGCCGTGCCTGAATTTCGCTGGATTGAACGCGACGAAGACCAGATCGCCATTCTGGTCGGCCTTGCCAACACCCTCATCGACAACCTCGACCAACAGTCCCGCCGCTAGTCTCCCCTTTGTGGCGTTCGGGGCCCGGGCCCGCTCCGTGGGGCCCGGGTATAAACGGGGCCCAGATCGGAAGAGCGTGGGGGAGGGTAATAGTGTTGCTATGGGGGTATATCTAG
>JBBRBV010000015.1:0-51309 GCA_038205545.1 Actinomycetales bacterium
GCCACGTGAAACTTCACCGTGTTCTCGCTGATGGTCAACGCTTCGGCGATCGCCTTGTTGCGCGCGCCTGAGGCCACGAGTTCCAGCACGCCGCGTTCGCGCGGGCTGAGTCCCCAGGCCGCAGCCGCCGTGACGGATGCCGTCGGCGGGTCGAGCGGCAGCGATACGGCCATCTCGGACCCCCACCCTGCTGTCGCCTCGACGTTGAGCGTGCCACTGAGGGCGACAACGCGGGCGGCCAGCTGGCGCACACTCGGAACCTCGGCGTCAAGGTCTCCCGGCCCGTCGTCGCGAATGCGGATGAGCAGGTTGCTGCCATCGCAGTCCCACTGCACGCGCACCCGGGCGACTCCGATCTGCTCTACCAGGGCCAGCACCGCGCCGCGCACGATGGCCCGAGCCTCGTGGGCGACCTCGCCGGGCAGTGCGCGTCCGTTCACCGGCGGCTCAATGAACTGCACGTCGAGGCCGCCGAACCGCACGAGTGGGCGCAGGTCATCGCGCAGCCGTTCGAAGGCGCGGGCGACGGGTTCCTCCGTGAGGCTGCGGTCGAGGTCGCTCACCGCGCGCAGGGCGACCATCGCCGCGGCGGCGAGGTCGGTGGCCTTCTGACGTGCGGCGACATCGCTGGTGCTGCTCGAGCGCAGCACGGCGAGCAGAGATTCCAGCGTGGTCGCGTGCGCGTCGGTCAGATCGGCGATGAGCTTGGAGCGTTCGGCGGCCGCGGTGCGCGCGGTCTGCACGGGGGAGGCGGTGGAAAGCGTCATCCCCCTAACCTATCCGAAGTATCTCTCCAGTATGCCAGCGGCCATTCTTTTGGGTAGGAAAACCGTTCTTTTGGTGGGCCACGATACCGCCCGAAGGAGTGGAGTATTGACTTATGACCGAAACAACAACTACCCCCACGCCAGCGGATGCCCTCGGCCTCGTTGTCGCCGAGAACAGTCGCATCGTCGATGCGCTGCGGTCGGCATCCGCTTCATCGCTGGAGGACGCGGCAGGCCTGCTCAAGGTGGCGCCGCGGATATTCGTACTCGGAGCGGGCCGCTCGGGGCTGGCGCTGAAAATGACCGCGATGCGACTCATGCATCTCGGTCTGACGGTGCACGTGGTCGGCGAGGTCACCAGCCCGGCGATTGCTTCCGGTGACCTGCTCCTCGTCGCCAGCGGATCCGGAACGACGGGCGCCATTGTGCGTGCCTCCGAGACGGCTCACGGGGTGGGAGCGAGCATTCTGGCGCTCACCACGGCGCCTGAGTCGCCACTCGGGCGGCTCGCTGCGGTGACCGTTGTCATTCCCGCAGCCGCCAAGCAGGACCATGGCGAACAGGTGTCGTCCCAGTACTCGGGCGGACTGTTCGAGCAGGCTGTGCTGCTCGTGGGTGACGCCCTGTTTCACGCGCTCTGGCAGTCCAGCGGGGCCACGGCCGACCAGCTCTGGCCGCGCCACGCCAACCTCGAATAGTACTCGTTCGGGGCCCGGGCCCGGAACCCGGGCCCAGTTTAGAAACTGGGCCCACGTTCGGGGCCCGGGCCCCGTGCGCAAAAACCAGTCAACACAACAGAAAGTAGAATCGCATGAAGCTTCAGGTAGCAATGGATGTACTGACCACCGATGCCGCCCTCGCGCTCGCCGCGCAGGTCGCCCCGCACGTTGACATCATTGAGCTCGGCACGCCGCTGATCAAGGCCGAGGGCCTCGCCGCTGTCACCGCGATCAAGGCCGCGCACCCCGACAAGATCGTTTTCGCCGATCTCAAGACGATGGATGCCGGCGAACTCGAAGCCGACATTGCCTTTGTGGCCGGTGCCGACCTCGTGACCGTGCTCGGCACTGCCGGTGACAGCACCATCATTGGTGCCGTCGCGGCCGCGACCAAGCACGGTAAGGGCATCGTTGTCGACCTGATCGGCGTGGCCGACAAGGTCACCCGTGCCCGTGAGGTCATCGCCCTCGGTGCCCAGTTCGTCGAGATGCACGCCGGACTCGACGAGCAGGCCGAGCCCGGCTTCTCGCTCGAAAAGCTACTGAACCAGGGCGAGACCGCGAGGGTTGCATTCTCGCTCGCCGGTGGCGTGAGCCTGGCGACCATCAAATCGGTGCAGCGTGCCGGGGCATCCGTTGCCGTTGCCGGCGGAGCCATCTACGGCGCCGAAGACCCGGCCGCCGCCGCTGCCGCCCTGCGCGCCGCCATCATCTAGTTGCTGGCGAACCGGTCGGGGCCCGGGCCCCGAACCCAGGCCCAGTTTATAAGCTGGGCCCGCGGTCGGGGCCCGGGCCCCGTGCAGGTAGGTGCAGGTGGGTGCAGGTAGGTGCAGGCAGGTGCAGGCTCGAGGACACACTCGACGAAGGGATGCCTGCGGAACGTCCGCGCTCGCCGCTAGGCTGAGAGGGCCCACGACAGTTGGCGGCATCGTTGCCGCGAGAGGACGCCTCCGCCCATGACCAGCACAGTTTTCGATCGAGCCCGACCCACTTCAGCCGTTGTCACCGCCTCGCTCGTCGGCACCCGACAGAGCTCCTTCTGGCTCGACGATCTTGGGCCGCGCACGACCTACCCCCGGCTCTCGGGCGACCTCACCTGCGACCTCGCGATCGTCGGTGGTGGCTACCTCGGGCTGTGGAGTGCGGTGCTGGCCAAACAGCAGAATCCGGCGGCGCGGGTGGTGCTGCTGGAGGCTCGCACGGTGGGCTGGGCGGCATCCGGTCGAAACGGCGGTTTCTGCGAGGCGAGCCTGACCCACGGGGAAGACAATGGGCGCAGTCGGTGGCCTCAGGAGATCGATCGACTGACCGAACTCGGTCAGGAGAATCTCGACGAGATTGAGCGGGCGGTAGCCGACCTCGGCCTCGACTGCGACTTCGAACGCACCGGCGCTATCGACCTGGCCCTCGAGGAGCACCAGGTTGACTGGCTGCGCGAGGAGACGACCGACGAGAACACGGTCTTTCTCGACGCGGCAGCCGTGCGGGCCGAAGTTGCGTCACCGACCTACCTGGCGGGCGTCTGGCACCGCCGGAGCAACGCGCTGGTGCATCCGGGCAAGCTCGCTGCCGAATTGGCGCGCGTGGCGACCGAGCTCGGCGTCGAGATCTTCGAGAATTCGCTGGTGCAGAACCTCGACACGGTCGGCCTCACCGAGGCCCAGGGCACTCGGGTGGTGACCCGTGGTGGAACCGTGACCGCCGAGAAGACGGCCCTGGCCACGAATGTTTTTCCGTCGCTGCTCAAGCGCAACCGGCTGTCGACCGTGCCGGTCTACGACTACGTGCTCATGACCGAGCCGCTCGACGCCGGTCAACTCGCTGCGATCGGCTGGCAGAACCGGCAGGGCCTCGCTGACCTGGCCAACCAATTTCACTACTACCGGCTGAGCGCCGACAACCGCATTCTGTTCGGTGGCTACGACGCCGTGTACCACTACGGTCGCAAGGTGCGCAGTAGCTATGAGAACCGGCCGGAGTCCTTCGAGAAGCTCGCCAACCACTTCTTCACAACGTTTCCGCAATTGGCGGGGGTGCGCTTCAGCCACAAATGGGCCGGGGCCATCGACACGTCCACCCAATTCTGCGCCTTCTTCGGTCAGGCCCGTGGCGGACGCATAAGTTACGCCGCCGGATTCACCGGCCTGGGCGTGGGCGCCACCCACTTTGCAGCCCAGGTCATGCTCGACCAGCTGGCCGGGCGCACCACGGAGCGCACTGAACTGGCCATGGTGCGGGGTCGTTCGCTGCCGTTTCCGCCGGAACCGATTGCATCCGCTGGAATTCAGGCGACCCGCTGGGCGCTCAATCGTGCCGACCACAACCACGGTCGGCGAAACATTCTGCTCAAGTCCCTCGACGCCCTCGGCCTCGGCTTCGATTCGTAGCGCTGGGTCTCGGAGCGCTGGGCCGACGCTCGGCCCTGCGCGCGGCTGAATTCAGCCCAGCAGCAGCTTGCCGAGCTGGTCGGTCGAGTGCACCACGGCCGTTGCCGCTGCGGCCTCCGCGGGGGAACCGTAGCCCCACTCGACCAGAATTGCCGGGATGCCGTGGGCCTGGGCGCCGATGGCGTCGTAGCTGCGGTCGCCGACCAGAACGGTATTACTGGTGTCCACGCCGGTCGCGGCGAGACGGGCCAGGGCTTCGGAGACGATGTCGGACTTTTTGCTCCGGGTGTGATCGGCCGAGGCGCCGACGGTGGCCGTGAAGTACTTCGCGAGGTCGAAGTGGGTGAGAATGGCGATCGCACTCAGCTCCGGCTTGCTCGTGGCGAGGGCCAGCGGGATTCCAGCCGCGTGGATGCGCTCCAGCAGGCCCGCAACGCCGGGATACACGGCCGTGTCCAGCGCGGCAGCGCCGTGGTACTCGGCCCGGTAGACCGCGATGGCCTCCACGGCTTCGTCGCGGGTCATGCCCGCATATTCCTGGAAGGCATCGAGCATCGGTGGACCGACGTAGGCCAGCAGCTCGGCGGCCGCGGGAACGGGGCGGCCGAGCAGTGCGAAGGTGCGGGCCAGTGAGCTGGTGATGGCCGGGGCGGAATCGGTGATGGTTCCGTCAAGATCGAAGAGGATCGCGCTCCAGGTGCGCGTCAATGTTGCGTTCATTCGGAAAAGCTTAGGCGATTTTTGACGATGCACCCCATTCGCCCACTATTCCTCAGCTTTTACGCGGTTTGGGCGCCTCGACCGCCGCTGAGGCCTAGAACAGCTTCGAGGCCGTATCGTCGAGGCCGCGCATGGCGTCGTAGTCGAGCAGCAGGCAGCGGATTCCGCGATCCTCGGCCAGTTTGCGGGCTTGCGGCTTGATCATCTGGGCGGCGAACACCCCGCTGACCGGCGCTAGGTGCGGGTCGCGGTTCATCAGGTCGAGATAGCGGGTGAGCTGCTCAACGCCGTCGATATCGCCGTTGCGCTTGAGCTCGACCGCGACAGAGCCACCGGCGGCATCCTGCGCGAGAATATCGACGGGCCCGATTGCCGTCATATATTCCCGGCGCACGAGAGTGAAACCGTCACCGAGCAGGTGGATGTGCTCGGCCAGCAGCTTCTGCAGGTGCGACTCGGCGCCATCCTTGATCAGTCCGGGGTCGAGGCCGAGCTCGTGCGCGGAGTCGTGTTGCACTTCGTAGACGCTCACCACGAGTTGGTCGGCGGTTTTCGCGTGCGTGACCGTCCAGAGGGCGGTGATGCCGGCATCCGCTTGATCGCTGTCGGGCTCGGAGATGGCGACCGAACAGGGCGGGCTCATCCAGTTGAGCGGCTTGTACGAGCCGCCGTCGGAGTGCACGAGCACGCTCCCGTCGGACTTGATCATCAGCAGGCGGGTGGCCAGCGGCAGGTGCGCGCTGAGACGCCCGGCATAGTCAACGGAGCATTTAGCAATTACAAGGCGCACTGGTCGATCTTAACCGCGCGAGCCTGAAACGCTCGAACCGGATGCCGCAGGCCGCGCCGCCGGGGCCGCCAGCCCGGCCAGCACCATCAGCACCACAATCAGGTACAGGGCATTGAGGATGCCCCACGCGTCGCCGAGCAGGCCCAAGGCGGGAGGCCCGACCAGAAAAGCGAAGTAGCCGATGATGGCCACCGCGCTCACCCTGGCCGCAGCATTTTTGGTGTCATCGGCGGCCGCCGACATGCCGACCGGAAACCCGAGCGAGGCGCCGAGGCCCCAGAGCACGGTTCCCAGGAACATGAGCGGGGTGTTCGGCGCGAGAATGAACAGAACGAGCCCGGCAATGCCCACGCCGGCGCAGGCACGCAGCACGGGCACCCGGCCAAACCGGTCGAGCACGGGGCCGCCGATCACGCGGCCCACGGTCATCGCGGCGACAAAAACGCCGAACACGATGGCACCGTCGGTATTGCTGAGGCCGTGTCCGTCGACCGAGGCAAGGGCGAGCCAGTCGTTGGCTGACCCTTCGGCAAAGGTCATGCCGAGCACAATAACCCCGATGAGCAGGAGTTTGCGATCCCGCCAGACGGCGAGAGAATCCCGCAGGCGATCGCGCCAGACTTGTCTGGGGGCGTCCGTTGCTTCGGGGGCCACGGCGGCGGTCGGAAGAAACCGCACCATCACCACGATCGTGCCGAGAACCAGAACAGCAATCACCATCAGGTGCCAGAACACCGATACCTGCACAGCGGATGCGGCGGCGCCGCCGAGTGCCCCAACCACCGTACCGAGGCTGAAGCAGGCGTGCATGAGCGGCATGAGGGTGCGGCCGATGGCCCGCTCGGCCGCTGCGCCCTCGACGTTCATCATGACGTCGAGCGATCCCATGCCGATTCCAAAGATGGCCAGGGCCGCGAAGACGAACGGGGCCGAGGGCGCCAGGCTGACGCCAGTGCCCATGAGCACGAGCCCGGTGGCCGACAGCGAGCCGCTGACCAGCATGGCCCGGCCGGCGCCGAGGCGAGCGAGTAAGCCCGCGGCGATCAGCAGTCCAATGACCGAGCCGGATGAGAGCCCGAAGATGAGGATGCCGACCTGCGCGGTATCGAGGCCGAGGCCGTCGCGCACGGCGGGAACCCTCGACATCCAGCTCGCCAGGCCGAGCCCGGCCACGAAAAACGCGGCGAACACGGCGTTACGCCAGCCGAGCAGGGCCGGGCGCATCAGCGTTGCGGGGGAGTGCGCGGTGGTCATTGGGCTCACGAATTTCTCCAGCGGCGGGCGGCAAGCCACGACAACGGTTAGCGGCGCTTTAACGCTACAGCGATTACTGCTCGCGAGAGCGGGGTATTACCGTTCAGCCCGCAACGTCCTCGTACCGGCCGTGTCAATTCGCGCTCGCCCGCAGGTTAGCGTAGCCTTACCTTAGCAATTCAAGCCCCGTAATCTTGGAGTCCCATGCGCATCCCTCTCTCTGTCGCCGCGCTCGTTGCCGGCGCTACCGTTCTCGCCCTCGCCGGATGCACCCAGGCCGGCGAACCCTCCTCTCCCGCCGCGGAAACCAGTGACGGAACCTTCACGCTGTATTCCGGGCGCGACGAAGCCCTCGTGCAACCGCTCATTGACCAGTTTGAGGAACAGAGCGGCATCAGCGTCGACGTGCGCTACGGCAACACCGCCGAACTCGGCGCCCTGTTGCTCGAAGAGGGAGACGCCACCCCCGCCCAGGTCTTTCTCGCGCAAGACGCCGGTGCGCTCGGCGCCCTGGCCAACGCTGACCTGTTCGCGACGCTACCGGCTGAAATAACCGACGCGGTTCCGGCCGGTTTCACCTCGACCGACGACACCTGGGTCGGTGTCACCGGCCGGGCCCGTGTGATCACTTACGACAGTGAGGCACTGCAAGCGTCCGACGTGCCGACAAGCGTCGACGCCTTCACCGACCCGGCGTGGGCAGGCAAGTTCGGCATTGCGCCGACCAACGCGAGCTTTCAGGCCTTCGTCACCGCCTATCGGGTGCTGAACGGCGAAGAAGCCGCCGACCAATGGGTAGCGGATGTTGCCGCAAACGACCCGGTCATCTTCGACAACAACCGCGCCATTCTCGCGGCCGTCAACGACGGAGTCATCGACGCCGGCCTCATCAACCACTACTACTGGTTCGCTCAGGCGGCCGAAACCGGCGAGGCCAACATGCGCGCTCAGCTGTCCTATCCCGCAGCCGGCGATGCCGGCTCAATCGTGAATGTCACCGGCGCCGGCCTGCTCGCCGGTGCCGCAGCGGATGCCGACGCGCTCGAGTTCATTGACTACCTCGTGGGTGCCAAGGCGCAGCAGTACTTCGTCGATGAGACGTACGAGTACCCTCTGATCGCCGGCATCGACGCTCCGGCCGGCCTGCCAACGCTCGACTCCCTCGTCAACCCCAACCTCGATCTCGCCGATCTCGACACCCTCGAAGACACCCAGGCCCTGCTCGGCAAGCACGGCCTGATCTAAGGGTGAATTCACGGGTGCAGGCTCCCGTCGGCAGCCGCGCCCTACCCTCCATACCCTCCACCGCCGATCGATTGGTGGGTTCGCCCTCATGAGCGCGTTGATCGTTCCTCCGCTCGCAGCGGATGCTGCGCCGCGTGCCCGCGCCCGGTATCGCTTCGGCGCGCCGTCCTGGCTTCTGGCGCTCGCCGCTCTGTGCGCCGGGACCGCTGCCATCCCGCTCGTCTACCTCATCGTGCGCACGACCGAAGCCGGGCTCACGGATCTTCTCGACACGCTGGTGCGCCCGCGGGTACTGCAGCTCACCGTCAATACCGTGCTGCTTGCCGCGGCCGTCACCCTGTCGTGCCTGGTGCTCGGTACGATCTGTGCCTGGATCCTCACTCGCATCCGTCTGCCTTTCCAACGCACTCTGCTGCTGGTGTCGGCACTGCCGCTCGCGGTGCCAAGCTACCTCGCCGCCTACGGCTGGCTCGTCTGGTTTCCCAGCCTCAACGGTTTCTGGGCCAGCTGGTTCGTCATGACGATGGTCTGTACCCCCTACGTGACACTGCCGGTCGCGGCTGCGCTGCGCGGGGCGTCCGCTGACCTGGAATCGGTGGCCCGCACGCTTGGGCGCGGGCCGCTGCGCGCCTTCGTGGCCGCCACCTGGCCGCAGATTCGCCCGGCCGCGATCGCCGGGGCGCTTCTGGTCTGCCTCTACTCGCTCAGCGACTTTGGGCTCGTCGCCATGCTGCGGTTTCAAACGCTCACCTGGGGAATCAACGCCGCCTACGGCGCAAGTTTTGACCGGAATCAGGCCGCTCTGCTCGCCCTCGTGCTGGTCGTGCTGGCGCTCGTGGTGGTGGCCGGGGAACGTCGCAGTCGCCGCCAGGTCGACCGCGTGCCCGGTCGCAGCACCATGCCGGCGCGTTCCCCCGGACGCGCTGGCACCCTCTATTTTTCTGTGCTTCTGGTGGCGCCACTGGCCGGCGTTATCGTTCCGGTGGTCGGGCTGCTGAGCCGACTGCTCGAAGCGGAAACACTGCGTGCCATGGACCTGCCCCGGTTGTTTGGAGCGGTGGGTGCGACCCTCGCCCTCGCCCTCGCCGCGGCCGTGGTGGCCGTGCTCGTGGCGTTGCCGATAGCCGCCCTCGCGGCCCGCTATCGCGGTCGGTTGGTCGCCGTGATCGAAGCTGTCGGCTTTCTGGGCCACGCCCTGCCGGGTATCGTCGTGGGCCTCTCCCTCGTGTTCTTTGCGCTTGCGGCCGTGCCGGTGTTTTACCAAACGTCGGTGGTCCTGGTTTTCGCCTACGTCGTCCTGTTCATGCCGCGCGCGATCGGCAGTATGCGCAGCGGAATCGCGGCCGTGCCGGAGAGTCTCGGGGACGTCGCGCGCACCCTCGGCCTGTCACCGTTTCAAACCTGGTGGCGGGTGACCGCGCGACTCGCCCTGCCCGGTATCGCGATCGGCGGCCTGCTCGTAGCCATCTCGGCCATGAAAGAATTACCTGCGACACTATTGCTGCGGCCAACGGGCGTATCGACGCTCGCGACCGAGTTGTGGAGTCGCACTGCTCTGTTCGAGTTCGGCGCTGCGGCGCCCTACGCGGCGGCGCTCGTGCTCGTGGCGATGGTGCCCGCGGTGCTGCTCTCCGGCATCCGCGGTACGGCAAGGGAGAACTAGTGGGCTGGGTATCGATCGAGGGGCTGCGCGTCGCCTACGGTGACACGCGGGTGCTGAATGACGTCAGTCTGCGGATTCCGCGCGGCAGTCTCGTGGCCGTTCTCGGCCCCAGCGGATGCGGCAAGACCACCCTCCTGCGCGCGGTCGCGGGTCTGCTGCCGGTCACCGCCGGAACGATCACCGTTGGTGGACGCCTCGTCACCGGGCCCGGTGTGCAGCGGGCGCCGGAGAAACGCGGAATGGGCTGGGTTCCGCAAGACGCCTCCCTGTTTCCGCACCTCACCGTCGGCGAGAATATCGGCTTCGGCCTGCCGCGCACGAAGCAGAACGATGACCTCTACTGCGAGCCCGGCGAGGCGCCGAGCGGAGCGGCCGGTGTGCTCGCCCGATTCACGCGCCGTGGGCGCTCGGCCCGCGTTCCGGTGCGCACCAACGTTGCGGCGCACACGCCTCCCCTCGCTGCTGTGCCGAGGAGCCCCGACCGCGGCCGCGAGAATGGTCGCGCGGTTCGCATCCTGGAGCTGGCGACTCTGGTCGGCCTGACTGAACTCGTTGACCGAGCGCCCGCGCAACTCTCTGGTGGGCAGGCCCAGCGCGTCTCGCTGGCCCGCGCGCTCGCTCCGCGCCCCGATCTCATTCTGCTCGACGAACCCTTTGCGGCCCTCGACCCGCTGCTGCGTTCGGCCCTGCGCACCGAGGTCGCGGCCCTGCTGCGCGATCAGCACAATACGAGCCTGCTCGTCACGCACGATCAGGAAGAGGCGCTCTCGCTGGCCGACTTCGTCGCGGTGATGCGCGGCGGCGAGATTTTGCAGTTCGGCACCCCGGCCGACGTCTACGAACGGCCGGTCGACCCCTGGGTGGCCAGTTTCGTCGGAGATACGGTCGAGCTCGACGGCGTGTGGAGAGACGGCCGTGTCGACTGTGCCCTCGGCACGCTCGCGGCGGACTGGATGGGCGCGGAGGCGTGCCCCACCGCCGGACGGACCGTGCGGGTGATGCTCCGACCGGAATGGCTGACGCTGACCGAGGGGGGCACTCCCGCGGTCGCGACGGCCATTGCCTACGCCGGCCACGACGCCCTGGTCAGCTTCACCCTGGTGGGAGGCATCGTTGTGCGCGCCCGCATCGCGGCCCCCGACTTGCCCCAGCTCGGTGCACACGCTCTGCTCGGGGTGCGCCAGAACGCCCTCGCCTACCCCGCCAGCTAGGGCAGCATTCCATCGTTTGGGGAGCCGCCCCAGCCCGCACTCCCGAAAGAGGGACCTTCGGCCCTCGCTTCGTGTGGCCGGCGCTGGTTAGAGTGAGCGTGCGAGCCGATAGCGGCGAACGATAACTCGAGACGAGGCGACCATGGCCGGCCACACGAGGGCCCCCGGGCAGTCGGTGACCAGCCGGGTGCTGAGCATTCTGGCGGCGTTCGAACACAGCGCATCCGCTCGCTCACTGTCGGAGATCAGCCGCGAAAGCGGGCTGCCCCAGAGCACCACGCACCGCCTGCTCGGCGAACTCGAGGTTTGGGGGGCCGTGCAGCGGGACGCCCAGGGCCGATACCAGATTGGCCTGCGGCTGTGGGAACTCGGCCAGCACGCCGGCCGCAAGCTGCGCGATGTGGCCCGGCCCTACCTGCAAGACCTGTTCGGACTCACCCAGGAGACCGTGCACCTCGCCATTCGCGACGGCGCCGAGGTGCTCTACATCGACCGCGTCTATGGCAGCCGGCGCGTGCCGCAGGCCAGCCGGGTTGGCGGTCGTCTGCCGCTGCACGCCACCGCCGTCGGCCGCGCCATTCTCGCCTTCGAAGAGGAGTGGGTGCAAAACGCCGTGCTCGAGCGCGAACTCGTGCGCCGCACCCCGCTCACCAAGACCGACCCGGCCGAACTGCGCCGTGAACTGGCCAAAATTAAGGAACTGGGCTTTGCTCTCGCCTCCGAAGAGGTGCGGCAGGGCTCGTGTTCACTCGCGGTGCCGGTTTTTCAGCCGCCCGGGAAAATTTTCGGTGCGCTCGGCATTGTGCTGCCCACATCGCGGGCCCATCAACTGGAGCGTTACCTTCCGGTGTTGCAGGGCACCGCGCAGCGTATTCAGGTCGGAATCGCGCACCTGCCACCCGCCACCCTGCGCTTGCCGGGCACCGTGGTGACGCCGACCCAGCCGTGACCGGTAACCAAGCCACTTCCATCCAGTGGGACACTTCGGAGCTTTTCGCTACCGCCGCGTCTTAGATTGTTCTCGTCGACCTCGGAGCTGAGGTCGCAAACCAAGGAGCTATCGTGACCGCTCAACCCGCACTCACCCACCCGGCCTCCGCAACCGGCCAATGCCCGGTTGCGCACAGCGCCCCCGCGCAGAACGCGCACCACGGCTACGCCCCCTTCGCGATGACCGACCCGTTCCCGTCCTATGCCGCCCTGCGCGAGAACGAACCGGTCATGTTCGATGAGGAGATCGGCTACTTCGTGGTCTCCCGCTACGACGACGTCAAGGCTGTCTTTGACAACTGGCAGGTCTTCAGCAGCGAGAACGCCCAGGCCCCGGTACGGGCCCGCGGCGCGGCCGCGACGAAGATCATGAACGACGGCGGCTTCACCGCCTACTCCGGCCTGAGCGCCCGCATACCGCCGGAACACACCCGCATGCGCGCCATCGTGCAGAAGGAGTTCACGCCGCGCCGCTACAAGGCCCTCGAGCCCACCATTCGCGAGAACACCGCCCGGCTGCTGCAGCAGATGCTGGCCCACCCGGATGCCCGCGGCGATTTTCTCAAAGACGTTGCGGTGGACATCCCCACGATCACCATTCTCGGGCTGCTCGGTGTCGGCCCCGAGATGGTCGCGACCTACAAAAAGTGGTCCGATTCCCGCGCCGCCATGACCTGGGGCGACCTGAGCGACGACGAGCAGATTCCGCACGCGCACAACCTGGTTGACTATTGGACCGAGTGCCTGCGTCTCGTCTCCAATGCCCACGATCAGCTCGACCAGGGCGACAACGGCGACAACCTCGTCTTCGACCTGGTGCAGGCGCAGTCGACCGGCTCCGACATCTCCGACCACGAGATCGCCTCGGTCTGTTACAGCCTGCTCTTCGCCGGCCATGAGACCACGACGACCCTGATCTCCAATACCATTCGCGAACTGCTCGTCCACCCGACCGAGTGGCAGAAGCTGCTCGAGGACCCGAGTGGCATCCCGGCCGCGATCGACGAGACCCTGCGGTTCTCCCCGAGCATCGTCGGCTGGCGGCGCAAGGCGCTCGAAGACACCGAGATCGGTGGCGTGCCCATTCCGGCCGGTTCCAACATTCTGTTGCTCATGGGCTCGGCTAACCGTGATGCCGACACCTTCGAACAGCCCGAAATCTTCGACATCAACCGGGTCAACGCTCGCAACCACCTGTCGTTCGGCTTCGGCATTCACTACTGCCTCGGCAACATGCTCGCCAAAATGCAAGACAAGATCGTCGTCGAAGAGACCCTGAAGGCGGCACCCACGCTGCATTTGATCGACGCCGAGAAGATCGTGTTCGGAGACAATCTGTCGTTCAGGGCCCCCACCTCGGTGCCCGTTACCTGGGGAGAAAAGAAATGACCACCACTCCGTACATTCAATTCTTCGATGGCGCCGATGAGCCCCGCCACGACCTGCTCGGTGGCAAATGCGCCTCGCTCGTTGCCCTTACCCAGGCCGACATGCCGGTGCCGCCCGGATTCGCCATCACGACTGCCTCCTACGACGCCTTCATCGCGGCCGCCGGCATCCAGGACGATATCCACGTACTGCTCGCCAACCTCGACGCCGACGACGTGGCAGAGGTCGACCGGGTCTCGGCGCAACTGCGCTTCGAGATCGAGAGCCGCCCGGTGCCCGCCGTAGTGCGCGCCGACTTCGTCGCCGCCTACCACGCGCTCCAGGCCCGGTTCAGCGAGCCGGTTCCGGTAGCCGTCCGCTCCTCGGCGACCGCCGAAGACCTGCCCGATGCAAGCTTCGCCGGCCAGCAGGACACCTACCTCTGGCTCCACGGCATCGACGACGTCGCCGAGCATATTCGCCGCTGCTGGGCCTCGCTCTTCACCTCCCGCGCCATTACCTACCGTCTCAAAAACAACATTCCCAACGAGGGTCTCTCCATGGCCGTCGCCGTGCAGAAAATGGTCAACGCCCGCGCCGCCGGTGTGGCCATCACCATGGATCCCACCACCGGCGACCGCTCCAAGATCGTCCTGGAGTCCTCCTATGGCCTCGGTGAACTCGTCGTCTCCGGCCTGGTCACCCCCGACAACGTCACCCTCGACAAGGTCATGCTCATGGTTGTCAAGCGGGTGATCGGCGACAAGCACGCCGAACTCGTGCCCGACCCGGCGAACGCTGGCCTGGTGGAACTCGAGGTCTCCGCTGCGCGCCGCGGGGTGCTCTCGATCAGCGAGACCGAGATCACCGCCATCGCGGCGATTGCCAAGAAGGCCGAGAAGCACTTCAAATGCCCGCAGGACATCGAGTGGGCCCTGGACCGCGACCTGCCTGACGGACAAAACCTGCTGCTCCTGCAGTCCCGCCCCGAGACCGTGCACTCCTCGCGCAGTTCAGAAACGCGAGCGGATGCCGCCGCCCCCGCCGCCGGTTACGGCATCGAGAGTATTACGCGGTCACTTCTGGTTCAGGCCGGCAAACCCACGGACTGAGCCAGTCCCTCAGCCCTCATAGCACTATCCGCGCACCACTTCGAGAACGGTTATCTTATGACAGAGAAGTCATTTCCCAGCCCCTATGACCAGGCTCCCGCCCACGGTGCCGAGGGCTGGAAAGAGCTGTACGCCTACAACCTGGTCTTTCAGGAGAACCGCCGCGAGGTCGAAGAGGCCAAGTTCTGGTTCTGCGACAGCCAGCACTGGCCCACCGTGACCAAGCCATTCGAGACGATCGGCTTCGAGTTCGCCGTGTCGTGCCTCGGCCAATACAACACCCGTCACCTGCTCATTCCGCCGGCCAACGGCATCGAGTTTCGTATTCACAACGGCTACGTCTTCATGTCGCCGGTGGGCGTACCCGAAGCGGACATCGCCCCGCGTGTTCCCGAGTTCATGGCGCGGGCCGGTCACTACTTTCAGAACTGGGAGACCCTGCTCGAGCAGTGGCAGGGCAAAATTCGCGGCACGATCGATGAGCTCGGCGCGCTGAACTTTGCAGCGCTGCCCGACAAGGTCGACATCAACGACATCACGAGCGGCAAGGGCACCGGCCCCAACAACGACCTGCTCGCCCAGTACGACGAGCTGATCGCGCTCACCTACCGCGCCTGGCAGTACCACTTCGAGTTTCTCAACCTCGGCTATGTGGCGTATCTCGACTTCTTCAGCTTCTGCAAGGAGGTCTTTCCCGGCATTCCAGACCAGGCCGTCGCGAAAATGGTGCAGGGCGTCGACATGGAGTTGTTCCGCCCCGATGACGAGCTCAAAAAGCTCGCCAAGCTCGCCATCGAACTCGGCCTGACCGGCCTGTTCGGCAACACCGCGAACCCGGAGCAGACGCTGGCCGGAATCGCGGATGCCACTGGCGGTGCCGAATGGATCGCCGCCTGGAACGAGGCCAAGGACCCCTGGTTCAACTTCACCGTCGGCAACGGCTTCTATGCCCACGACAAGTACTGGATCGATCACTTCGAGCTGCCGCTCGGCTACATCAATGACTACATTGGGCGTCTGGAAGCGGGCCAGACAATCGACCGCCCGGTCGCCGAACTCGTCGCCGAGCGTGACCGCATCACCGAGGAGTACTCGGAACTACTCAGCCCCGAACAACTCGCGGCCTTTGAGGGCAAGCTCGGCCTCGCCCGCCAGGTCTATCCCTACGTCGAAAACCACAACTTCTACATCGAGCACTGGACCATGGGCGTCTTTTGGCGCAAGGCCCGCCAGCTCTCGGCGATGCTGCAGGAGCAGGGCTTCTGGCCCGACGCCGACGGCATGTTCTTTCTGCGCCGCGATGAGGTGCGCGAAGCCCTGTTCGACTACGTCACCGGTTGGGCGGTCGGCGCCCCGGCGATCGGCCCGTCATACTGGCCCGAGGAGGTCGAACGGCGCCGCGCGATCGTCGACGCCCTGCAGAGCGAGCGCCCGCAGCCGGCACTGAACACCCCGCCAGCCGTTATCACCGAACCGTTCACCCTCATGCTCTGGGGCATCACGAGCGACCAGATCAAGAACTGGCTCGGCGACTCCGACGCCCCCGAGGGAGAATTCCGCGGAATGGCGGCGTCGAGCGGCGTGGCGGAAGGACCGGCCCGGGTGATCAGCAGCTCCGACCAGCTTGCCGAGGTGCAGGAGGGCGACATTCTCGTCGCTCCCGTGACGGCACCGTCGTGGGGTCCGATCTTCGGCAAGATTCGCGCCACCGTCACCGATATCGGCGGAATGATGAGCCACGCGGCCATTGTCTGCCGGGAATACGGCATGCCGGCCGTCACCGGCACCGGCACCGCCTCCTCGCAGATCGTGACCGGACAGTGGCTGCGTGTTGACGGCAACAACGGCACGGTCACCGTCGTGGAAGGACACACACACGACCTCAGCCTGGCCGGCGATGCGGTGGGGCAGCTGGAACAGGTTCTCGATGGTCCTCTTCTCGAAGGCAGCCATGCCTGATCCGGGCACGGACCAGCACGCCACTCGAACCGATACGGCTCGAACGAGGACGGTGCTGATCACCGGCGCTGCCGGCGGGCTGGGCCGTGCCTTTGCCCTGGGCTTTTCGGCCCAGGGCGACCGGGTGGTCGTCGCCGACACCAACCTTGAGGGCGCGCAGCAGACCGTTGCTCTACTCGAGGCCGCCGGCGGCACCGCCCTGGCCCTCCAGGCCAACGTCACGCAGCTCGACTCGGTCACCCGGTTGGCCGCGGATGCCGCAGCCTTCGACAAGGCTGCCGGCGGCCCCGGCCAGATCGACGTCATCATCAACAACGCGGCGATCTACGCCACCATCACCCGGTCACCCTTCGAGGAGATCGATGTCGACGAGTGGGACCGGGTGATGGCCGTCAATCTCAAGGGACCCTGGCTGGTGGCTCGCGCCTGTTCGCCCTACCTGGCGAACAGTGCAGCGGTGATCAACCTGTCGAGCGCGACCGTGCTCAGCGGATCCGCCCACTGGGCGCACTACGTGGCCTCGAAGGGCGGTGTCATCGCCCTCACCCGGGTGCTCGCGAAGGAGCTCGGCGACCGCAACGTCACCGTAAACGCGATTGCCCCCGGCTTCACCCTCACCGAAGCCAGCTTCGGCCTCATCGAGGGCGCCGCCGAATACGGCGTTGATCGGGGCTCGATCAAACGGGCCAGCGAGCCCGAGGACATCGTCGGGGCGGCCCTGTTTTTGGCCGGCCCCGGCTCACGCTACATCACCGGCCAGACCCTCGTGGTCGACGGCGGCCGACAGTTTCTGTAGTCACTAAGCATGCACCGATCAGCGCAAGGAGACCCATAATGCCTTCTGTAACCTACATATCCGCCACCGGCACTCAGACGGCCGTCGCGGGATTCGCGGGGGACTCCGTCATGGAGACCGCCGTGCGCAACGGCGTTCCCGGCATCGTCGCCGAATGCGGCGGCAGCCTCTCCTGCGCCACCTGCCATGTCTTCGTCTGCGCCAGCAGCATTTTCGCCCCCATGGAAGACCTCGAAGACGACATGCTCGACGGAACCGCCGTCGACCGCGAGGCCAACTCCCGGCTCTCCTGCCAGCTCAAGCTCAGCGACGCCGACATTCGCGTGACCACCCCGGAAACGCAGGTGTAGACGATGTCTGGCACTGGAGCATCCGCTCGGATCGGAACCCTGATTATTGGCGCCTGCCAGGCCGGCGTTCAGCTGGCCAGCTCACTGCGCGAACTCGGCGACACCGAGCCGATCGTGCTCGTCGGCGAAGAACCGCACGCCCCCTACCAGCGGCCGCCGCTGTCGAAGGCGTTTCTCAAGGGCGAGGCCACGGCCGATTCGCTCACCTTTCGCACCCACGAGTTCTATGCCGAACACAACATTGAGCTCGTCACCCGGGAACGCATCGTGTCCATCGAGCGCGATGCCACCGGCGGGGTCGCCACGGCAGAATCCGGCCGCCGTTTCGAATTCGCCCGGCTCGCCCTCACCACCGGTGCCGTTCCGCGCCAGATTCCGTTCGACGGCAGCGAACTCGAGGGGGTCACCTACCTCCGTACCGCAACGGATGCCGCGCTCTTGGAACAGAGACTGCGCACCGCTACCGACGTGGTCGTCGTGGGAGGTGGCTTCATCGGCCTCGAAGTGGCCGCTGGAGCCCGAGCCGCCGGCAAGACCGTGACGGTGCTCGAAGCGGCACCCCGGCTGGTCGGGCGGGCCGTCTCGGAAACCACCAGCGAGTTCTACCTCGCGGCGCATCACCGTCGCGGCACCCGGGTGGTATTGAACGCCCAGGTCACCCGTTTTCTCGGGCAGCACGACCGGGTCACCGGCGTCGAGCTGGGTAATGGTGATGTGATCAAAGCCGACGTGGTTCTCATCGGTGTTGGCGTGATTGCCCGCACCGAACTGGCCGAGCAACTCGGCCTCGCCGTGGACAACGGTATCGTCGTTGACGGGAGCGCCCTCTGCTCCGACGGGGTCACCGTCGCCGCCGGGGACTGTGCCAACCTGCCGAACCCCTCGTTGACGCCTGGCGGTATCCCGCGCCTGCGGCTGGAAAGCGTGCAGAACGCGGTCGAGCAGGCCAAAGTCGCCGCCTCGACCCTCCTTGGCCTGCCCGCCGAATATTCCACCGTTCCGTGGTTCTGGAGTGACCAAGCCGACCTCAAGCTGCAGATCGCCGGCCTCAGCGGCGGCCACGACCAGATCGTGCTCCGCGGTGAACCCGATAGCGAGAAATTCTCGGTGCTGTACTACCGGGCTGGACGGCTGATCGCCGCCGACTGCGTGAACCGGCCGCTCGATTTCATCGCCGTGCGCGCCACGCTCCACTCGGGGCAGCACCTGCCCAGTGACCGAGCTGCCGACCTCTCTCTACCGCTGAAGAAACTGTCCATCCCCGCTCCGCTCACCGCCCCTGCTGTGCCCGTCCTCCTAGGAAAGTAACCCCCATGACACTGCAGACCGAAGAACTCGTCGACACCTCACCGATCGCCGCGGGCGTCACCTCGGACGACCTCAATGCCCTCTGGCGGGCCGTGCGCGCCGAGATGCGCTCGCGCTCCAACGACATCCATATTCCCCTCTCGTTCGCGTTCGCCGAGCGGCTCTGCCTGGCCTACCCCGAGGCTGATGCCCTCGTGGTGCGCGTGGCCATTTTGCTGCACGACACCGGCTGGGCCCGGGTCGATGAGACCAAAATCATCTCGGAGGGATTCGGTGCCAACTGGCGCCAGGCCAATATTCGCTACGAACACGAGATCAAGGGCTGCGACATCGCCCGCGAGGTGCTGCCCGCGCTCGGCTACGACGAAGCATTCGTTACGCGCGTCACCGACATCATCGACGGGCACGACACCCGCGCACAGAGCTATTCGATCGAGGATTCCCTGGTGCGCGACGCGGACCGCCTCTGGCGCTTCACCACCACCGGCATCGCGCTCGCCTCGGGCTGGTTCGGCCAGGAACCCTCCGCCTACTGCCGGCGCCTGCGCACCGACATTATTCCGGAGCTCATCACCGCAGCCGCCCACGAGATGGCCCTCGCCGAGCTCGAACGCGCCGAAGCCCTGCTGCAGACCGACGTGCTCGCCAGCGGGGTCGAGGCCCCAGCCCTCGACGGGAGCGGCGCATGACCAGCCTGATTGCGGTTCCGGTGACCGCCAACCTGCCGTACCGCCACACCGACGACCTGTTCATCGACGGCCGGTGGATGGCGGCCACGGGCACCGGGCGCACCATAGTGACCAACCCGGCAACGGAGGAGGTCTGGGGATCGGTGCCGCAGGCATCCGTCGCCGATCTCGACCAGGCGGTCGCGGCCGCTCGGCGCGCGTTCACGGGCAGCGGATGGCGCGACCTGGCTCCCGCAGTGCGCGCTGGCTTTCTACTGCGGCTGGCCGACGAGGTCGAAAAACGCGCCGAGGCCATTTCGCACACCAACACCTGGGAGAACGGATCGCCGGTCGCGGAGTCCAGCCGGGCCGCCAGCAACGCCGCCTCAATTTTTCGCTATTTCGCCTCGCTCGCTGACCTGCTCGAGACACCGGACATTCGGCCCTTTCCCGACGGTAGGAGTGAGACCGTGGTGCGGCAGGACCCGATCGGGGTCTGTGCGCTGATCGCGCCGTGGAACTTTCCGATCAACCTCGTTGTGGCCAAGCTGGCCCCGGCCCTCATGGCCGGCTGCACCGTCGTGATCAAGCCAGCCTCGCCGACACCGCTCTCGGTTCGGCTCATCATCGATGCCGTGGTGGCGGCCGGCATTCCCGCCGGGGTGGTCAACCTCGTCACCGGGCCCGGCTCCTTTGGTGACGCGCTGGTCAAGCACCCCGGAATCGACAAGGTGGCCTTCACCGGGTCGACCCCGGTAGGGCGATCGATTGCCGGTTCCTGTGGGCAACTGCTGCGACCGGTCACGCTTGAACTGGGCGGCAAATCGTCCGCGCTCGTCCTGCCCGACGTTGACCTTGATGCACTGTCGCAGGTGCTCATTCGCACCTGCATGCGCAACACCGGGCAGACCTGTTACATTTCGACCCGCATTCTCGCTCCGGCCGAGCGCTACGACGAGCTCGTTGACATGGTCACCGCCACTATTGCCGCTGCGAAACAGGGCGATCCGATGCGGCCCGACACCGTGTTCGGGCCGGCCGCCACGAAGGCCCAGGAGCAGACCGTGCGCGAGTACCTGCGCAGCGGTGTGGCCCAGGGTGCCCGCGCCACGACGGGCGGAGACGTGCCCTCCGGCTTTGATCAGGGATTCTTTGTGAAACCCACGGTGTTTGCCGACGTAACGCCGGACATGCGCATCGCCAGGGAAGAGATCTTCGGCCCGGTGCTGTCGATTCTGCGCTATTCCTCGATCGACGAGGGCGTGGCGCTCGCCAACAACACCAGTTTTGGGCTCGGCGGCACCATCTTCTCGGCCGACCCTGACCGGGCGTTCGCACTCGCCGGTCGGCTCGATACCGGATCGGTAGGGCTCAATTTCTTCGCCTCCAACCACGCCGCGCCGTTTGCCGGCCGGCACGATTCGGGCCTCGGTGCCGAGTTTGGACCGGAGGGTCTCAAGGCCTATCTCTCGCCGCAGTCGGTGCACCGGCGCATCCGCTGACCAGCGTTGGTCGAGCTTGTCGAGACCACGGTATGGCTTCGACGAGTTCGACTGGCGCTGAGACCGGCTCGACTGCCAGCGCTCAGCGCGCGCCAACCAGCATCCACTTGGCGCTGCGGGCTCGCAGGCTCAGGGTCACCGCGCGGGCGCCCAGGTAGCCGAGGGCGAACGCGGCCATGAGCAGCGCGAGCCCGGCTGGGCCCGGCGGCGCCCAGACCAGCACCGCGGCCGCCAGCGGCACGAACACGGCAAGATTGACCAGCCCGGTCAGAGCGAGGTAGCGGGCGTCGCCGGCTCCGATGAGCACACCGTCGAGCACAAACACGACCGCGCCGAGCGGAACGGATGCCCCCAGCACGATCAGGGTCAGCGGAAGTAGCGAGGTCACCGCCTCGGCATTGGTGAATGCGTGCCCAAGAATCCCGCTCGTGCCGATCACGACAGTGGCGAGCACAAGCCCGGCGAGCACGCCCCACTCGAGGCACCGGCGCAGCACCGCACGCACTGCAGCCACATCCCCGGCTCCGAGGCCGCGTCCGACCAGGGCCTGGGCGGCGATCGCGAGGGCGTCCAGGGCGAAGGCGAGCGTCGCGAACAGGGTCATCGCGATCTGAAACGCGGCGAGTTCGGGGGAGCCGAGCTGGGCGGCCACGAACACGGCGATCAACATGGCGGCTCGCAGGCTGAGCGTGCGGAGAAACAGCCAGCCGCCGCTGCGGGCACCGAGCAGGAGCCCCGCCCGGTGCGGGCGCAGCGGAGCGCTGTGGCGCTGTGCATGGGAGGCGACCACCACGAGGTAGGACGCAACCATGCCCCACTGCGCCACGACGGTACCAACGGCCGATCCGGCGATTCCCCAACCGAGCAGGTAGATGAACAGGTAGTTGAGCGCGATATTCGCGCCGAATCCGATCCCGGCCACGTGGAGCGGAGTGCGGGTGTCCTGCAGGCCGCGCAGCAGTCCGGTGGCGGCGAACACCAGGAGCATGGCCGGCAGACCGAACATGGAGATGCCGAGGTAGGTGGCCGCATCCGCTGTCACAGCCGTTTCGGCGCCGAACGCGCCGACCAGCGCCGGCGTGGCGAGCCGGCCGCCGACGGCCAGTACGAGGCCCAGGCCCAGGGCGAGCCAGAGTCCGTCGATGCCGACCGACACCGCTCTCCGCGTGTCGCCGGCACCGAGCCAGCGGGCCACGGCGGGGGTGGTGCTGTAGGCGAGAAAAACCATGAGGCCGATGATGGTCTGGAGCACAGCACTCGCCAGGCCGAGGCCGGCCAGCGGGGTGGTGCCGAGGTGCCCGACCATCGCTGAATCGGCCAGTAGAAACAGCGGTTCGGCCACGAGGGCGCCGAGCGCGGGCACGGCGAGCCGCAGAATGTCACGGTCGATGGGCTGGGCGCGCAAAATATTGATGCTTCGACTCTACGGCGGCGTCGGGTGCGCCGTCGCCGCGCCAGCGGCAGGCCGGCGCGCCCGTTGTGGGTCGGCCGCGAGGCGTCACCGCGCCAGCTGCGGGTGGCCGCTCCACCTCTGGCTGGCGCGGCGACCCGTACTTGGTGCGGCGACCCGTGCCGGGCGCGGCGACCCTTCCCTGAGAGCCATAGAGTCAATTCCCGAAGCCAGCCAATAGGCTGGGGGCATGACTGAGCTGGCACCTGCATCCGGAATTAACCAGAGCGAACTTGACTCGGAGGTACGCCCGCAGGACGACCTCTTTCGGCACGTGAACGGCAAGTGGATCGCGCGCAGCGAGATTCCGGCCGACAAGTCCCGGTGGGGCTCCTTCATGATGCTCGCCGAAGACGCCGAGAAGGCGGTGCGCGACATTATTATCGAGGCGCAGACCGCGCCGGCGGGCAGCCTTGAGCGCAAATTCGGCGACCTCTACACGAGCTTCCTCGATGAAGAACGCATCGAAGCGCTCGGCGCCACCCCACTGCTCGACGATCTGGCCACGGTCGACGAGGTCAGCACGATATCCGAGCTGCTCGACACCCTTGGCCGCCTCGAACGCGGCGGAGTCGCCGGAGCGTTCCACCTGTACGTTGACAACGACCCGGGAAACCCCGAACGCTACCTGGTCTTCATGGCGCAGGGCGGCATCGGCCTGCCCGACGAGTCCTACTACCGCGAAGACAAGTTCGCAAAAATTCGCACCAAGTACCAAGAATTCATTGAGCGGATGTTCACCCTCGCCGGTTTCGCCGATGCCGCGGCTCGTGCCGGTCGCGTGTTCGACCTCGAAACCGAACTCGCCGCGCACCACTGGGACAAGGTAGCCACCCGCGACAGCGAGAAGACGTACAACCTGCGCACCTGGGGCCAGGTCTCCGCGCTTGCCGCCGGCGCCGACGTCGACCTCTGGCTGGAGGGTCTCGATGCCCCGGCCGGCGCCTTCGAGGAGGTCGTCGTTCGCGAGCCGAGCTTCATCGCCGGCCTCGCCGAGACCCTCACCGAAAGCCGCTTGGAATCGTGGCAGGACTGGCTGCGGTGGCAGGTCATCCGCTCGAGTGCCGCATACCTGTCGGGTGATTTCGTGGAGGCGAACTTCGATTTCTACGGCCGCACCCTGAGCGGCACGCCGCAGCTGCGCGACCGTTGGAAGCGTGGCGTCTCGCTCGTGGAGGGAGCGCTCGGCGAGGCCGTTGGTCGCATTTACGTAGAGCGCCACTTCAAGCCGAGCGCGAAGGAAAGCATGGACGTGCTCGTGGCCAACCTCGTTGGGGCCTACGAAAACAGCATCAGCACCCTCGAGTGGATGACCGAGGAGACCCGCGGGCGTGCCCTCGAAAAACTGGGCAAGTTCACGCCAAAGATCGGTTACCCGGTGAAGTGGCGTGACTACTCGAGCCTCGACATCACCGATGACGATCTCATCGGCAACGTGAAGACCGCGGGCGAGTTTGAGTTTCAGCGCGAGCTCGGCAAGATCGGCAAGCCGCTCGATCGCGACGAATGGTTCATGACCCCGCAGACCATCAACGCCTACTACAACCCCGGATTCAACGAAATCGTCTTTCCGGCCGCGATTTTGCAGTTTCCGTTCTTCGACGAGAACCGCGACCCGGCCGCAAACTACGGCGCAATCGGCGCGGTCATCGGCCACGAGATTGGCCACGGCTTCGACGACCAGGGCTCGAAGTACGACGGCGACGGCCGACTCATCGACTGGTGGACCGCAGAGGACAAGGCCGCGTTCGAAACGCGCACGACCGCGCTTATTGCGCAGTTTGAGGGTCTCGAACCCCAGGCCATTCCGGGCAACACCGTGAACGGTGCGCTCACGATCGGCGAGAACATCGGCGATCTCGGCGGGCTCTCCATCGCCTGGAAGGCCTATCAGCTCTCGTTGAATGGCGAGGAAAGCCCGGTCATCGACGGCCTCACCGGGCAAGAGCGGTTCTTCTACTCCTGGGCCCAGGCTTGGCAAATGAAGCTGCGCGACGCCGAGGCCATCCGCTTGCTGGCCATCGACCCGCATTCGCCGAACGAGTTTCGCTGCAACCAGATCGTCAGCAACATTCCCGCGTTCTACGAGGCGTTCCAGGTGAATGAAGCGGATGCCCTCTGGCTGGCCCCCGAGAAACGCGTCACCATCTGGTAGCCCGTCTGGGTTTGTGTAAGTCTTGCTTGCGGAAGAGGGGAAGGGATACTCACCAGTGGACTCTGCTTCCCTCGACGCCAATGCTGACGATTCATCCGGCCGACGTACCGACGTGAGTGCGGATGATGCCGTACGCGCTGGTCGTTCCCGTCATAGTGCCGCTCCCGGCGGTAAACACCGCAGCACGGATGTCCCGGAGAGCTTCGCCCGCGGCTTCGGAGCCCTCGGTGATCTCGCCGTCAACGGTGTGCAGGTCTCGGCCCGGGCAACCGACCTCTCAACCGGCAGGGTTCTGTTTTCGGTCGACGACCACGTCTCGATGCCGACGGCGAGCGTGGGCAAGGTACTGCTGCTCATCGAGGTGGCCGCGCGCCTGAACGACGCCGAGTTCGGCCTGGCCACCATGCTTGAGCGTTCGCTGAAGGATTCGGTGGGTGATTCCGGCCTCTGGCAGCACCTCCAGATTTCCCGGCTCGGCGTCGCCGACCTTGCCGCCCTCGTCGGCGCAACGAGTGACAACCTCGCGACGAACGTGCTCATTCGCACCGTGGGGTTGCACTCGGTGCGCGCCCGCACCGAGCAACTGGGCCTGAGCCGCACGGCACTCCTTGACCTGGTGCGCGACACACGCGGCCCGGATGACGCACCACAACTCTCGGTGGGTAGCGCCAAGGAACTCACCTGGCTGTTCACCGCCCTGGCCCGCGGCGAGATCGTGGATGCTGACACGAGTGCGCGGGTGATTGGCTGGTTGTCACTCAACTCCGACCTGTCGCTCGTGGCCAATGCCTTCGGCCTGGATCCGCTCGCGCACCGGGAGAGCGACCACGGTCTGCTCATGGTCAACAAGACGGGAACGAGCGCCGGCGTGCGCAGCGAGGTGGGTATTCTGCGCGGGCCGCGCGCCGGCGCGACCTACGCGGTCACAATGCTGTTCGATGACACCCAGCTCATGACCCGCCTCGCTGTGCTCAACGGCATGCGCGCGGTCGGGGCGGATCTGCTGGAATACGTGCACTAACTGCAGATACTTGTGTCATCGTGGGGGTACGGGCAGAGCAGCCCGACACCCACGCGAAGGAGCTGTGCCATGGCGATCATTGGATGGATTGGGCTGGGCCACATGGGCGGTCCCATGACGGCGAACCTGGTGACGGCCGGGCACAGCGTGCGCGGTTTCGACCTGAACGCCGAGGCTCTCGACGCGGCGGTGGCCGCGGGCGTCACGCGCGCCACGAGCATCCAGGACGCCGTGGCCGGCGCCGACGTCGTGTTCACCATGCTCCCCAAGGGTGAGCATGCCCGCGCGGTCTACTTCGGCGACCAGGGCGTGCTGGCCAACGCCGACACCACGACACTGTTGGTAGATTCCTCGACGATCGACATCGAATCGGCCCAGGCGTTGCACGATGCCGCAAAGTCCGCGGGCTTTCGTTTCGTCGACGCCCCGGTCTCGGGCGGAATCACCGGCGCCGAGGCCGGCACGCTCACCTTCATGATTGGCGGCGAAGCGGATGCCGTCGCCGACGCCACCGCCTTCATTGCGCCGATGGCCGCCAATATCATTCCCACCGGCGGCGCGACCACCGGGCAGGCCGCGAAGATCTGCAACAACCTCATGCTCTTCATCAACCTGGCGGCAACGTCGGAGGGCGCAGTTTTGGCCGAGCGGCTGGGACTAGACAAACAGGTGTTCTGGGACATCGCATCCGTGTCGTCTGGTGACAGCTGGCCGCTTCGCACCTGGTACCCGATTGCGGGAGTGGTTGCGTCGGCTGCGGTAAACCGCGACTTTGCGCCCACGTTCACGGCGGAGCTCGCGCACAAAGACATCGGCCTTGCGGTGGCCGCCGCTGCGGCCACCGACACGCCGCTAGAGATCGGCCAGCACGTGCAGCAGCTGTTTCAGCGACTGATGGACCAGGGGCAGGGCGGCAAAGACTGCTCCATGATCGTGAAGCTGGCAGACGGCACTCTGGCCTAACGCGTCGCGTCGCGTACCGTCACCGGACTGCCGAGATGTGAGTTTCGTTCCCTTTGAACGATTCAATGCCACGAAACTCACATCTCGAGAGTCGAAATCAGGGGTAGCCGATGAACCAGAGCAGCACGATCGCTGCGGGCTGAGGGGCGATAGAAGCCGCGAGCAGGGTGCGGCGCAGGGCCTTTGAAGCGCCGTTGTGAGCACGCGCGAGCCGCCCCGGATCAGCAGCACGGTGCCCCACGGTGGGAGCCGACTGAGAAGGAACGTGCGTCGCAGGCGGAGTGAGCGGGGTCGCTCCACCCGGCCCCCGTTCGTCATCTCCCCAGATTAGCGTGGCATCCACTTTGGCCTCTTTGATCTGCGACTAGACAGTCTTACTAACTAGTGAGACTATGTAGTCATGAGTTTCACACCGTGGCCGAGCGAGTGGATGCGTGCGGCTCTCGGCCTGTGTGTGCTGCGCACGCTCGAACCCGGACCGACGTATGGCTACGCCCTGGCATCCGCTTTGGAGAACGCCGGGTTTGGCGTCATCAAGGGTGGCACCCTCTACCCCCTACTCACCCGGTTCGAAGCGGCGGGCTGGATCGAGGCCGAATGGCGACCCGGCACCGGCGGCCCCGGGCGAAAGTACTTCGCTCTCACCGAACTCGGGCGCCGAGAACTTGACGAGCAGAGTGCACAGTGGCGCTCCTTCACCAGCACAGT
The DNA here is from genome assembly GCA_038205545.1 of Actinomycetales bacterium. Taxonomy (GTDB): domain Bacteria; phylum Actinomycetota; class Actinomycetes; order Actinomycetales; family Microbacteriaceae; genus Cryobacterium. The sequence goes on from JBBRBV010000015.1 coordinate 27,107, forward strand.
GCAGAGCTACCAACATCGAAACGAAGCAGAGAAAGGGGCGGTTACCTCATGACCTTCAATAACGCTCCCGAGACCCAGAACGCAGCGTGGCTCGACAGCCTGGCGATCGAACTAAGGCTGATCGATGTGAGCGGCGTCAGCATTGGCGATGCGGTAGCGAGTGCCCGAGAATTTTTGGCCGATAGCGGCGAGCGCCACTGGGGGGCACTCGCGACTGGTGGTGGGTGTGACCAACTGGATCATGGTCATCGGCGCCGTTCTTGTTTCTGCGCTCTCGCTTTGGCTCGACCAGATCACTCGTTGATGCCCACAGCGGGCGGCGTGGACCTGGCGACACCCAGGAAGCGCGTAAAATAGACGTTTCGGGCAATTGCCCCTTTCTCTGCGCCTTCGACCATTGGAGCCACCGTGGCCGCACCCACTCATCTTGATGCCGTTATCGCCCTCGCCCGCCATCGCGGGTTTGTTTTTCAGGCCGGTGAGATCTACGGCGGTTCCCGCTCCGCCTGGGACTACGGACCCCTCGGCGTGGAGCTCAAGGAGAACATCAAAAAGCAGTGGTGGCGCTCGATGGTCACGAGCCGTGAAGACGTTGTCGGCCTGGACTCGTCGGTAATTCTGCCCCGAGCGGTCTGGGAGGCATCCGGTCACGTTGAGGTGTTCAGCGACCCCCTGATCGAGTGCACCAGCTGCCACAAGCGTTTTCGCGCCGACCACCTCGAAGAGCAGTATGAGGAGAAGAAGGGGCGTGCGCCGGAGAACGGCCTCGACGACATCGCCTGCCCGAATTGCGGCAATCGTCATATCTGGACCGAACCGCGTTCCTTCTCCGGCCTGCTCAAGACCTACCTCGGCCCGGTCGATGACGAGGCCGGCATGCACTACCTGCGCCCCGAGACCGCGCAGGGCATCTTCGTGAACTTCGCCAACGTGTTGCAGGCCTCGCGCTCCAAGCCGCCGTTCGGCATCGGGCAGATCGGCAAGAGTTTTCGTAACGAGATCACTCCGGGTAATTTCATCTTCAGAACTCGCGAGTTTGAGCAGATGGAGATGGAGTTCTTCGTCGAGCCCGGCACCGACGAGACCTGGCACCAGTACTGGATCGACACGCGCATGAAGTGGTACACCGACCTCGGCATCAACCCTAAGAACCTGCGCCTGTTCGAGCACCCGGCGGAGAAGCTCTCGCACTATTCCAAGCGCACCGTCGACATCGAGTACCGCTTTGGCTTCACGGGCACCGAATTCGGTGAACTCGAAGGCGTGGCGAACCGCGGCGACTTCGACCTGTCGACACACGCCAAGGCATCCGGTAAAGACCTGTCCTACTTCGACCAGACCAAGAACGAGCGCTGGACTCCGTGGGTCATCGAGCCCGCCGCCGGTCTGACACGTTCGCTCATGGCCTTTTTGGTCGACGCGTATGAGGAAGAAGAGGTTCCGAACGCCAAGGGCGGCGTCGACAAGCGCACCGTGCTCAAGCTCGATGCGCGCCTGTCACCGGTGAAGGCTGCGATTCTGCCGCTGTCGCGCAACGAAAAGTTGTCGCCGATGGCCCGGGAACTCGCCGCAAGCCTGCGCCAGCTCTGGAACGTGGACTTCGATGATGCCGGAGCTATCGGCCGTCGCTACCGCCGTCAGGACGAAATTGGAACCCCGTACTGCATCACGGTCGACTTCGACTCGCTCGATGACCAGGCCGTCACCGTGCGCGACCGCGACACGATGGCGCAGGAGCGCGTGCCGCTCAGTGAGCTCGAGGCCTACCTGGCCGTGCGCCTGCGCGGCGCCTAGCCGGATTAAAGCGGATGCCGGGCCGGCGGCAGGGCGGTCCGGCTCGCCCGGTGGGACGAAAAGCTAGGACGCGATGGAACCGGAACCGGCGGTGTCCACTGAGCTGGCCGCGGGCAACGTCACGTCGATGCCGAAGAGCGCATCGAGACCGGTGAGGTAGGCGTCTTGCTCGCCGGCGCGGGCGAGGTCGCGGGCACGCACCATCGGCGTGTGCAGGAGCACGCCGGCCAGGTGACGGAGTGCCGACTCGGTCGCTTCGCTCCAGTCGCCGCGGCTGCGGGCCCGGGCAATCTCGGCGTCGCGCATCTCGAACACGTAGTGGCGCAGGGCAACGACGGCCGGGGTGAGGCTCTGCTCTTCGGCAACGTCGGAGAATTTGCGGGCGGCCTTGCCCACAATCTGGCGGGCCTCGGTCGTGGCGTTGAGCTCCTCGAGCGGGGCATGAATACTGATCGTTTCCAGGTCGAGCAGTTCGACTCCGGGTACCAGGGTCACATCGGGTGCCACATTGCGCGGCAGGCCGAGGTCGATGATGAGTTGCGGCGGAGCTTCGGGGCCGGAATCGGCCGGACATAGGCGGGCCGGGGCATCGCTGGTGGCGCCCGCGATAGCAAACGGGTCGACGCCAATCTCGGCGCGGCCGCGGGTGATCAGGGCCGCGTCGATCACGTGGTCATCGCGCAGGGTGCAGGTGACGACAACATCGGCGCGAGCGACCTCGGCGGCGAAATCCGCCGGGGAAACGTCGTCGATGCGGTGCGACAGGGCGAATCCGGCGGCGCGACCGGACGGTGAATAGACTCGCACATTCTCGGCCCCGCGGTCGCGCAGGGCGGCCAGCGAAGCGCCGGCGTACCGGCCGGTTCCGACCAGGAGCACGCGCGCGCTCGACCAGTCACTGACCCGGCTCTCGGCCAGTTCGAGGGCAAGACGCACGACCGATCGACCGGCAGAGCCGATGCCGGTGCGGTTCTTGACGCCGCGCGAGGTCTGGGATGCCCGCTGGAACAGTCGTTCCAGTTCGGGGCTCGTCGTTCCGTCGGAGCGCGCCTGCTCGAGCGCGCGGCGCACCTGGCCGGCGATTTCAACCTCGCCGACGACAACTGACTCCAGTCCGCTCGTCACCGCGAAAAGGTGCTCGGCGACACCATTGCCGTGCACGAGGGCGAGATTGTCGCGCAGGATATCTTCGGTGAGACCACTGCTGGCGCTTACGGCCTCGATTGCGGCGTACACGGCGGGTAGTGGCGACACGCCGTGCGGTTCGTCGAGGTCGAGGTAGGCCTCAAAACGGTTGCAGGTCGCGACGACGACGGCACCGCTGAGCGGTCCGTGCTGCTCCACCATGCGGGTGGCCGATGAGCCCCCGCCCACAGACAGCCTCTCCAACACATCGAAGGTGGAGTTTTTGTGGCTGGCGGACAGAAGAATGAGCACTAAAGGATTCTACGACTTCTTGCTGTACGCTTTCGTCGCGCACCGTCAGGGATATTTTGAGAGAATGAATGCGATGATCCTCGACGCGCAGCATCCACTCTCCTCCGGCCTCACCGCCGAGTCCCGCCTGATTCAGGCCTACCAAGGCATTCGGCCCCCCGTGACCCCGGTGTGGTTCATGCGACAGGCCGGACGATCACTACCCGAATACCGCGAGTTGCGCGTTGGCACGCGCATGCTTGACGTGTGCCTCGACCCCGAACTGGCGAGCGAAATCACGCTGCAGCCGGTGCGTCGCCACAACGTTGACGCCGGAATTTTCTTCAGCGACATTGTCGTGCCGCTTAAACTCGCCGGTGTCGACGTGTCGATTGTGGCCGGTAAGGGTCCGGTGCTGGGCACGGCCGTGCGCACATCAGCGGATGTCGATGAGCTCACCGCGCTCGATCCCGCCCGGCTCGATGAGGCCCTCGCTCCAATCAGTGCGGCCGTGTCGCTCGCGGTGTCCCAACTGGGATCGACGCCGCTCATCGGATTCGCCGGCGCCCCGTTCACCCTGGCCGCCTACCTGGTCGAAGGTGGCCCGTCGAAGGACCACATCCACGCTCGCACGCTGATGCACGCCGAACCGCAGGCCTGGGCCAAGCTCATGGCCTGGACCGCCGACGTCACCGGGCGGTTCCTTCGTGCACAGGTGCTCGCTGGCGCCAGCGCTGCCCAACTGTTTGACTCATGGGCTGGAGCGCTCTCGCTGGCCGACTATGCGGCATCCGTAGCACCCGCCTCGGCCGCGGCGATCGCCCATGTGCGCGACCTGACCTATACCGTGCCGACCATCGCAGACGGTGCGCAACGGGTTGACCGCAACGTGCCGATCGTGCACTTCGGCGTGGGTACCGGCGAACTGCTCAAGGAGATGCACAACATCGGTGCCGACGTTGTGGGAGTCGACTACCGGGTGCCGCTTGATGAGGCCAACCGCCGGCTCGGTGGCGCCGTTCCGGTGCAGGGCAACGTCGACCCGGCCCTGCTCGCCGCGCCGTGGCCCGTACTCGAAGCACACGTGCGCGACGTGCTGGCGCGCGGACGCACCGCACCCGCGCACGTGTTGAACCTCGGCCACGGCGTTCCGCCGGAAACCGACCCCGACGTGCTGACCCGTCTGGTCGGCCTCGTGCACGACGTGAGCGCGGCCGAGTAGGAGTACGCAGCATGATTGATGTTCTCGTCATTGGCGGGGGAGTGGCTGGCCTGGTCGCCGCCCGCGAATGCGCCCAAGTGGGCCTGAAAGTCACAATCATCGAGGCAACGGATGCCGTCGGCGGCCCGGTTGCCGGCCACACTCTCGACGGGCTGAGCCTCGACAGCGGTGCGGAGAGCTTCGCGGTGCGCGGCGGTACGGTCGCCGCCTTCGTGGAGGACCTCGGCCTCACCGACCAGGTCGTGGTCCCCAACGCGGCGGGCGCCTGGCTGCACCTGCCGGCCCTCAGCGCTCCAACGGATGCTCCGGTGAGTGTTCCCCTACCCAAGGCCGGCGTTCTCGGAATTCCCGGGTCACCGCTCGCCGATGACGTGCGCCGCGTCATCGGTTGGAGTGGTTCGCTACGCGCCTACCTCGACCGGCTCATGCCCGTGCTCACCATTGGCCGCGAGCACAGCCTCGGCGACCTGGTGAAGAAGCGCATGGGCCAGCGGGTGCTCGATCGCCTCGTGGAACCCGTTGCCTCCGGCGTCTATACGACGAGCGCCGTCGACCTCGAAATTGACGTCGTCGCCCCCGGACTCAACCGCGCCCTCACCACGGCAGGCTCGCTCTCCGGCGCCGTCGCGGCCCTGCGCGCCGGCGCCCCGGCCGGTTCCAACGTTGGCGGGCTGCTCGGGGGAATGGCCAGCCTGCCGGCCGCCATCGTTGCCGCGCTGGAGCACCACAACGTCACCCTCCTGACCGGCACCACGGCCGAGGCCCTGGCCCGCTCGGGCACCGACGATGCGCCGACCTGGGACGTCACCGTCGCCCGGCCAGCGGAAGACGCCGACGCCGATCAGGCCGACACCCTGGACCTCCTCACCGCCCGCTACGTCATCGTCGCAACCCAGGGCGCGCAGGCTCTGCGACTGGTCAATCCGCTCGGTGCAGAGTTTGATGCGCTCGCCGAACTGGACTGGCCAGCGCCAACCGCCGTCACCCTCGCTACCCTCGTGCTCGACGCTCCCGACCTCGACGCGCATCCGCGCGGCACCGGCGTACTCGTCTCGATTGACGCCCCGGACGTGACCGCGAAGGCGCTCACCCACGTCACCGCGAAGTGGGCCTGGGTCGCCGAAGCGGCCGGCCCCGGCCGTCACGTTGTGCGGTTATCGTATGGCCGGGCCGGGCTCCCCAACCCCACCGACGACCTGAGTGACGACGAGTTGCAGGCGCTTGCCCTGAAGGACGCGTCCTCCCTGCTCGGTGTGTCGCTGCCGAAGAATTGCGTGCGCGCTTTTGCTCGTACCGAGTGGCGCGACGCCCTGTCGCCGGCCACCCTCGGTGCGCCCGAGCGGGCCCAGCAAGTGCGCGAGGCCGTCGCCGGGGTTCAGGACCTCGAGATCACCGGTGCCTGGCTGGCCGGAACCGGCCTCGCTTCGGTGATTCCGCACGCTCTCGAAGCCGGTGACCGCATTCGGCATGCGGCCCTGGGCCTCACCATTTCCGCGCCCGACACGTAGCTGAAACTGTGTGCACCGTGTATTCACGGCCCCGGTATTAATACCGGTAGCCACGACATACCCGGCAGCACCCGAGATCGAAACGGTGAACCGGGTTACTCTGGGGAGACCTTACGAAAGTGGAGACTCAATGCGCGGAAAGCTTCTGTTCATCACGGGCGGACTCGTCGGCTATGTGCTCGGTGCGCGAGCCGGACGTAAACGCTACGACCAGATCGCTGCCGCTGCCAACGATCTGTGGAACGCCAAACCGGTACAGCGAAGGGTGACCGAGGTGCGCGACGCCGCCCTCGAGCTGGTCGGCGACATTCCCGTTACCCTGTTCAAGGCCGGCCAGAAGGCCGTCGCGCAGGCCGCGGCCAAGAAGAAGAAGGCCGCGCCCGCCACGACGGTCAAGGCCGCTGAAACCACCCCCGCGGCCACGTCTGCTGCCACCCCGAAAGCGAAGGCGAGCACCGCGACCAGCCACACGGCAGCGGCAAAGCCGAAGCCGAAAGCCACCCCCAAAGCTAAGCCAGCGGCGGACGATTCGGCCGCGCAGTAGGTCGCGCAGTAGGTCGCGCAGGAGCGCGTAATATTTTGACACCCGAAACACCAACACCCGAACAGAGGGACGGCAATCCGTGACTAGCAGTGGATTCAACCCCAAGAGCAAACGCCCGTTGCTTACCCTGATCGGGGACCTGCCCGGCCAGATCAGCGTCCTTGTCAAAGCCGAACTGGATGCCTTCAAGGCCGAGTTCGCCACTAAGGCCAAGAATTTCGGGGTCGGTGCGGCCCTCTTTGTCGTGGCCGGCGCCATCCTCTTTTTTGCCCTCGGGGTCTTCGTCGCCCTCGCTGTGATTGCGCTGGCCCTCGTGCTGCCGCTCTGGCTGGCCACCCTCATCGTGGCGGTGGCGCTGGCGCTCCTCGCCGTCATTCTGGTGCTCATTGGTCTTAATCGGGTGAAAGCGGCCACGAAGTCCGATCCGGAGGGCGTGCACGCGAGCCTCCGTCACGACGTCGATGCATTCAAGGGAGTTGGCCAATATGACCACAAATGATCAGGCTGTGAGCACACCGCGCGACAAGCACGGCATCGGTGACCTGCGTTCTGAAGCTCGGCACGCCCGCGCGGAGCTCGCCTCGACGCTCGATGCCATCGAGTACAAGTTCAACGTGCCCAAGCAGCTGCGCCTCAAACGAAGGCGTCTGAGCCTTGCCCTTCGTCAACTCGGCGAAGACAGCCCGGCCGCCCTGGTCGGCATTGCGGCCGGCGCTGCCACGGTCGTGGGCGTTATCGTCTGGTTTGGTGCGTCTGCGGTGGCCAGGAACCGCTAGCTTTCGGGCCGGTTCACAGGAACGACGCCGCGGATTTTGGTGCCGGGCGCAATACAGAGCAGACTAGGTATATGACTCACCCGGCTGCCGGAGAGGCAGTACCCAGCGTCCAGCCCACCACCCCCACCGATTCCGAGGTACCCGCGGCCTCACCGCACGGGTTCACCCTCTTTACCGTTCTGCGAAAAGATCCGCACAACCCCGATGACCTCGACGGCAGCGATGTTCCGCACGCCGTGGATGAGCTCGACGATGTGGTGGCCCTCATCGAAGCCGAGGGGGTGACCGTGCGCGGCTTCTACGATGTCTCCGGTCTGAAGGCCGACGCCGACGTCATGATCTGGACCCACTCGCCCATCGCTGAGAACCTGCAGTGGGCCAACCGAGAGCTGCGTCGTAGCCGCCTGCTCAAGAGCCTGCTGCCCACTTGGAATGCCATGGGCGTGCACCGCGACGCTGAGTTCAACAAGAGTCACGTGCCCGGCTTTTTGCGCGGTGTCGAACCGAAGGCCTGGCTCACCGTTTACCCCTTCGTGCGTAGCTTCGAGTGGTACCTCCTTCCCGACGAGGACCGCAGCAGGATGCTCGCCGACCACGGTCGCAAGGGAGCGGCCTACCGCGGCGCGATCGCAAACACCGTGTCGGCCTTCGCCCTCGGCGACTACGAGTGGCTGCTCCCGATTGAGAGCGACGAACTCACTGAGCTGGTTGACCTGATGCGCGGTCTGCGCGACACCGAAGCGCGCATGCACGTGCGTGAAGAGATTCCGTTCTTCACCGGACGCCGCATCGATACCGCTGAGCTCGTCGAGGTGCTCCAGTAATGACGAACTACGACGCAATTCTGTTGGCCGGATTCGGCGGCCCCGAGGGCCAGGACGACGTGATTCCCTTTTTGCGCAACGTGACCCGAGGACGCGGTATCCCCGAGGAACGTTTGGAAGCGGTCGCCGTGCACTACCGCCACTTCGGCGGGGTCAGCCCGATCAACGACCAGAACCGGGTTCTGCAGAAAGCACTGCAGGCCGAGTTGGATCGTCGCGGGATCGAGCTGCCCGTACTGTGGGGCAACCGCAACTGGGCACCGTATCTCAGCGACACCATCGCCGACGCGCATGAAGCCGGCCACGACCGGCTCCTGGCGATCGCTACGAGCGCTTACAGTTCCTACTCGGGATGCCGCCAGTATCGCGAAGACTTTGCTGCTGCGCTGACCACGACCGGCCTGGAGGGAACGGTGCACATCGACAAGGTGCGTCAGTTCTTCGATCATCCCGGCTTTGTCGCCCCGTTCGTGACCGGTGTCACGCAGGGCCTTGCAGAGGTCGTCGCGGCCGTGCCCGGCATCAACCTCGACACCGAAGTGGAAGTGCTCTTCAGCACCCACTCCATCCCGATGACCGACGCCAACAAAAGCGGTCCCGACTTTCGCGGCTTCGGTGAGGGCGGTGCCTACGCGGCGCAGCACATGGCTGTTGCACAGAAGGTGATGAGCGGTATCACCACCCCGTGGCAACTCGTTTACCAGTCCCGCAGCGGCCCGCCCAGCATGCCGTGGCTCGAACCCGACATCAACGACGCCATCGCCCTGCTACCGGTGCGCGGTATCCGCGCCGTGGTCATCGTGCCCCTCGGCTTCGTCAGCGACCACATGGAAGTAATGTGGGACCTCGACGAGGAAGCCACCGAGACGTCGCGAAACCTCGGCCTGGTCTCGGTGCGCGTGCCCACCCCCGGTGTCTCACCGGACTTCGTCAGCGGATTAATCGACCTGGTCGTGGAACGCCTCGAGGATACGCCCGTGGCCGACCGCCCCGCCGAAACCGAGCTTGGCCCCTGGTACGACGTGTGTCGCCCCGGTTGCTGCGAAAACGTGCGGCTCGGCTTCAAGCCGGCCGTCGCGGGAATGGCACCGTGACCGTCATTCGCGTGGGAACGCGCGCGAGCGCACTCGCCCTCGCGCAGACTCAGACCATCGTGAACCGCATCGCGGCGTCGGCCGGCGTCGAGGTTGAGGTCGTGCGCGTCACCACCCACGGCGACACCTCGACCGAACCGCTCTCGAGCCTCGGCGGTACCGGTGTGTTTGCCAGCGCCCTGCGCGAAGCCCTGTTGAATGATGAGTGTGACGTCATTGTGCACTCGCTGAAGGACCTGCCCACCGAGGCCCAGCCGGGCCTCGTAATTGGTGCAACGCCCAAGAGAGCAGATGCTCGCGACGTGCTCTGTGCGCGGGCCGGCTTCACGCTCGACACCCTGCCCGAGGGCGCTCGGGTGGGAACGGGCTCGCCCCGACGGGTCGCCCAGCTACTGGAGCGTCGTCCCGACCTGACCGTCGTCGACATTCGGGGCAACATCGACACCCGAATCGGGCGCGTAGCCGGGGGCGACCTCGACGCCGTCGTGCTCGCCGCCGCAGGGCTCGGTCGCCTCGGCCGGCTCGATGCGGTCGCGACGGACTTTCTCGAATTGTCGGCCTGGCCCAGCGCTCCAGGCCAGGGTGCACTCGCGATCGAGGTGCGCGCTGGCAAGCCAGAGCGCCTGCTCGGCGTGGCGCTCGCCGCCATGAATCATGCGTCAACGCAGGCAACGACCACTGCCGAACGCGGCGTGCTGGCCCGCCTGGAAGCTGGCTGCGCCGCACCGATCGGTGCGACCGCGGTCATCGACGATGGCCTGCTCTTTCTGACCGCGACCGTGTATAGCCCGGATGGCTCACGCAAGATCACCGGTTCGCACGCGGCAACGCCCGATTCCCATTCTGCACTCCATCTCACCGAAGCCGCGCTCGATGTGGCCGAACGAGTGTCCATAGATCTCCTGGCCGGTGGCGCGGCCGAGTTCGCTCCCCTGAAAGTGACTGTGTGACCACGTGATCAATCAACCGACCAAGCCCCTTGCGGGCTGGCGAGTTCTCGTTCCGCGCGGCGGACCCTGGGGTGACCAGGTCGCAGCGAATTTGCGGGCCAAGGGGGCGCAGCCGATCGTCGCTCCCATGATCAACTTTGCCGCGACCGATGATGCGCCGGCCCTCGACGCGGCGCTGACTCGGCTCGCGGCCGGTGACTTCGACTGGATGACCATCACGAGCGCCACGACTGTGGACGTTCTGACGTCGCACCGTGCTGTCGTCGCGCCCGGAACACGCATCGCCGCGGTCGGTGAAACCACTGCCGCCGCGCTCACTGCGGCCGGTTACCGCGTGGACATCGTTCCGTCCGAAGACAACTCCGCCCGCGGTCTGCTGGAGGAATGGGAGACCGCCACGGCCGGAGTCATTCCCTTGCGCGTGCTGACCCTGCGCAGCGAAATTGCCAAGCCACTGTTGACCGAGGGACTGCGTCGTATTGGCCATAACGTGGAATCGGTCGTGGCGTACCGCACCATTGGTGTTCCCGTCAGTGACCAGGTGGTCGCCGACGTCAAGGCCGGCCTCGTGCACGCTGTGCTCGTCACGAGCGGCAGCGTCGCGCGTCAGGTGCGCGAACAATTCGGTGACATTCCCGAACGGACCCTCGTGGCCTGCATCGGCCCACAGACCGCCAGGGATTCTCGGGCCCTCGGGCTGCGCGTCGACGTGATCGCCGAGGAGCGCAGCGCCGAATCCCTCATTGACGCACTGGTCCACGCTGCACTGGCGGGAACTGCAGCACAGCTCTGATCAGGGCGGTAACGACACGATAACGAAACGTTCAGCCGGGCGGCGTAGGGTACAGGGGTGACCATCCCCGTAATACGCCCGCGACGGCTGCGCACCAGTTCGGCCCTTCGTCGCCTGGCCAGCGAAATTCGTGTTCACCCAGCCGAGCTTGTGCTCCCCATGTTCGTGCGAGAAGGCGACGCTGCCCGCCCGATCACCTCGATGCCCGGTGTCGTGCAGCACAGCATTGACAGTGCCCGACGTGCCGTCGTTGAGGCGGCCGGAGCTGGCGTTGGCGGCGTCATGTTGTTCGGAGTTCCCTCCGAGCGCGACGCGACGGGAACCGGGGCGACCGACCCGAACGGAATCCTTAATCTGGCCACCCGCGCGCTCGTCGACGAGATCGGCGACGAGCTCGTTGTGCAGACCGACCTGTGCCTCGACGAATTCACCGATCACGGGCACTGCGGCGTGCTCGCAGCCGATGGCCACGTTGACAACGACGCCACGCTCGAACGCTATCGAGACATGGCACTGGCCCAGGCGACGGCGGGTTCCGCGCTGCTCGGACTCTCCGGCATGATGGACGGTCAGGTCGCCGCCGTGCGCGACACCCTGGATGCCCACGGTTTCCAAGACACCATCGTGCTCGCCTACTCGGCCAAGTACGCCTCCGCCTTTTACGGCCCCTTCCGCGAAGCGGTCGCCTCAACCCTGGTCGGTGACCGCCGTACCTACCAGCTCGACCCCGCTAACCGTCGCGAGGGCGTGCGCGAAGCGCAGCTTGACATCGATGAGGGCGCGGACATCGTCATGGTCAAGCCTGCCGGCAGCTACCTCGACGTTCTCGCCGACGTCGCCGCCATGAGTAATATTCCGGTTTGGGCATATCAAGTCTCCGGTGAATACGCCATGATTGAGGCGGCCGCCGCGCAGGGTTGGATCGAGCGCCGTCGCGCCGTCGAAGAATCCGTGCTGAGCATTCGCCGAGCCGGCGCCGATGCCGTGCTCACCTACTGGGCCGTTGAACTGGCCACCTGGCTCAAGGAGGAGCAGAAATGACCAATACGATGTCGACTCCCGTAGATCACGCGACCCACAACGACGAACTGTTCAAACGCGCGCAACGCGTGATTCCCGGCGGGGTCAACTCGCCCGTGCGCGCCTTTGGCTCGGTCGGTGGCACGCCGCTGTTTCTCGTGAAGGCGGAGGGCGCCTACGTCACCGATTCTGACGGCCGCGACTATGTCGACCTCGTCAATTCGTGGGGTCCGGCCATTCTCGGCCATGCACACCCCGACGTCATCAAAGCGGTTCAGGATGCCGCCGCCCTCGGCCTGTCCTTTGGCGCGTCAACACCGGCCGAGACCGAACTGGCCGAACTGGTCGCCGACCGGGTCGGCGCCGTGGAAAAGCTGCGCCTGGTCTCGACCGGCACCGAAGCTACCATGACCGCCATTCGCCTCGCGCGTGGCTTCACCGGTCGTGACCTGCTGATAAAGTTCGCCGGGCACTACCACGGCCACTCGGATGGCCTGCTGGCCCAGGCCGGCTCCGGCCTCGCAACGCTGGCCCTGCCGGGTTCCGCCGGCGTCACGGCGGCGACCGCTGCGCAGACGCTCGTGCTTCCCTACAACGACCTGGACGCCGTGCGGGCCGCCTTCGAAGCCCACCCGGGACGTATCGCCGCCATTATCACCGAGGCGGCGGCAGCCAATATGGGAGTTGTCGCGCCGGATGCCGGTTTCAACGCGGCCCTCTCGGCCATCGCGCACGAGAACGGCGCACTTCTTATTCTTGACGAGGTGCTCACAGGATTTCGAGTGAGCCGCTCTGGCTTCTGGGGTCTCGAGACCAGCAGCCTTGAGTCGGCTGGCGAAAAGTTCTACACGCCCGACCTGCTCACGTTCGGCAAGATCATCGGCGGTGGTCTGCCTGCGGCGGCGCTTGGTGGTCGGGCCGACGTGATGGATTTTCTGGCACCCACTGGCCCGGTCTACCAGGCCGGAACGCTGTCCGGCAACCCGGTCGCGGTCGCTGCCGGAATCGCCACCCTCAACTTGCTCGATGGAAGTGTCTACGACCGCCTCAACGCGACCGCCACCATCCTCTCCGAGGCGGTCTCCGCTTCGCTCGCGGCCGAGGGTGTCGCCCACCGGGTGCAGCGGGCCGGCAACCTGTTTAGCTTCGTGTTCGGCGAGGAGGCGCAGACCACGGCGCCTCGCACCTACGCCAACGTGCAAGCGCAGGAAACATTTCGGTACGCACCGTTCTTTCACGCCATGCTCGATGGCGGTGTATCGCTACCGCCGAGCGTATTCGAGGCCTGGTTCGTTTCCGACGCGCACGACCAGAGCGCGATTGGTCGCATCTTCGAGGCCCTGCCGGCGGCAGCCAAGGCTGCGGCAGCGGCGACTCCGCAGGTCTGATCCGGGACGGATCCCGGCCTGATCCTGGCGGTTGGAGAGATCATGCGGTGGGACGCTACTGCTTTGTGAGGTTCAGACAAAGGGTTTTCGGGTAGGACCGGGCAGACTGGAGCAATGGCTTCGCTGAGCGTTCATTCTGACCGGCTTGAGATTCATCTGACGCGCGCGGAAAGAACCCTCGCACTGCGGCGTGAATCGATCGTGGTGCGCCGCGAAAACATCCGTTCAGTGATTATCACCGAGGATCCGTGGATCTGGCTGCGCGGAATTCGTTCGCACGGTTCGATCGTTCCCCTGGTCGTGGCCGCCGGAACGTGGAAGTCTCACGGTGGCAAAGACTTCGTTTCAATCAAACGTCGCCGCCCGGCCGTGGTGATCGATCTCGTCGACGAAGAATTTGCCCGTGTCATTCTCACCAGTTCGCACGCGACCGACTTCATCGATTCGCTCAAACTGCCGGCCTAGCTGACGCGTGCTACGGCTCCGTCACCACCTTCGCTGAGAGATCATCGAAGGCGACGGTCATCGGTATGGTGGCAGACCCACTGAGGTACACGGCCAGCCCGATTGATCCGGCTTGCTGCAGGGCGGAAGTTGAGTCTGTGCGGCTGAGCTGCCAGGTCGTCGGCTCAGCCGTTCCCGTCGCCCATACTTTGGCTCGAATAGTCGTCGGTGCTGTACCGAACACCTGCAGGCGCACCTGCAGCTGATCGTTGGTGCTGTAGCTCAGCCCCGCAATGTTGCTCGCTTGTAGGGTCGTTCCACCGCGCATGAGCTGCAACTGCACTTTGCCGCTGGAGAGAATCTTGGTCCGCGCCCGATAGTCGTCGGATCCGACGCGTCGCCCGATCACGGAGATGTACGAACCGGATCCTGTTGTGGCCTGCTGCTGTGACGTGGTGACGGTCAGATCGGTGCTCTCCGACGAGACACCGGCCAGATAACCGTTCACCCGCCCTCCCGCCGTGACCCGTAGCAGACCGGCTCCTCCGCTTACCGAGTAGCTGCTGCTCGAACCGGTTGTGGTCCACTCGCCGCCGTTGTCGGCCGAGCCGAGGCCGCGGCTGACCTCTCGACTGAAGGCATCCGCAGCGATGCCAGTTGGCACCGGCACCGGTGCTGTGACAATGACGGAACGGGTCGTTGTATCGGTAGCGCCGTTGTTGTCGATGACGGTCAAGCTGATTGAATAGGTTCCGGCGGCCTCATAGGTATGCTGTCCCGTCGGTCCTGCGCCAGTGCTGTCGTCACCCCATGCCCACTCGTATCCGGTCACGGTTCCGTCGGAATCTGCCGATGCCGACGCATCCGCTGAGACCGAGAGCTGGTCGGTGGTGACCGTGAATGCGGCGGTCGGCGCCGTATTCTGCGGCACGGTGGTGGCGGAGCCCAGCGAATAGTGCTGTGCGATGTCGGCGCCACTGAGCGGTTGGGGATAGACGGCGACCTCATCGAGGGTGCCGTCGAACCAGGGGCTCGAGGAGTTCCACGTGTTGTCGCCACCGATGCGCCAGTAGCCGGCATATCCCTGCGCCCCGGTTTGCGGATTGGTGCCGACGAGGGTGCCATCGACGTAGAGCGCCATTCCCTCAGAGGACTGCTGGGCGACAACATGGTGCGTGCGCCCGTCGTTGTAGCTGGCCTCGGTCACCACGGTGTTGGTTTGCCCGGTCCAGGTACCAAAGACCAGACGGCCATCGTCTTGCAGGTAGACGTGCCGGTCGTAATTGTTCGACAGCCCGGTGGAAGCGTTGCCAAAGCCGATGAGCTTGCCGCCCTGCGTCGTTGTTGTGTTGAACCAGGCCTCGAGCGCATAGGTGCTGGGAGCCTCCATCTGGGTGTCGCTGCTGACCAACCCGCCGCTGAACGACGCCGCGGTGTTGGTGGCGCCGGTCAGCAGACCCGTAGCACCGAGGGTGACCGGGCCAGAGTAGGTTCCGGGCTGTTCGGATGCCGACGAGTCCACCGCCTTCGTTCCGCTCGATTCGCCCAGACGCCAATACAAGTCGGGCTCGGCCGCGTAGACGGTTGCGCCGTAGACGTCGGTCGGGGCCGGTGTGATAGTGCTGGTTCGACCGGATGCCACGTAGTGCGCCGCGATCTGCTGCTGCGTGAGTGGGGCGGAATAGACGGCGACCTGAGCAATGTCGGCGGCGATGAACGCACTCGCCGGTTGGCCTGGCCAGCCACCGAGATTATCGCCGCCGATGCGCCAGAAGCCCTGGTAGTCCTGGCCGGAGGTGACATCACTGCGCTGAGCGATCCTCTTGCCGTCGATGGACAGTGACATGCCGGAGCTGCCGAGGCTGGCCACGATCTGATGCCACTCGCCGTCGTTGTACGAGGAGGCCGACGTGATCGTCTTCGACGCGCCCGGGTAGACGCCAAACCAGATGCGACCGTCGTTGTCCATGTAGACATGCCGGTCGTAGCCGGTGCTCTGGCCGGTGGCGCTATTGCCGAAGCCGATGATCTTGCCGCCACGTGTCGTATCGGTTTTCACCCAGGTCTCAACGCTGAAGGAATTCGACGGGCCTTCAATGGTTTGGGTCGCGGCGAATCCGGCGGCTGTGCCGTCGAAACTACTCGCGGTGCCCACATCGCCCACGATAGCTCCCGGCGCACCGGGGGTGACGCCGCCGCTACGAGCGAGGTCGGCGCCGCTGGCCCAGTCAAAGGAGGTAGTGCCGGATGCCTCATTGAGCGGCCAGTAGGAACGGGGGGAATCCGCCAGGACGCTCGTTGCATACTCGCTGACGGTGCCGGAGGCGACCGTGACGCTCGCCGCGGCCCCGGTGTTCGAATTGCCGAAGGGGTCGGTGACCCGGATTCGATAGGAGTAGCTCTGCCCCGGGGTCAGGCCGGTGTCGGAGAAGGCGAGCTGTGGCCGGTTCCAATCGGAGGAGGGCGCTTGGAACGTGGTGACGACGACTCCGTCGCGGAGTACCTCATAGCTGAGGTTCTCGTTGTCGCGGTCGTAGGCCGACTTCCAACTGAGACGGGCTGTGCCGCTGACGAACGAAATCACCGATGGTACGAACTCCGCGGGAATGAAATACGTGGCGGTGACACGGGGCCCCTCCTTGTTCGGGGCTATGGTCGGCACGGCAAATCGGGCGAGGCCCTGCTGGCGCTTGTTGTTGACGATCGTGAACTCTCCGCCATAGAGCAGGTACTGGGAGTCGGCGGTGACGTGCCAGGGACCCTGGCCCTGTCCGGTGAAGCGACCGGTGTTGATGTCGGGGTAGAACGGGAGCAGGTTGGGCCGCGGGGTGCCCTCAAAATTGTAGTAGCCGTGCTTGTCTTTGGTGATGGTGCCGCCGACATCCATGCTGAAGGCCAGGGTGCGATGGTAGGTCCACGGCGTCGTCTGCTCGAACCCGCCGATATTGCCGCAGTAGTGCGCATGCTCGGTCGTGTAGACCTTGTCGCCAGCCGGTACCGCGGAATAGGTGTCGCCGTGGCAGTCCTCGACCCAAATCAGACTTCCGTCTTCCCAGCTGGCTCGAAAGGTGCCTTCGAGGTTTCCGCCGCTTCCGAACACGTAGCCGGTACCGAACACGCCTTCAGCGGATCCGGTGAGGCTGAGGATGGCCGCCTCAGCGCCGCCGTTGCGAATAAGGCCGTTGATCTTCCACGGCAGTGAGTCGCCCGTCGTGGCATCGGTCGCGGCCATGCCGTAGCCGGGGTCGGAACTACCGTTGTAGGCCGTGAATGAGCCACCGATAACGACCTTGCTCCCGTCGGGTGAGGCGACGAGGGCATTGATGCTGCCGCCAGTCGGTGCACCCGACCACGGCTGGAGGGCGCCGGTGGTGCCGTTGAAGGCGGCCATCTTCTCCCGGGCCTGACCACCCGCCGAGGTGAACGTTCCACCCGCGTAGACGCTGTCGCCCGCGAAAGTCAGTGCCTTGATACCCGCATTGACAACCGGTGCCCAGTCAGAAACAAGGGCGCCACTCGACGTGTCAAAAGCGGCCACGCGGTACCGGCTGACGCCACCGACGCTCGTAAAGGAGCCGCCAGCGAAGAGCCGCGACCCGTCGGTCGATACGGTCAGGGCGCGGACCGTGCCGTTGACGTTGGGATTGAAGGATGCCGTCAGCACACCGGTGGTGAGGTTGTAAGCGAGCAGGTTGTTGCGCACGACCTCGTTCACTCCGGCGGCCGAACCGGCGGGGCGGGATCGGGTGAACTCTCCACCGACGTACACGGTGTTTCCCACAATGAGTTGCGCCCACACGACACCATTGATCTGCGCGGTGGGGAGCGAGTCGGCGGATACGGTCACGGGCGCGGCAGCATCCGCTGGCTGACTGTCGGCGACGGCCGTGAGTGGAACGGCCAGGGCGGCCAGAACCAGCGTGGCGGAAGAAATACCGGCTAACAGCCGAATTCTGGAAGAAAGTAGCGCAGTCACCGGGAAGGCCTCACTTCGACTCTATTCGTAGCCGCAGGATAGCCACGGCACTGTTCGGAGCTTAGTGAGAGATTCTCATGGTGCATTGCCCCCAAGCAGGGGGGAGGATTCCCCCGAATGAGGGAGTCTGCCTAGGTGACGTCTTTCTTCCAGCTCACAGCGTAACCAATGACGGTCGCGACCAGGGCGTAGCCCAGCAGCACGAGGCCGCCCTGCCACCAGTCCAGAGGAGCGGCGGCGGCCGGGTTCGCCATGGTGAAAACGCTGGCACCGACGAGGGCGTCGGACGCGGCGCCGGGCAGAAAGTTGCCGATCCTCGCGGTGACCTCAAGAAACGATGCCGCCAGTCGCAGCAAGGGTTCGACGAACTGGGTGAAGGCGAGCACGATGACGATCGCGGCAACCTGATTCGGCACGAGCACGCCCAACCCCACGCCGATGGCAGCCCACAGGCCCATGGCGAGCAGAGTACGCGCAACCAGCAGCCAGGTCTGTGCGTCCAGCAGCAGCGCGTCGACCCCGAAGGCGCTCAGAATGCCGCCGCCGATACCCACGGATGCTGCCAGCGCGACGATCCCGAAGCCCGCACCGATCAAAATCAGGGTGACAGTCTTGGCTCCGAGAACCACGCCGCGGCGCGGTGTAGCCAGGAATGTTGGGGTGAGGGTCTGGTGGCGAAACTCGCCGGTTGTCGCGAGGGCACCGAGCAGCACCGGAAACACATAGCCGACCGAGGATGCGAAGCTGTAGATGAGGGGTGGGAGGCTTGGGAAATCGGTCATTCCGCCGCCACCCGTATTCACGGTATCCGGGCTGATCACCCCGGTCTGGATGCCAGCAAACAGAGCCCCCAGCCCCCCGGCGAGCAGGCCGATGTAGCAGAAGAGCACGATGGCAAGCATCCACCACAGGCGGGTGGTGAAAATCTTGGCGAATTCGGCCGCGACAGACCGGAGGAAGGGCATCACAGCGAGTGGCTCCCGCCGACGAGGGCGAGAAACGAGTCTTCCAGGCCGGCCTTCTGCCGATGCAGCACGCTGACCTCAACCCCGGCCGTGAAGGCGAGGTGACCGAGAAGCGCCGGGTCGGATGTGGCGGCGAGCAGGCCGGTGCGGCCGATCGAGAAAGTGATTCCGGCCTCCGTGAGGGCGGCGGCGAGGGCGTTGCGATCGGGAGAATCCACGACCGTCTGCGGGGCGGTATCTGTGTCGAGGCTCGACAGCGGTCCGAGATGCACGAGCTCGCCCCGCGCGATGATGACCACGTCGTCCACGCTCTGCTGTACCTCGGAGAGTAGGTGGGAACTCACCAAAACGGTGCGGCCCTCCGCGGCCATGGCGCGGAGAAATCCGCGAATCCAGCGGATGCCCTCCGGATCCAGCCCGTTGATCGGCTCGTCGAGGACGAGCACGCCCGGGTCGCCGATCAGGGCAAAAGCCAGGCCGAGGCGCTGGCGCATACCGAGGGAATAGCCGCCGACGCGTTGGGTGGCATGGGCGGCGAGGCCCACCTGGGTGAGCACCTCCATGACCCGGGTGCGCGGCAGCCCGACCGCGATCGCATAGACCCCGAGGTGGTTCACGGCGGTGCGGCCGGGGTGAAAGCTGGCAGCCTCGAGGGCGGCGCCGACCGTTCTGAGCGGACTCGTCAGGTCGCGGTAGCGCACTCCGCCGAAGGTAGCCGTGCCGCTGCTGGCTCCGACCAGTCCGAGCAGTATGCGCAGGCTCGTGGTCTTACCGGCACCGTTCGGTCCGAGAAACCCGGTGACCCGGCCGGGCTCCACAGTGAACGACAGATCGTTGACCGCGGCGACAGCGCCGAAGCGTTTGCTGACGTTCGTGAACTCGATAGCAGCGCCGGTAGGCATCCGACTCCCCTCAGTAGTGCCTCCCACCTTATTGCCCGGCTGGCCGTTTCAGGCCGCCGACCGGGCGTTATGTCTCATTCGACCGGTAGGTGCTCGTGCGCAGTGCAGGTCGGTGCGGCCAATGCGACGCAGTCGGCACACACCACGAGTTGCTCGCGACACGACGCCTCGCAGCAATTGAGCATGTTCGTCGTGGGGGTGGCGCACTGGCGACAGGCGCCGATGACGGCAGCGCCCTGGGCGAAGTCGATGGACATCCGCTGGTCGAAGACATAGAGCGAACCCGACCACAGACCCTCGTTTCCGAAGGCCTCGCCGTAGCGCACAATTCCGCCGTCGAGTTGGTAGACCTCGCCGAAGCCTCGTGATTTCATAAGCCCGCTCAGCACCTCGCAACGGATACCACCGGTGCAGTAGGTCACCACCGGCTTGCCCTTGAGGTGGTCGTACTTGCCGCTGTCGAGCTCAGCCACGAACTCACGCGTGTTGGCCACGTCGGGCACGACCGCATTTTGAAAATGGCCGATCTCGGCCTCGAATTTATTGCGTCCGTCGAAGAAAACGACCTCATCGCCGCGCTCGGTGACGAGCGCATTGAGCTCGGCTGGCGCGAGCTTGGTTCCGCCGCCGACGACTCCGGTCGAGTCGACCTCAAGCTCGCCGGGTGCGCCGAAGCTGACAATCTCGTTGCGTACCTTCACCACGAGCTTCGGAAAGTCGAGGCTCTGGCCGTTACCGTCGAGGCCGGTGCCCTCGCTCCACTTGAAGTCCATCTGTTTAAACGCGGGGTAATCACGCGTTCTGCGGATGTACTTCTTGATCGAAGGCAGATCGCCGCCGACCGTGCCGTTCAGGCCATCTTTCGAGATGATGATGCGCCCACGCAGCCCGAGCCCGGCGCACAGGTCGCGCTGCCAGAGCCGCACCGCGTCTGGATCACTCAGCGGCGTGAAGATGTAAAAGAGCAGAATCTTCGGAATGGCCATGGGCTTATTTTACGAGAGCGCGCGTAGGCTGGCCGAACTGGCTGTACTGCAACAGCGCAGCACGTCTAATGGAGGCCGCGTGACCCACGACCCGCTCGACCGCTTCGGCGAGGTGCCCCAGTTTTCGCTCACGAGCACCGACATGACCGATGGGGGCCCGCTGCGGCCAGCCCAGTACGGTGGCGACGCGGGGGGAGCGGATGTCTCCCCGCAGCTGTCCTGGTGGGGTTTTCCCGCCGAAACCCAGAGTTTTGCCCTCACCGTGTTCGACCCCGATGCCCCGACCGGCTCCGGATTCTGGCACTGGGCGGTGGCGAATCTGCCGGTATCCGTCACCGATCTTGCGGCGGGAGCCGGCGCTGTCGGAGGTGATGTTGCCGGAAGTGCCCTGCCGACAAGCTCGCTCACCCTGCCGAACGAGCTGCGCCTTACCTCGTTCTCGGGAGCCGGACCGCCCCCGGGAACAGGCACGCACCGCTACCAGTTCATCGTTCACGCCGTCGACGTGCCAACGCTCGACCTCGACCCGGAGTCGACGCCGGCCGTTCTCGGCTTCAACCTGCATTTTCACACGCTCGCACGTGCGGTGCTGGAGGCGACCGGGGTCGCGGGCGGTGCATCTGCTGCCTGAACGCGCCGCGTAGGGGCCCTGTCGAAACAGGGAGTTACCCCCTAATGGGGTATTTCCCAGCGTGGACGCGGGGAGTCGACATAAGCTCAGTCAGTGAGTAATACCAGCGCCACCCTCAATACTGTTCGACGTTCACCCGCCACCGCCTGGCTGCACGGCATCCGTTTACATGCCGATGGCGTGACCGTTGACCGGTCGGTTCATCGGGAGACGGGCATCCGGCGGCTTCCGGTGTGGGCATGGCGGGCGCTGATGCTGCGACGCACGACACCGGTGCACAAGTTCAATCTGCACCCGATCGATTCGGTCGACTATTACCTCGATCTCGACTACGTGGGCGATGGCGAGAAAATACACCGGCTTGATGTTCTTGTTCCCCAGCGTGCTCCCCAGGCTGTTACCGAACCGCTACCGGTCTACGTGTACTTTCACGGCGGCGGCTGGACTTCGGGCGACAAAGACCCCCTCACCAAGTACTGCGCGAGCCAAGCCGCCGAGGGCATGATCGTGGTCAACGCGAATTACCGCATGGCGACACGGTTTCAGCTCAAGCACATGATGCAGGACGGCAACGCTGTGCTGGATTGGGTCGCCCGCAACATCGCCGCGTACGGGGGAGATCCCACCCGCATCGTGCTCGGCGGCGACTCTGCCGGGGGGCACATTGCAGCGCTGCTCACCGCGTCGACCTACGTTCCCGAGCTCGCCGAACACTATGACATTCATCCGCCGATCGCCGCCCGCAGCCTGCGCGGATTGGTGCAGCACTGCAGCATCGCCGACTTCTCTGTACTGTTCGACCCCGGGTTCGTGTTGAGCCTCAATTTCGTGCGGATGTTGCTGCCGGAGCGTGGCCGCGGGCTCTATTTGCGCGCGGCCGCCCGATTCATGTCGCCGATCGAGTGGCTCGACCGGGGCTTTCCGCCGGTCTTTGTCACCACGTCGGAGCGGGACTATTTCTATCGTGCCAACCTCAATTTCATCGAGGCGCTGCGCGCGCGCGCGATTCGCGTAGACACCCTCATCTATGGCCGGCGCAGTGTTAACACCAAGCACACCTGGCAGCAAGACGACAAGCACCCGGAATCGCAGGAGGTCTACCGCCGCCTGGGCGCCTTTGTTCGTGCCGTCGCTCCACGCCGGGTGGCCGCCATGGTGGCCTAAACCAGTGGTGGCCTGAACCAGTGGTGGCCTGAACCAGTGGGATCAGACTGCGCGCCGGTCGCTCCCACTTCGTTAGCATCGTCAAGTGCATATGTTTTTCAGAACCCTCCTTCACGTCGTGCTGTCGAAGTTTGGACCCCGGCTCGGTCACTTCGATGTGGCGCGCACCAACTTTGTGACTCTCCCGACCGACCAGGACATCCTGCGGCATATGAACAACGGCGTTTACCTGTCGATCATGGATGTGGCCCGTTTTGACATGCTGCATCGCACCGGCGTGTGGGCCATCTTCAAAGAGCGTGGCTGGTATCCGGTTGTGGTGTCCGAGACGATCAGCTTTCGCAAGTCGCTTACCGTCGGCCAGAAATTCACGGTTGAGTCGCGCATCCTCGGTTTCGACGAGAAGGCCGTCTACGTTGAACAGCGCTTTGTCCGGCCGGATGCCGACGGCGAGCTGGAGATCTACGCCCACGGGTACATTCGTGGCCGGTTTCTCAAGCGCACCGGTGGCATCGTGACAATCGACGAGTTGCTCGAGGCGATCGGTGTTGCCCCCGAGAACGTGACCGTTCCCGAGTGGCTGCTGGAGTGGAGCCGTAACGCTGCTGCCCCGGCCACGCGTGCGCCGGCACCGAGTATCTGGAACTAGCCAGCGGCACGGAGCACCGCTCTCACCCGTATCGGCTAGGTGCGCCAAGGGGGTTCGGGCCAGTCGGGTTCGGGCCCGGCGGTTCAGTACTCTAGGTGCCCCAGGGTGGTTTGGTGCTGGGGGTGTTGGCGCGGTGGGTGTGGGCGGGGCG
Source organism: Actinomycetales bacterium (assembly GCA_038205545.1). Classification (GTDB taxonomy): domain Bacteria; phylum Actinomycetota; class Actinomycetes; order Actinomycetales; family Microbacteriaceae; genus Cryobacterium. The sequence goes on from JBBRBV010000015.1 coordinate 50,304, forward strand.
CCAGGTTTGGGTGGGGTCCCAGAGGAGGGGGCCGCGTAGGTGGGGGCGGCCGTTGATCATGCGGATTGTCCAGCCGCTGGTGTCGATGGTGTGGTGGTGGTACCAGCAGAGGAGTACTCCGTTGTCAACGTTGGTGGGTCCGCCGTGGTGCCAGGCGATGACGTGGTGGGTTTCGGTCCATTGTGGGGGGGATATCGCAGCCGGGGATAATGCAGCCGCCGTCGCCGTCGGTAAGACCGTCAGCAAGCGCGTCGGTGGGTTCGAACCGGAGGGTGCGTGACCGGGCACGGTGTGAGCGAGCGCTGAGCTAGGTGTTGAAGAGGGTGTCCATGGTGCCACGCAGCTCCGAGGTGACCTCACCCCGTAACGGATAAAGTCCGTTGCGCAGGAGTCCAAAGGTGAGGGAGCTTGTACGCTCCACGATGTCGTCGCCCGGGGCACTGCCGTCGGGGTCGAGGCGCGCCTGCCATTCCAGGGCCTGGGCGCGAAGCGGATCCCCGCGCCGGGCAGCCCCTCGGTCTCGACGGTGATGGCGCCGGTGGCGGAGGCGACGAGGGCGCGTTCGACCCGGTCGTGGTCGCCCGGTTCGGCCCGGCCGTGGAGGGCGTTGAGCGTGGTGGCGATGATCTCTGCCGATTCGATGCCGAGCTCGCCACTGGTGAGGCCGTTGGCGATGACCGGGTAGCAGGCCGGGACGGGAAGGCCGAGTGGGGTGCGTTCCACGGCGGTCTCGCCGAGCTTGAGGCGACGTTTGGCTTCGCGGCCGCTGATGCCGGCGAGCTGGCTGATGAAATCCACCCGGGTGCGGCATCCGTTCCGATAGGCGAGCGACCCGGTGCCCAGGTCGGTTTCGGCACGAACCCCAATGTCGGTGGTGGCTCGTAGTCTGGCGCTATCGACCTTGCGGCCCAGCTCTTCCAACGCCGTGAACACCGCGATGGCCTCCGCGTCGTCAAGGTGACCAAACCGCACACCATCCAAAGCCGACGAGAGACTCGCACCGGCC
>JBBRBV010000016.1:0-50777 GCA_038205545.1 Actinomycetales bacterium
GAAACCCGCGATGCCTGGCCGAGCCAGATTCTCGCCATCACCTTCACGAACAAGGCTGCGGCCGAAATGCGCGAGCGGGTGCACGCCATTCTCGGCCAGGGATCCGACGGAATGTGGATCAGCACCTTCCACTCCTCGTGCGTACGCATTTTGCGCCGGGAAGCCGAGAAGATCGGCCTTGCCCGCACGTTCAGTATCTACGACTCGGCCGACAGCAAGGTCACCCTCAAACGCATCATCAAGGGTCTCGATGCCGACACCTACGGGTTCACGCCGGGGTCGGCGGGCGCCAAGATCTCCAAGCTCAAGAATGAGTTGGCTGATGCCGATTCCTACGCCCGCAACGCCAATATGAGCGACCCGCAAGAGGTTATGTTCGTGGAGATCTTTCGGCAGTACTCCGCCCGGTTACGCGCCGCAAGCGCCCTCGACTTCGACGACCTCATCGGTGAAACCGTCTACCTGTTCCGAGCGTTCCCCAAGGTTGCCGCGCTCTATCGGCGGCGGTTTCGGCACCTGCTCGTCGACGAATACCAGGACACCAATCACGCCCAGTACGCCCTCGTGCACGAGCTCACCCGGCCGGTCACGGTCGACCTCGCCCAGGAGATGGACGATGACGGCGTTCACGTGCGCAACCTGCGCGACGCCTCTGGCGCCATTCCTGGGGCGTCGCTGACCGTGGTAGGTGACTCTGACCAGTCGATCTATGCTTTCCGTGGGGCCGATACTCGCAATATCAGCGGGTTCGAGCGGGATTACCCGGGCGCGAGGGTGATTTTGCTGGAACAGAACTACCGGTCGACCCAGAACATTCTTTCGGCCGCGAACGCGGTGATCGGCCATAACTTTGACCGCACCGACAAAAAGCTGTGGAGCGCTGGCGGTGACGGCGAGAAAATTGTTGGCTTTACCGCGTATTCCGGGCACGATGAAGCCCAGTTCGTTTCCGATGAGATTCAGGTGTTGCACGCGGCTGGCATGGCCTACCGCGACATGGCGGTTTTCTACCGCACCAATGCCCAGACCCGGGCGCTCGAAGAGATTCTGGTGCGCTCGGCCACGCCCTATCGCGTGGTCGGCGGCACCAAGTTCTATGAGCGCGCCGAAATCAAGGATGCCCTGGCCTATCTCATCGCCGTCGCCAACCCCGTCGATGAGCTCGCCCTTCGCCGCATTCTGAACACCCCCAAGCGCGGCATCGGTCCGGCCACCGAGACCGGGCTCTCGAGTTTCGCCGATGACAATGAGCTCACCTTTCGCCAGGCCATGCGCAATTCCGCAGCTCTCGGCCTCGGCCCGAAGGTGACCGGCGCCATCCTCAAGCTCGCCGAATTGCTCGATGCCGCCGCGCTTATGCTCGTTCCCACCTCGGTATCCGATGACGGTGTGGCAGTGGGCGGCTCGAACGTGTCCGAGGTGCTCGAGTTTCTGCTGAACGGCAGCGGGTTGCTCGCAGTGTTGCGAAACAGCCGTGACCCGCAAGACGAGGCGCGGGCCGAGAATATCGAAGAACTCGTGGCCCAGACCAAGGACTTCAACAAGGAGAACCCCGACGGCGGACTCGTGGACTTTCTGACCCAGGTATCGCTCGTGGCTGCGGCCGATGACCTCGACGATGCCTCGGGCACGGTGTCACTGATGACCCTGCATACCGCGAAGGGTCTCGAATATGAGGCCGTGTTCCTCACCGGAGTGGAGGAGGGGCTGCTACCGCACCAGATGTCCGCCAACGAGCCCGGCGGACCGGCCGAAGAACGACGTCTGTTCTACGTGGGCATCACTCGAGCCCGCAAACGGCTCTACCTCTCGCTCGCCATGACCCGAGCACAGTTCGGCGACATCAACGTGGCGATGCCGAGCCGCTACCTGCAGGAGATTCCGGCCGAGCTGATTGACTGGAAGCAGTCGCCGGGCATGGCAAATTCTCGCAGCGGTACCCAGCCGCGGGCACTCAACGCTCGCCGGGATAGCGGCTTCGGCAATTCCCTCGGCGGGTCAAGCAGCGACGGTTACGGCGGACGTAGCAAGCAGCAAGCCGGTCTGCCACCGGGCAAGCCCAAGACCGAGTGGGCGAACACGATCACGGGAACGGTGCGGGATAACGGCAGCCTCGAGCTGGCCTCTGGCGACCGCATCCGTCATCATGACTTCGGCGAGGGCCGGGTCAACCAGGTTACCGGTGAGGGCACCAAGCGCATCGCGCACGTGCAGTTTGATACCGCGGGCGCCAAAAAACTGTTGATCAAGATTGCTCCGATCGAAAAGATCTAGCGTGCACTCCGTTGATCTCACGGGGAGTGCCGCACAGCCCGAAAGTCTGAGGCAGTGGGCGCGCTCACTACGTGCCATTCAATTCGAGGTCGCCACTCGAGCTGCCATCGCCACCGCCCTGCCATTGACCGTTCTCGTGCTCACCGGCCAGCTCGACTGGGCCGCCTACGCGGCCTTCGGCGCGATGACGGCGCTGTTCGGCCGCAACGAGCCCTACCGGGTGCGCCTGCGCACGGTGACCGTGGCTGGCACCCTGATGCTCGCGATCATCTCGTTCGCCCTCCTGCTTGCCTTGGTCGAGGCGTCGTTGCTCGTGCTCTCCGCCGGGCTGGTGGTGGTGATCGTGACCGGAATTCTCGTGGCAGCCACGGCGGGGCTGTTTCCGGCCACGCCGATCTTCTTCGTCTTTGGTTACGCCGTTATTGCGCAGCTACCCGTACCCAATGGAGAGTTCTGGCCGAGGCTGCTCGTGGCCGTAGCCTCTGCCGCATTTGCCTGGTTGCTCACGATGTCTGGTTGGCTGTTGCGCCGCGTCGCCGGGCGGCGCGAACCCGACCTATACAAGAATCTGTCGCGCGGCGCCCTCCTGCGTCCGGGGGCGATCCGTGAACGCCGGGTGTGGGTGTCCATCGCCCAAAACGTGGTCGGTGCCCTCATTGCCGGTTCTCTTGCGCTCGGGGTAGGCATCGGGCATCCATATTGGGCGGTGGTGAGTGTTGTGGCAGTGCTACCGCCGCCCGGCGCGGCACACTCCGTGTCGCGGGCCTTCCACCGCATGATCGGTACGACGCTCGGCGTAGGCCTGACCGCGCTCGTGCTGCTGCCCGGACCACCGGTCGCGGTGCTCATTCTCGTCATCGCGCTCGGTCAGTTCGGGGCCGAAATTCTCATCGGCCGACACTATGGGGCTGCACTGTTGTTCGTGACCCCACTCGCCCTCACCGTGGTGCACCTCACGAGTCCGGTGCCGGTGCCGGCTCTGTTGCTGGATCGCGTGCTGGAGACCGTGCTCGGCAGCGTTGTCGCTCTCATCATCGTGGTGCTCGTGCGGGCACAGACACGGGCACAGACACGGGCACAGACACGGGCGCACCAGCGACAGCCTCCGGCACTGCCGGACTAGCAGCGGCATCCCAGCGGCAACCCAGCGGCAACCCAGCGGCAACAGGCATTGACGACACACAGACTCTTCACAGGTTATCGATAGCAGTTCGATTGTTGATCGGTCGAAGCTCTACTCATGAGCCTCGACACGCGCACCACCCGCACCGGCCAGGTGCCCACGCGCCATACCCGCGTCGCGCCGCTGCACCCGGCCTATAAGAAGCGGATGCGGCTGGCCGACAGCCTCCAGATTCTCTGCGTGGCCTCGGTCGCCATCGTGATCGCCATCTTTCTCGCCGACGGGGGAGCGGCCAAGTTCGGCACTCCGGCCGACGCCTTCACCTCCCTCGGAATCTTCGCCGGCCTGGTTGGCACCGACCTGCTGCTGGTGATGCTCGTGCTGGCCGCCCGGCTCCCCCCGATCGACCGCGCCTTCGGGCACGACCAGGCCATGGCCGTGCACCAGTCGCTCGGCAAGCCCGCCCTGTATCTCATTCTTGGTCATGCCGTATTGCTCATCAGCGGCTACGCTCTCGCCGAAAACGTCAACGTTTTCGTCGAGGTCTGGAACATGTTCACGACGCTGCCCGACATGCCGCTCGCGTTTCTCGGCCTCGCACTCATGATCGGCGTCGTCATCACCTCGCTCGTGCTCGTGCGTCGCAAGTTTCGTTACGAGGCCTGGCATGCCGTGCATCTGCTCGCTTATCTTTCCGTGCTGGTTGCCATCCCGCACCAGCTGAGCGTGGGCGGTCTGCTCAGTGAGGGCGCTATCGCCCGCTACTACTGGCTGGCCCTCTACATGGCTGTGGCCGGCTCCATCATTGTCTTTCGTTTCGTCCTGCCGGTGACCCGATCGCTCACGCACCGCCTCGTGGTGGACCGTGTGGATGCCGTCGCTCCCGGCGTCGTCTCGATCATCTTGACGGGTCGCCAGCTGGCCAAGCTCGGGGCCACGTCCGGGCAGTTCTTTGTCTGGCGGTTTTGGGCCCACGGACTCTGGTGGCAGGCGCATCCCTTCTCGTTGTCGGCGGCTCCGAGCGAGCGTGGCCTGCGCATTACCGTTCGCGGTCTCGGTGACGCCTCGCAGCAACTTCCCCAATTGGAGCGCGGTACCCGGGTGAGTTTTGAGGGTCCGTACGGCTTGTTCACCGAGAACGCCCGCACCTCGCCCCGGGTCGTTCTGATCGCAGCCGGAATTGGCGTTGCGCCCATTCGTTCGCTGCTGGAAACGGTGTCGTTCGCACCGGGCAACGCCACCGTGCTGCTGCGCTCTCACTCCCTCGGCGACACCTACCTGGTCGACGAACTCACCGACCTGTGTCGAGTGCGCGGCGCCGAACTGCGCATCATCGCCGGCAAGCGCCCCAAGGGCGTCAGCACCTGGCTACCAGCGGATGCCGCCCGGGCTGGCATCACCCTGCGCAAGATCGTGCCCGAACTCCAACACTCCGATATCTACATCTGCGGTCCCCGCCCGTGGACCGACGCCGTCGTGCGGGATGCCCGTGCGTGCGGGGTTCCCAAGAAGCAGATCCACTACGAAAGGTTTGACTGGTGAGATTTCGTGCAGTGGTCATGGCCGCCCTGGCTTCGGTCTCGATTGTCGGCATTGGCTGGCAGCTGGGGACCCAGGCGATCGACGCCAGCCAGAATCTTGCGTCAAGTTCGACCGGAACCGGCACGGCAGCGGCGGCAACGTCCGCGGCTGCGCAGGCTGCAGCTACGGCGAGTGCGGCCTCCGACGCTGCTGCCGCGGCTCAGGCCCAGGCCAATGCCGCCAACACCGCTGCCTCGGCGAAGGCGGCAGCTGATGCGGCCGCAGCCGCTACGGCATCAGCCAACGCGGCTGCGGCTGCCAACGCTGCCGCTACGGCCGCTAAGGCGAGTGCGGCGTCTTCGCAGTCCGGAACGTTTGATGGCGCGGTGGTTCAAACCCAATTCGGCAATATGCAGGTCTCGGTGACCATCGCCAACGGGACGATCACCGATGTCACCCCGCTGCAGCTCACCAACCGCGGTGGTCGATCGGTAGCAATCAGCAATCAGGCTGCTCCGATTTTGCGCTCCGAGGTGCTGGCTGCCCAGTCCTCACGGGTGAATAACGTGAGCGGCGCCACCTATACGACCGGCGGCTACCTGCAGTCGCTGCAGTCCGCCCTCGATGCGGCCGGATTTTAGAGTGCCGAACATGCGTCGCGACGAAGAACGCGTGCCGGCCAGCACGCCGGCTGAGGGCACGCTCCCCGCGCTGACCTTCGCGACCATGGGCACAATCGTCAGTCTGCGGCTACCAGATATCGGCGACGAGCCCGGTCTGGGCGGGGCTGCCCGGGCGCATGCCGTGCGGGTCGTCGAGACCATGTTTCGGCGGTGGGACGAAGAGTTCAGCCTCTACCGGGAAGACTCGGAGCTCAGTCGCGTCGCGCGCCGGGATATCCGCTTGACCGAGGCCAGTGAGAGCCTGCGCAACTGCTACGCCCTCGCGTTGGACTGGCGGGATCGCACCCACGGGGCGTTCACGCCGCATCGGGCTGATGGAGTGATCGACCTGTCCGGCGTCGTCAAAGCACTCGCCATCGCCGAAGCCGGAGTTGCCCTGACCCAACGCGGACTCACCAACTGGTCAATCAATGCGGGCGGTGACGTTCTCGTCAGCGGCGAACCGGGAGAAGGGCTCGAACCGGGAGAAGGGCTCGAAGCGTGGGAGACGTCGCCCGGCATGGTCCCCGATTGGGCTGTGGCAATCGTCAATCCATTCGATCGCGGCGACGTGATTGCGAGCGTGCCGCTGCGGAATCCGCTTCGCGCGGTGGCGACGTCAGGCAGTGCGGAACGGGGCGAGCATATTTGGACAGTGCTGAACGGCGAGTTGTCGCCGTTTCGCCAAGTCACCGTGTTCGCCGCCGATATCGTCACGGCCGACGTGCTCGCCACAGCCATCGTGGCCGGCGGTGAGGCAACGCTCAATGACATGACCGAGCGTTTTGCCATTGATGTGCTCGCCGTGTTTCGTGACGGTCAGTTGCTCGCCACTCCGGGGCTGCGCCGGGCGGACTCGTAGCCAGCTAGGAACTGAGCCAGCTAGGAACTGAGCCAGCTAGAAGGGGGTTTTCTCCCAGTTGTGTTCGGCGAGGTCGGTCCAGACGTCGATGGGTCGTTTCGCTGTGTCGTGTGCGGTGGCGGCGGTGGTGGGGCCGAGGCGGGTGGCGGGGTGGGTGGCGTAGTGTTTGCCGGCGGGGCTGCTCCAGTGCATGGTGCCGTCGATGGTCTGGGTGACGATCCAGCCGGTTTCTGTTTTGAGTCGATGGCCGCGTTTGCAGAGGTGGGCAAGGTTATCCCAGCGGGTTTCGCCGTTGTATTGCCAGTCGTGGGTGTGGTCGACTTCGCTGTGGCGGGCTTGGCGGGTGCAGCCGGGGAACCGGCAGGTGCCGTCACGAATCTCGAGCCATTTCTTCAGGTCGGCGGGCACTTTGTAGCGGGTTTTGCCGACGCTGAGCACGGCGCTGGTCTCCGGGTGGATCAGGATGCGGGTGAAGCTCTTTGCCGTCGCGGCGACGTGGCGGGCGGTGTCGGCGTCGATGGGTCCGAATCCGTCGAGGGTGCCGGGTTCCTCGCTGAGGCCCATCAGGGTCAGCACCGGCACGGTCACGTTCACCAGCCCCTGCACCCCGGCACCCAGGCCGGTCTCTGTCACTCCGGTCAGGAGCAGGTCGACGGCCACGTCGAGGCGTTGCTGGCCGAGGGTGCGGGTGTCGACGGGTTCGTGCTGGGCAACGTTGTGCAGACTGCGCGCCAGGGTGTCGACGCGGTCCGCGATTGCGGCGGCGTCTTCCTGGGTGAGGAGCAACTCCAGACAGGCCATACCGTCCCGGTTGGGGGTGACGGCGAAGCAGCGTTCGCTCAGCGCCTTCTGGTGCCGCTTCACGATGGATTCCGGGTGGGAGAGTTCCCGCACGGTACTCGCTCGTTTCTTCAGCTGCCCCACGGTCAGGCTCTCCGCCCCGGTGAGGACTTCGTCTTCGAAGGCGGCCCGGGCGTCGTCGGGCAGAGACAGGGCATTGTTGACAATGACTTCCGCGTGTCGGTAGCTGATTGAGCCGTCGGCGAGCCGGGCTCGGGTGGCGGGCAGTTCGTGCTGCACCATCTGGCTGACGCAGAGCAGGTTGCGGGCGGTGTTCTCGTGTACCCGCAGCAGACAGCCCAGCTCGGCGACGAGGCCTTCTTCAGCGGCCTGTTTCTCGGACCAGCGCTGCAACGGCTGACCCCTTTCACCGGCGTCTCGCGCCTCCTGGGTCAGCATCGCCCGTGGCAGCGGACGGCCGGTCACAGCGGTACCGTCCACCCACCGGGCGAGGTCGTCGATCGCAGCCGCCCGCGCGGCGTGGGCCCGGTTGATTGCGAGGTCGTATTCCCGCACCGCGTCGAGCAGCCGCACCTGCTCCACATCGACCGGGCGCGCCTTCCAATCTTGCAAGGATGCCGCGACCACATAATTCAACGCCTGCACCCCAGACATCGTCTTCTTTCCCGCCGACCGGTGAGTGCGGGCGGGCTTGCCCGGCTTGATCCCCGCCGCCTCCATGTCGGCCACGAACTCCGCAGCGTCGGCAGCAGCCGCGGCCCGGACCCGCTCGTGCGCAGCCTCAGCCTCATCCCCCTCATCCTCCGCCTCCGCTTCATGGACGGCCAGATGATCAGCCGCCTGCGCAACCTCAAAGTCCGACTCAGCCTCCGCGCGACTCGCATTCGGCCGCTCAGGAATCGGAGGTGACGTGTTCGGAGGTGCCGCTGTCGAATCTGCTGCCTTCAGTGACTCAGAATGCGGACGCTCAGGGTTCGGAGCCGGTGCTTTCGGAGGTGGATCATCGTTGATCGCCATGCATCCATTATCTCATAAATCGAACATAAAGTTGAGACTCATTCATGTTTTTGACTGATTAGGAGTGCCGAGAATAGTATTCAGGTACTAGACAATCGTGACTTTCGGGCGCAGCCCCTAGGCTCGCAGCGTGACTCTGACTGCTAAGCGCGTGCGACCGCAAGCCGCGCTGGCCCGTGTTCTGCTCCTAGCGCTCGGAGCCGGGGCAGGCGCCGGGCTCGTGGCCCGCATGATCTATGCGGTGGTGCCGGAGCCCTGGACCACCCTCGCCAACACGAGCGCGCTCTGGGGTCTGGTCTCGTTTCTCGTTGCCGTCCTCAGCCGGGCCCGGGGTTGGCGAGCCGTGCTTCTGGGCGCCGCCGCACTGGAGATGATGGTCGCGACCTGGGCTGCGCTCGCCCCGGAGTCGCACTCTGTCCGAGTCCTCGTGCTGTGGGCCGTCGTCGCGATCGTGGCCGGTGCCCTGTGTGGTCTGGCGGGTGATCTCGCCGGCCGTCGGCATGCGCCCGCGCACCGCGTGGGGGTGGCCGTGATGAGCGGCCTCATTCTCGGGGAGGCGCTCTATGGCGCTCTGCTGATCGGCGGCCCGCAGTGGTGGGGCGAGGGCCTCGTCGGCCTGCTGCTGGCGCTCGGCGGTGGCCGACGTTGGTCCGACCGCTTGCTGGCGCTCACGCTGGCTGCGCTGCTCGCCGGGGCTCTGTTCGTCGCGTATCTGCTCTTTGACGCCATCGCTGTGGGCTAGCGATCCCCGGAGAAGTTACGCTCTTGGCTTGATGCTTGCGGCCTCGCCTGCTCTCCTGAGAGTGCTTGATCCCTGACGGTGGTGCAGCCGGCGGCGGTGAGAGTGCTGCGACGTCGTCGTCGACGATCCTTCCGTTGGCCGCTCGTCCCCATGCCGGCAGATATCTCTAGGGAATGCGAGCAATCAAATCGTCGATCGTTCCCACCACGGGCGTATTCGTCGCGCTGCTCGAGATATACAACGTGATTCCGAGACCTCCCGCCGTTTGGAGCCCAGCCGTTGCATCCGTGATCGTACGCTGCCACGCCGTCGGTTCGGCGCCGTTGACCGGCCAGACCTTCGCCTGCACCGTCGTCGGATTCGCCCCCGTGACCTGCACCCGAACGTTGAGCCGGTCGCCGGCGGCCAGAGTCAGACCCGGCACGGAGATTGCGGGCTGAAGAACGACCTCCCCGGCACCGGAGCCGTTCACGCGCACCAGAGAGAGGGCGACCAGTCCGGAGGAGCGCAAGACGATCTTCGCCTGGTAGGCACCAACCCCAACGATGCGCCGACCGCTGGCCGAGATGAAGGTGCCGCCCCCGGTCGCAACCTTGTCGGAAGATAGGATGAACCGGAAATCGGTCTGCGCCTGGGATAGCTGGGCGAGATAGGCGCTGGCCGTCACCCCCGCCGTGGCAACTCGAATGCGCGCCGCGCCGTCGACCGAGAACATGGTGGAACTTCCCGTCGTTGACCAGGCCCCGCCGGCCTCGGCCGTGCCGAGGCCGTTCGTCACGGACCGTGAGAAGGAATCTGCCGCGAACGGCGGCGTACCAGTGCCGACGACGACGGGGCGCGTCGTGCTGCCGGTCGCGCTCGCATTGTCGGTTACGGTGAGGGTCACGGTGTAGCTACCGGCCGTCGCAAAGCTGTGAGCGGCGGTCGCCCCGGTGCCTTCGGCGCCGTCGCCCCAGTTCCACGCGTAGTTCGTTATAGACCCGTCCGGGTCGCTCGAGGCGCTCGCGTTGACGCTGCACTCGAGCGCAGTGCACGCGGCCGTGAAGGAGGCGACGGGCGGCTGGTTGATGGGCGTGGCGCCAGCGGTGATGGTGAAGGCATCCGTGAACGTGCCACCCAGCACGGGCAGGAACCGCGCCGTGAGCCTATCGGCGGTAGTGCTCACGTCGAGATTGCCGAAGGTCGGATTGGCGTTGAGCCCCGCTGAGGCCGCAAAATACGGTGCCTCCGAGTCCCCCATCGTGAGGTCCCGAAGCGGCGTCCCTCCCGTGCCGACGGTGTTGAATACGGTGCCGGCGCCCTTGACGAGCGCATTGCCGCCGTCGGCGACACAGCCGGCCGTGAAGGTCCCCGGAACGATCGCCGTACAGGATGCGCCGAGCGCAAGCTGTTTGCTGCGCGCGTAGTTGTGTTCGTGACCGGTCAGCACGAGGTCGACCCGTTTGGAAACGAGGAGGTTCATTAGATCGGCGCCGGATTCGCAACCGCCCCGCCCAACCGAGATGCATTGCTTGTGCATGCCGACGACGACCCAGGGAATGCCGGCGCCCCGCGCACCGTCGATGGCGTTCGAGGTCCACTGGTACCGCGGGGTGCCCGCCGCGTACGACCAGACACCGTCCACGAAGGTCAGCTCGGGCGAAACCATGATGAATCGCACGAGCGGATTGACCTGCGGTACGTCGACGTAGTACTGGCGTCCGTACGATCCCACCACGCCCGGAAGCTGGTTCGGCAGGCACGCCGTGAAGTCATTAATATTGCCGTTCAGGCCATTGCTCTCGTGGTTTCCGGAGATCGTCTCGAACGGGAATCCGGCACCGACCCTCGTTGTGACGAAATCGCACCAGGTCTGTTCGGCCCCGGTGGCGCCGTAGCTCAGGTCGCCGAGGGTGAAGTGGGCATCGGGGCGTGCCGCGCCGACCTGGCTCAACATCGCGCTCGCGGCCGCGCTGGAGCTCACGTCTCCTACCGCGGTGAAGTGCACCGTTCCCGCGACGGCGCCCAGCGGGACGATCGCGGTGGGAAACAGGGTCGACCCTACGAATGCGCTCAAAACCAAAGCCGCCCCGGCGGCCCCAGCGGCGAATGCTGTGCGTGTATTCATAGCCGACTCCTCATTCGTCTGATGCCGTCGACGAGTGGCACCAGACGCCGAAGGGGGCGCGTGTCAGGCGACTTGCTCAGCACAGTAGACCCGGCGCGCGGGGTAAGCAATGCCCGTTCGCAACCCTCGGGCGACCGGTTTCGCAGACGTTACAACCGATGCCAACGCGCTAACTGATCTGATGATGCGACGAAAGTGCGCCCAGGTGTCTGCTGGTACCCGAATGTTCTCGACGAGGCCCGACGTGGGAAGGAGGGAAATGCAGAAGGGGGTGCCCGTTGCCTTGGTCCCGTGCCCTCCTTTGACTGACCCCGGGGGAGTCAGCCCGGGAGTCCTGTCGCGGGAGGCCCATTCGTGCGCGTGAGCAAATTCATAGAGGGCTGCGCGCAGTCGCCCGCGAACGGGAGCGGCTGGCGAGGGCGGCCACGGCGCGCCAGCCGAGCAGGAAGACACCGAGCACGATCGTGGTAACGATAACGAAGCTCAGCTGCACACCCTGGCCGCTGACGACGCGCAGCAACAGACCGAAGCCGACCGTCGACACCCAGATACCGAGGCCGGTGAAGCGGATGCGACGAGGGCTCCGCCAGGCACGGAGCACGAGCCAACCCAGAATGAGTCCGGTGAGGAACGGCCAATAGGTGACGAGCGCCCCGAGGACACCCTCGTTGTGGCTCGTCCGCCCGATGAGCACAAACGCGAGCACCAGAAGGGCGTCGACGAGAAAGACCAGGGCGGCACGACGGGTAGACACCAGTACAGCATAATCGGCCTAGACGTGGCCGCCGATCAGTGCTCCGATGACATAGGTAACGGCCAGGGCGAGGGTGCCACCGATGACGATGCGGGCGATGGCGCGCGGCTTGGGGCTGTTCCCCAGATGGGCGCTGAGCCAACCGGTGATGACGAGCGCCACCAGTACCGCGAGGAAGGTGGCGCCGATGCGCCATTCGGCTGGCGGCAGCAGGACCGCGAGCAGGGGGAGCGCCGCACCGACGGTGAAAGCAATAGCGGATGCGTAGGCTGCGTGCCAGGGGTTCGACACGTCCTCCGCGGTGATGTGCAGTTCAACCTCGAGGTGCGCCGCCAAGGCATCGTGTTTGGTGAGTTCGAGCGCGACCTGATGGGCGGTCTGGTGAGAGAGTCCCTTGGCTGCGTAGAAACCGGCCAGTTCGGCGAGTTCCTCGTCTGGCTCGTTCTCGAGCTCCCAGGTTTCCTTGGCGATGAGGGCACGTTCGGAGTCGCGTTGGCTGCTGACCGAGACGTATTCGCCGAGGGCCATGGAGATCGCACCGGCGAGCAGGCTCGCGACGCCGGCGATGAGGATGACACCGGAATCGGTGGTTGCCGCGGCGACACCGACGACGAGGGCGGCGACGGAGACGATGCCGTCGTTCGCGCCGAGGACACCGGCACGTAGCCAGTTCAGCCGAGAAGCCAGGCCGGCGGCGTGCGGTTCCACCGCTAGAACGAGATGAGTCATTGTACTAGACAATCACTCCGTGGGGGCGTCGTCCAGCAAGGTGTGGCTAGCCTTTGGCGGGCGTTTTGTGGCGGCACAGCAGTCGATCAGTGGTGTTCGGGAAGCTCAGGGGTGCGCTGTGAAGTGTCATTGACGCGATAGAGTTTTCAAGCACCGGTTGTCTTGATGTCAAGCTAATTGACGGCTTGACTGCTGTTGCCAACAACCTCATATATCTTCACCGGCGGTGTGATCGCCAAGACGCGGATTGGAAGAGCAGCGTGGATCTTTACGAATACCAAGCGAGAGACCTCTTTGAGGAATATGGTGTGCCGGTTCTGCCGGGCATCATCGCGGACACCCCCGCCGACGTGCGTGCTGCGGCCGAGAAGCTCGGTGGCGTTGTCGTGGTCAAGGCGCAGGTCAAGGTTGGCGGCCGCGGCAAGGCCGGCGGCGTCAAAGTAGCCAAGACTGCGGATGACGCCGAAGCCGCAGGCCGCGACATTCTGGGCCTGGACATCAAGGGCCACACCGTACACCGCGTCATGGTGGCCGGCGGAGCACGCATCAAAGCGGAGTTCTACTTCTCCGTGCTGCTGGACCGGTCGAACCGGTCGTACCTGTCGCTCGCCAGCTACGAAGGTGGCGTGGAAATCGAAGTTCTCGCTGTCGAAAAGCCCGAAGCACTCGCCTACACGGCCATCGACCCGATGGTCGGCATCGACCTCGCTGCGGCGAAGCAGATTGCCATCGACGCGAAGTTCCCGGCCGAGCTCGTCGACAAGGTCGCCCCGGTCTTCGTCAAGCTGTACGACGTATTCAAGGGTGAAGACGCAACCCTGGTCGAGGTCAACCCGCTCGTGCTCACCGAAGAAGGCGACATCATTGCTCTCGACGGCAAGGTCACCATCGATGAGAACGCCGACTTCCGTCACCCCAAGCACGCCCTCCTCGAAGACGCTGCCGCGGCTGACCCGCTCGAGGCCAAGGCCAAGGCGGCCGGCCTCAACTACGTCAAGCTCGACGGTGAAGTCGGCATCATCGGCAACGGCGCGGGGCTCGTCATGAGCACCCTCGACGTCGTTGCCTACGCCGGCGAGAACTTCGGCAGCGTCAAGCCGGCCAACTTTCTCGACATTGGAGGCGGAGCATCCGCTGAGATCATGGCCGCAGGCCTCGACGTCATTCTTGGCGACCCGCAGGTCAAAAGCGTCTTCGTCAACGTCTTCGGCGGCATCACCGCGTGTGACGCCGTCGCCAAGGGCATTGTGGGCGCGCTCGCTGAGCTCGGTGCCAGCGCCAACAAGCCGCTCGTGGTGCGCCTCGACGGCAATAACGTTGAGGAGGGCCGTCGCATCCTCGCCGAGGCGAACCACCCCCTCGTAACATTGGCCGCCACCATGGACGAGGGCGCCGCCAAGGCAGCCGAACTCGCCAACGCCGCTCGCTGACCCGGCCTGTCGAGATTAAGGACTAAAAACAATGTCAATCTTCCTCAACAAAGACTCCAAGGTCATCGTGCAGGGCATCACCGGAGGTGAGGGCACCAAGCACACCGCCCTCATGCTCAAGGCCGGTACCCAGGTCGTCGGTGGCGTCAACGCGCGCAAGGCCGGTACCACGGTCGTGCACGGCGATGTTGAACTGCCCGTGTTCGGCACGGTCGCCGAGGCCGTCGCCACGACCGGCGCCGACGTCTCGATCGTCTTCGTTCCGCCGGTGTTCACCAAGGACGCGGTTATCGAAGCGATCGACGCCGAGATTCCGCTGCTCGTCATCATCACCGAGGGTGTTCCCGTGCAGGACTCGGCCGAGTTCTGGGCCTACGCCATCAAAAAGGGCAATAAGACCCGCATCATCGGCCCAAACTGCCCCGGCATCATCACGCCCGGTGAGGCACTCGTGGGCATCACGCCGGCGAACATCACGGTCAAGGGCCCGGTCGGCCTCGTGTCCAAGTCGGGCACACTGACCTACCAGATGATGTATGAACTGCGCGATCTGGGCTTCTCCACCGCCATCGGTATCGGCGGCGACCCCATCATCGGCACGACGCATATCGATGCGCTCGAGGCTTTTGAGAACGACCCTGAGACCAAGGCGATCGTGATGATCGGCGAAATCGGTGGCGACGCCGAAGAGAAGGCCGCCGAGTACATCAAGGCGCACGTCACGAAGCCGGTCATCGGCTACGTGGCCGGTTTCACCGCCCCCGAGGGAAAGACCATGGGCCACGCCGGCGCCATTGTCTCTGACGGAGCCGGAACCGCCCAGGGCAAGAAGGAGGCCCTTGAGGCCGCCGGAGTCAAGGTCGGCAAGACGCCGAGCGCGGCTGCCACCCTGCTGCGCGAGGCACTCGCGGCCCTGTAACCGCTTCATCGTGCAGAGCCCGCCCTTTGGGGCGGGCTCTGACTCGTTAAGTTGAGCTTTTCCCGCCCTCAGTATGGGCTTTCTGGTCGCCCGCGCAGCGTGGTCGCCAGAATGCGCCGGGTGAACGGGTAGGCTCCAAACGGATGAACCGCATAACGACTGCCCTGCTCGCCGCTCTTGAGGCATTACTTGTTGTCGCCATTGGCATCGGCATCGCCATGGTGCCGCTCACCGTACTCTGGGCCGCCCATTTCGGCCTGTCGGTCGAATGGTTTGTGTTCTGGCGGGCCGCGGCCGATATCTGGCTCCTCGGCAACGGCGTCGACCTCACGGTGCAACTCGGCCCTGATGTGGCCGCAGCGCTAGGCCTGGCGGGCGCGGACACACCTTTTCTCATCTCGGTCGTGCCGCTCGGTTTCGCCATGCTCTCCGTGCTCATGGGGGTACACACCGGTCGACGCGCCGCAGAGACCCCGCATCGCTGGACCGGCGTCGGCGTGGCCGTGGGAACCTATGGGATTCTCGCCGCTCTCGTGACCCTGTCTGCCGTGTCGGACACGGTGAAGCCCAACCAACTGCAGGGGCTCCTGCTGCCGACGTTCATTTATGCGGCTGGAGTTCTGGTCGGGGCGGAACTGGGGCGGCGCAAGACTGCGGGGGTCGAGGAGGATCTGGGGCGGGTGAGCCGCGGCATCCTCTCGTGGTCTCAGCGGATGCCACAGACCACTAGAACCGTCATTGAGGGTGCCCTGCGAGGCGGAACAGCCGCTGCCGCTGGGGTGCTGATCGTGTCGGCCGTAACCGTGGCCGCACTCATTGCGGTCAACTATGCGACCATCATCGGCCTTTATGAGGCGGTGCAGGCCGGCGTTTTCGGTGGCGCGACCATCACGCTCGCGCAGCTCGTGCTCATTCCCAACCTCGTGATCTGGGCCGCAGCCTGGTTCGTGGGGCCGGGGATTGCGCTGGGCGCAGGAAGCACCATTTCGCCGGTCGGCACCGTCGTGGGAACCCTGCCCGGCCTGCCACTGTTCGGAGCGCTGCCACAGGGCGCCGCCACGTACGGCTTTCTCGGGTTGCTCGTTCCCGTGCTCATGGGCTTCATTTTCGCCGTTATCACCCGGCAGTGGCTGGACCGCCCCGGCGTTCCCGAACGCACCACGCTTGAACACGTGCTCACGGGCCTCGGCATGGGTATCGTCGGCGGCGCCCTGCTCGGCCTGCTCGCCTGGTGGTCGGCTGGCGCTATGGGTCCGGGCCGCCTCGTCGAGGTTGGGCCGAATCCGCTGCTGGTGGGTGCCCTTGCCGCCGCCGAAATCGGCGTCGCGGCGGCCCTCGGAATGCTCGCCGGCCGAGCCCGGATCTCCTCGGCGTTCCGCGCCAAACGGTAGGCTCAAACAGTGCTGTCTATTGTCGTGTTGATCTCCGGCGGAGGATCCAATCTGCGGGCCCTGCTGGAGGCGTCAGAAGACGCCGAGTTTCCGGCCCGAATCGTGGCGATCGGTGCCGACCGCGATGCCGACGGGCTCGAACTCGGTGTCGAATTCGGAATCCCCGCGTTCTCCGTTCCGTTCACTTCCTTTGCCGACCGCGCTGCCTGGGGCGACGAACTGCTCACTCAGATTCAGCAGTGGCAACCCGATCTGGTCGTGCTCAGCGGCATGATGCGCCTGCTGCCACCGCGCGTGGTCGCCGCCCTGTCGCCGAACCTCATTAACACCCATCCCGCCTACCTGCCCGAGTTTCCCGGGGCACACGCCGTGCGTGATGCGCTCGCCGCCGGGGTCGCACAGACCGGCGCGAGCATCATCGTCGTCGACAACGGTGTCGACGACGGCCCCATTCTCGTGCAGGAGCGAGTCGACGTTCTGCCCAGTGACACCGAAATTTCCCTGCAAAATCGCATCAAGCTCGTCGAGCGGCGCCTGCTCATTCAGGCCGTGCTTGACATCGCCAACGGACACATGAACCTCAAGGAGAACTCCAACGCATGAGTGGTCACAGTAACGCGCCCAGCTCGTACCGCAATCGGGACCAGATCACCATCGAGCGCGCACTCATCTCCGTGAGTGACAAGACCGGCCTGCTCGACCTCGCCGCAGCCCTCATAGCGGATGGCGTTGAAATCGTCTCTACCGGCTCCACCGCCGCCGCCATTCGCGCCGCGGGCTACGACGTTACCGATGTGTCCGCCGTCACCGGCTTTCCGGAATCGCTCGACGGCCGGGTCAAGACCCTGCACCCCGGTGTGCACGCGGGCATCCTGGCTGACCTGCGCCTCGACGCGCATGCTTCTCAGCTCGATGAGCTCGGTATCAAGGCCTTCCAGCTCGTCGTCGTCAACCTCTACCCTTTTGTCGAGACCGTCGATAGTGGCGCCGAGCCGGCCGATGTGATCGAGCAGATCGACATCGGTGGACCGGCGTTGGTCCGGGCATCTGCTAAAAACCACGCCAACGTGGCCGTCGTCGTCGACCCGGCCAACTACGGCGAGATCATCGCGGCCGTAGCAGCGGGCGGTTCGACCCTCTCGTTGCGCCAGAAGCTCGCCTCGCTCGCCTTCGAGCACACCGCCGACTACGACCTGAGCGTGTCGGCCTGGTTTACCGAAAACGTCTACGACCAGTGGCAGGACGACACCGAGGCTCTCAATGAAGACGTCACCTTTGAAGCGGATGACGACGATGAAGAACCCGAGTCGTTGTTTCCAGAGGGACTCGGTATCGAGGTCACCCGCGACGCCATCCTGCGCTACGGCGAGAACTCCCACCAGGCTGCCGCGCTTTACGTTGGTGAAGGCGGCCGGGGTATTGCTCAGGCCAAGCAGCTGCACGGCAAGGAAATGTCGTACAACAATTACGTCGACGCGGATGCCGCGGTGCGCGCCGCCTTCGACTTCAGCGAACCGGCCGTGGCGATCGTCAAGCACGCCAATCCCTGCGGGATTGCCATCGCCAAGCCCAACGCCCCGGATGCCATCGCTTCCGCGCACCTGCGCGCCCACGCCTGCGACCCGATCTCAGCATTCGGCGGCGTGATTGCGGCGAACCGCGCCGTCACCTTCGGCATGGCGCAAACCATCAGCGAGATCTTCACCGAGGTGCTCGTTGCCCCCGGCTTCGAGCCGACCGCGGTGGAACTCCTCACCAAGAAGAAGAACATTCGTCTGCTCGAGCTGCCGGCCGATTACGAGCGTTCCTCGCTCGAACTCCACCAGATCTCGGGCGGCCTGCTCGTGCAGGAGACCGATAGCTTTGAAGGCTTCAGCTCGGCTGGCTGGACCCTCGTGGCTGGCCCCGAAGTGGATGCCGCCACCCGCGCCGACCTCGAATTCGCGTGGAAGTCGTGCCGCTCGGTGAAGTCGAACGCGGTTCTGCTCGCGCACGCCGGGGCATCCGTCGGTGTGGGCATGGGGCAGGTCAACCGGGTCGATTCCTGCCACCTCGCCGTGAGCCGCGCCGGCGAACGTGCCGAGGGCTCGGTCGCGGCGTCGGATGCGTTCTTCCCCTTCGCCGATGGACTCGAAGTATTGCTCGAGGCAGGGATTGCGGCCGTCGTGCAGCCCGGTGGATCGGTCCGCGATCCCGAGGTTATCGCCGCTGCGACCGCGGCCGGCGTCTCGATGTATTTCACGGGAGAGCGCCACTTCTTCCACTGAGCCCATAGGCAAGAAAGCACCTTCGATGTTGATGTGAAGGTGCTTTTTTGTGTCCCGCGCTGCGGGAAAGAATACCCGTGACAGTGGCCGGTGTGACCAGAGCCCCTGTGGTGCTGGCAGTCTGGCGGCACTCATCGCAGCGATCGCCATGACTGCGCTGATCGCCATGACTGCGCTGATCGCCCTGGTGTGCGTTGAGCGCCGGAGCCGCGCCGGTTATCCTGTTCGAGGCGGTGCCTCACACCGGCGCCGCCGCACTCGGCTCACAAGGCCCGACACAACGGAGTATCAATGACCCTCACGCACCCCGCTCCCGACCTCGATTCTCTCGCAGAAATCGTGTTGTCCCATGAAAAAGTGCTGATCACGACCGGGGAGCGCTCCGGACTGATGATCACGGTGGCCGTGCACTCCACCCGTCTCGGCCAGGCCCTCGGTGGCGCACGCCTCTGGCAATACGCGAGTTGGACCGACGCGGTCACGGACGCCCTGCGCCTCTCCGCCGCCATGACCCTTAAGAACGCGGCGGCCGGCCTGAACCGCGGCGGTGGCAAGTCCGTGATCTACCTGCCGCTCGGCACGGTACTGACCGCTGCCGAAAAGCGTTTGGCCATGCTCGACCTCGGCGACGCCATCGAGAGCCTGGATGGCGCCTATATGACGGCTGAAGACGTCGGAACCAGCGCGGAGCTCATGGCCATCGTCGCCGAACGTACCCGTCACGTTTGCGGACTGCCCGCTGCCAGTGGCGGCGTCGGCGAACCAGCGGATGCCACGGCGGCCGGCGTCTACGCGAGTATCGAATCCACTCTGGAGGCGGTGTTCGGCAGTCGCGAGGTGCGCGGCCGCCATCTGGTGATCTCCGGCCTCGGCCAGGTTGGCGGACGCCTCGCAACGGCACTCGCCGCCGCCGGCACCTCCCTCACGGTGACCGACATCAACCCGGACAAGCGCGCGCTCGCTGACAAGCTCGGCGCCAGCTGGGTGTCGGTCGCCGACGCTCACCGGGTGCCCGCCGACGTGTTTGTGCCGTGTGGCCTCGGAGGGGTGCTGACCCAGACCGTGATCGCGGAGTTGAACGTGCTCGGCGTCTGCGGCGCCGCCAACAACCAGCTCGCCACCCCGGCTGAGGCGGCCCAGCTCGACGCGCGGGGCATCCTCTGGGCACCCGACTTCGTCGTCAACGGGGGCGGCGTCGTCTACCTGGCCATGGCGAGCGAACCGAACGCCGATCTCACGGCGATCGGCGAGCGCGTCGAAGCGATCGGTTCCGTTCTGACGCAGATTTTCACGGATGCCCGCGCACATCAGATCACGACCCTCGAGGCCGCAGAACGCCTCGCCGCCGCCCGCCTGAGCGCCGCTCGGTAGCGCACGGGTGCATCGCGGGGCCGCGGCCTGGCAGCGGGCGGGCCGCGGCCCGCTACTGGCGCAGGTCGGCCGGGATGATCGGCCGAACGCGGGCGGCCGCTCGGCGTTCCTTGAGCGTCGTGCGAGCGGCCTTGGCGAGTTCGGAAAGGATCGGGATTCCCGAGAGTAGGATGATGCCGATAATGAAGTACTCAGAGTAGGCCGCCACGAAAGCGAACTGGCCGAGGAAGAATCCCACGAGGGTGAGGCCGACGCCCCAGGCAAAGGCCCCGATCGCGTTGTACGTCACGAAGCTGCGATAGCGCATCTTGCCGACGCCGGCAGCGACCGGCACGAAGGCACGAAAGACCGGCAGGAAACGGGCCAGGATGATGGACTTGCCGCCGTGCTTCGCGAAGAAAGCATTGGTGCGCTCAACGTTCTTCGGGTTGAAAAAGCGGTTCTTCTCACGGGAGAACACCGCCGGCCCGGCTTTTCGACCGATTACATAGGCGAGCTGGTCGCCGGAGAAAGCGGCTGCGAATACGACCAGGCAGGTCATCCAGATCGGCAGCGGAACGACGCCCGTCGCGGTCAGTAGGCCCACGGTAAACAGTAGTGAATCACCGGGCAAAAACGACAAAACGATGAAACCGGTCTCGACGAAGATGACCGCGGCGACGCCAAGCAGCACGAACGATCCGAACGAGGTGATCAGCCAGTCAGAGTCGAGAAAATCGATTCCGAGCAGGGTGGGCAGCATGAAGAATCCTTCCAACAGGGGAGCGCGGGGGGCCTGGCCATGTCGGCTGGTGCGCGGAACCCAGACTACGTGACGCCATGCTGGGAAAACACGCGGTGTCGCCCCGTTGGTGTCGTCGTTTCACTGCGCACGGCCGCGTGGGCTATCCGCTCGTACCGCCAGCTCGTGCCGACCGGCAAAGCGGATGCCGTCGGAAAAAAACCTTGCGGTCTGCCCCCCTTCGCCATAGTCTGGAAGGCTGCCTGATCCGGGGAGCAGGAGGCACGAAATCACGCCCAGGAGGCAGACATGACAAAGACAGCACCGACCACGCTCGCAACGGCTGCGAACGACGGCGCTCGCTTTGGTGCGTTTGTCCGGTTCCCTGCACAGAGCGGCCCGGTACGCAGCGGCCCGGTACGCAGCGGCCCGGTACCGTCCGGCGCTGCCGCCGCGACCGGCGTTGCCGCCGCGACCGGCGTTGCCGCCGCTGTGTCCCTCGTCGACTAGCCTCTCCTCGCTGGCGCACCCAACTGCCCTCGACCAGCCCGGTGCGGGGCGTGCCGCAGCATTGATCGGTGTCGGCCCGCGGGCATTCGCTCGCCGCAGCCGATGGGGTGGCTAGACCCTGCCCGCTGACTCGATCGTCGCACTCGCGTTTCTTCCAACTCGTGTCGAACTCCGCTTATTAACTCCCCGGTCGCCGATGCCGTTCGGTTCGGTTCGGCGACCAGAACTATCCGCGGCATCCGGCATCCGGCATCCGGCATCCGGCATCCGGTATCCGTCATCCCGCATCCCGGGCACAGCCGCACCACTATCAGGACAGGATCATGACCACCACCGCACCATCGGCACTTCCACCCCCTACGAACGCCGCCGCAGCACGCCGCAACACTTTTCGCAGCCTGCAGCGCCTGTACCCCTATGCCAAACCGGCCCTGCCCCGCATCTACCTCGGCATGGTCGCCGCCCTGCTCGCTGGACTCGTGGCCCTGGCCATCCCGCAGGTGCTGGCCTGGCTCGTTGACGGTCCGCTCAGCCGGGTCGGGAACGGCGACAGCGCCGCGCAGATCTGGCCGGCCGTGTGGATGGTTCTGGGACTCGGCGTACTCGAAGCGATCATGATCGCCCTGCGCCGCTGGTTCGTGCTGACCCCCGGTACCCATATTGAGGCGCGCATGCGCAACCACCTCTATTCCCGGCTGCAGGACCTGCCGGTGAGCTTTCACGACCGCTGTCCGCTCGGCCAGCTGCTCTCGCGTGCTGTGAGCGACCTCAACCTCATTCGCCGCTGGGTGTCATTCGGGATAGTGCTGCTCGTTATCAACTTTCTGACCATCGTCATCGGTGTCGCCATTTTGCTCTGGATGCACTGGCTGCTCGGCGTGATTTTCGTAGTCTGCTCCATTCCCCTGTGGATCTACGGCTACGTCTTTGAAGAGAAGTATTCGGTGATCGCACGGCGCAGCCAGGACCAGGCGGGCGACCTCGCCACCGCCGTCGAAGAGTCGGTGCACGGCATTCGCGTACTCAAGGCCTTCGGACGCGGCTCGTTCGCGCTCAAAAACTTCGCCTCCCGGGCGGAAAGCCTGCGCGGTACCGAAATCGAGAAGGCGCGCGCCATCGCCGGCATCTGGCTCTGGCTGCTGCTCGTGCCCGATGTTGCGTTCGCGCTCTGCCTGGTGGTCGGTGTCTGGCTCACCAGCCGGGGCGACCTCACCCCCGGCGAGTTGTTGGCGTTCTTCGCTACGGCCACGGTGCTGCGGTTTCCGGTGGAATCGATCGGTTTTCTCCTGTCAATGACCTTCGACGCGCGCACCGCGACCGACCGGTTCTTTGACATTCTCGACACCCCGAACGAGATCACTGACCCCGCCCACCCAGCCGCGCTTGCGGCGCCGCTCGGCCGGCTCGCGTTCGACAACGTGCATTTTCGCTACCCGGACTCACCTGATCGATTTCCCGACCTGCTCAACGGCATCGACCTCGTGCTGGAACCGGGGGAGACCATGGCGCTCGTTGGCCTCACCGGTTCGGGCAAGTCCACGCTGACGGCCCTCACCACCCGCCTGTATGACGTGACCGCCGGCGCCGTGACACTGGACGGTGTTGACGTGCGCGCGCTCAGCCGTGAGGAATTGCGCACTCACCTCGCCATGGCTTTTGAGGACGCAACGCTCTTCTCAGCATCCGTTCGTGACAACGTGCTGCTTGGCCGGGCCGAATTTGCCCAACGCAGTCCCGAAGCGGATGCCGCGCTCGCGCAAGCCCTGCAGATTGCGCAGGCCAGTTTTGTGCACGACCTGCCGCTCGGTGTGGACACTCTGGTCGGCGAGGAAGGCATGAGTCTGTCCGGCGGGCAACGGCAACGTCTTGCCCTCGCTCGCGCGGTCGCAGCCCGGCCGTCCGTGCTCATTCTCGACGATCCGTTGTCGGCGCTCGATGTGAATACCGAGTCGCTCGTGGAGAACGCGCTGCGCGAGGTGCTCGTCGACACCACGGCGCTCATCGTGGCGCACCGCCCATCAACGGTCATGCTGGCCGATCGGGTGGCGCTGCTCGAAGATGGCCGGATCACCGCCGTCGGCACCCACTCCGAGCTGCTGCGCACCAGCCCGCACTACACCTTCGTCATCTCCAGCCTGGAAGACGAAGAACGCAGGGAATCGAACCGAGCGGAGGGAGCAGTATGAGCGTCACGGGCGTAGCCGGCGAAGAACGCCATGACTTCACCAAGGTCGAGAGCCAGCAGATTCGGGCCCGTTCCCTGCGACTACTCGGCTCGCTGCTGTTTCCGGTGCGTGGCCAGGTCGTGCTCGCTATGCTCGTGGTGGTCGTGTCGACCGCCGCGCAGGTGGCCGGTCCAGCCCTCATCGCCTTCGGCATCGACCGCGGGTTGCCCGCATTGCTGCGCCAGGACTGGATGCCGCTCGCCGCAACCGGCGCGATCTACCTTGTCACCGGAGTACTCGGTGCCCTGCTCATCGCCGGGTACACCGTGTTGAGCGCTCGGGTGAGCCAGTCCGTGCTGATCGACCTGCGCAAACGGGTGTTCCTGCACACGCAGAAGCTCAGCCTCGAGTTTCATGAGTCCTACACCTCTGGGCGTATCATTTCGCGCCAGACCAGCGACCTCGACGCCATTCGGGAGCTGCTCGACTCGGGCATCAACCAGCTCGTGCAGGGTGTCCTCTATATGTCGTTCACGGCGATTGCCCTCGTGTTGCTCGATGGCACGAGCGGACTCGTGCTGCTCGGCGCTCTGGTTCCCCTCGTCATCCTCACCCGCTGGTTTCAGGTGCGCTCGCAGAGCCTGTTCCGGCAGTCCCGGGTTGCGTCGGCGAGCCTGATCGTGCGCTTCGTCGAGACGATGACCGGCATTCGCGCCGTGAAGGCGTTCCGTACCGAGGAGCACAACGAGACGGTTTTCGGCAAGCTTGTTGAAAGCTACCGCCAGGTCAACGCGCGGGTCATTGCGCTGTTCGGCGTGTTCGACCCGGGTCTTGTGCTCATCGGCAACGTGACCGTCGCTGCCGTGCTGCTGGTCGGTGGATTTCGTGTGGCCGAGGGTGAGCTCGCCATCGGTGCGCTGCTCGCGACGCTCCTTTACACCCGCCGCTTCTTCGACCCCATGGAGGAGATGGCGATGTTCTACAACTCCTACCAGTCGGCCGCGGCGGCGCTCGAAAAGATCTCGGGTGTGCTCGAGGAACGCCCGGGCGTGCCCGACCCGGTCACCCCGATTGACCTGTGGGAGGCGCGTGGGCGAGTGCGCTTCGAGAACGTTCAGTTCGCGTACCAGGCCGATCGAGAGATTCTGCCGCACTTCGACCTGGATATTCCGGCCGGGCAGACCATCGCCCTGGTGGGGTCTACCGGAGCCGGTAAGTCCACACTCGCCAAGCTCATGAGCCGGTTCTACGACCCCACGGAGGGCCGGGTGCGCCTCGACGATGTCGACCTGCGAGATCTACACCCCAAGGACCTGCGGCGAGCCATTGTCATGGTCACCCAGGAGGCCTACCTGTTCAGTGGCTCTGTCGCCGAGAACATCGCAATCGGCAAACCGGATGCCTCGGCGAATGACATTCGCGCCGCCGCGGCCGCCGTCGGTGCCCACGACTTTATCGAGAACCTGCCCCACGGGTATGACACCGACGTGAACAAGCGTGGCGGGCGGGTGTCGGCCGGTCAGCGTCAGCTGATCTCGTTTGCGCGCGCTTTTCTCGCGAACCCGGCAGTGC
Source organism: Actinomycetales bacterium (assembly GCA_038205545.1). GTDB lineage: Bacteria > Actinomycetota > Actinomycetes > Actinomycetales > Microbacteriaceae > Cryobacterium. Next base: position 24,939 of record JBBRBV010000016.1, read on the forward strand.
TCATCCTCGATGAGGCCACGTCGTCGCTTGACATACCGAGCGAACGGCTCGTGCAGGAGGCGCTGCAGACGCTCCTCCACGATCGTACGGCCGTGATCATCGCCCACCGACTGTCGACGGTGGCGATCGCAGACCGGGTGCTCGTGATGGAACACGGCAGCATCGTGGAGGACGGAACCCCGAACGACCTCATCTCGGGGACCGGTCGCTTTTCGACCATGCACGCTGCCTGGCGCGACTCCCTGGTCTAGCGCTCGCGTGACTCGAGTCTCGTTGGTCGAGTCTCGTTGGTCGAGTCTCGTTGGTCGATCTTGTCGAGACCATACGGTCTCGACAAGCTCGACCAACGGGAGACAGGGCTGCCCGATTGGACTTAATCGGGAAGGGGCCCGAGGTGCTCGGCGGCATCCGGGGAGGGCGGATGCGGTGCGGGCTCCTTGAGCTCCACGAATATGGTGTGCGTCGCCGTCTCTCCAGTATTCGTGCCGGAATGCTCCTGGGCGGGGAGCCAACGTGCCACACCCTCCGGTAGCTCGACGTCGATGAATCGACCAGCAGTGGAGAGTCGCCGGGAGAACGCGGTGAGGGTGAACATGACACTGTCCGGGTGGCGGTGTGGCGTCGATTCGTCGCCGGGCCGGTCGAGGTATTCGAGTACGCGCACCCTCTCGTTTTCGAAGATCACTCGATAAAACTTCGGGTTGGTGACGACGGGGTCGTTCTGCATGCGAGCACGATAGCACCACGACGTCACCCTGCACAGGAGCTGGCCAGACGATGAGGTTGACAGTTGACGACCGTCCGGCAGGGCAGCACAAGGGAGTAATCGGGACTTTTGTCACTGGTGCGCTGCGGAAAAGCGCGAGATGCTGGCGTCGAGCAATTAGTCCTTCGGTATTCACGGAACCGCGAGAAAGGCTGCCAGACGATGAGCAACACGACGTCCCCCGGCTCGACCCCGACCCCACCCAACACACCACCGCGTAGGCGGTCCGGAGCGCAGCCCGGACCGATCATCATGCTCATACTGGGAACGGTGCTGGGCCTGGTCGGTGCCGGCATGCTCTCGGGAGGAACGGCGCTCGCCATCGCGACGACGGCGCAACAGAACGACGGCTACTTCACCTCCCCGTCGGCGACCTTCACCGTTGACTCGTACGCGGTCACCTCTCCCAATTTCGATATCGGAAGCGACTTCGGAGTGCCGACCGGAGTCGGGTTCGACGTCGCCACCCTGCGCCTCCAAGCGAGCGCCGTAACCACCGATCGGGACATATTCATCGGCATAGCGCCGCGCTCCGACGTGGATGAGTACCTCGCCGACGTCAACCACAGCGAACTCCGCGAGGTGCGGACGTCGCCGTTCCGGGTTGACTACCGCGATGTGTCCGGAACCCAAGCGCCCGATCTTCCCGCCGACCAGACCTTCTGGACGGAATCGTCGTCCGGTACCGGCACCCAGGAAATCATCTGGAAACCCGTCGCGGGCGCCTGGTCGGTCGTGATCATGAACGCCGATGCGACCCCAGGGGTCGCGGTCAACCTCGCCGCTGGGCTCCGCACCGATTTGCTCGGGCCGATTGCCGTCGGGCTACTCGTGGGCGGCGGCATCCTCTTTCTGCTCGGTGTGCTGCTCGTCGTCGCCGGCGTGATCGGCCTCGGCCGCCAGCTCACGCCGCCCACGACCGGCGACCCGGCAGCGGGAGCGCAGGCGCAGACGCCGCTCACCAAACCGGATGTGCCCGGCTCGGCCACACCACCGCTTTCAGCAACGGCCGCGCCTCCGGCATCCGTTTTGGCCGCGTCCAGCCAGACCACGCCGGTGTATGCGGCGGCGCTGACCGGCTACCTCGACCCCGCTTTGTCTCGAGGACTGTGGCTGATTAAATGGCTGCTGGCCATTCCGCACTTCGTGCTGCTCGCCGGTCTGTGGTTCGCTTTTCTCGTTACGACGATCGTGGCGGCGTTTATGATTCTGTTCACCGGTCGCTACCCGCAATCGATCTTTCACTTCAACGTCGGTGTACTGCGCTGGAGCTGGCGGGTGTCTTTTTACGCCTATTCCGCTCTCGGTACCGACCGCTACCCGCCGTTCACCCTTGCACGCACCGACTACCCGGCCGACTTCGACGTTGAGTACCCCGAGCGCCTCTCGCGCGGACTCGTGCTCGTGAAGTCCTGGCTGCTCGCCATTCCGCACCTCGTGCTGCTGACCATTCTCGTGGGCGGCATGTCGATCTGGGCCTTCCCGTGGCGCGGTGACTCAGGAATCGGCAGCGGCAGAATTGGTACCCAAGGCACCCCGGACGGGGTATCCCTGCTCGCCGTGCTGGTCGTGATTGCCGGGGTCATCCTGCTGTTCACCGGCCGTTATCAGCGGCCGCTGTTCGACTTTATTCTGGGCGTGAACCGTTGGGTTTTTCGCGTTATCACGTACACGGCGCTGCTGCGCGACGAGTACCCGCCGTTCCGGCTGGACCAAGGCCCGACCGAGCCCGTCGCTTTACCGGTGCAACCCACGAGGAAGATCTGAAACACCACGAGAAAGGTGACGCCGGGAGTGAGCTATTTGGCGGGAAGTTTACCGGGGGAGAAATAGATCCAATTGACCACCACGGTGACGACGGCCACGAGACTCGAACAGGGCGCCGACGCGGAGCAGGTTCTCATGAGCAGGCCGCATTCTTCGGGCTCAGTACGGTGGCGCAGTTTCCACAGCGCCAGGGCGAGAAGGCCATCGAGGTGCTCATGGATGAACTGCAACCCCACCCAGCCCCGCGCTCCGGGCTCAGTCTTGACGTGCCGTTCGACCTCATCGTTCGCGGCAGCACGGCACGCCCGTCAGTGGCGCGCGAGCGCGGTCGTTAGGTGGGCGGTGACCAGCGCGCGGCAGCGTAGTCGATGCGGTAGGCGGCATCCGCTGTGTCGGACTGGGACCGGAGAAGAGGCGTGTTCTCGCCGCGGTAGTGCGGCAGAGCCTCGGCCTCATGCCCGAGCGGCGGATGCCCACCCGCGCGAATTACCCGCCACCACGCCACGTCGGATCCGTATCGGGCCATGACCTGGCCGACGGCGCGGGCAGCGCGGCTACCGAGTTGTGCGGCTACGCCGCCATAGGTCATCACCCGGCCCGGCGGGATGGAATCGACCACGCCGAGCACCCGGCTCACGAAGTCCTCGGGTGCAGGCGGGCTCACGCGCGGGCTTGGCGGCCGCATTCTCACCGAGGTGATTTAGAGCTTCAGCGAGCCGATGACTTCGCCGTACTGCGTTTCGCCAACATCAACGAATCCCATGTGGTGGAAGAAGGCCTCCGGGCCGTCGGTGCCGGGTTCCCAGATAACGTTGACGTGGTCGAAGCCACGTTGGCGGGCTTCGGCGGCGAGTGCGTCGGCGGCGAACTTACCGATGCCCTGCCCCTGGGAATCTGCGTCAACGTTGATGCGCCAGATGCAGGCGCGAAATTCTTCGTGCTCGGAATCGGGGTCGAAGTTGCCGTGGATGAAACCCGCGACGACGCCGTCAAAAAGCACCACGCGCTGCCACGAGGTTGCCGGGTTGATGACCGAGGCGGCGACCGAATAGGAGACAGGCGCAATGAACTGTTCCTGGCCCGGTTTCAGGCTCAAGGTGTTGGCCGCCACGATGTTTCGTGCGGATAATTCTTCCAGCTTCAACTCACCCATGTGTTCAGGCTAACGTGCGCCCGGGGTAGTCGGTAGTCGCGCGAGCGTTTGACCCCGACAATTAACCTGCCGCATTTATCTCGATGTCAAGATAGTTGCCGGTCTCTAGTAAGCTTGACGATTGCTGCGCCAGCCACACTGAATAAAGAGGAGAAATTTTTGTCGAAGATCAAAGTTGAGGGAACTGTTGTCGAGCTCGATGGCGACGAGATGACCCGCATCATCTGGCACGCCATCAAAGAAACGCTCATTCACCCGTACCTCGATATTGACCTCGAGTACTATGATCTGTCGATTCAGAAGCGTGACGAAACCAACGACCAGATCACGATCGACGCGGCCCACGCGATTCAGAAGTACGGTGTCGGCGTCAAGTGCGCAACGATCACCCCCGACGAAGCCCGGGTCGAGGAATTCGGCCTGAAGCAGATGTGGCTGTCTCCCAACGGAACCATTCGCAACATCCTCGGCGGCACGATTTTTCGCGAGCCGATCGTCATCTCCAACATTCCTCGCCTCGTGCCGGGTTGGAACAAGCCGATCATCATCAGTCGTCACGCCTACGGTGACCAGTACAAGGCCACCAACTTTCGGTTCAAGGGCAAGGGCACGCTCAGCATGACGTTCACCCCGAAGGACGGCAGTGAGCCGTCGACGTTCGAGGTGTTCGAGTCTCCCGGCGACGGCGTCGCCATGGGCATGTACAATCTTGACTCGTCGATCACCGACTTCGCTCGTGCCACCCTCGCGTACGGCCTCGAGCGCAAGGTGCCAGTTTTCCTCTCGACCAAGAACACCATCCTCAAGGCCTACGACGGTCGCTTCAAGGACATCTTCCAGGACATCTTCGACGCCGAGTTCAAGACCGCCTATGAAGCGGCCGGGCTCACCTACGAGCACCGCCTGATCGACGACATGGTGGCCTCGGCCATGAAATGGGAGGGTGGCTACCTCTGGGCCTGCAAGAACTATGACGGCGACGTTCAGTCCGACACCGTCGCCCAGGGCTTCGGCTCGCTCGGACTGATGACGAGCGTCCTCTCCACTCCGGATGGCAAGATCGTCGAAGCGGAGGCCGCCCACGGCACGGTGACCCGTCACTACCGCCAGCACCAGCTGGGCAAGCCCACATCGACCAACCCGATCGCGTCGATCTACGCCTGGACCCGCGGCCTGTCGCACCGCGCAAAGCTCGACAATAACCCGGCCCTGGCCGAGTTCGCGGTGACCCTCGAAGACGTCGTAATCAAGACCGTCGAAAGCGGCAAGATGACCAAAGACCTCGCGCTCCTGGTCGGCCCGGACCAGGGCTACCAGACCACCGAGGAATTCCTCGCCTCGCTCGCGGAGAACCTGCAGACCCGCCTGGCATAGTACGAACCAGAGGCTGACGAAACGTCACAGGCCGAGGCCCCGGACCGAATCGGTCCGGGGCCTCGGCCTGTTCAGGACGCAGGCGAGGCTGTCCTCGGTGGCGCAACGCCTGTCACGTGGGAGAGAATGCAAGCATGCCCCGGCTTCTCGCGCTTGTACGCCGTTACCCCCTCGTCGTCGCCACCGTACTCGTCGGTCTGCTCGGGCTCGTGCTCGGCAGCGTTGGGGCAGCGGATGCCGTGCGCTGGCTGTTCAGCGGCTTCGGCGTGATCGCCGCCGTGATCGCATCCGTGGGGATGGTTCGGCAGCTGTTCCGGGGAACCTTCGGCGTAGACCTTCTCGCCATTATCGCGATTGTTGCGACCATTCTGGTGGGCGAGTACGTGGCGACCCTGCTCATCGTGCTCATGCTCTCGGGCGGAGCTGCCCTCGAGGACTTCGCCGCGGGTCGAGCCGCCCGGGAACTCGACGCACTGCTGAAACGTGCCCCCCAAATTGCGCACCGACTCGACCCGGACTCGGGTGCGGCCTCAGATATACCCGCTACCGAGGTCTGCGTCGGCGACCTGCTGCTCGTGCGGCCGTCGGAGATCGTGCCGGTCGACGGGCAGCTGCGCAGCCCGAGTGCCGCGTTTGATGAATCCTCCCTCACTGGCGAGAGCCTGCCGGTGGAACGCGCGGCCGGCGACGCGGTGCTCAGCGGATCGATAAACGGGCAGATGGCGGCCACCATGGTCGCTACGGCGACCGCCGCCAATAGCCAGTACCAGCACATCATCGCGCTGGTTGCGGAGGCCTCGACCAGCAAAGCCCCGGTGGTACGGCTCGCCGACCGGTACGCCGTGCCGTTCACGGCCGGCTCGCTCGCCCTCGCCGGGCTGGCCTGGGCGCTCTCCGGTGATCCGGTGCGGTTCGCCGAGGTTCTCGTGGTGGCGACCCCGTGCCCGCTGCTGCTGGCGGCTCCGGTGGCATTTATGGGTGGCATGAGTCGCGCCGCTCGCAACGGCATCATTGTTAAGGGCGCGGGGGTTCTCGAAGCGCTCTCCCGCGCCAAGACGGTCGTCTTCGACAAGACCGGAACGCTCACCTATGGCACCCCGGCGATCACCGAGGTGCGCCCGGAAGCGGGGTTCACCGCCGGCGAGCTGTTGACCCTGGCGGCGTCGGCTGAGCAGTATTCGAGTCACGTGCTCGCGGCATCCGTTATTGCGGCCGCGCATGAGCACGGTCTCGAGCTCAACACCGCCGATTCGGCGAGCGAAGCCGCAACCTTCGGTGTGGTGGCCCAATTCGCCGCGGGCGAGGTACGGGTCGGCAAACTCTCGTTCATCAGTGAGCGAACGAAGGATGCCACGGCCGCGCACCTCGCCGGCGGTGAACTTGCCATGTACATCGCCGTCGACGGTCGGTTCGCGGGCAGCATCGTGGCGAGTGACCGGGTGCGGGACAATGCGCGTCAAACCGTGGCGGACCTCGCTCGCCTGGGCGTGCGGGAGAATCTCATGCTCACGGGCGATGCGCGTGCCACCGCCCAGCACGTGGCCAGCCAGGTAGGCATCGTGCACGTGCGGGCGGATTGCCTGCCGAGCGACAAGGTCGAAACGGTGCGCGCGCTCACCCGGCGACCGGTGATCATGGTCGGTGACGGGGTCAATGATGCTCCCGTGCTGGCTGTCGCCGATGTGGGCATCGCGATGGGAGCGAAGGGTTCAACGGCGGCGAGCGAATCGGCCGACGTCGTTATTCTGCTCGACGATATTTCTCGTACGGTTCGTGCCGTGCGAATCGGCCAGGACACCGTGCGGGTGGCCCTGCAGAGCATCTGGCTCGGTATAGCTCTGAGCGTTGTGCTCATGGTCGTTGCTGCCTTCGGACTGATTCCGGCGACCGTGGGGGCGATCAGTCAGGAGCTCGTCGACCTTCTGACCATCCTCAACGCGCTGCGTGCGATCGGTGGACGCAGGGATGGAGCGGTGCGAGCGGAGTCCTCTGACGCGAGCGCGCCCGATAGGTCCGACAAGGCCGATCAGACGGTGCGTCCACTCCTGCCCCAATAGGTCGCGCACCGGCGGCATTCCACCGCCCGAATTGTGCACACCCGGCTACGGCATCCGCAGGCGGTACCGGCAGAATGCCCCTATCCGGCGGGCTGCGAGCGCGCTACGGTCACGAGCGAACTGTCCCGCAGCAGAAACGATGAAGCGTTGCTGGTGTGGAACGAGAACACTTCGCACCCTTATTGGATTGGACACCCCGTGAGTTCTTTCTCAAGGCGCACCATGTCGGCGCCGGATTCAGCGCTGAACCCGGCGCCAACATCCCGCACGCGCCGCCGCGCCACAATCGCGGCTACCGTCACTATCGCACTGGTGGGCGCTTCCGCACTGGTGGGCGGCACCCTCCCCGCCGGTGCCGCCCCCGCTGCGACTGGTCTGGCCGGCGGCATCGCTGCGCCGGGCGGGCAACGGATGGACTTCACTGCCGGACGCTACATCGTGACGCTCAGTGACGAGGCTGTCGCGCTGTATCAGGGCGGTGTTAACGGTTTTTCGGCCACGATGCCGGACGCGGGGGCAAAGCTCGACGCTCAGAGCCGCTCTGCCGAGGGCTACCAGGACTATCTCACCCGGGTCCAGGGCGAGGTTGCCGCATCCGTTGATGCCACAGTGGCGTATTCCTACACGCTCGCTGTCAACGGATTTGCAGCGCAGCTCACCGGCAAGCAGGCGGCAGCACTTGCCGTGAAGAGAAATGTGGTGTCCGTGGTGCCCGATGCGCTCCGGCACGTGACCGCCGAGTCATCGACCGACTTCCTGGGCCTCAGCGGTCCGGCCGGACTGTGGTCCAAGCTTGGCGGGTCGAGCGAGGCCGGGAAGGGCGTGGTAATCGGCGTCCTGGACACCGGCATTGCCCCGGAAAACCCCTCCTTTTCCGGGGCAATGCTCGGCACGACGCCCGGTAATGAGCCCTGGCTCGATGGTGACACGATTACCATGAACAAGGCCGACGGAACCACTTTCACCGGGCTGTGCCAGACGGGCGAGCAGTTCACGACGAGTGCCTGCAGCACCAAAGTGATCGGGGCCCGCTACTTTCTCGAGGGGTTCGGCGCTGACCAGATCGGCACTGCTGAAACCGGAGAATTCGTCTCTCCGCGTGACGGTGACGGCCACGGGTCGCACACCGCGAGCACGGCCGGAGGAAACGCTGACGTGCCGACCATAATCAACGGCACCGACTTCGGCGCCATCTCCGGGGTCGCCCCGGCCGCTAAAATCGCCGCCTACAAGGTGTGCTGGTCGGGTCCCGACCCCGCGATTTCGACCGATGATGGCTGCACCGACACCGACATTTTGAAGGCTATCGACCAGGCCGTCGCCGACGGCGTCGATGTGATCAACTACTCGATCGGCGGTGGTCCAGCACAGACTACTTTCTCGGCCACCGACGCGGCCTTCCTCGGCGCGGCGGCAGCGGGCATTTTTGTGGCCGCCTCGGCCGGCAACGACGGTCCGGATGTCTCCACCGTGGAGAATGCCGCACCGTGGATCACCACGGTCGCCGCAACCACCATTCCTTCCTACGAAGCGACGGCCACCCTCGGCGACGGCTCGAAGTATGCCGGTGCTTCGATCACCATCGACCGCACACCGAACGCGACCCCGCTCTCTGGCAACCTTCTGCGGGCCGACCTCGTCTCCGAGGATGGCTTCGATCCGGCCGACGCCCTGCTCTGCGCGCCCGGCGCTCTCGACCCGGCCAAGGTGGCTGGCGGGATCATCTTCTGCCAGCGTGGAGTCTACGACCGGGTGGCTAAATCGGCGGAGGTGCTGCGCGCGGGTGGCAGCGGCATGCTGCTGGTCAACCGCACACCGGCCGGCGTCGACACCGACGAACACTCGGTGCCGACCATTCACCTGGACGCTCCCGCCTTCGACCCGGTATTTGCCTACGCGGCGACAGCTGGCGCGACCGTGACGTTCACGCCCGACAACACGACCGCCATGCAGACCCCGGTGCCGCAAGTGGCCGGGTTCTCCTCCCGCGGGCCGGTCACGGCCGATGGCGGCGACCTGCTCAAGCCCGATATTGCCGCACCCGGCGTGGGCATTCTGGCCGACGGTGCCAACGCCGAAGGGGCCGACCCGACGTTTGAGTTCTTGTCGGGTACCTCGATGGCCAGCCCGCATATCGCCGGTTTGGCGGCGCTCATTCTGGGCTTCCGGCCGCTCGCGACTCCGTCCGAGATCAAGTCGGTCATGATGACGACCGCGAACGACACGGTCGATGCCAACGGTGACCGGGTGACCGACCCGTTCGCGCAGGGCGCCGGCCAGGTCACTCCCTCCTCGTTCCAGTATCCCGGCCTGGTCTACCAGAGTGGTCCGGTCGACTGGCTCGCCTACCTGCAGGGAATCGGTCTTGATACCGGTGTCGACCCGATCGATGCCAGCAACCTGAACCTGCCCTCGATTCAGATCGGAGCGCTGACCGCGCCCGAGACGATTACCCGTACGGTGACCGCCGTACGAGCGGGTACGTACACGGCCAGCCCGATCGAGATCCCGGGCATCACGGCCGTCGTCGCTCCGGCCACCATGACCTTCGAAACCGTGGGGGAGCAGCAGAGCTACACGGTCACCTTCACTCGAACGGATGCCCCGCTCGACGAATATGCCACCGGCGCGCTCGACTGGAGCTTTACTAGTGGTCGTTCGGGTGACCGGCGTGTGGTGCACAGCCCGATTGCCATTCGACCGGTCACCATCGTCGCCCCCACGGAGGTGGACGGTGCCGGCCTGACCGGATCGGTCGCCGTGACGGTAGCCCCGGGAGGGTCTGAGCCGTTGGCGCTGAACCTGAGCGGACTGGCCAACGGGGTTCGCCAGAACAATGCCGACGATCCGTTTGCTCCGCACACGGATGCCGGTACGACCGGCGATCAATTCACCTACGAGGCGGAGATTCAGGCGGGCCGGCTGGCCCGGTTCGACCTGAACGCCGTGGATGACTCGACCGACCTGGACCTGTTTGTCTTGCAGCTCGATGGCGCGGGCGGCGACCCGATTGCCGGCTGGCAGTCCGCGACCGGATCGGCTGATGAGCATGTCGACATTGATGACCCGGAACCGGGGTTCTACCGGATTATGGTTGATGTGTTCTCGGGCACGACCGCTTTCGACGTGAACACCTTCTCGGTCAGGTCAGGCATTCCCACCAGCGGGTTCACCGCGACGCCGGCGACAATTCAAGGGCCGCAGGGTGTTCCGATCACCTACACGCTCAACTGGGCCGGCCTCGTGCCGAACACTCCCTACCTCGGAGTGGTCGACTACGGCGACAGCGCCGCGTCCACGGTTCTCACCGTGGCGGCGAGCGAGGATAGTCAACCGGACGCCCCGGTGAACACGGTGGCGCCGAGCGTGTCGGGCATACCAGAGATCGGTTCGGTATTGACAGCTGACCCCGGCCAGTGGAACACCGAGGGTCTCGCCTTCGGCTACCAGTGGCAGAGCGATGGCGTCGACATCATCGGTGCGACGGCGTCAACGTTCACCCCGACCAGGACGATGGCCGGAACGAGGGTGACCGTCGTGGTGACGGCGACGAAGGACGGGCTGCCGAGCGCGTCGGCAACGTCAGCTGGAATCCTGGTGAAGTACGCCGCCACGGTTGCGGTGACGTTGAACCACCGGGTCATCTTCTTCTCCAGCCGGGTGACCGTGTCGGTAAAGGTCACCAGTAAGGGCGACGTTGGCGACACCGCCACCGTGACCGTCGACACTCGCCGCTACACCGTGGCGCTCGACGCGAACGGGCGCGGCAGTGTCACGCTGCCGAAGCTCGGTCGCGGCCTGTACACCGTGGTTGGGCACTACGCCGGCAACGAGGCGGTCGCCACGGCGACCAGCCCGTCACGTTACCTGCTGATCGTGCGGTAGCCCCGCGCTCTGTCCGGCACGGGGCCCGGTACCAGTCTCCGTGCACGGGGCCCGGGCCCGGAACACGGGCCCAGTTTATAAACTGGGCCCGTGTTCATAGGGTGGGCCCGACGGAGAACCGGGAGGGGTGAGACCCGGGGTGACCGGGGCGCCCGGCCCGGCAGTTTAGGCTGGGGGAATGCGAGTGGCGGGATGGATGCGACGCGGGCCCCGGGCATCCGCTGCACCCGGCGTGACCCTGAAACCTCGGCTGAACCGCGACGTGGTCGTGCTCGGCGTCATTGCGTTCTTCGTGATGGTGGGGTTCGGTGTTGTCGTTCCGGTGCTCCCGGTCTACGTGCAGAGCTTTGGTGTGGGCAACCTTGAGGTTGGGGCCGTCGTCTCCGCGTTCGCGCTCATGCGCTTCGTCTTCAGCCCAGCCTGCGGTCGCCTGATCGATTGGGCGGGGGAGCGCACCGTGCTGGCCGTCGGTATCGGTATCGTGGCGCTGTCCAGTGGACTGGTCGGCGCCGCCGACAGTTACCTGCACCTCCTGCTGCTGCGCGGTGCGGGCGGCATCGGCTCGGCCATGTTCTCGGTGTCGGCGATGACCCTGCTGCTGCGCACCGCCGAACCGAGCCGTCGCGCTCGCGCAATCGGGTTCTATCAGGGCGGGTTTCTGATCGGCGGCATGGCCGGTCCCGCGATCGGCAGCCTGCTCGCGACCATTTCACTCACCGCACCGTTCTACTTCTACGCCGCTACCCTCACCGTGGCCGGCCTGGTCGGTCTGTTCCTGTTGCGCTCGGGTGGGCGGGGTAGTGCGCTGGCGAGCGCCCACGCATCCGCTCTGCGCACGCCGTTTCGCCAGGTGCTGCGCGACGAACGCTTTCGCGCGGCGTGCCTGGCTAACTTCGCCCAGGGCTGGACCTCGCTCGGGGTGCGCACGACACTGATTCCACTGTTCGTGGTCGTGGTGCTCGGTGGCACGAGCTCGTGGACGGGCATTGCGCTCGCCGCTGCCGCGGTGGCTCAGGCGCTCGCGCTCGCGCCGGCCGCTCGTTTTGTGGACACCGTCGGGCGTAAACCCGCGATCATCGGGGCGTTCACCGTCGCTGGACTGTCGATCGTGGCAATCTCGTTCGCACCGAATATCTGGGTGCTCGGTGCCCTGCTCTGTGTCTACGGGGTCGCCGCAGCGTTCATGGGCACGGCGCCGGCCGCTGCCGTGGGCGATGCTGCCGGCGCGCGCGGAGGACGCCCGGTGTCGGTATTCTCCATGTGTGCCGATGCTGGCGCGATCGTCGGCCCACTCGTCGCAGGGTTGCTCGTGGATACCTTCTCGTTCTCAGCCGGGTTTGCCGTGGGGGCCGTGTTCCTGCTCATCGCGGCCGCCTACGCGCTGCGGATGCCGTCGGAGCGCCGGGTCGCCGCCTGAAGGCTGGCCGGAGCCTCCACCCTGACCGGTGCGCGTGGCTCGTTCAGGAAATCCGCGTCCGCCGGAATCCCGGGACCAGTTTCGTCGGGCGGCGGCCGGGGTGGGAATGAAACGCTTGGTGCATGCGTTTGCATGGATGTCTAGCTATCAATCCAGGAGGACTTATGACCGTTCAGACCACCGGACTGCACCACGTCACCGCGATTGCGGGCGCCCCGCAGCGCAACATCGACTTCTACGTGACCGGCCTTGGCCTGCGTCTGGTCAAAAAGACCGTCAACTTCGACGACCCGGGCACGTATCACCTCTACTACGGTGACGATTCCGGGCGGCCCGGATCTCTCCTCACCTTCTTTCCCTGGACTGGCATTCGCAGCGGTCGCACCGGCGCTGGTCAATCGACGACGACCGCGTTTTCCGTTCCGGCCGGCAGCCTCGGTTGGTGGAAGGATCATTTTGCTGCGCTCGGTGTGGAGTCCGCGATGACCGGCCGTTCCTCGCACGAGGAGCGTCTCTCGCTGCGCGACCCCGACGGCCTGCAACTCGACCTGGTGGCGTCGTCGACCGTGGATCCGCGCAATCCGTGGGAGTCGGCATCCGTTCCCGCGGAATTTGCGGTGCGTGGGCAGCACTCCTCGGTGCTTACCGTGGCCGACCCGGCGAAGACCGTGCAGGTGCTCACGACGGACCTCGGCATGCACGTCATCTCCGAAACGGATGGTCGTATTCGCGTGGGAGCCGGCGACGGCGCGGCCGGTAACCTCGTGGATGTTCTCGCCGACCCCTCCGGCCAGCCGGGCCTGACCGCCGGTGGAACCGTGCACCACGTGGCGTTCCGGGCGCCCGACCGGACCACGCAGGCCGAATGGCGCGAGCAGCTCGTAGAACGCGGCTACGGCGTGACGGCCATTCTCGACCGCCAATACTTCACCTCGATCTACTTTCGCGAACCGGGCGGCGTGCTCTTTGAAATCGCCACCGATACCCCCGGATTCGACATCGACGAGCCGCTACTCGAATTGGGCCGGTCGCTCAAGCTTCCGCCGTGGCTCGAACCGAGCCGTGAGGCCATCGAGAATGCGGTTGCGCCGCTCGCCCTGCCGTCGGAGAATAACCCGTTGGTAGCGGATGCCGCCCCGGTTGTCGCGTCGGTCGCCGAATGAGGGCGATCCCTGCGGGCCCCCAGTGGCCGCACCTGTTTCGCCCGGGGGCAGCCGACGCACCGGTATTGCTGATGCTGCACGGGACCGGCGGTAGTGAGCAGGAGATTGGTGGCCTGGCCGCCGCACTCAACCCGAACTCCGCCGTGCTGGCGCCGCGGGGACGGGTACAGGAGAACGGGTTGAATCGCTGGTTCCGCCGGTTGTCGGAGGGCGTCTTCGACACCGAGGATGTTGCTCGACGAGCCGATGACCTTGCCGGGTTTCTGGTCTGGGCACAGGATCACTACGAGGTGGCTGATCGCCCACTCGTGGCCGTGGGATTCTCCAACGGCGCCAATATCGCCCTCGGCACGGCATTGCCGAAACGGATATTGCCGCCGCCGTGGCGTGGTTGAAGGGTCGTTCGTAACCGCGTCTAGCGGAGCTCTCTGCGTCCGGAGATGACACCGCTCACCGTGGCGACGACGGCGAAGATCACGGTGATGATGGGAAAGCCAAGGTCCCACCAGGCGATGGCAGCCGAGCCGAAGATAGCGATCTCGATGAAGGCTTTGCCGAACGGATCGAGGCGGAAGACCGCTTTCGGCGACCGGAACAGTGCCCAGACCAGAATGGCGAAGGCCGGGGTGGCGAGGCCGGCGAGAACGCCGGGCCATGGGAGTGGCCAGGCGAGGAAGCCCCAGATTCCGAGGCTGACGAAGGCAAAAAGTTCGAGCACAAACCGAAGCATGTCGTTGGGGCCGATTTTCGGTAGTTCGCGCGTATCTGTCACCCATCAATCCTAGCGATGCGCCGTGCCCCCGAGTTCCGGGCCCGGGCCCGGAACTCGGGCCCATGATACAAACTGGGCCTGAGTTCATAAGGTGGGCCCGGGCGCCGGAACCGCGCAGCGGGGTCGGCTACTTGAAGATGATCGTGCGGGCCCCGTCGAGCAACACCCGGTTCTCGGCGAACCACTTGACCGCCTGAGTGAGCGTGCGGCTCTCTTCGTCCTGGCCGATGGAGACGAGCTCCGCCGGAGTGCGCGAGTGATCGACTCGCACCACGTTCTGCTCGACGATCGGCCCCTCATCGAGGTCGCCGGTCACAAAGTGCGCGGTCGCCCCGATGAGCTTCACGCCGCGCGCGTGAGCCTGGCGATACGGGTTGGCACCCTTGAAACCGGGAAGGAACGAGTGGTGAATGTTGATCGCGCGCCCGCCCAGCCGTGCGCAAAGTTCCGGGGAGAGAATCTGCATGTAGCGGGCGAGCACGACCAGCTCGATATCGAGTTCCTCGACCGCCTCGATGACGCGGGCCTCGAAGGCGGCCTTACTCGCGGCATCCGTTATGGGTAACGACTCGAACGGAACTCCGTAGAACCCCACGAGGTCGCGCAGCGTGCCGTGATTGCTGAGGACCAGCGGAATCTCGACCGGCAGTTGCCCGCCGCGCTGGCGAAACAGCAGGTCGTTCACGCAGTGGCCGGCCGACGACGCGAGCACGAGAGTGCGCAGCGGACGCCCGACGAAGTCGATGATCGACGCAATCGAGTAGCGGTCTATTACCGGTGCGAGCGCCGCCTCGAGCTCGGGCTGGGTCGCGGGCGACTGCACCTGCAGTCGCATGAAAAAACGCCCGGTGTCATCGCTGGAAAACTGCTGGCTCTCCGAGATGTTGCCCTGCGCCTGCACGATCGCGCCGGTGACCGCGTGCACGATTCCGGGCTGGTCAGCACAGACCAGCGTGATTACCCAGTGATGCGGGGTCGAAGAAGTCATTGGCCCAGAATACCGGGCCACGACTGCGACCTCGATCCGGTCGGCACCCGTTCGCGCCCCGATTGACGCACCAGCACGGTCGGGTAGACTGCTTCATGGTCGCGCTGAACAAGCTGACCCCGGGCGCGCACGTCGGCGCGCAGCCGGCTTGGCGTGAATGACCGCCGGACGCCCGCCGAATCTCCAGTATGAGTGCAGCTATGACCAATACCGCCAATATCTTTCTGCCCACTGTGCCGTCCCGCCCGGATGCACCCGCCGCCAAGCCAACGCCGCCGTTCCCCTGGGTTGGCCTGATCACCCTCGCCGCCGCTGTCTTTCTCTCGGTCACGTCCGAGATGCTGCCCACCGGTCTGCTGCCCGAGATGAGCGAGAGTCTGGGGGTCGGCGAGAGCCAGATCGGCTTGCTCGTGTCGTGGTTCGCCTTCACCGTCGTCATCACGAGCGCGCCGGTCGCAATCCTGACGCGGCGGTTTGCCCGCCACGGGCTCATCATCGTCGTGCTCGTGGTCTTCGCGTTCAGCAGCGTGCTCACCGCGATCGCACCGACCTACGAGCTCGTCGTCGCCGCCCGCGTGCTCGGAGGAATCGCCCACGGCCTGTTCTGGTCGGTCGTCGGCGCCTATGCTGCCCATCTCGTGCCCAAAGCGCAGATCGGCCGTGCGGTGAGCATCACCGTGGCCGGGGGGACCCTGGCCTTCGTCTTCGGCGTGCCGCTCGGCACTGCCGCCGGCCACCTGCTCGGCTGGCGCCTCTCCTTCGCGGCGCTCGGCGTGCTCATGCTGGTCGGGGCCGTCCTGGTCTGGAAGTTTCTTCCCCCGGTCAAACGACATTCCACGCGCCATGCCACAGCGGATGCCGCGGCACCCGTCGCATCCGCTGTGCAGGGCGGACGCCGCGACGCGACCATTCCGGCCGTTGTACTGATCTGCTTCATCACGGGCATCACCATGGTCGGTCACTACAGCTTCTATACCTACATCGCCCCGTTCCTGCTGGAGGGACTCGGCGTTGGAGTCAGCCAACTCGCGCCGCTCCTGTTTGCCTACGGCATCGCCGGTGCGATCGGACTTCTACTCGTGGGAACAATCTTCGGACCCAGGCCCACCCTCGGTTTGGTGCTCGGGCTCGGGGCCAGTGCCGTGAGCGTCACCCTTCTCGCGGTGTTCAGCGCCACCCTGCCGATCGCGCTCGCCGCGTTCGTGCTGTGGGGAATGGCCTTTGGCACCTTGCCGCCACTGCTGCAGACACGGATGCTGCACGCGGCGTCCGCGGGGATCCGCGACACCGCCGCCGCCTTTTACACGACCGCGTTCAACGCCGGAATCGGTGGTGGTGCTCTGCTTGGCGCCGTGCTGATCGAGTCCGTCGGGCTGGAGATCGTACCGCTGGTCTACGTGGGCCTGCTGGTTGTGGCGCTTGCTCTCGTACTCGTCACCGATCTGATTATGCGGCGGCGACAGCGGGCCTGATTGTCGCTCATCGGCGGTTAGACTAGACCCCCACACCCCGCCTGACAAGCCTGGAGGACGCATGGTTCCGTTCCTTCTCGCGTTCATCGGGCTGTCGGTGCTCACGCCCTGGCTCACCCAGCGGCTCGGCACGCGAGTTTTTTACCTCATCGCCCTGCTGCCGGCCGGTGCCTTTGCGTACACGCTCACCCAGACCGCCACGGTCACTGCGGGTGGGGCCGTCACCCAGTCGATCCCGTGGATTCCCCAGCTCGGCATCAACCTCTCCTTTCGGGTCGACACGCTGGCCTGGCTGCTCGCCCTGGTTGTCACGGGTATCGGTGCCCTGGTACTGGTCTACTGTGCCCGCTACTTCACCGACGACGAACCGAGCCTCGGCCGTTTCGCGGCCCTGCTGCTGGCCTTCGCCGGAACTATGTATGGTCTCGTCACCGCCGACGACCTCGTGATCATGTTCATGTTCTGGGAGGTCACAAGCGTGCTCTCCTACCTCCTGATTGGGCATTACACCCACAAGCGCGAGAGCCGCGGCGCCGCCTTGCAGGCCTTGATCGTGACGACGTTCGGTGGCCTCGTGATGCTCGTGGGCGTCGTGATGATTTCGGTCGCCGCCGGCACGACGAGTCTTGCCTACATCGTGGCCAATCCGGTGACCAGCACCATGGGTACCTGGGCAGTTCTGCTCATTCTGGTCGGGGCACTGTCAAAATCGGCGCTGGTACCTTTCCACTTCTGGCTGCCCGCAGCCATGGCCGCACCGACCCCGGTCAGCGCCTACCTCCATGCCGCCGCCATGGTCAAGGCCGGCATCTACATCGTCGCGCGGCTCGCTCCCGGCTACGCCAACAGCGACGGCTGGTTGCCCGTGCTGGTAACTCTCGGCGTCTGGACCATGGTCGTCGGCGCCTGGCGGGCCATGCGCCAGTACGACCTCAAACTGCTGCTCGCCTACGGCACGGTCAGCCAGCTCGGCTTTCTTATGATCGCGATCGGGTTCAGCACGCGCGACACCGCCCTCGCCGGCGCCGCACTGCTGCTCGCGCACGCTCTCTACAAAGCGACACTGTTCCTCGTCGTCGGGGTCATCGATCACCGGGCCGGCACCAGGGACTGGCGCAAGCTCAGCGGTGTCGGTCGCAGCGCCCCGGGCCTCGCCGTCATCGCGCTCGTGGCGGTAGCGTCGATGGCCGGGTTGCCCCCGCTGTTCGGTTTTGTGGCCAAGGAGGCCGTGTTCACCACGTTGCTTGACGCCGGGGTCGGGGGGTCGGGCTGGGGCTATGTGGCGCTCATCGGCACGGCCGTGGGATCCGTGCTCACGGTCGCGTACAGCATCCGCTTCTTCTGGGGAGCCTTCGGAACGCGCAAGGAACAACCCAGCACCGTGCTGCACGCGAGCCCGTGGGACACGCTGCTTGCGCCCGGTGCGCTCACCGTGGCGACCATCGGGCTGGGACTGTTTGCCTCGGCGCTGGATCCGCTTCTCGCGCCGTATGCCAATACCGTGCCGGGCACCGGCAGCCTGACAGAACCGCCCTACTACCTCGCGCTCTGGCACGGGTTCGAACCGGCCCTCTTCCTCAGCGCGATCGTTGTACTCCTCGGAGCGCTGCTGTTTCGCGTGCGCCGTGGTGTGGCGTGGCTGCAGGCGAAGGTTCCCGATTATATCGATGCCGGTCGCGGCTATGGCAAGGCCCTGCGCGCCGTTGACCGCGTCTCCGCCCGGGTCACCCACTTCGCCCAGCAGGGCGGTCTACCGCAGTACCTCGGCACCATTCTCAGTGTCTTTGTGCTCGCCCTCGGCTTTGCCGCCTTCGTCAACCGCAGCTGGCCAGACACCCTCGTGCTCTGGGACTATCCGGGTCAAGTTCTCATCGCCCTGATCATGGCTATTGCGGCGGTCATGGCGGCACGGGTTCAACAGCGGATGACTGCGGTCATTCTGGCCGGCGTCACCGGATACGGTCTGGTCGCCCTGTTCGCCTTTCACGGTGCACCCGATCTTGCCCTCACCCAGGCGCTGGTCGAATCGATCACCCTCGTGATTTTTGTGCTCGTGTTGCGCCGCCTGCCGACGAACATCGCCCAGCACAACAAGCCGGTGCGTCGCAAACGTCGCCTGCTGATCGGCAGCCTCGTGGGCCTGGTCATGGGCACGATCGGCTTCATTGCCCTCGGCGCCCGCCAATTCGAAAGCATCGCCGGCGCCCTGCCGCGACTGGCCGTCGAGGACGGTCACGGCGACAACATCGTCAACGTGATGCTCGTTGATATTCGCGCCTGGGACACCATGGGGGAAGTCTCGGTGCTCATTGTCGTGGCAACCGGCGTCGCGAGCCTGCTCTTCGTATCGGGTCGCAATTCGTTCGTGCCTCGGTTGAGAGAATCCCGCAGCCTGCGTTCGGGTGCCAATCGTCGCCGCGTCGTCGCCGACCCCGAGGTGTCGAGCGACGGTCACGCCGTGACCCGACAGGCATTCCTGCTCGCGGGGCGCAAGAACACTCCGCGCAGCCGGTCGATCTTAATCGAGGTGCTCGTGCGCCTGCTCTTTCACCCGGCCATGATCGTGTCGATCTATCTCCTGTTTGCCGGTCACAACCTGCCCGGCGGCGGTTTCGCCGGCGGACTGCTCGCCGGGCTGGCGCTCGTGGCCCGGTATCTCGCCGGCGGGCGCTATGAGCTGAGCGAAGCAGCCCCGATCGACCCGGGCAAGATCCTTGGCCTCGGCATGATTCTCGCCGTGGGCATGGCCGTCGTCTCACTGTTCTTTGACGGGATTCCCCTTGAATCGGCCTACTTTACGGCGACCGTGCCCGTGCTCGGCTACCTGTCATTTGGTACCTCAACCATCTTCGATATCGGCGTCTACCTCGTCGTCATCGGCTTGACCTACGACATTCTGCGCAGCCTGGGAAGCGAGATAGATCGGCAGAGTGAGGCCGACACGGTCCGCTCGCGTCCCACGCTGTCCGCCGATGGCGCTGGGTCGGAACCCGCCCCCGAGGAGGCCCCCCGATGAGCGCCTCCCTCACCCTCGTCATTCTGATGGCCGTCATGTACGCGGCCGGCGTCTACGTGATGCTCGAACGCAGCCTCACCCGGGTGCTGATCGGATTTCTGCTCGTCGGCAATGCCACCAACCTGCTCATTTTCATCATGAGTGGTCGTCCCGGCAGCTCACCGATCGTCACGGGCACCAGCGTTGAAGACATGGTCGACCCGGTTCCGCAGGTGCTTATGCTCACCGCGATCGTCATCAATTTTGGTATCTCGGCGCTGTTGCTCGCGCTCATCTATCGGTCCTGGTGGCTCGCCCAACTCGGCGACGAGGGCGACACCCTCACCGATGAGCACACCGCTGAGAGTGCCGAAGAGGCCGACGACGCGTTCCGCTCTTCGTCCGACGATGACCACGCCATCGCCGAGTCCATTGATGAGTTCGAGCGGGGCGACGGCACCACGAGTGATGAAGACGCAGCGACTGGCGCCGATAACCGGGCAGGCTCGGCGGATGCTGGTGGGCGCGCGGATGCATCCGCTCGCGATGAGAGAGACCAGCGATGACCGCCCTCGTTCCCCTCATCGTGTGCCTCCCGCTGCTCGGTGCGGCGATCACGTTGATGCTCGGCCAGCGCCGCCGCCTGCAGGTGCTGGTGAGCGTCTTGAGCCTGACCGCAGCGACGGTGATGAGCGCGGTGCTGCTCGGGTTCGTCGATACTGTAGGCCCGGCCGTGGTGCAGGTCGGCGGCTGGGACGCCCCGTGGGGCATCGTGCTCGTCGTCGATCGGCTGTCGGCGATCATGCTGCTCATTTCGGCGCTCATGCTACTCGGAGTGCTTCTGTTCGCGGTCGGTCAGGGCATCGTCGACGGCGACTCCGAAGCTCCGGTCTCGATCTTTCACCCGACCTATCTCGTGCTGGCCGCCGGGTTGTTCAACGCCTTCGTGGCCGGTGACCTGTTCACGATGTATGTCGGCTTCGAGATGCTGCTCTCTGCGAGCTACGTACTGCTCACCCTGGGCGGCACCGGTGCGCGCATTCGAGTCGGCATCACCTACATAGTGGTGAGCCTCATCTCGTCGCTGCTGTTCCTCAGCGCAATTGCCCTCGTCTACGGTGCCACCGGTACCGTCACGCTCGCCCTCATCGCCGAGCGGATGCCCGACCTCCCCGCCGATATCCAACTGATCCTCGGGCTCTTGCTCCTGATCGCCTTCGGCGTAAAAGCAGCCGTGTTCCCGATGTCGTTCTGGCTACCCGACTCGTACCCGACCGCGCCGGCGCCGGTCACCGCGGTGTTCGCCGGGCTGCTCACCAAGGTCGGTGTCTACGCGATTCTGCGCACCCAGACCCTGTTCTTTCCCGATGACCAGTTCTCGATGCCGCTCATGATCGTTGCTGCGCTGACCATGCTCGTGGGAATTCTCGGTGCGCTCGCCCAGGCCGATATCAAACGGCTGCTGTCATTCACGCTGGTCAGCCACATTGGCTACATGCTCTTTGGCATTGCGATCGGAACTCCGCTCGCCATCGCCGCGACTATCTTTTATGTCGTGCACCACATCACCGTGCAGACGACCCTCTTTCTGGCAGCGGGGCTCATCGACCGCGTCGGTGGTACCACGTCGCTGTCCCGGTTGGGGGGATTGCTCAAATCTGCACCACTGGTGGCGATACTCTTCTTTCTCGGTGCGCTGAACCTGGGTGGAATCCCACCGTTCTCCGGGTTTCTCGGAAAGATCGCGCTCTTTCAGGCCGGCACGATCGTTGGCGACCCGATCATGTATGTGCTGATTGGGGTCGGCGCGCTGACCTCCCTGCTCACCCTCTACGCCCTGGCTCGGGCCTGGAACCTGGCATTCTGGCGGCCGAAAAAGCAGGTGAAGGACTACACCTCATCGATCTCAGCGTCACTGGTGGAAGACCCGCAAGATGAGGGCACAGTGTTGACGAAGACGGTCTCGCCCCTCATGGTGGGCGCCACCGCCTCCATGCTGATACTGACCCTTGGCCTGACCGTTTTCGCCGGACCCATTTTTGACCTCACCACCCGGGCTGCCGGTAACATCAGTTCTCCGTCGACCTACATTGACGCCGTGTTCCCGAACGGGACCGGATCGATCAAGGACAGCAACGTGGGCACCAATTTCGAGGGGGGTAGCAAATGACCACGCCCCGGGAACGACTCGAAGCCGTCCGCAACCAGGTTCCGCCGCTGATCGCTCTGATCGTGCTGTGGATGCTGCTCTGGGGGGAGTTCTCGTGGCTGAACCTACTCGTCGGGCTTGTGGTGGGCATCGTGGTGACCGTGGCGTTTTATCTCGTGCCGGTGCAACTGAGCGGGCGGGTGAATCCGCTGTATACCGCGGTATTTTTCGTGCGGCTGATCGTTGATGTCGTGCGGGCATCGATCGACGTGTCCTGGCTGGCCGTGAAGCCACGGCTCGTTACGAGCAATGCAATTATGGAGGTTCGCCTGCGCACGCGCAGCGACCTCATTCTTACCTGGACTGCGGTTTCTGCGTCGATCGTGCCCGGTTCGCTCGTGGTCGACATTGACCGGGAATCCTCGATTCTGTACTTGCACGTACTGAACCTGCACAGCGCCCGCGACGTCGAGCGGTTTCGACGACACGTGTTCGACACCGAGCGGCGCATCGTGCGCGGGTTCGGTTCGCACGAAGACATCGAGCGGATGCGCGGCGTGCTGCCAGAAAACCGCCTGAGGGCTCGCCGCGCCGAACGATTGAAGAGAAAGGGAATGTCATGATGTTGCAGATTGTGGCAGGGGTCGCCGGGGTCATGTTTGCGGTCGGGGCGCTTCTCGCCGTGTATCGCATCGTCGTCGGCCCGAGCGTGCTCGACCGGGTCATCGCCGGCGACGTGCTCGTCGCAACGATCATCTGCGCCCTCGGCGCCGAGATGGCCCTGAACCGGCACACCGACAACCTGCCCGTATTGCTCGTGCTGGCCCTGTTTGCGGTGCTCGGCTCGTTCAGCGTTGCACGTTTTCTGCCCGCCCGGGACAGCGCATGAGCGCCATTCTGCTCGACGTGCTCACGGCGATTCTTGTGCTCGCCGGTGCCACCATGTGCCTGGCTGCGGGAATCGGGCTGGTGCGCTTTCCCGACGTTCTGTCGCGCCTGCACGCTGCCACCAAACCGCAGATCTTCGGGCTGATGGCCGTGACAGCGGATGTCGCCATCAACAACTTCTCCGTCGGCACCGTCACGCTCGTCGTCGCGATCGTCGTCTTTCAGGCGTTGACCGCCCCGATGGCCGCTCACCTTGTGGGCCGCGCCGCGTACGAGACCGAGCACCTGCGGCCCGACCTGCTCATCGTCGACGAGCTCAAGGACCGCCGCGCCGAGCAGTGAGCGCTGCGCCCACCCCATCCACCCCATCCCACCCACCCGATCCACCCCATCCCAACCCACCCACCGCACCATGCACGGGGCCCGGGCCCGGAACGCGGGCCCATGATACAACCTGGGCCCGCGTGCATACGGTGGGCCCGGGGCGTCCGCTGCTGGCGCGGTCGTCGACGACCGCGCCGCGGTGAGTCGGCATCGACTGGTATACTGATCGAGTCGCAACTGGCGTAGCACGAAGATGGGTCACCATCGGGGAGCGACTGACACGGTTAGTGGCCGCACGCCTGGGCCGCAACATCCATTGAGAAGGAGAACTCCGTGCCTGATTCCGCCACCACTGTGCAGTCCAACTACGCAGTGAAATCGACCTTCAATGAACCGCTCTCGGTCGTTGACCCCGAGATTGCCGCCGTGCTGGAGCAGGAGCTCGGCCGCCAGCGGGACTACCTCGAAATGATCGCGAGCGAAAACTTTGTTCCGCGCGCCGTGCTGCAGTCGCAGGGCTCCGTGCTCACCAACAAGTACGCCGAGGGCTACCCGGGGCGTCGCTACTACGGCGGCTGCGAATACGTTGACGTCGCCGAGCAGCTCGCCATCGACCGCGCCAAGAGCCTGTTCGGCGCCGCCTACGCGAACGTGCAGCCGCACTCCGGCGCGACTGCCAACGCCGCGGTACTCTCCGCCATCGCCACGCCGGGCGACACCATCCTCGGCCTCGAGCTGGCCCACGGCGGCCACCTCACCCACGGCATGAAGCTCAACTTCTCGGGCAAGCTGTACAACCCGGTCGCCTATGGCGTCGACCCGGAGACCTTTCGCGTTGACATGAACGTCGTTCGCGACAAGGCCCTCGAGAGCAAGCCGAAGGTCATCATCGCCGGCTGGTCGGCCTACCCACGCCACCTCGACTTCGAAGCCTTCCGCGCCATCGCCGACGAGGTCGGTGCTCTGCTCTGGGTCGACATGGCACACTTCGCCGGACTCGTCGCGGCCGGCCTGCACCCCTCGCCCGTGCCCTACGCCGACGTCGTGTCGACCACGGTGCACAAGACTCTCGCGGGCCCGCGCTCGGGAATCATCCTCTCTCGCGACATGGCGCTGGCCAAGAAGCTCAACTCCAACGTGTTCCCTGGCCAGCAGGGCGGACCGCTCATGCACGTGATCGCCGCCAAGGCCACCGCGTTCAAGCTCGCGGCCGAGCCCGAATTCAAGGAACGCCAGGAGCGCACCCTGCGCGGCGCCAGCATCCTCGCCGACCGCCTCACCGCCGACGACTCGCGCGCGCACGGCATTGACGTGCTCACCGGCGGCACCGACGTGCACCTCGTGCTCGCCGACCTGCGCCACTCCGAGATCAACGGCCAGCAGGCCGAAGATGCCCTGCACGAGGTGGGCATCACGGTCAACCGTAACTCGGTGCCGTTCGATCCGCGCCCGCCGATGGTCACCTCGGGCCTGCGCATAGGGACGCCCGCCCTGGCCACCCGCGGATTCGGCGACGTGGAGTTCACCGAGGTCGCCGACGTCATTGCCGAGGCCCTTAAGCCCGGCGCCGACGTTGCCGCGCTCCGCTCCCGTGTCGCCGCACTCACCCAGGCATTCCCGCTGTACGACGGACTGCAGCAGTAGCCCAGATTCGAAACAGCGGATGCCGTCGGCCGACCCGGCCTTTGGTATCCGTCGTCTCTCGGTTACCTGCGCGTAACCTGCTTGAGGTGTGCCGGTCGCACACTGAACGACAGCATTGAACGACAAGAGTAGGGAACCAGGATGACGGCAATCACACTCGACGGGGTTAACACCGCCTCCGACATCAAGGCCGAGCTGCGGGACCGCATCGTGGCCCTGCGTGCGCACGGTGTCGTGCCCGGCCTGGCTACCCTGCTCGTAGGGAACGATCCCGGTTCCGAACTCTATGTCGCGGGCAAGCATCGCGACTGCGCCGAGGTCGGCATCGAATCATTGCGCATCGACCTGCCCGGTTCGGCGACCACGGCCGACGTGCGCTCCGCCATCAACGACCTCAACAACAGCCGCGAGGTGACCGGGTACATCATGCAGCTGCCGTTGCCGGTCGGCCACAACGAGAACGCCATGCTCGAGCTGATCGATCCATCAAAGGATGCCGACGGCCTGCACCCGACCAACCTTGGACGCCTGGTGCTCGGCATCGAGGGGGAACTGCGCTCGCCGTTGCCGTGCACCCCGGCGGGAATCGTTGAACTATTGCGCCGCTACGATGTGCCGATCGTAGGCCAACGGGTTGTCGTGGTCGGCCGTGGGCTCACGGTCGGGCGTCCGCTCGGCCTGCTGTTCACCCGTAAAGGCCTCGACGCGACCGTCACTCTGACCCACTCCCGCACGGTTGATCTGGCCGGTGAGGTGCGCCGCGCCGACATCGTCGTGGCCGCCGTCGGTGTGCCGCACCTTATCCAGGCCGACTGGATCAAGCCGGGTGCCGCCGTGCTCGACGTGGGGATCACCCGCGTGCACAACGAAGAAACCGGCAAGGGCCGCCTCACCGGTGATGTGCACCCCGATGTTGCGACGGTGGCCGGACACCTCTCGCCCAACCCGCGCGGCGTCGGTCCGATGACCCGCGCTATGCTGCTGTCCAACGTCGTGAAAGCCGCCGAGCAGTCCTTGCTGTCGTA
>JBBRBV010000017.1:0-50278 GCA_038205545.1 Actinomycetales bacterium
CCTTCACCCAACTGCTCAAACTCGGCGCCGACGCCGACCCGAACACTCTTTTCGGTGGCCGTCGCCCGGTCGTGCGCGTCATCGTCACCGAACCAAGCCGCCCCACCACCATCGCAGCGCCCATCCCCGCACCGGCACCAGTCCCGGCATCAGTCCTGGCACCCGCCGGCATTCCGCGAAGCGCCCAGTCCACCGGCACCGGGTGCACCGACACCGACACAGGCACCCACGAGCGTGCTGAGGCTGCGGAGGTCATGGGCGGCGGGACGCAGAGCGACAGGCAGACCGGCACTGAAACGCGGAGGGTGACGCTTGATGACACGCGCAGGGTGACCGGCGACGACACGCGCGGATCACCCGACGAAAACTCCCAGACTGCCGGCACCGCAGGAGCTTTCGGATATCTGGAGGGCAATCCCGCACCGATATCGGCCGAGACGATAGACCGACACCTGTGCGACTCCGGCTACCTCGGAATTCTGTTCAGCCAAGCGGGGCAGCCCCTCAACGTCGGCCGCGACCGGCGCCTCTTCACCACCGAGCAACGCCAGGCCCTCGCGGTGCGCGACGGCGGATGCCGCTGGCCCGGCTGCGAACAACCACCCTCCTGGACCGAAACCCACCACATCGAAAACTGGCTCGCCGAACACGGACTGACCAACATCGACCAGGCCATTCTGCTCTGCGCCCCCCACCATCTGCTGCTCCACAACCGAGGCTGGAAAATACTCCTCATCAACGGCCTGTACTGGCTGCAACCCCCGGCCGAGATCGACCCCAAACAGACCCTCATCACACTGCCCAGCAATAACCCGTTACTGCCTTAGTGGCATACAAATGGGCCCAGGTGCTTTTCGGATCTGAGTTCATGGCGGCGGGCGCTTGAGATATTCGGGCTCTGGTTGTTCGAGACTATTCAGGTTTCCTCCAATGCGACGCAGCAACGCAAGACGAACAGCGCACGAGGCACCCTGAACCCTGAACCCTGAACCCTGAACCCTGAACCCTGACGCGGAGGTTGTTCCCGCGCTCGTAGCGCTCGGTTGCGAACCTGCACCGGTGCTAGGAGGCGGGCTCGAGGATCAGCGTGTTGCTCGCATCTGCGTTGATGGCGGCGGGAGTAAACAGCCACGGGCGAGTCTCATGGTCCTGCCAGAGCGGTGCCTGGTCGGTGTAGTTGGTGTGGAAGGCGTGACCGGATGCCCCGGTGAGGTTGATCCAGGTGGAGTCGTCGAAATTCTCGAGGCTGATCACCTGCCGCATCGACGGCACCCAGTCCACCTGGTAGCCCTGCGTGGCATCCCAGCCAACCGCGTTCACCACGGATGAACCTCCAGCGAGCTCGTACGGCCCGCGGTTGAACAACCACTCCAGCGGGGCGATGCCCGATTCGCCGAAGCTCGCGTTCTTCAGCTCAAGCGTGTGGATGCTGCCCCACTGCCAGTCCGCCGGGTTCGAGCCCATCAGGTCGGCCGCCTCAGCCGCGGCGTTCGTCATCACGCGCCGCAGCATGCTGTCTTGGCTGACAGTGCCATTGGCGGAGTTTGACCACCACGGGGAGTCCGGCTGATTGAGCAGACCCCTGACCACCGAGAACGAGCGATCGCCGCCGGTCAGGGCCGCGCCCTCATCGATCTTGCCGGTAAACATGTCTTGAAGCAGCGTGCGCCAGATCACATTGAAGTACGCGGCCGCCGCGCTGTCGACGTCAACCTGATAGTCCCACCCGTCGAACAGCTTCCGCGCCTCGGCAGCGTCGCCCGTGAGCCGCACCTGCTGCAGCGCCGGAACGAGAGACGCGGCAATGGCACTGTAGTTGTCACCCTGAATCTCACTCATCAACTCGGGCGTCAGCGGTGTTTTCGCCGCTATGAGTTCTTGCAACCGAACCGTGATCTGGTTGGCCCGGTAGCCGAGATCCCAATCTGCGGTCAGCAGGTAGGGATAACTTGCATCAACGGCTGCGTTATTGGCCGTGACGATGTAGCCGCTCGATGGATTCAACGTGCTCGGCAGGGAATCAAAGGGAATATACCCGGTCCAGCCGTACTCGCTGGTCCAGCCCGGCACCGGCAGGGTTCCGTTGCCGCTGGCCCGAATGGGGATGAGCCCGGGCGCCTGATAGCCGATATTGCCATCGACGTCGGCATAGACCAGGTTCTGCGACGGCACCTCAAACAGCGCGGCCGCAGCGCGAAAACTGGCCCAGTTGGTCGCCTGGTTCAGGGCAAAAATAGCGGATGCCGTTCGTCCCGGCGTTAGTGCCGTCCACTGCAAAGACAACTCATACGTGGTCGGCTCAACGCCCACCTCCGCGACCGGTGCTGGCGGCAGCCCCGCGGCCACCGGAAAGTCGCTGGCGATCTTCGGGTAGGCGGTGCCTTCGAAACCGCTCAGCAGCGGCCCGTGTTCGGTCGACCGAATCTCAATTTTCACGTCATCCCCGCCGGCGACGGTGATCTTTTCGTCGCGTCGCAGCAGCGGTTTAGCCACACCGTCAAATTCGTAGGTGTCTCCGGTGACCTTCTCGATATAGAGGTCGGCAACATCGGGACCGAGGTTGGTGAAGCCCCAGGCGACCCGGTCATTGTGGCCAATGATGACACCCGGCATGCCCGAAAAACTGTAGCCGGCCACGTCAAACGGGCACTCAGCAGTGATCGACTGGCAGCGCAGTCCCACCTGATACCACACTGACGGGAGCGCCGGGCCAAGGTGCGGATCGTTGGCCAATAGGGGCATGCCAGTGTCGGTGAGGGCGCCGGAGACGACCCAGGAATTGGAGCCGATCTCCCCGCCGGCCGGCCCGAGCAGCTCGGGTACCGACCCCAGGTGCGTACGCAGCTCGGAGAGGGCGTCGGAGTAGGAACTCGGGTCGACCAGGGCGGCGGGGACATCCGTTGAGTCAATGCTCGACTCAGCAGCAGACGGCGCCCCAGCCGACGGCATGGTCACGGCCTGGCTGCCCGTGATGGTGGGGTGCTGGTCGGCTGGAAAGTCGGGGTGCAGCTGATTGACCTCGGTGGGAGTGAGCGTGCGCGCCAGCAGAGCCCGGTCGATCTCATCGTCGAGGTTGGAACGCAGGTCCCAGGCCATGGCTTTCAGCCACGCCACAGAGTCGGCCGGTGTCCACGGTTCGACCTCGTATCCGGGGTTCTGCAGGCCCAATACGGCATATTCCAGCGACAGGTCGGCACCCTGATGGTCCTCGAGGTAGGCGTTCACCCCGTCAGCGTAAGACTGGTAGTAACCGAGTGTCGCCGGGTCGAGCAGCGCCACTTCTTGCTCGGCGACAGACCGCCAGCCGAGCGTGCGCACGAACGTGTCGGTGCCGACCTGGCTTTCTCCGAACAGCTCAGACAGACGGCCGCTCGTAACGTGGCGGCGAAAATCCATCTCCCAGAAGCGGTCCTGGGCGTGCACGTAGCCCTCGGCAAGAAACAGGTCGGCCGCGGTCTTGGCCGTGATCTGCGGAATTCCGGCGTCGTCGCGGGTCACCGTCACCGGGCTGGACAGCCCCGTAATATCGACGCTCCCCGCAAGGGTCGGAAACGATCGGGTGACGGTCCACACGCCGAGCCCCGCCGTGACCAGGACCAGGCTGATCACAATCCCGAGCGCAATCAGCAGTCGACGAACGCGACGGTGACCCTTGCTGCGTGGTGCGTCGGTTCCCACATCACTCCCTTGTGTGTTGGGTTAATCGAAAGCGGCCGCCAGCCAGCGGATGTCGCTACCCGGATGCTAGCGGACGCCAGCGACATCCGCTGGAGGGCATCCGCTGGGGGGCATCTGCTGGCCGGCAGCAGCCTAAGCGTGCAGCACGGCGTTCAGGGTGATGCCGCTGCCGGCGCGGGCCAGCACCTCGACGGCGCCGGAGATGGAATTGCGCCGAAACAGCAGGTTGGGCACGCCGGAGAGCTCGACCGCCTTCACCGTGGGCCGGAGGCCATCGGTGGTGACCGGTTCGCTGACCAGAACCACCTTGGCTCCCGCCGTGACATAGAGCCCGGCCTCCACCACACTGTCGTCGCCGATGGCGATCCCCACGCCCGAGTTGGCGCCGAGCAGAGCGCGCGCGCCGATCGAGATGCGCTGCGTGCCACCACCAGAGAGAGTGCCCATAATGGATGCTCCGCCACCGATATCCGCACCGTCACCAACCACCACACCCTGCGAAATACGGCCCTCGACCATCGAGGAGCCGAGGGTTCCGGCGTTGAAGTTCACGAAGCCCTCGTGCATCACGGTGGTGCCGGGGGCGAGGTGGGCGCCGAGCCGAACGCGGGAGGCATCCGCTATTCTCACGCCGGCGGGCACAACATAATCGAGCAACGGCGGGAACTTGTCGACGCCGCTCGCCTGAATTCCGGCGCGCTGCAGGGTCGGACGCAGCCGGGCAAAATCGGCCGGCAGCATGGGGCCGGCATTGGTCCAGACCACGGTGGGCAGGTAGGCGAAGATGCCGTCGAGGTTGATGCTGTTCGGCAGAACGAGCAGGTGGGAGAGCAGGTGCAGCCGCAGGTAGGCATCTGAGGTGCTGGTCGGTGCGGCATCGAGGGTGATTTCTACCGTGACGGCTTCGAGACTCACCATGCGGCGGGCATCGTCGCCGGCAGCTTCGCTGAGCTCGGCCGGAACAATCCAGCGATCGCGCCCGGTCGGTAGCGCGCCGAGGGCGGGGGCTGGAAACCAGGTGTCGAGCACGGTGCCATCGGCGGAGGCGACGGTCGCGAGTCCGTACCCCCAGGCCTGGGTCGGTGTGGCGTCGGCAGGAGCGTTTTCAAGAACTACGGAGGGCATACCTCTAGGTTAGTAGGGTGACTTCTACGACTTCGGCCTCGTCCATTCCCGCGAAACTCAACGCGCTTGACCTCGCGGCTTCGTCAATTGACCTGACACGGCAAATCTGCGACATGGAATCGGTCTCGGGCAATGAGACCGCCCTCGCCGACGCGATCGTCTTGGCCCTTGACGGCTTCGAGCACCTGGAGATCATTCGCGACGGCGACACCGTCGTGGCCCGCACCAATCTGGGCCGCGGCCAGCGCGTTGTTATTGCCGGCCACATCGATACCGTGCCGCTCAACAACAACCTCCCCACCCGCTACGAGACCATCGACGACACCGAATACCTGTGGGGCCGCGGCACGGTCGATATGAAGGCCGGAGTGGCCGTGCAGCTCAAGCTCGCCGCTGAACTGCGTGATCCCGGCGTCGATGTGACCTGGATGTGGTATGACCACGAAGAGGTCTCCGACGAGCTCAATGGACTCGGACGCCTCGCCCGAAACCGGCCAGACCTCTTCACGGGCGACTTCGCCATTCTCGGGGAGCCGACCAGGAGCCAGATCGAGGGTGGCTGTAACGGCAACCTGCGGGTGGAGGTTCGCACCTTCGGCCTGCGCTCGCATTCCGCGCGCAGCTGGGTCGGCGAGAACGCCATTCACAAGGTCGCGCCGATCCTAAACATTTTGGCGAAGTACCAGGCCCGAGAGGTGGAGGTGGAAGGCCTCGTCTACCGCGAAGGACTCAACGCGGTCGGCATCACCGGCGGCATCGCTGGCAACATCATCCCGGACGAGTGCATGGTGCACGTCAACTACCGATTCGCCCCGAGCCGAAGTGGCGACGAAGCCGTTGCCCACCTGCGCGAGCTGTTCGACGGCTACGACGTGACCGTCGTAGACCGCGCCGAGGGCGCCCGGCCTGGCCTCGACGCTCCGCTCGCCCGCGACTTCATGAGTGCCGTCGGCGGAGTGGCCAGGCCCAAGTACGGCTGGACTGACGTGTCCCGTTTCTCCGCTCTGGGCGTTCCGGCCGTGAACTACGGCCCGGGGGACCCGCTCAAGGCGCACGCCGACGACGAACGCGTCGCTGTGTCCGAGATCACGGCCTGCGAGAACGGTCTGCGTGCCTGGCTGACCGCATCCGTTCGCTGACGCACGACCACAGGTCTGAGCGGATGCTGCGCCCCAGTCACCCGCCCTCCCGCCGGTTACCAGCGGCCTGGCACGCTCGCTACCGCCTGACCCCGTGGTGGGGCAAGGTGTTCGTGGTCTGGGCGCTGTCCCGCCTGGTTACGACGAGCCTCGTGCTCGTGCTGGCGAGCGTGCAGGGCCCAAACGCCTGGACCGGCGCCAGCCCGAAATACACCGACTTCGCGAGCATGTGGGACGGTCGCTGGTACAACATCGTCGCCGTGAACGGCTACCCAAGCGTGCTGCCGATCACCGACACGGGGCAGATCGGCGAGAGCGCCTGGGCATTCATGCCGGGCTACCCGATGGTGGTCCGGCTACTCATGGAGCTGACCAACTTTTCGTGGGCGCCGGTGGCCGTGTTCGTGTCGGTCGCCTTCAGCCTTGGCACCGCGCTGCTGTTCTATCGCCTCATGGCCCGGGTGCAGCCGGCCAATACCGCCCTGTTCTCGGTCGTGTTGTTGTGCGTTGCCCCGTTGTCACCGATTCTGCAGTTTGCCTACGCCGAATCGATGTATCTGTTCTTTCTGACCCTGGCCCTGTATCTGCTGCTTCAACGCCGCTACGGGTTGCTCTACCCCGTCATCGCGGTGATGGCCCTCACCCGGCCGAGCGGGCTCGCTTTCGCCCTCGCCCTCGGACTGCACGTGATCTATCGCTTCGTCACGCGCGCCCGCGACCCGTTCCCCCTGCGAGAGCGCCTGCTCGCGGCATCCATTGCCCTGTTCAGCGCGCTGATGGGGCTGGCCTGGCCGATCGCTGCGTGGGCCGTCACCGGCGACGTATCGGCCTACACCGACACCGAGCTGGCCTGGCGGGCACCGTACATCGGCTACCAGGAGCTCGTGCCGTTCACGGCCTGGTTTCAGAGCGGCGTCTGGTGGCTCGGCAGCCCGTGGGGCCCTATCGTGGTCACTGCCCTCATGCTCGCCTTCGCCCTCGTGCTGTTCACGCCTGCCGTGCGCAGACTCGGCATAGACCTTCGCCTGTGGGTGGCCAGCTACGGCCTCTACCTGCTCGCGGTATTCTTTCCGCAGTCCAGCACGTTTCGGCTGCTCATGCCCATGTTTCCGCTGCTCGGCGCAGCAGCGCTACCCCGCAGTCGCGTCTACCGGGTTGTGATCGTCGTGCTCTTCGTGGCCGGCCAGTGGGGCTGGCTCCTGATCTGCTGGGGCGTGGACGGGTATGACTGGACTCCGCCGTAGGCGTCGACCGGTGCAGAGCGCATCTGGGACTTGCTCCAGAGGAGCCTCAGCGGGTTGCCGCGTGCGGCCCGGCGCTGCTCCACGCCCGGATTGTTGATGCAGGCTCTTTACGGATGATTTCCTCGCGTAGGGTCGAGGTCGACGCACTCCCAGGAAGGCACTATGCCCAGCTCACAACAGCCAGCGGTCCCGCGCATCGATGTGGAACGCCACCGCCGGGCCCTCCTCGCGGCGGCGGCCGATGAGCTTGCCCGCAACCCCGACTCCTCGATGGCAGATGTGGCCCAGGCCGCCAATCTGACCAGGGCGACGCTCTATCGTCATTTCAGTAATCGACAGTCTCTGCTCAAGGCTATCCAGGCAGAGGCGCTGACCCGCGCATCGGAGACACTCAGCGAGTGCCGCCTCGACGAGGGAAACGCACTCGAAGTCCTGCGGCGCGTGATCGATTCGTTGAGCAAGCAGGGGATGCGGTTTCGCATCATTCTGATGCGGGTGCCCGAGCACAACGCGAGATTTCTCACGCAGCGCGATCAGGTGTTGGCTCCTGTGGTTGACGTCGTTCGGCGGGGGCAAGCCGAGGGTAATATCCGTGCCGATCTTCCGGCGGCGTGGATCGTTACGGCAATGGCCTCCCTGCTTATCTCGGCGGTGCGGGCGGCGCCCGCGTCGAAGCAGCTAGAAGCGGGAGTGTCCGACCTTATTTGGCGCACCCTGGTTGGCGGTATCGCGGTGGAGGGGGCGATGGGGAAACCATAAAACTAGACAACACTGTCTCGTTTCGTCTAGTGTCAGTTCAGATGGCCCGATTGGTGCTGTCGGACTCGATGAATCGTGATGGGACTATCCGTGCTCTCCGCACTTGCTCGAATGTCAACTCGATACCGCTGGATTGTGGTCGCACTCTGGCTGGTACTACTCCTTGGGGCCGTGCTCGGCAGCCGAACGATCGGTGGCACGTTCAGCAACGACCTGACCCTCGCCGGTACCGACTCGCAGGCGGCCTACGACACTCTCCGAGGGCAGTTCCCTGAATTCGCCGGTGACGGTATGCAGGCCATCGTGCACAGCTCGGATGCCGCGGAGCCTGTCACGTCGACGCCCATGCGCGCCGCGGTGGAGGATGCCGTGGCCACGGTCGCCGCGCTGGACGGCGTCGCCGCCGCCCGGTCGCCGTACGGGCCGCCCCAGCCCATGGTGTCCGAGGATGGCATGACGGCGATGGTGACGATCCAGTTCACCGAGCGAGCCAAGGATATCCCGCCGGAGACCCTGACCCAGGCTCAGGCCGCCTTCGAGGGCGTGGCGGCTGCCGGGGGCCAGGTCGAATTCGGCGGCCCGGCGGCGCAAGCGGAGTCCGGGCCGTCCGGCAGCGAGGTCTTCGGTCTGCTCGCGGCAGCCCTGGTGTTGCTGATCGTGTTCGGTTCGGTGTTCGCCATGCTGGTCACGCTGCTCACCGCTCTGATGGCCCTCGGCGTCGGGCTCGCCTCGATCACCATGCTCGCTTCGACGGTGACCATCGGCACGTCCGGCCCCATCGTCGCCGCCATGATCGGCCTCGGCGTGGGTATCGACTACGCCCTACTGATCATGACGAGACACCGGGAGGGAATGAGCCGGGGCCTGGCTCCGAACGCGTCCATCGAAGCGGCCATGGCCACCGCCGGCCGCTCGGTCCTGGTCGCTGGGGCCACGGTGATCATCGCCATCCTCAGCCTCTACGTCATCGGCATCCCGTTTGTCTCCTCTCTCGGCCTGGCCAGTGCCATCGTGGTGAGCACAACGATGCTGGCCTCCGTCACCTTGCTACCGGCGCTGCTGGCCATCTTCGGCCGAAACCTCGACCGGGTTCGGGTACGCAAGATCGGCACGAAGACCCCCGCCGGATCGGAGACGGCCGGCTCGGATGCCACCGGCCACGCGGAATCCTCGCCCGGGTCGGGATGGCGCGGCTGGGTCGGAGGCATTCAACGCCGCCGATGGATCGCCGCGTTCGCCTCCCTGCTCGTGTTGGCCATTTTGGCCGTGCCCCTACTGTCGCTGCGCCTCGGCACGGCCGACGGCGGATCCCAGGCCGCCGACACCACCCAGCGGAGGGCCTACGACCTGATCGTGGACGGATTCGGCGCGGGCTGGGCCGGCCCACTCCTGGTCACGGTCGACTTCGGCACCGATTCGACGCCCGCCGAAAATCAGGCCACGAGTAGAGAACTGCGAGCCCAGCTGGCGGCCACGGATGGCGTCAGCGCGGTCACCCCGCCGCGGCTCGCGGAAGACGGAGCGACCGCGC
Organism: Actinomycetales bacterium; assembly: GCA_038205545.1. Taxonomy (GTDB): domain Bacteria; phylum Actinomycetota; class Actinomycetes; order Actinomycetales; family Microbacteriaceae; genus Cryobacterium. Next base: position 9,477 of record JBBRBV010000017.1, read on the forward strand.
TCTACACGGTGATCCCCACAAGCTCACCGGATGACGCAGCCACGAAAACTCTGGTCCACGACCTCCGCGACACGGTCCTGCCTGAAGCGGTACCGGGCGCGACCGCTCACGTCGGCGGGGCGACAGCGACCAGCATCGACCTCGCCGACACACTCCTGGCGCAGATCGGCTGGTTCATCCTGATCGTCGTCGTACTGGCCTTCACCGTTCTTTTGATCGAGTTCCGGGCACCGTTCATCGCGGCCATGGCCGTCATCATGAACCTGTTCGCGGTGGGCGCCGCCTACGGACCCGTCGTGGCCGTGTTCCAATGGGGCTGGTGGCCCGCCGAACTGCTCGGAGTCGTGCCCGGTCCGGTCGAGTCGTTCGTTCCGGTGATGCTCTTCGCGGTGCTCTTCGGTCTATCCACCGACTACACCGTGTTCCTGTTCAGCCGGGTCAAAGAGGAACTCGCCCGCACGGGAGATCCGAACCGGGCGGTTCGCGACGGCCTCGCAGCGACGGCCAGAGTCATTCTGGCGGCGGCATCCGTCATGGTCGTCGTCTTTGGGAGCTTTATCCTCAACGACCAGCGCACGGTCACCATGTTCGGCTTCGGCCTGGCCATGGCCATCGCCGTCTACGCACTCGTCGTGATGCTCGTGCTCGTGCCGGCTCTGCTGGCAATCGCTGGCCGCACGGCCTGGCGGCACACAAAACGTCGCTCATCGGACGAGCCCTATCCCGTCCCAGAGTCCGCTCACAACATCGAGCCTGAACCCCTGGTGGCAACGTACGGTCGCCGCTGAGGTGGCGTAGTGGATTCTGACCCAGAATGGCCGCTCCGCACAGCGGATCTGCTTCTGATCATGGCGTTTGCGTTCCTGGGAAATACGACAATTGACGCCCTCAGCCTCAGCCGCAAGGAGCCATCACAACCTCACAATGACACCCAGTCCGACCCGAATTTTCGTCTCGAGCCGTGATGGTCGATAATGGTTAGACAAAGACGAATGGAAGGGGAGTTCATGGCGGCCATGAAGCCACGGACCGGAGACGGTCCAATGGAGGCGGTAAAAGAGGGGCGCCTGATCATCGTGCGTGTACCGCTCGAAGGTGGGGGTCGGCTCGTTGTCTCAGTCAACGACGCCGAGGCCAAGGAACTTCACGATGCACTGGCCGGGGTTGTCGCTGCGGCGAAATAGCCTCGTGCTGGTGTGTGAACCACACGTGAACCAAGGAACGGCCGCGCAGTCACTGCGCGGCCGTTCCTTCGTACCACCCCGCGGGTGGGCCTAGAGTTTCTAGGCGCGCAGTTTGGTGATCTGCAGCAGCCCGTCACCGGCGGGGGAGAGGGCACTGATAACCGCGCTGGACGCGGCGATCTCGGTGAGCAGCGTGCGAAAGCCGGTCGCGACGTCGTCGCGCTGCACCGGGTCGGCTACCCGGCCGCGCCACAGGGCGTGCGCAACCAGTACGGTACCGCCCGGACGCGCCAGACGCAGCCCGTGCTCGACGTATTCGATGACCGACTGGGGGTCTGCGTCAATGAATACAATGTCGTATGAATTCTCATTCATGCGCGGCAACACTTCGCCGGCTTTGCCGGTGATGAGGCGCACCCGGTTGGCCGGAATCTTGGCCTCGGTGAAATTCGCCTTTGCGTGCTGAAGGTGATCGACCTCGGTATCGATCGAGGTGAGCGTGGCGCCGGGCGCCCCGGTCAGCAACCAGATGCCCGACACTCCGGCCCCGGTACCGACTTCCAGGATGCTGCGTGCCCCGGTGGCCGCGGCCACAACGGCCGACTGTGCCCCGACCGCGGGCGCGATCGCATCGATGCCCAACTCAAGGGATTGCTGGCGGGCGCGGGTGATGGCTTCGGACTCCACGACACAGTCGTCGGTGAATTTCCAGTTCAGTTCAATGTCAGACACAAATAACTCCAGTAGATGATTAGTTCAAGACTAGGGCCGGGGCGCGTGTGGTCTGTGGATGCCTCGCCGGGCAGTTATTCTAAGGACATGTTTGGTCTGACGTTCGAGAAGATTCTTCTGATCGGGATCATCGCTGCCTTCTTGCTCGGCCCGGACAAACTACCGCACTATGCCGCCCAGCTCGCCCGGCTGGTTCGCAATCTTCGCGACATGGCTAACGGCGCTAAAGACCGCATGCGCGACGAAATGGGCCCGGACTTCGACGACCTGGACTGGAAAAAACTGGATCCGCGCCAGTATGACCCACGCCGCATCATTCGGGAAGCCCTCGCCGAAGAGGATCCTCTAAAAGAACAGTCTGCAGCGATCTCCCGCGCCGCGCCCAACCCGGAAGGCGCCTATCTGAAACGCAAGCGCGCCCGGGAAGCGGCCCTGGCTGCCCTCGAGCCGGCTCCGTTCGATTCTGAGGCCACGTAAGACGATATATTCGTTCGCAAAGGAGTCTCGATGTCTACCAGCCCGAAGACCGTTCTGCGCGTCAAGAAGAAGGCCTACTCGGTCGAGTTGGCTCGTCTGCAGGCCGAACTGGTCACGATGCAGCAGTGGGTGAAGGAATCCGGTGCCCGGGTCGTGGTGATCTTCGAGGGTCGTGATGCTGCCGGCAAGGGCTCGGCGATCAAACGCATCACCGAATACCTGAACCCCCGGGTCGCCCGTATCGTGGCCCTGCCGATGCCCACCGAACGCCAGCGTAGCCAGTGGTATTTTCAGCGCTTCGTCGATCATCTGCCGTCGTCGGGCGAGATTGTGCTGATGGACCGTTCCTGGTACAACCGTGCGGGCGTCGAACGGGTCATGGGCTATTGCACCTCAGATGAGTACCGCCGGTTTCTGCACCAGGCACCGTTGTTTGAGCGGATGCTCGTCGAAGACGGAATTCTTTTGGTCAAGTACTGGTTCTCGGTCTCTGATCAGGAGCAGGAACGACGTTTTCGTTCCCGCCTGAACGATCCGATGCGGCGCTGGAAGCTCTCCGAAACGGACGTGCTGTCGATCACCAAGTGGGTTGACTATTCCAAGGCCAAAGACGAGATGTTCGTGCACACCGATATCGTCGAGTCACCCTGGTGGGTCGTGGAGAGCGAAGACAAGCGGGCGTCCCGGCTGAACGTGATCAGCCATCTGCTTTCGCTCGTGCCCTACGAGAAGACGCACCCCCCCAAGGTGCACATTCCGCCGCGCCCATCGGCCTCTGATTATAAGCGGCCGCCGCGCGAGGAGAACCACCAGGTTCCCGACCACGCAGCGACGCTGGCCAAGCGAAAAAAATAGATGGTGTCGTTGGTCGAGCGTGTGTGGTCTCGACGGGCTCGACCAGCGGGCCGGACGGGCTCGACCAGCGGAGTTAGCGCGGGCTGAGGCCCAGGCTGACGCCGGATAGGCCTCGAGCCCGCGTCTTCATAGTCCGGGCGAGGGCCAGAATGGCGCGGGCAGCCGGGTCGTCGGGCGCGCCGAGTACAACCGGCAGTCCGGCATCCCCGCCGGTGCGAAGCGGCAGGCTCAGCGGAACCTGCGCGAGCACCGGCACCGGCACGGGCGCACCGAGGGATAGACGCCGGGCCACCTCGGCGCCGCCGCCCGATCCAAAAAGTTCCAGCAGACTGCCGTCGGGCTGCACCATCGCCGACATGTTCTCGATCACGCCGAACACGCTCTGCCCGGTCTGGCGGGCCACGACTCCGCTGCGCTCGGCTACATCCGCTGCCGCCGTTTGCGGTGTGGTGACGACGATGACCTCGGCGTGTGGCAGCAGCTGGCCGACCGTGATGGCAACGTCACCGGTGCCCGGCGGAAGATCGAGCAGCAGCACGTCCAGGTCACCGAAGTACACGTCGGTGAGAAACTGCTTGATGGTGCGGTGCAGCATCGGGCCGCGCCAGGCCACCGCCGCCGAAGCGTCGTCGATGAACATGCCGATGGAGATGACCTTTACATCGTGCGCAATCGGCGGCAAGATCATGTCGCCGACCTGAGTTGGTTTCACCGCGAGCCCGTCGTGCACGAGGCCGAGGAGTCCGGGAATGCTGAAGCCGTGCACGTCGGCATCGACGATGCCCACTCGCAGGCCCTCACCGGCTAGGGCCACGGCGAGATTCGCGGTGATGGTGGACTTGCCCACGCCGCCCTTGCCGCTTGTGATCGCATACACCCGGGTGAGCGATTCCGGGCCGAACTGCACGCTGCGTTCCATCTGGCCACCACGCAGCTTCTCGGTGAGCGCGGTGCGCTGCTCACGCGTCATGGTTCCCACGTCAACGACGGCTTGGCCCACCCCGACCACGGACTCGGCTGCGGCGAGAACATCGCTCTCAATGCGCTGGGCGGCCGGACAACCGGCAATGGTCAGGAGGATGCCGACCGTCACCTCCCCCTGTTCGCTCACCGTCACACCCGACACCATGTCGAGATCGGTGATGGGCTTGCGAATTTCCGGGTCGATCACCCCGGCTAGGGCGGTGAACACCCGAGAGCGGATGCTGGCGGTCACGGGAGCAGGAGTCATACGTGTGGGCGACTTTCCGTTGTGCTGTTGTCGGGGGCTTCGTCGGACTCGTTGCGCTCATCACTGCGCTCCTCCAAGTGCTCGAGCAACGTGCGCAGTTCCGCTCGAATGAAGTCCTTTGAGGCCATGTCCTTGATGGCAATCCGCAATGCGACGACCTCTCGAGCGAGATATTCGGTGTCGGCGAGGTTGCGTTCGGCGCGCTGCCGGTCCTGTTCGAACTGCACGCGGTCGCGGTCATCCTGTCGGTTCTGGGCGAGCAGAATCATCGGCGCCGCATAGGAGGCCTGCATTGACAAGACGAGGGTCAGCGCGATGAACCCGAGTGCAACGGAATCGAAGCGCCACGCCTCTGGGGCGAGCGTATTCCAGGAAATCCAGGCCACGGCAAAAAAGGTGAGCCCGAGCAGAAACCACGGCGTCCCCATGCCGCGCGCGATGGCCTCGGTGAAACGGCCGAAGCGGTCACGGCTGTGGCCGGTGCGGCCGAGGCCCACGATGTTGCTGGTACGCAGGCCCTTGGGCGCGTCGAGGCGCAGATCGGCGCGGTTATTGCGGGCCACGAGCGGTCCTTTGCGCTCCGGGCAGCGCAATGCTGCCGGTTCTCAGTTCGCTGCGAGCGGCGGCACGGCGGTGTACATCATCATTGCCGTCGTGGCTGCGCCAGTCATCGGGCAGCAGAAAATCGAGTATGTCATCAATCGTCACCACCCCGACCAGTCGGTAATTCTCATCGACCACGGGCACCGAGACCAGGTCGTAGCTCGCAAGAATACGGCTGACTTCGGCGGCCGAGGTGTCGGCGGTCACCGGGTCGAGGCCGGCGTCGAGCAGAGTACCGAGGCGTTCATGGGGCGGGTAGCGCAGCATCCGCTGAAAATGCACCATTCCCAGAAAACGACCGGTGGGAGCTTCGTAGGGAGGCAGGGTGACGCAGATCGCCGCGCCGAGTGCCGGTGCCAGATCGTGTCGACGGATGCGGACAAGCCCCTCAGCCACGGTCGCGTCGGCTGAGACGATGATGGGCTCGGTCGTCATGAGTCCGCCCGCGGTGTCGGGGGCGTAGGTGAGCAGAAAACGCACATCCTCCGCCTCCTCGGGCTCCATCAGGTCGAGCAGCTGCTCGCCGCGCTCCTCGGGTAGCTGGGCGATGAGGTCGGCCGCGTCATCCGGCTGCATCTGGTCGAGAACATCAGCCGCGCGGGCGTCACCGAGGCTGGTCAAAATGGCGACCTGGTCGGCCTCCCGCATTTCCTCGAGCACGTCGGCGAGGCGGTCGTCGGGCAGTTCGCCGGCGACTTCGAACATGCGCGTGCGCGGCAGGTCCAGCAGGGTATTGGCCAGGTCAGCCGGTTTCAGATCAGAATAGGTCGCAATGAGGTGTTCGGCGGACTGGGCCTGCCCCTCGGTTGTTTTCTCACGCACCTCGGCCCAGGTGGCGAAGGTTGTGACGCCCTTCACGAAGGGCGAGGCGCTGGTCTTGGGACGGCGCACGAAGAGCTGGCTGATCGCCCAGTCGGCCTCCGTGCCTTCTTTCATGGCGACGTCTTCAATGGTTGCCTCACCGGAGCCGTCGGTGAAGAGCACCTGACGACCGAGCAATTCGGCGATGACGCGCACTTCACCGCCGCGCTGTTCGAAGCGGCGCACGTTGATCAGACCGGTCGTGATGATCTGGCCACTGCCGATGCTGGTGACGCGATTGATTGACACAAAAACGCGTCGTTTGCCGGGGATCTCGACAATGAGACCAACGACGCTGGGCGGGTCGTTTTTTCGATACACCACGAGAACATCGCGCACCTTGCCCACGCGGTCTCCCGCGGGGTCGAAAACGGTGCACCCGGCCAGTCGGGCAACAAAAACTCTGGTGGCACTCACCATATAAATGTAGGCCACTGGCCTGATAATGGTGGCGCGGCACGAACGGTTCGTCATGCAGACCCGGAACAGCTCGGCGTGAAAGAATGGCGCGATGAGCAACCAAAGCCTTTTCTCCCGCCGTCGCCCGGTGCTGTCTCCCGTGTTGCCGCGTGGTGAGGTGCTCGCCACCTACGGCACCTATGCCGACGCGCAGTCCGCCATCAATACGCTCACGAAGACCGATTTTCCGGTGAAACAGCTCTCGATCGTGGGCAGCGACCTCAAGAGTGTTGAGCGGGTGACCGGCAAACTCACGTACGGTCGGGTCGCTCTCTCGGGGGCGGCATCCGGTGCCTGGATCGGCATCTTTTTCGGAATCCTATTTTTTCTCTTGACACCAGCCGGGTCGAGCCTGCCGTTCGTGTTCGCCGCCCTCATCATGGGTGCCGGGTTCGGTATGTTGCTCGGCATCGCGAGCTACGCCATCAACCGGCGCCGACGGGACTTCACGTCGACCACGCAGGTGATCGCGACCGACTACCAGATCATTGCCCCGGCCGAAGTGGTGAATCGGGCCCGCAATCTGCTCGCTGGTACCAGCGAGCCCACACCGCCAGTGCCACCGGCTCCCTCCGACTAGTCACGTCCGACCAATCACGTCCGACTAGTCACGCGAACGCGCACAGAAGTGCCCGCAGGGAATTCCCCCGCGGGCACTTCTTGACGTTCACACGAACAGTTAGTGTCGCGCAGCCGCTATCCAGGCCTCCACCTCGGTGGCGGTGCGCGGGATGGCCGCAGACAGGTTCTCCGCGCCGTCCTGGGTCACCAGAATGTCGTCTTCGATGCGCACACCGATGCCGCGAAACTCTTCGGGAACGGTGAGGTCGTCGAGCTGAAAGTACAGGCCAGGTTCGATGGTGAAAACCATGCCCGGTTCGAGCACACCGTCCATGTACATGTCTCGTCGAGCCTGAGCGCAGTCGTGCACGTCCAGACCGAGGTGGTGGCTGGTGCCGTGCACCATGTAACGGCGGTGGTGGCCGTTCTCCGGCTCTAGGGCTTGCTCGGCGGTGACCGGGAGCATACCCCACTCGGCGGTGCGACGGGCGATGACGGTCATCGCAGCGTTGTGCACGTCACGAAACACAGCGCCGGGGCGCGCGACGGCGAGGGCGGCATCCGCTGCTTCACGAACAGTCTCGTAGACCAGCCGCTGCACGGTGGTGTAGACGCCGTTGACGGGAAGGGTGCGGGTAATGTCGGCGGTGTAGTAGCTGTCGAGTTCGACGCCGGCATCGATGAGGATCAGGTCGCCCGGAGCGACAACGCCGTCGTTACGGGTCCAGTGCAAAATGCAGGCGTGTGGGCCGGAGGCGGCGATGGTGTCGTAGCCGACCGTGTTGCCGTCGCTGCGGGCCCGGGTATTGAATACGCCCTCGACGAGGCGTTCACCGCGAGCGTGCACGCTCGACCGCGGCAGGTCGGCGATGACATCGTCGAACCCGCGGGCCGTGGCCGCCACGGCGAGGCGCATCTGCTCGATCTCCCAGGAATCCTTCACGAGGCGCAGCTCGGAGAGGTCGCGGGCCAGTGCCGCGTCGGGCTCGTGTTCGGCGTTGACCTCGATGCTGAACGGGGAGTCGGTGCCAGCGCTGCCGAGCACGCGTTCGGCCGCGAAGCGCAGGCGTGCGTCGTCCACCTGCTCGGTGAACATCGGGTCGGCTTCACGCAGCACGAGGGTTTCGCTGTCGACGGCGTGCAGTACGGCCGCGAGCTCGGCGATGCCGCGCGCCTCGAGGGCGAGGTCGCTGGCGACCTGAGCGAGCGAGGGGCGCGGGCCGATCCAGAATTCGCCGATGTCGGGGTTGGCATAGAACTCATCGGAGTCTCGTCCGGCGCGTTCCCGAAAGTACAGGGTCGCGACATGACCTTCGGCGCCCGAGGGTTCGAGTACGAGCACGGCGCCGGGTTCGCTGTCGCTGCCCCAACCGGTGAGGTGGGCGAAAGCGGAGTGGGCGCGGAAGGCGTAGTCGGTGTCGTTGGAGCGCTGCTTCAACCGGCCGGCGGGAATGATCAGGCGCTGTCCTGGGTACTGCGCCGAGAGGCGATCGCGGCGCGCGGCGGCGAAGGGCGCCTGGTCGCGGGCCGGGGGCAGCACGTCGGTACGGTCCGCCCATCCGCTCGCGATGAACGATTTGAAGCCGGTGGATCCCGGGGTCGTCGAACGGTTCTCGTTCGAGCGAGCGGCGGGAATAAGAGAGGGAGCAGTGGTATCAGCCATTCCGCTATTCTCGCACCGCACTCTGGGCACCGCCCGATGGCGTTTTGCGCAGAATATGCGACCAGCACATCTTCGGCGACCGGCAGGTACGGCGGCAAGCGGATGTTACCCGGCCGGCGTGAGCGTGGCTACGATCGGGCGGTGGTCGCTGCCCGCGCCATCCTGCTCATCAACCACCCGCAGTGCGGTCATCTGCCAGTTCGGTGTGGCCATCACGTGATCGATGGGACTGCCCAATACTGCGGGAATGCTGGTGGGCCAGGTGCCCAGGGATGCCGAACCATGCGATAGCGCCGCATCGGCGCAGTTGCCGAGAACAGACTGCCCGCTGCCGCTCGAACGGCCCGCCATGTGATCGAGTGTGGAATTGAAGTCGCCCGCCATGATCACGTTGTCCCCCTGGCATTGGGTGGCTAGCCAGTCGAGGTCACTGCGCCAGTTCGACATCTCATACTGGATCGGGGCGACGGCGTGCACGGCTACGATGGTCGGGCCGCTCCCGTCAACCGGTTCGGCCACCACGGTGGGCAGCACGTTGGTGTTGCCCGGCGGGCCGGACCCCGCCGCATTGCTCACCGTGTAGTCGCCGAGATCGGGGCTGATCAGGAGTGTCGTGGAACGTGCCTTCGACACCAGATCGAAGGCGAGTGTGTGCACCCACATGGGTCGGCCGGCGTCGCGCATCGCCTCCGCGATCAGAACGCCGGTCTCCTCTGTAGTCTCTGGAAGGGTGACGACGTCGGCGTTCTGGGCTACCGCGAGGTCGGCGATCACCGATGCGCCCGGAGCGTCGCCGAGCGTGTTCCAACTCAGCACGGTGACTGCGCCGGCGGCCGTGTCGCTGTTGAGCTGAGTAGCGCTGCCCAAAGCGGTGCTGGCGGTGAACCCGCGCGCGGCGAGGATGCCGACATTGGCCACACCGAACAGGACGAGCAGAACCATCATCATCCCCAGTGTTCGTCGCCAGGGACGAATGAACCGTAGCAGTCCGAGGAGAACGAGCCCGATGACCGCGCCGATCACGGCAAGCGCGCGAAACGACACCAGGTGGGCGATGACCCAGGTGTTGTGCAGACCGAATGCCTGCGGCCATGTGACGACCAGCAGGAGAACGGCGGCACCGAGCAGAATCAGGGCGTGGAGGAGTCGGGGGAGCATTGGTGTGAACTGTAGATCAGAACGCTGGGGAATCCCCTCGGTTGAGCCCGGCGCGCAGCGGCCAATGGCCCAATGGTGGCCAACTAACATGGGACCATGGCAGTCGCGCGGCAATCCCAGGGTCCGATCGACCTGCACACCCACTCGAGCGTGTCGGACGGCACCGAGACTCCCGCCGAACTTGTGCGCGCTGCGGCCGTGGCGGGCCTTGGAACGATTGCCCTGACAGACCACGACTCGACGGCGGGTTGGGCCGAGGCATCCGTGGCGGCGCGCACCGAACACCTCACCCTTATTCCCGGCATGGAATTTAGCACCCGGGTGAAGTACGCCAGTGTTCACCTTCTGGCCTATCTCTTCGACCCGGCCGACGCGTCGCTGCTGGAAGAAGTGACGCGGGTGCGTGCGGCGCGCCTCACCCGGGCCGAGCAGATGGTCAGCCGCATCGGAGCCGATTACGATTTGAGCTGGGACGACGTGCTCGCCCAGACCACACCCAATGCCACGGTCGGGCGGCCGCACATCGCCGATGCCCTCGTTGCGCGAGGTCACGCTCTCAATCGCAGTGCCGCCTTCGCCGACATCCTGCATTGGAAGGCCGGCTATTTTCAGCCCCACTATGCGCCCGACCCGCTGCGGGCCATCGAGCTCGTACGTGCAGCCGGGGGAGTTCCGGTGATCGCCCACCCCGCCACCCGCGGTATCGGCGACGTCGTTGAGGAGTCCCGGCTGAAGACCATGGTTGATGCCGGCCTGTTCGGGCTCGAACTGGGACATCGCGAAAACCGGCCGGAACCCACTATGCGACTCTACGAACTGGCCGCCAAATTTGGGCTGTTCGTCACGGGCTCAAGCGACTACCACGGCACCGGAAAACCCAACCAGCTCGGGGAGCACACGACTGCCCCCGAGGTGCTTGATCGCATCATCGCTGAGGGCCGCGGCTCAGCCCCCGTCTACGGCTGAGAGCTCCGCTCCGGTCTTCGGCTAATGCCTCCGTCTTCGGCTAATGCCTCCCGAACGGCTGACGCGGCCCGCAAAACGAACAGCGCCCGGCCCGAGACTGCTACGCCGAAGCGACAACAGCCCGGATGCCGGGCGCGAATGGCTATGGAGCGACTAGCTCGCGCTGCCGTTCTGCGGAGAGCGACGACGCGTGCGGCTGCGACGAAGCGGCGCATTGTTGCCGTCGTGGTGCTCGGCTCCGCCGCCATCGTGCGTGCCGGCAGCGGGGGTCGCGGCGGGGGCATCCGGGTTGGTGCTGGAACCGACGCGGGTGCGCGACCGGCTGGGCCGGCTTGCGTCGTCGGCGCCACCGGTCACGGGGCTTGCCACGGAGCGGTCGGAGCCGCGGGCCGAATCGCCGCGGCCGGAACCGCGAGCACCCTCGGAACGCCCCGAACGCCCAGCGCCGGACCGACCCGAATCCGAACGGCCGCCACCGCCGGAGCGCGCCCCGCCGGAACGACCGGCGCCACCGGTGCGGGCGTCGCCGGCGACGACCTCTTTCACCGGCGTTGCGCGCAGACGGCCCTTGGAACCGGCCGGAATGTTCAGGTCGGTGTACAGGTGCGGTGACGAAGAATAGGTTTCCAGCGGTTCCGGCTGACCGAATTCGAGCGCTCTATTGATGAGCGACCACTTGTGCAGGTCATCCCAGTCGACGAAAGTGACGGCGATGCCGGTCTTACCAGCGCGTCCCGTGCGGCCGACGCGGTGCAGGTAGGCCTTTTCATCTTCCGGAATGGTGTGATTGATCACGTGGGTGACGTCGTCGACGTCGATGCCGCGAGCGGCGACATCCGTTGCGATGAGAATTTCTTTCTTGCCGGACTTGAAGCTGGCCATGGCGCGTTCGCGCTGTTCCTGGTTCAGGTCGCCGTGCACGGCCGTGGCGTTGAAGCCGCGGTCGCCGAGTTCTTCGACGAGTTTCGCGGCAGCGCGCTTGGTGCGGGTGAAGATAATGGTCTTGCCGCGCCCCTCGGCCATAAGGATGCGGCCGATGACCTCGTCCTTGTCCATGTTGTGGGCGCGGTACACGAGGTGCTCGATGTTGGCCTGCATGAGGCCTTCGTCGGGGTCGGTCGCGCGAATATGAATCGGGCGGTTCATGAAGCGGCGGGCCAGGGCCACGATCGGTCCGGGCATCGTCGCCGAGAACAGCATGGTGTGGCGGGTCGACGGGGTTTGCGCGAAAAGCTTCTCAATATCGGAGAGAAAACCGAGGTCGAGCATCTTGTCGGCTTCGTCGAGCACCATTTCGCGCACGTTGGCGAGGGTGAGCAGGCGCTGGCTGGCGAGGTCGAGCAGGCGGCCGGGGGTTCCGACAACAATCTGCGCGCCGGCCTTGAGCTGTTCGATCTGACCCTCATAGGCCTTGCCGCCGTAGATGGAGACAATCTGGGTTGCGCGATTCGCCGCAGCAAGCTCAAGGTCTTCGGAGACTTGCACGCACAGCTCGCGGGTCGGTACGACAATGAGCGCCTGCACGCCGGGCTCGGGATCGAGGCCGAGGCGCTGGATGACCGGAAGTCCGAAGCCAAAGGTCTTGCCGGTGCCGGTTTTGGCCTGACCGATGATGTCCTGGCCGGCGAGGGCGAGGGGGATGGTCTGGGTCTGGATGGGGAACGGTTCGAGGATGCCCTTGGTTGCAAGAGAGTCGACCATGTCCTGGTCAATATTAAGTTCGGAGAAAGTCACGAATGTATGCCTGTCATTAACTGGAAGCGAAATGCGCCCGTTTTTGCGTCTCGGGCAGCGGCCGCCGATCCTTGTCGGCGACGTCATTCCACCTTACTGCCCTGTCTGGACCGCGGCCACAGGCGCGCTGTTCTAAACTAAGCCCGTGGTCACGTGGTTCGGTCGGCGCCCGCAGCGCAATGAAGCTCCTCGGATTACCCGCGGGGTGCTCCAGCCAACCGAAAAAGCGGACATCAGCTCGCTGGCTCCCGGGGTGCAACATTTTCTCGGCCAGGCCGCCTACTGCGAGCTCGGTGCCTTTGAGACTCTGGCCCGCGCCATAGCTACGGCGCCAAATCTCACCGTAAAAGAGGGTCTCAGTGCCGCCGCCGGTCGAGCGCTGAGCAAGCATCATGGTCTGATCACCGAGATTCGACGCCGCGGGTACGAACCGGCCACCGAGATGGCCCCGTTCGTTCTGGGCCTCGACGAGTTTCGCCGTCAGACGAACGGTGCCGACTGGCACGAGCTGCTCCTCAGCTGTTACCTCGCCGGAGGCCTGCTCGACGATTTTTTCATTCGACTTTCAGACGGCCTGCCGCGCGACCTCGGTCCCCGGGTGGCGCAACTTCTGGGGGAGGACTCCGGTACCGACGTTCTGGTACATGAACTTCAGTCCGCCATTGAACACGACGTGGGGCTCGGTTCCCGGCTGGCCATGTGGGGTCGCCGACTTGTCGGCGATACCCTACTCGTGGCGCGGTCGGCCATGCCGGCCGCTGACCCCACAGACTGGGTAGATACCGCCGATGCACGCATCGAGCCGGTCTTCACGGAGCTGATCGCCGCCCACACCCGCCGCATGGATGGCCTGGGCCTGACCGCCTAGCGTTACCGGCTACCCGGCCCATCGACCGTGCCGAAGAGTTAGGCGGTCTCGGGGGAACCGGTCTTCGCGAGGCGCTGCAGCATCCGCTGGTCGGCGTGTATGCGTCGGCGGGAGATCACCAGGTTCAGCACGACGGCCGCAGCGGCGGACGCCGCGAGAGACACCCACCAGATCCACCCGCCAGCCCAATTCCAACCGAGCCAGGTCAGCGCAACCCAGACGGCGGATGCCGTAGCCGTCGCAATTGCCGGAATCAGAACCGAACCCTGGGTGGACCGGCCGGGCAGAAAATACCGGGCGGCGAGGCCAATGACGGCGCCGAACAACGCGACGAACAGAAGTTCCATGGCTGGTTAGGCGACGAAACCGACGCGGCGAGATTCTTCGCTGCCGAGTTCGACGTAGGCGAGGCCCACGGTCGGAACGATGTAGACGCGCCCCTTGCTGTCGCTGAGCTTCAGATAGCCGGTCTGACCGGAGAGTGCCGCCGCAACGGTCTCCTCAATCTCGGTCGCTGGCTGCGAAGTCTCAAAACCGATCTCCCGGGGAGAGTTGAAAATACCAATGCGAATATCCACCGAACTGCCTTTCGTAGCCTTGCGCCCAGATTACGACAGAACGAACCGGTGCCCTGACCGATTTCACTGTCGGCGCAACCCGTTACCGTTGAAATGTGACCAATCACGATCTCGATGCCGCCCAGCAGGCCGTTCTCGACCTCCCCGACGGGATGAGCGGGGCGGTGATCGGCGCACCCGGCTCCGGCAAAACGACCGCGCTCGTCGAACTCGTCGCTGAGCGGGTTCTGAACCGGGGCTATTCGCCGAGCGAGGTGCTGGTGCTGGTTCCCACCCGAGCCGGTGCCACCGCCCTGCGCGACCGAATTGCGGTGCGCCTGGCCGTGCCCACTAACGGACCGCTCGCTCGCAGTGCCAACTCGGTGGCCTTTCAGATTGTGCGTTTTGCCGTTGCCCAGGCGGGTGGGCCGCCACCGACGCTGCTAACCGGCGGCGAACAGGACCAGATCATCTCCGAACTGCTGCAGGGGCACCTCGACGACGGGCCACGGGCCGGCCCGGCGTGGCCGAGCACCCTCGGCCCCGATGTGCGGCGTCTGCGCGGTTTTCGAACCGAACTGCGCGATCTCATGATGCGCGCCGTGGAATACGGCGTGACCCCTAATCAGCTCGAGCGTTTCGGTCTGGGGCGGCCGGAGTGGGTTGCGGCGGCTGAATTCATTCGCGGTTATCACGAGGCCAAAGACCAGGCTCGTCCGGGTCAGTATGACTCCACCGAGTTGGCCCGTTATGCCGCCGCCATCGCGGCCGGCGCCGAGGCCGGCGCGGCCGGAATAGCAACGCTTGGCGCGCTCGCCGGACTACGACTGATCGTGCTCGATGACGCCCAAGAGGTTACCCAGGCCACTCTCACCCTGCTGGCGCAGTTTCAAGCTCGCGGGGTGGCGATCATCGCCCTGGGCGACCCGGATATCAGTACGGGCTCGTTCCACGGTGCACATCCGGATGCCCTCGGGCGCCTCGGCTGGTACCTGGGTACCGACGCCGTACGCCTGGCCGCGCCGATCGTGCTGCAGACCGTTTACCGCCACGGGACGGGCATCCGTGCGGTCGTTTCGCAGATCACCAGTCGGATCGGCGCGGCCGCGGCGGGAACCCAGCGCGCGGCGGCCAGCCGCGCTGCGAGCGCGTTGCCCGCGCCGGCCGGTGACCTGGCGACCGTCGAGCCGGCCCGGCCGAGGGCTGATTCTGGTGCCATCGATGAACTGCCCGACCAATCCGTGCACACGGTCGTCGCAACCAGCCCCGCCGAACAGCTCGCGGAGATCGCGCGGCTATTGCGTGAACGCCACGTGATGAACGAAACCCCCTGGTCGCGCATGGCCGTAATCGTGCGCACCGGTTCGCTCGTGCCGTCGATCTCCAAGGGGCTCGCAGCCCTCGAGGTACCGACGCAGGTCTCGACCGCGAGCAGCGCGCTGCGTGACGAATACGCGGTGAAGGCGTTCATTCTGGCACTCGAGGTGACTCTCGGTCGCAAACGGCTGGACCCCGAGGCGGCGATCGAACTGCTGCGTGGGCCCCTCGGTGGGCTCGATCCGATCACCCTGCGTCGGCTGCGCGCGGCGCTGCGTCAACAGGAGCTGGCCGAGCCGGAGCCGGGCCAGCCGGAGCCGGACGAGCCGGAGCCGGGCCCGGCTACCCTCGCGCCGCGTAGCGCCGATGAACTGCTCGTTGCTGCCCTGCACGACCCCGAGCTGCTCGCCGCCATCGATAATCGCACCGCCCGCCGGGCGGCCAGCTGCGGAGCGAGCCTGCGGGAGGCCACCCTCGAATACGAGGCCGGTGCCACCATCGAAGAATTGCTCTGGGGCCTGTGGCAACGCAGCGGCCTCGACCGGGAGTGGAAAGAACAATCCAACGGCACCGGAATTGTCGCCGACGAGGCCAACCACAACCTCGACGCCGTCGTCGCCCTCTTCTCGGCCGCCCAACGCTACGTTGAACGAACCCCCGCCGCCCCGCCGGTCCTGTTCCTGGAACACCTCGTCGACACCGACGTGCCCGAAGATACCCTCGCGCCGCGCGCTCTCGGCGCGGCCGTCACCGTGTCCACCCCGAGTGGCACCATCGGGCGTGACTTCGACATCGTGGTGCTCGCTGGCGTGCAGGCCAACGTCTGGCCCGACCTGCGCATTCGTGGCTCCCTGCTCGGCGCCGGCGATCTCGCCCTGGTCGCCTCCGGCGAAGACGCCACCGGCACGGACGCCCGCACCGCGGTGCTGCACGATGAGCTGCGCATGTTCGCCCAGGCCGCCAGCCGGGCCACCACTGAACTGCTCATCACCGCCGTCAACAATGAAGAGAACGAACCGTCGGCGTTTTTGCGCCTGCTGCCCGATCCCGACCCCGAGCGCGACATCGATGACCTGGCCCGCTACCCCCTGTCGCTGCGCGGACTGGCCGGCCGGCTGCGCCGCGACCTGACCCGGGCCATCCGCTCGCCCGCTCTTGATACCGAGACCGCCTCCCGGGCAGCGGATGCCGCGGCCACCCTGGCCCGCCTGGCCCGCGAAAACGTGCCCGGTGCCGCGCCCGAGCACTGGTACGGAATGACAGACCCGAGCACCGTGCGTCCGCTCAACGACCCTGAGGCGGGCGATCACCCGGTGCGCGTCTCGCCGTCGCGCATGGCCGCGTTCGAAACCTGCCCGCTGCACTGGCTGATCGGCCAGGTTGGCGGCGGCAGCTCGAACACCGCCGCCAACCTCGGCACGATCATTCATAAGGTCATGGAGGATGCGACCGACCGTCGGCCCGAAGCCCTTTGGCAGGGGGTGGAAGAGCGCTGGAGCGAACTCGACTTTGACGCCGACTGGCAGTCGCGCGTGCAGAAGGTCGCGGCGCGAGCGCTCACCGACCGGCTCTCCTCCTACCTGCTCGATTTTGAGCACGGCGGTGGGGAGCTGCTGAGCGCCGAGGGCACCTTTCAACTGGAGGTGAACGGCGCCCTGCTGTCGGGCACCATCGACCGGGTGGAACGCCAGGCCGACGGCCGGGCCGTGATTGTCGACCTGAAAACCGGCAAGGGCGATGCGATAAGCGATACCGGCGTTGCCGAGCATCCTCAACTCGGCGCTTACCAGCTGGCGTTCCAGGCGGGCGTCATCGAGGGCGTTTCTTCGGGCATGGACCTGGCCGGTGCCCGCCTGGTCATCGTCTCCTCCGGAACGGTCAAACAGAACTACCGCAACCCCACCCAGCCCGCCTTCACCCCGGAGCAGCTCGAGGCGTTTCGTACCCGGGTCGGTGACGACGCGGCCGGCATGGGTGGTGCCACCTTCATCGCCGAAATCACCTCGCACTGCCTCGACCCGCGGTCCCACGGGTCCTGTCGCATCCACGTCATCAAGCAGGTCAGCTCATGAGTACTACCCCAACGGCCACCACGGCCACAGCCACCATGGCCACGGCCATCAGTGCGGTATCGGCTCTCGACATTGCCGCCCAACTCGAACTGCCCCCGCCCACGCTTGAGCAGCAGGCGGTTATCGAGGCGCCGCTCACGCCCACCCTGGTGGTGGCCGGTGCCGGAAGCGGCAAAACCGAGACCATGGCCAACCGAGTGCTCTGGCTCCTGGCCAACGGCCACGCCCGCCCCGACCAAATTCTCGGCCTCACCTTCACCCGAAAGGCCGCCGGGGAGCTGGGGGAGCGCATCAACAAACGCATCAGCGCCCTCGAAAAAGTCGGCCTCATGCCGACCAATGTCGCCCCGGATGACGCCGCGAACGCTGAGTCATCCGACCTCTTCAACACTCCGAACGTCTCCACCTACAATTCCTTTGCCAGTCGGCTGTTCACCGACAACGCCCTCTTGCTCGGACGGGAACCCGAGTCGGTGCTGCTGGGCGAAACAAGTGCCTGGCTGCTCGCCCGGCGCGTCGTCATCGACCACGGCGATGGCCGACTCGTTTCGTTCGGCAAGAGCCTTGACCAGGTCACCGACGCTGTGCTGCAACTCAGCCGCGCGCTGGCCGAGAACCCACCGGCCTGGCACGACGGTGCCCCCGGGGATCCCCATGACCTCGCCGACCTGGCCGAGAGTTTCGGCTACCTCACCGATCTGTCCTACGGGAACCCGCGCAAAAAGACGCCCTACGGCTCGGTGCTGGAATCCCTGGCCGCCGTCACTCCGCTGCCGGTGCTCGCCGAACTCGCCGCCCGCTACAGCAGCGAGAAAAAACGTCTCGGCCTGATCGAATTCTCCGATCAGGTGGCCCTGGCCCTGCAGGTGTGCCAGAAGGTTGAGGCGGTTGTCGACCGTTACCGCGACCAGTACCGCATTGTGCTCCTCGATGAATATCAGGACACCTCGGTATTGCAGACCGAACTGCTGCACACCCTGTTTCGCAACCACCCGGTCATGGCCGTCGGCGATCCGCATCAATCCATTTACGGATGGCGCGGCGCCAGTAGCGCAAACCTGCTCGGCTTTGCGCGAGACTTCAGCCCAGAAACGACCGCTCCGACCATGTCCCTCTCGGTTACCTGGCGCAACCCCGCCCGGGTGCTCGACGCCGCCAACGCCTTGGTCGCCCCGCTGAGCCAAGCGCTCCGCGCCAAACCAGGCGGGATCCAGGTCGAATCGCTCACTGTCCCGCCGGGTACCCGAGCGGGCGGCATCGACGCGTTCATGGCAGAAACCATTGCCGCGGAGGCCGGTGCTGTCGCCGACTGGTTCGCCGCCCGGCTGGTCGGCGAGCATACCGGAGCCATCCTCTTTCGAGCCCGCCGCGAGATGGAGTACTTCGCCGAAGTGCTGCGGGCGCACGGTGTGCGTGCTCACGTCCTCGGTCTCGGTGGGTTGCTCTCGACCCCCGAGGTCGCCGATGTCGTGAGCGTGTTGCGCGTCGTGCACGACCCCGCCGCTGGCAGCGAACTGGTGCGCCTGCTCAGCGGCGCTCGCTACCGGGTCGGCGCACGCGACCTGCAGGCGCTCGCCGAGGTTGCCCACTGGCTAGCCGCGCACGACTGGGCCCAGAAGGCCATCTCGGCCGACCTCAGGGGCAAGTTGCGGGCATCTGTCGCCGGTGATGAGGGCAGCTCCCTCGTTGACGCGCTCGACTTTCTCGGCACGGCACCCGATACCCACAGCCAATTTGCCGGGTTCAGCGAGCTCGGACGGGCCCGCGTGCAGTCGGCCGGCCGTCAGCTGGCCTGGCTGCGATCCCGCGCGGGGCTGCCGCTCCTCGATTTCGTGCGGCTGATCGAGCAGGAATTTAGGCTCGACATCGAACTGACCGCGAACGAGGCCAACGATCTCGGCCTCGCCAACCTGCACTCGTTTCACGACACGGTGGCTTCGTTTCTGGACAGCGACGAGCAGGGCACCCTGGCCAGTTTTCTGCGCTGGCTACGACGGGCAGAACTGCAAGACGACCTGGGCCCGCGGGCTGAAATTTCCGAACCGGGAACCGTGCAATTGCTCACCATTCACGGCGCGAAGGGCCTCGAATGGGACTTCGTGGCCATTCCCAATCTCGAAGAGAAGAGCCTTCCCGCAGCAGCCCGTGACACCAGCGGGTGGTTGCGCTTTGGCGAATTACCCTACGGCTTTCGTGGTGACCGCTCCGAGCTGCCCGAGTTGGACATCGGCGGTCACGAGACCCAGCTCGACTACGACCTGGCCTTCCAGTCCTACAAGGCCGACTTGGCGACGCGGCACGACGACGAAGAACGCCGACTCATCTACGTCGCCACCACCCGGGCCAAGCGAGAACTGCTGCTCACGGGCTCGTTCTGGGGCCAGGGGAAAACCGTTCGACAGCCCAGCCGTTACCTCGTGGAACTCGCCGAGGCGGGGCTCATCGCCGCCATCGACGATGCGAGCGCCGAGACCGAGAAACCCGATTCTGCCGACGACGGCACCGAACTCTGGCCGTTCGATCCGCTCGGCACCCGCCGCGCACTGGTCGAAGCTGCCGCCACCCGGGTGCGGAGCAGCGAAGCAGATGTTCCCACCCGTTGGTCGCACGCGGTCACGCTCCTGCTGGCGGAACGGAGTCTGCGGCTGGCCGGTGGCGAGGTGACCAGCGTTCCCACCCGTATCCCGGCCTCGCGGTTCAAAGACTACGTCGACGACCCGGCTGGTGTCGCCGCGGAGGTGCGGCGCCCCATGCCGCAGCGCCCCTATCGGGCGACCCGATTGGGTACTCTGTTCCATTCCTGGGTAGAGCGGCGCGCTGGCGGCGCCACCGGAACCGACCGCATCGATGCCGGCCTGAACGAATTGGACTTTGGCGACGATGACGGCGGTACCGGCACACTGAGCGACCTCGCGTTGCCCGAGCAGGAGCAGTTCGCGCAGCTCCAGGCCACCTTTGAACGGTCCGAATGGGCCGAACGCAGGCCGGTCGACGTCGAGATTGAAATTCACCACGTGCTCGACGGCCAGGTATTCGTCTGCAAGCTCGACGCCGTCTACCGCACCGAGACCGGGTATCAGGTCGTCGACTGGAAAACCGGGCGGGCACCCAAGAATGCCGCCGACCTGGAACTCAAGCAGACCCAGCTCGCGCTCTACCGGCTGGCCTACGCCCGGTGGAAGGGAATCGATCCGAGCAGTGTCGACGCCGTGTTCTACTTCGTCGCCGACGACATCGTCATCGCCCCCGAACGCCTCTACTCGGAGGCGGACCTGCTCGCTGCCTGGTCCGGCGCGATGACCCCCGTGCGCCAGTTCTCGGATTCCCGGGAGTCGGAATCAGAGTCGGCGTCTGCGTCGGCGTCTGCGCCAGAGTCAGTCTCAGCTTCAGAGTCATCGGTGAGCCCCGAGAAATTGTAGCTGTCGGTGTGCATTGCTGCGTGCTGGTCGTAGTCCTGGGCGGCGCGTGGCATGTGGTCGAGCATGTTCTCCACGTCGCCGACGGTCATGATCGGGCCGGTTTCGGGGGACAGCGGATGCTGGGTGCGGCTGTGTACCGTGTCGACGAGGCCGTCGAGCATGGCCACGGCGTCATCCACGATGGACTGGTCGTGGCTGCTCGCGCCGTGCAACAACCAACGGGCCAGTTCCAGCTCGGCGTAGAGCATGGCGCGCTGAGTGATGTGGGTATCGCTGCCCTGGCGGGCGGTCGAGTAGGCGGTGATGGCCAGTTCGGCGGCGTCGCCACGCGCGGCGAGCAGCCAATTCAGGTCTCTGGCCGGGTCGCCGACGGCCAGGCCCGACCAACCAAGAATGCCCGAGACGGCATCGTCGGTGATCAGAAAAGACTCGGCCGACAGTGAACCGTGCACCACGGCCGGTGCGAATTGCCAGAGGGCGTCGTCGTCGGTGGCCTGCTCCCAGCGGCGCAAGAGAGCGGCAGGTAGATAGCCGGTGTCGGCGGCGCGATCGATCAGCCCGATCGCATCAGTGCGGCACTGTTCGGCACTCTGCTGCGGCAGTCCGGCGGTGCCGATAAAGGCGCTCGGCAGTGAATGAATCGCGGCGATGGCGCGCCCGATCGACCCAGCGACGCCCTCGTGCCCGGTGAGAGCATCCGCATCGAAGCTGTCGCCGCCCAGCAGCTCGTAAACAACGGCTCTGGTTCCCTGAACCGGCGTCTGGCCGACATAGTCCGGCACGTCGAACGGCAGCCGGCTGCGATTGCCGGTGGTGAGCGCGCGCAGTGCCACGAGGTCGGCGGACTGCTCGGTTTCCGCTGACTGGCTGGTGGGAACCCGAATGATCAGCGCCCGGCCATCCTTATCGATGACGAGCGCGGAGTCGAACAGTCCGTGCGCGCCGGCACTGTGCTTACGGGCGTAGGCCACGTCGAGCCCCGGAACAGCGGAGGTGGCTAACGCGGCTAGAGTGAGTTGAGTTCTGGCCATACCTACTAGGTTAGATCGACTTCTGGCCTGGTGGTTGTTCGCCACGCCTCCACACCACGTTCTCGCACAGCTCGGAGATAAACCATGTCGTTTGCTTTCACGACGCGGTTGCCGTTGTCTCGTCACGCGGTCGACCGCGACCACCTGAGCCGCGGCCTTCCGGGCCTGTTCGACCAGCTCTGGGCGGATGACGCCACGCGCGTTCTGCCCGTCTGGCACGGCAAGATGCTGCTCGCGCCGCACACCGACACCCCCGACACCCCCGACACCTCGGCTGCGGCTGCGGTGCCCGCGCCGGCGCAGCTGGCCCTCCTACCGACAACCTGTGTGCCGAGCACCGGCCTGCGCATCTACCTGGGTCGGTCACTGTCGGTCGACCTGCCCGAACCGGTCGGCACCGGCATCATCGCCGTGCAACTCGATGATGATGCCGCCGCCCGCCTCGAACCCAACGAGGAACGCTGGGTGGGCCTCCGCATGGTCGCGACCGTTCTCAATGACCGCGATGCCGGACTGTTCACCGAGGCACTCGGTGTGCTCAACTGGCACGCCTCGCACGCGCACTGCCCGCGCTGCGGAGCCGCCACGACGGTCGAAGAGGCCGGCTGGGTACGGCGCTGCCCCGTCGATAACAGCCAGGTCTTTCCCCGCACCGACCCCGCCGTCATTGTGCTGATCACCGACGCTGATGATCGCATCCTGCTGGGCTCCAACGCCATGTGGGAGAACAACCGATACTCGCTGCTGGCCGGTTTCGTCGAACCCGGCGAGGCTCTGGAAACGGCCGTGATCCGGGAGATGTTCGAAGAATCCGGCCTGCGGGTGACCGATCCGGCCTATGTTGGTTCTCAGCCGTGGCCGTTTCCGGCCTCCGTGATGTGCGGGTTCACGGCCCGCCTCGCCGACGACCAGCAGGCCAGCGACCTGCTGCCCGACGGCGCCGAGATTCTGGCGCTGCGCTGGTTCAGCCGACAGGAGTTGCAGGATGCCCGCGAGTGGATGCTGTTGCCCGGGCCGTCCTCCATCGCGCACGCCATGATCGAACGCTGGCTCGGTGCCTCGCTGCCGGCTGCATCCGAAATAATGCGCCCGTGACGGTCACGACCGATTCGCTGCTCCACGGCCTCGACGAACAGCAGCGCATCGCCGCCGAAGCGCTGATCGGACCGGTCTGTATGCTTGCCGGCGCCGGAACAGGTAAGACCCGCGCCATTACCCACCGCATCGCCCTCGGTGTGCTGACCGGCGCCTATGCGCCCAACCGGGTCATGGCGCTCACCTTCACGAGCCGTTCTGCCGCCGAACTGCGCGGTCGGCTGCGCCAGCTCGGCGCCGGGGGAGTGGTCGCCCGCACTTTTCACGCCGCCGCCCTGTCGCAGCTGAACTATTTCTGGCCGCACGTGGTCGGCGGGCAGGCGCCGCGCATCCTCGACGGCAAGGGCCGCATCCTCGGGCATGCCGCCGAAGCCCTGCACCTCAAAATCGATACGGCCACCCTGCGTGATCTTGCTGCCGAGGTGGAATGGCGTAAAACTTCGGGCCTCAGTATCGAACAGTACGCGGCCGGTATCAATCGCCGCAGCCTGCCCGGCCGGCTCGACGTCGATCAGGTCGTCGCCCTGCACCAGACTTACGAGAAGCTCAAAGACGAACGCAAGCAGATCGACTTTGAAGACGTGTTGCTCACCATGGCCGGCATGATCGAGGCCGAACCATCGGTGGCCCTGCAGGTGCGCGAGCAATATCGGTTCTTCGTCGTCGATGAATATCAGGACGTTTCCCCGCTGCAACACGACCTGCTCGCGCTGTGGCTCGGCGACCGCCGCGACCTCTGCGTTGTCGGCGATGCCAGCCAGACCATCTACTCCTTCGCCGGCGCTCGCAGTGAGTTCCTGCTCGACTTTCCCAAACACTACGAAGACGCCACGGTGGTGCGACTTGAGCAGAACTACCGGTCGACGGCTCCGATCGTGGCGACCGCCAACCGGCTCATGCGCGGTCGCTCCGGGGCTCTGACACTGCACGCCGCGCAGTCCGACACCGGCCCCGATCCCACTGTTCGCGGCTACGCCTCGGACATGGCCGAGGCCCGCGGAGTCGCCGAGCAGATTCTGCAACTCATCGATTCCGGTACTAAACCCGAAAACGTGGCCGTACTCTTTCGGGTCAACGTGCAGGCGGCGCTGCTCGAAACAGCGCTGACCGAGGTGGGCGTGAGCTATCAGATTCGCGGAGCCAAGCGGTTCTTCGACCTGCCCGAGGTGAAGCAGGCGGTGATGAGCCTGCGTGCGGCATCCGTTTCCATTGTCGGGGAACCACTGTTCAAATCGGTCAGCGACGTGTTGCGTTCCCTCGGTTGGAGCCAGACCGCGCCGGAGACACGGGGTGCTGTTCAGGCTCGGTGGGAATCGCTCAACGCGCTCATGGGCCTCGTCGACCAAGCCGCCCCCGGAACCACTTTTCGTGAGTTCACCGACGAGTTGATGGAACGCCAGGCCGGTCAGCACGAACCGACGGTGGCGGCGGTGACCCTCGCCACCATGCACTCGGCCAAAGGCCTTGAGTGGGACGCCGTATTCGTGGTCGGCCTGAGCGAGGGCCTCGTACCGATCAGCTACGCGAGCACGTTTGAGCAGATCGATGAGGAACGCCGCCTGCTCTACGTGGGCATCACGCGAGCACGTCGTCGACTCGCGCTCAGCTGGTCGTCGTCGGGTGTGCAGGCTCGCGGAGCTCGGGAACGGTCTCGCTTTCTGCAAGAGCTTGGCAGCCGCACCGCTCGTGGAGCCGGTGCACGGAGCGCGTAATGGTGCCGGTGATCGCGTCAATGCGCAGCGATCGAGCAAACACCGGCGAGCGGCCCGTCTCCAGACGGTCTTGCACGAGCCCCGCCACCCGCGCGGCGACCTCAAAGCTCAATCTGGGCGTTTCGCTCGGGGCCTGACGCGCCGCGAGCTGGCAGGCCATCGCCGGCCAGGCTGGATCCGTGTCGATGTGCGCGAGCTCGAGGCAGGTGAGGCACGGCCCGAGGCCCGGTTCGACCAGCGGCCCGACCCGTGCGGCACTGTCGCTGAAGACCACCGGCAGGTGCGGAATGTCGCGGCGTAGCCAATGCCCGTGACGCTCAGGGGAAAAGACGTACTGCCCAACCAGAACGACCAGTTCGGGCTCGTCTGTTACTGATGGTTCCTCGATTCCGAGGTTGGCCAGCAGGGTACGCACGCGAAATGCGGTCGGTCCGGCGCCATCCACGAGCACGGTCCGGGCCAGCGGGGTGACCGGTGGGGGCGCATCGTCTGGCACGTAGAGAAGCGCCGGCTCAAGCAGATCCAGGAGGTGCGTCACCTCGGCAGCGGAGGCCCCGGCGAGCGTTCCCAACAGCATCGCACCCGATCGATGCACCCCCGCAGCGAGGGCCGACAGCACGACCTCGTGGGCGACGGTCAATCCATTGATCGTGACGACGGCGTGGTCAATTCCGAGTTGAACACAATCCGGTGTACGCCAGACCAGTGGGTATCGAGGGTTCAGTCGAAGGGCCATGCCGACATGATGACTCACCTCACCCGAACCTGAAAAAGTTATGCACAGGTGCGTGAGGATGGTGCGGGCGCGCTCACCCGAACATTGGGGTTCGGGCGAGCGCGGCCCGCACCGGGCCAGGCAGTCGCTAGTAGCGGATGACCACGCGACCGTCGATCTTGCCGTGCTTCATCTCGTCGAGTACCTCGTTGACCTCGTCGATGCGGCGTTCGGAGACGGTGGGGTGAATCTGGCCGCGGGCGTAGAACTGCAGGGCTTCCTCCATGTCCTGGCGGGTGCCCACGATGGATCCGCGTATGGTCAGGCCCTTGAGCACGATGTCGAAGATCGGGGCGGGAAAATCCCCCGGCGGCAAACCGTTGAAGACAATGGTGCCGCCACGACGAGTCATACCGATGGCCTGGCCGAAGGCTGCCGGGTGCACCGCGGTCACGAGCACGGCGTGTGCGCCACCGGTCGCTTTCTGAATGGCGGCGACCGGGTCTTCGTCCTGGGCATTTATGACGACCTCGGCGCCGTGCTTGCGGGCCAGGGCGAGCTTGTCGTCGGCAATGTCAACGGCCGCAACACGCAGACCCATTGCCGTGGCGTACTGCACGGCAATGTGGCCGAGACCGCCGATACCGGAGATGACCACCCACTGGCCCGGGCGGGCCTCGGTCATCTTGAGGCCCTTGTACACGGTGACGCCGGCGCACAACACCGGAGCGATCTCGATCGGGTCGGCACCGTGGGGAATACGCACGGCGAAGCGAGAATCGACGAGCATGTACTGACCGAACGAACCGTCAACGCTGTAGCCGCCGTTCTGCTGCGCTTCGCAGAGGGTCTCCCAGCCGGTGCGGCAGTACTGGCAGCTACCGCAGGCGCTCCACAGCCAGGCGTTACCGACGATGTCGCCGATGGCGAGGTCATCTACATCAGCACCGAGGGCAACGACCTCACCGACACCCTCGTGGCCCGGAATGAACGGCGGGCTCGGTTTGACCGGCCAGTCACCTTCCATGGCGTGGAGGTCGGTGTGACAGACGCCGGTGCTGATCAGTTTGACCAGTGCCTGGCCGGGGCCCGGCGTCGGTACGGCAACCTCATCGATGGTCAGGTCGTGGCCGAACTCGTGCACGACGGCCGCGTGCATGGCCGTCGGTACTCCAGTGGAGGTGCTCGTGGTGGTCTCGGTTGTTGTCATTGCCAAACTCCTTCGTTTGGGACACTTTGTCCGTTTCACGACGATAGATCAGCACAGGTTGCGGCAACGTTGCGCCCCGACCGTCGGGGCACAACGAGGGACTGTTCTGTGTGTCTAGCTCGGTTCTAGCTCGGTTCTACTGCTCACGTGCTACTCCTCATGCGGGCGTTCAGCGCCGTCATCGCGCAGCAGATCTTCCAGTGCCTGATCGACGTCGTCGAGAACTTCGGGCTCGCCGCGTGCCGCGCTCGTCAGACGAGCAACCAGTTGCTGGGGATCGTCGATGTCCTGTTCGGTGGGCAGCAGGTCGGGGTGCGACCAGAGTGCATCACGTGCGTCGTTCCCCACGGCATCCGTTACGGCCTGCCACATGGCGGCCGCCTCGCGTAGCCGACGAGGTCGCAGCTCAAGACCCACGAGCGTTGCGAAGGCAGATTCGGCGGGGCCACCGGATGCTCGGCGGCGTTTGACCGTCTCGGCGATGGCATCCGCCTTGGGCAGTCGAATCGTGGCACCAGCGGTGACGACATCGACCCAACCCTCGACCAGGGCGAGCATCGTTTCGAGGCGGGACAGGGCCGAGATCTGCGATTCGGATTTCTGCATGATGAGGGATCCGTCGACCATGGCCTGGCGGAGGTCCTCAGGATTCGACGGGTCGAAGCTGCTGGCCAGTTCTTCCAGGCGGCTGGAGTCGATACTGATTCCGTGCGCGTAGGCCGTAACCGCACTGGTGAGGTGCAGCCGCAGCCAGCGGGCATGACGAAACAGTCGGGCGTGCGCGATCTCGCGCACAGCGAGATAGATCTGCACCTGATCAACCGGCACATCCAGCCCGTCTCCGAAATCGGCGACATTCTGGGGGAGGAGGGCGGCCTGCTGCTCGCCGAGCAGCGGTATACCCACGTCGCCACCACTGACGACTTCGCTCGAGAGCTGACCGACAACCTGACCGAGCTGCATGGCGAACAGGGTGCCGCCGATGCTACGCACGAGCTGGCTCGCGTTGGCAACCATGCCCTGCATCTCTTCGGGCACCTGCTCGGCGAACACGCTGGTGAGGGAATCGGAAATGCTCGTGGCCACGGGTTCGGCCAGCGCAGTCCACAGCGGCATGGTCGCGGTGACCCACTCGCGGCGGGTCATCAGGCGGGGTTCTTCGGTGAGTTCGGCCACCGAAATGACGTCGTCAAGCCAGAGGGCCGCGATGTGGAAGGCCTGGCGTAACTGGGCCTGCTGCTCATTCGTCGCCGTGAGCTGGCCATTGCCTGCTCGCTGTTGACCCTGAGTGAGTGCAATCTGCCAGTCAACGCCGGTGCCCTGCGTATTCAGAGCGCCCTGCAATTGCTGCATGAGCGCGGCCACGCTGGCCGGGTCGTTGGGCAGGCCAGCTGCACCGGCAAGTTGGCTCGGATCGATGCCGCTCTTGCCGCTCAGAATGTCGCGCAGCATGTCACGAAACTCGTCGCTGGGTTCGTTCCGGTCTTGATCGTTCGGGTTTTGATCGTTTGGGGGTAGGGAGTCGTCGGCCACTTCAGGCCCCTCTCAGTTGCATACTTCTACGCTAGTGCGAGTAGCCCGCTCGGGGCTGGGAAATGTCCTAAGCTGAGGGGCTTGCTGTGCGCCCGTCGCGAACACGCCCCGGTTACCTCCGCAAAAATTCGCGCGAACACGGAAGGAGCACGGTGGCTCTCTTCACCGATGACTCACCGGCACCCCAGAGTGCACGGCGTCGCCGCCCCTCGATCGGCTGGACAGCTCTGTTGATCGCCGTGGCCGCCGGGGTAATCCTGGGCATCATGCCGGCGCCCTACGTCATCGAGAAGCCCGGCCCGGTCTATAACACCCTCGGGTCCACGACCTACGACGATGTTGAGACCGCGCTCATCACCATTCCCGACAAGACGGTCTACCCGACTAAGGGCACGCTCGACCTGCTCACTGTATCTCTGCTCGGTAATCGAGAGAATCGTCCGAGCTGGCTCACCGTGGCGCGGGCCTGGCTCGATCCGAGCGAGGCCGTGCTGCCCATCGACCAGGTCTTTCCTGCCGACATCAGCACGGAGCAGCGTGACGCGCAGAGCAGTGCCGCCATGGTCAATTCTCAACAGGATGCCATTGCCGCAGCCCTCACTCAGCTCGGCTACGACTACCCCACGACGGTGTCGGTGGTGAGTTTGCCTGCCGGTTCCCCGGTTGAGGGAGTCATTGAGGCTAAAGATCAGATCACCGCGGTGAATGGCACACCGGTGGCCAACGTCGCCGAATTGCGGGCCGCCCTGCAAACCAACGGGGCTGGCACCGCGGCGAGCGTGGACATTGTGCGGGGCGGGGTTGCTCAGAACGTCTCAGTGACGCCGGTCGAAAACAACGGCGCCGTCGTGGCCGGGGTCAATGTGTCGGTCGCCTACGACTTTCCCTTCGAAGTGCAGATTCAACTTGACAAGGTGGGCGGACCGAGCGCAGGCATGATGTTCGCGCTCGGCATCATCGACAAGCTCACGCCCGGACCCTTGCAGGGCGGCGAAAACGTGGCTGGCACCGGAACCATCGATCAGTCCGGTGCAGTCGGCCCCATCGGTGGTATCCAGCAGAAGTTATTCGGCGCGGTCAACAACGGGGCGAGCTGGTTTCTGGCCCCGGTTGACAACTGCGATGAGGTCACCGGCAACATTCCCGATGGCCTGAGCGTATTCTCGGTAGCCACCCTTGATGATGCTCTCAGTGCCCTCGATGCGATCAAATCTGGAGACACGAGCGACCTACCCACGTGCCCGGCACCCTAGCGGCACATATCAAGCGAAATCACAATTTGCAAAGGGGACTCTCTCAGCGCGCGTCAGTAGGATACCTAAAGACCCTGATCACTTAGAGCAAGAGGCCAATTCGTGAGTTCATCAGCAGCCGACAACGCCCCACGGCGCAGCCGAGCCCCGCTAGCAATCACCGCAGCAATAATCGCGGGGTTGGTGATCCTGTTCTTTGTCTTCGCCGGCCTGTATACCGATGTGCTGTGGTTCGACCAGCTCGGGTTCCTCAACGTGCTGACCACTCAGTGGATCGCCGGCACCGTGCTGTTCCTGATCGGGTTTGTCGCCATGGCCGTACCGGTCTGGGTAAGCATTCAGCTCGCCTACCGGCTGCGCCCCGTGTACGCGAAGCTCAACTCGCAGCTCGATCGCTACCAGCAGGTTATCGAGCCGCTGCGCCGCCTCGCGATGTTCGGCATCCCCGCTCTCCTCGGCCTGTTCGCCGGTGTCGCCGCCGCGACCAACTGGCAGACCGTGCTCATGTGGCTCAACCGCACCGAAACTGGGCGGGTTGACCCGCAGTTCAACTTCGACATCTCCTTCTACCTGATGGACTTGCCGTTCTTTCAGGCCGTGCTCGCTTTCGCCTCCGCTGTTGTGCTCATCTCGGCGCTCGTCGCGGTGGCGACCAGCTATCTCTACGGGTCCATCCGGGTGTCCGGCCGCGAAATCATCATTGCCAAGGCCGCCCGCGTGCAGGTCGCCGTCACAGCGGCGCTGTACCTGCTGCTGCAGGCCGTGAGCATCTGGTTCGACCAGTACTCGACCCTGACCAACCAGGGCACGCTCATCACCGGCGCCGGCTACACCGACGTCAACGCCACCATCCCCGGCCGTGCCATCCTCGCCGGCATCGCAGCCGTCGTGGCCCTGCTCTTCATTCTCACGGCTATCATCGGCCGCTGGCGTCTGCCGGTCATTGGCACGGCGCTGTTGATTGTGTCCAGCCTGCTGATCGGCTCGCTCTACCCGTGGGTTGTCGAGCGCTTCCAGGTGGAGCCGAGCGCGAAGGCGCTCGAGGCACCATATATTGAGCGCAATGTCAATCTCACTCGGGATGCCTACGGCGTGGCTGATATCGAAGAGATTCCGTACAACGCCAAGACCACGGCCGAGCCCGGCGCTCTGCGTGCCGACGCCGCAACGACCGCGAATATCCGTATTCTCGACCCGTCACTGGTCAGTGACTCGTTCGGCCAGCTTGAGCAGTTCCGTCAGTACTACCAGTTCCCCAGCAACCTCGACGTCGACCGGTACACGATCGATGGGACGTCTCAGGACACCGTCGTCGCTGTGCGTGACCTCAACATCGACGGTCTGAACACCGGTAACACGTGGGTCAACTCGAAGACTGTATACACCCACGGCTATGGTGTGGTGGCCGCCTACGGCAACCAGCGCTCGGTCGACGGTCAGCCGGTGTTCCTCGAATCCGGCATACCCACCAGCGGCGCGCTCGGCGACTTTGAACCCCGCATCTATTTCGGTGAGACCTCTCCCGAATATTCCATTGTCGGTGCCGAAGAAGGCGCCGACCCCATTGAACTCGATTTTCCGTCCGGCTCGGAGGGAGAGGGTCAGACCTACTCGACCTTCTCCGGCGACGGTGGACCGAAACTCGACAACGCGTTCAAGAAACTCATCTACGCGCTCAAGTTCCAGTCCGAGCAGATCTTCCTGGCCGCCTCGGTCAATGACAAGTCGCAGATTCTCTACGACCGTGACCCCGTCACCCGCGTGCAGAAGGCGGCACCGTACCTCACGCTGGACTCGGACCCGTACCCCTCCGTTGTTGACGGTCGGGTGAAGTGGATCGTTGACGGTTATACAACGTCGGCGAGCTACCCGTACTCCACTCCGGTCAGCCTGAGCGACGCCATCGCCGACACGGAGACACCGCCCCAGCCCTATGCCCTGGACAGCATCAACTACATGCGAAACTCGGTCAAGGCCACCGTGGACGCCTACTCCGGCGAGGTCAGCCTCTACGCCTGGGACGACAAGGATCCGATCCTGCAAACGTGGCAGAAGATCTTCCCCTCCACGCTCAAGCCCATGAGCGAAATGGGCGGCGACTTAATGAGCCATGTGCGCTACCCGGCTGACCTGTTCAAGGTGCAGCGGGCCATCCTCGGTCAGTATCACGTCACAAACCCTGGGTCGTTCTACTCCAAGGACGACGCCTGGATCACACCGAACGACCCGGACTCGCCCGCCGCAAACCCCACCCTGCAGCCTCCGTACTACCTCACCATGCAGGTGCCGGGGGCGGATAAGCCGTCGTTCTCGCTCTACACGACCTTCCAGCCGGATGCAACCGGTGAGTCCAGCCGAAACGTGCTCTACGGCTACCTGGCTGTGGATGCCGATGCCGGATCAGAAGACGGTGTTCGCGCCGACGGCTATGGCAAGCTGAGACTGCTCAACCTGCCAAGGGATGGCACCGTTCCCGGCCCCGGCCAGGTACAGAACGTCTTCAATGCCGACCCGACAGTGTCGACCGAACTCAACCTGCTGCGACAAGGGTCCTCGACCGTGCTGAACGGCAACCTGTTGACCCTCCCGGTCGGTGGCGGCCTGCTGTACGTGCAGCCGGTCTACGTGAAGTCCACCGGTGAGACCAGCTATCCGCTGTTGCAGAAGGTGCTCGTGGCCTTCGGTGACCAGATCGCGTTCGAGGACACCCTGGACGGTGCACTCGATGTGCTGTTCGGCGGCGACTCGGGGGCGACGGCCGGTGACACGGCTGTGCCCGACGATGCGACCGCGGGCGGCACCACGGGAGATGGCACGGGCGGTGCAACAGGCGGCACGGACGTGCCGGCCGGATCGACCGGCGATCCGGCAACGGATGCCGAACTCAAGTCGCTGCTCGCGGTCGCCAAGACCGCGCTCGATGATAAGGCCGCAGCCCTCGCGGCTGGCAACTTCGCCGACTTCGGCACCGCGGACGCCAAGCTCTCCGAAACGATCGCGAGCATGCTCGCCCTGCTCGGCGAGTAGTTCCAGCGCAACGACCGCAAGCCCGCACCCGTCTCGGGTGGGGGCTTGCGGTCGTTCTGGTCCATCGCGGCCTTGCTGTCGCGGCCTTGCTGTCGCGGCCTAGCCGGGACGGTGGCCACGTAGTAGGTTCAGGCCCACGGGTACCTGCAACGTGACACGGATGGGAGACAAGCATGGGCGAGAGCAGCGTGGTGTGGTTCGACGATATTGGTCTGGAGGACGTTCCTCGCGTCGGCGGGAAGAATGCTTCGCTCGGGGAAATGGTGCGCTCGTTGGCTACGAGTGGCGTTGCGGTACCCAACGGCTTCGCCACGACAGCGGACGCCTACCGAGCATTCATTGCGGCCAACGGAATCGAGCCTGCACTGCGTCGCCAGCTGATGCTCTTCCACTCCGGGGAAGCTTCGTTGCGAGCGAGCGGTGCGGCCCTGCGCGAGCTGTTCCTTGGTGGGGAATTTCCCGAAGACACGGCCGAGGAGATCCGTGCGTCTTATCGCGCCCTCGGTGAACGGGCGGGTAACGACAATCTTGCTGTGGCTGTGCGCAGCAGCGCGACGGCCGAGGACCTGGTGGATGCCAGCTTTGCCGGCCAACAGGAGACGTTTCTCAACGTGACGGGCGAGCGGGACCTCCTCGATGCTTGTCGTCGCTGCTTCGCGTCTCTGTTCACGGACCGGGCCATTAGCTACCGAGAATTGAAGGGTTTCGACCACCTCGAGGTGGCCCTGTCGGTGGGGATCCAGAGCATGATTCGATCAGACGTCGGCGGTTCCGGTGTTATGTTTTCGATTGACCCCGACAGCGGATTCCCCGGCGCCGTCGTGATCAGTGCCGCGTGGGGATTGGGCGAAACGGTGGTGCAGGGCAGCGTCGATCCCGACACGTACCTGGTCTTCAAGGAACTACTCGACCAGGGCGGGCTCATGCCCATCATCGAGAAGAAGCTGGGCGCGAAGGAACGCAAAATGGTCTACGCGGCGGGCGGCAGCGCGCGCACCCGCACCATCGATACTCCCGAGCGCGAGCGGCAGTCATTTGTCCTCACCGACGCCGAAATCGTGCAGCTGGGTCGTTGGGCCGTAATTGTGGAGAACCACTACGGCCGCCCGATGGACATGGAATGGGCCAAGGATGGAATCAGCAACGAGCTGTTTATGGTGCAGGCTCGGCCGGAGACCGTGCAGTCGCAGGCGAGCGGCACGACATTCACGGTGAGCCGCCTCACCGAGACCGGGCCGCTGCTGATCTCCGGGGTCGCCGTTGGCGAGAGCATCGCCAGCGGGCAGACCTGTGTCATCAAGGACCCCGCCGACATTGAGAAATTCGTTGACGGCGCGATTCTGGTCACCGAAATGACCGACCCGGATTGGGTGCCGATTATGGCCCGCGCGGCGGGAATCGTGACTGACCACGGCGGCCCGACCAGCCACGCGGCGATCGTCAGCCGCGAGCTCGGCGTACCGGCCGTCGTCGGCACCGGCGACGCCACCGAGGCGCTCGAGGACGGGAAGGTGATCACCATTTCCTGCGCCGAGGGAGATGAGGGCAATGTTTATGCCGGCGCGCTCAGCTTCGAGACCGAACGGATCGACCTCGGCGCCGTGCCGACGACGCTGACGAAGGTGATGGTTAACATTGCCAGTCCGGTCGCGGCCTTCGAATGGTGGCGTCTGCCAGCCGACGGCGTGGGGCTGGCCCGCATGGAATTTATCATCAACAACCTGATCAAGGTTCACCCGATGGCGCTCGTGCATCCGGAGCTCGTCACGGATCCGGTCGCCGTTGGGCAGATCAAGGAGCTTACCCGCGGCTATGCCGACCCGGCGGAGTACTTCGTGCAGACGCTGGCTCTCGGGATCGCCAAGCTCGCCGCCCCGTACTACCCGAACCCGGTGATCGTGCGCATGAGCGATTTCAAGACCAACGAATATGCGCACCTGATCGGTGGGGAAGTGTTTGAGCATACGGAGGAGAATCCGATGCTCGGCTTTCGTGGGGCGTCACGCTACTACGACCCGCGGTATCGGGAGGGATTCGCCCTCGAGTGTCAGGCGATCATGCGCGTGCGGGAACAGATCGGTTTCAAGAATGTCATCGTGATGATCCCGTTTTGCCGCACGACGGCCGAGGCCGACAAAGTGCTGGCGGTGATGGCCGGGAACGGTCTGGTGCGCGGGGAGAACGGCCTTCAGGTTTACATGATGTGCGAGATCCCGGCCAACGTGATTCTTGCCGAGAAGTTCGCGACCCGGTTCGACGGTTTCTCGATCGGTTCCAACGACCTCACCCAGCTGGTGCTCGGCGTCGACCGAGATGCGGAGGACCTCGCGGCGCTCTTCGACGAGCGCGACGACGCGGTCAAGCAGATGATCCGCCAAGCGATCGAAAAGGCGCATGCCGCCGGAATCAAGGTGGGCATCTGCGGCCAAGCGCCCAGTAACTACCCGGACTTCGCGGCCTTCCTGGTGGGGGAGGGGATCGACTCAATTTCATTGAACCCGGACAGTTTCCTCAAGACCGTGACGTACATCGCAGCTGCCGAACGGAAGCGAGACACGAACTAGTACATGGTGGGCTCGAGGATGATCGGGCCCATCATCGGTCCAGTTTCTTGGGCGGTTGGGAGCGTGGCTGGACGAACTGCCGCTGGATTACCTGCTGCTGGACTACTTGTCGAACTCGTCGAGTATGGCTTCCTCGTAGGCGGCTTCAGCTGACGCCGCAACCGCTCTCGCCTCGGTCACCCGCACGCTGAGGGAGTGCTCGGCCGTGCGGATCAGAGCCGCCTGGGCCGGGTCGGCCTTCAGGATCAGGTCTTCGAGCGTGTCGGGGTCGAGGAGCTTGGCGTTGAGCGCGTTGACGTCGCTCCGGGCGACGTCTGCGCGGCTCCGTAGAAAACGAATGTGTGCGTCGTTGGTTGCGCGCGCGTCGGTCGCATTCTTGGGAGAACGAAACACCTCACCTTTCGGCGCACCGCGGTTCGAGTTGTTGTCTTTGCCCGTGTTGTTCATTGTGCTTCCCCTTATGTCGCCGGAAGCCTAGCGTGACCTGCCCCCACGCAACAGGGGCAGTCTTGGTGGGGGATTCTTCTCAAATGCTCTTGTTTTTCGGTTGTCGACGGCATAAATTCAGTAAAAGGAGTGACCCGTGGTCACCCACTCTTTCAGGGTGTGCTAAATTTATACATGTAGCGCGGGGTGGAGCAGTTCGGTAGCTCGCTGGGCTCATAACCCAGAGGTCGTAGGTTCAAATCCTGCCCCCGCAACTAAAAAGTCCAGGTCAGTTAGGTTTTTCGGTCCCTCATCAGGGAGTGAAAAATGACAGACTCGGCGCAAACTCGGCGCGGCCCATGGTCGCGCCGAGTTTTTTTGTCCCCGCGCCAGGTGCGCCTTGGACCACCTCGGCAACGTTCGGGATGGCTCGCGCACCTGTTGTGTATGGACACCCTGCACACGTTCCCCGGACTCGAGCCGGTGCTGACGACCAGTCAACTCGCCGCCCACCTTGGCGTCCCCGTCCAGACCATTCACGATCTGCGCCACGCCCACCGCGGTCCGCGGGGTTTCCGGGTGGGCCGCGAGATGCGCTACCGCCTCTCCGAAGTGCAGCACTGGGTCGAAGTCATGGAATCGGAAGACCATGCCGCCGACTTCGCCGATGGCGCCCGACGATGACCGGGCGTGACCGGCTCGAGATCGGAACCTACGGAGACATCAACACCACCCGCATGCCCAGCGGCAACATTCGAGCCGAGGTTCGGTATCGGGACGGCGACGGCGCCGTGCGCAAGGTGACGACGACTGCGGCGACCGTCAGGGAAGCCAAGCAAAACCTGCGTACGAAGCTCCAACGGCGCAATGCTGCCACGGGGTTTGGTGACGAGCTCTCCCCGGAGAGCACGGTGACCGAGCTCGCCGCAGCGTGGCTGGCAGATGTGCAGGTGCGCTCCGATCTCGCCGCCGGAACGAAGGACCTGTACCGACGTGAACTGAACAGTCTCGTGCTACCTACCTTCAAGTCGTTCCGGCTGCGGGAGATCACAACCGGGCGGCTGGATCAGTTTCTCAAGGGGCAGACGAAGGTCTCCTACGCGCATGCCCGGCACAGTCGCGTGGTGCTCAACCTCATGTTCAACTACGCGCTGAGACAGGACGCGCTGCACCACAATCCGGTGCGTGGCACGACCCGCCTCAAGCCGCCGACGAGCAAGCCGGTCGCCCTCAATCTCGATCATTTGCACGAGGTGCGGCAGGCGGTGTCGTCGTGGCGAAGCGGGCCTGCTGTTAGTGGACCGCGGCCCGATGGTCAGGTCAAGGACGTGATCGAGGTGATGCTCGGTACCAGCGACCGCATTGGAGAGGCGCTCGCCCTGCGCAAACGAGACATCAACGACACCGTGGTTCCCATGCAGGTGACCGTCGCGGGCACCCTGGTGGTCATCAAGGGAAAATCGGTCTACCGCCAAGACCACCCAAAAACATCAACATCGACTCGAACACTGCAGGTGCCAGATTTCACGGCCGAGGTATTGCGACGTCGACTGGCCCTCCTTGAGGACGAGCACGACGACCACCTGGTCTTCTTCACTCGGGTCGGGACGCCGTTGTCGCCCTACAACGTGCGGCGAACTCTGCGCAAAATGCTCGCCGATGCCGGGCTCTCTCATTTGAAAGTCACGCCGCATACGTTCAGGCGTACCGCCGGCACTGTGATTGCCCGTGCGACCGACGCGGAGACCGCTGCCGAGGTTCTCGGAAACAGCCCCGAGATCGCGAAGAAACACTACATCGAACCGGAGGAGCCGGCGCCGATTGCTACGCCCGCGCGGCACCTGCAGGTTTTGGCGCCTCGCAGGGTGCCTGTGGAGGAGGCACATCACTGATTTTGCCATGTGCTGAGGCTGCGACTGAGCACTAGCAGCGATTCTGTTCTGTGTTTTGGCTGCGCTCCTCGGTTTTCCCATAACTACGGTGAGCAGGATAACGCGGCGAGGAAGTTCTGCGACGTAGTTCTGGGAATCGAGGCGCCGCGAGATCCGGTGAGTCCTCACCAAGTGCTGATCGCGAGTGAGACATCTTGTATCTCCAGGGTTGTACGACAGTCAGAGCTCCCAAGGGTTGTCCCGTATGACGCTTGTGAGCGGGATTTACTTACGGGCAAGGTATACGCGACAAGTGTGCTCAGGCTGGCGGCACGTTCCAATCTCCACGCGGACGTTTCCGCTGGAGGTCCCGCCAGCGGGCTTAGCTTCGGGAGGGCTGGGCGACTACCAGAGCTTGTCGATGTTACCGGGGTACAGCGCGATGTGGGCGCCGGTGAAGTGACCGGCGTTGTGGCGGGCGCGCTCGGTGAAGAAGGCCGCGAGGGTGACCTTGTCGAACCGGTCGCTGGGAAACGGGTCCTCGGGCGTGCCGCCGATGAGAACGAGAGTGGGAAAAACCGTGGGAGGCCGGGGGTGTGGGGTCTATCGGAGACGACCGTTTGTGGTAGACCTGCGACCAGGCTGGTGGTGGACGGTGTTTCCCGAGGGTGGGGTGCACCAGATCTCGCCACGGAATCAATCCCACGAAACTGTCGTCCGCAGGTGGGTTACGATAGGGTCGCCTGGTGGGGGAGGTTCGGACAATTGATTTAGGCCCGTGGTCACTTACCCCTTGTAGCGACGGTCATCTTCCATTCCACAGAATAACTTCTGAAATTCCATATGGCATGACGGCGGATCGGTTTCAATACATTCTGCCCAATCCGCCATCGAGACATCTACACCGACATATTCTCATTTCGAGGCTGCACTACTTCACAGGCCACACGGTCCAATAGTTTTTCGTGGCAGTCGTACCTCGCGTCGCTCGGGGGTAGGTCCTACCGTTCTCAACCCAAGGGTGGATAGACGAAGTCCATCCACGCGCTGACGATCCACATTCAGCCCGGCGGCATGATCGGTGATGCGCGATCCGATTGGATTTGCGCCCACCGAAACGAAAGACCTCATCATGACCGCACGCGCTTATCCGTCCCGCCTGACTCCCGCCTGGCTGGCGTTGCTCCTTTCCGCGATCAGCGCTGCGGTCACTATCGCCGGCGCCTTTCTCATTCCCGCACTCGCTCCGCAGCTCGACAGCAGGAGCGTTCAATTCGTCGACGTCCTTGTGCTTGCAACTTTCACCTTGACCGTGGTGTTGGTTTCGAGGCATCGCAACCTTTTGTGGACCGGCGGCGTCCCGGTTCTGCTTATCATCGTCCCTGCGCTCGTGGTACTTGCACCTTTCGCAGGCGGGCTCAAGGACGTCGGGGCCGACCTGGCACTCGTGTTCATCGTTGGCTACATTGCGACGGGAATCAATGAAGAATTTTGGTTCCGCGGGCTCATGCTTCGCGCCCTGAGGTCGTGGACGCCGATGCGTGCAGCGCTATTGTCATCCGCTCTCTTTGGTGTCGCACATCTCACCAACCTGGTTTTCGGTGCAAATCTCTGGGTAACCGTTGCGCAAGTCGTAGGGGCTGCGTGTTTTGGATTCGGCCTGGCTGCCCTGCGGTTGCGCGGTACCTCGATGTGGGTTCTTGTGGTGCTCCACGCCGTTGCGGATATCGCACTCCAGCTTGGTGACGTTTCCAGCGCTTGGCGGTGGGGTCTTATGGTCGGGGGCGATGTAATTCTCTTGATCTTCGGCATCATCGTGATTCGCAGAATGAACAGCGCGAACGTGACGGCACATGAACCCGCTAACCTGTCTCACGAGGACCGGATATCCGTGGCATCTTCGGATTTCGGGAGCTAACTTTTACTCGGTTCGAACGAACCCTGACCCTTAACCGCGCCTCTCCGCGAGGAACGTTTTGACAGCTGAGGTCATCAGTTCTGGCTGCTGGGATTGAGGGTAATGGCCTGCATCGGCGATCATCACTGTTCGGCCCTTCAATTGTCGAGCAATCCACTCAGCCTCAGACTTCGGATCTTTGAAATCCGGGTCCCTCTCGCCCATCACCACTAGCGTCGGAGTATCCACTCGTTCAAGAATGGCGGACGCTTTTACGTGGTCGGTGCGAGTCGTCAGGCTGAATGCGCGTGCGTAGCCAGGGCGGCGAAGACTGTCGATGACTTTCTTCCTGTAAGCATCGAAGTCATCGGGAAGCATTCCGGCATGGAGCTTAGGAAAGTATGCGTTCCAGACGGCAGCAGCCCACGGTCTCGCCATCATGACGCGGAAGAAGAGCCGACTCAAAACACTGACCATAGCCGGCTCGCGCACGAACGGTCCCACCAGAACTAGGCCGTTGACGAGTTCTGGCCTTTCTGCTGCAACGATGACCGCTGCGCCGGCCGACATCGAGTTGCCGACAATGACAGCGGGCCCGAGATCGCTGAGGAGCGCAGTAATGTCACGAGCTGTGGCAACATCTCCGTATGTCGAGAAGGATGTGTCGCTGTCTCCGTGACCACGGAGGTCACATGTTGCGACTGTGTATCCCGCAGCGACCATCGCGGGCGCGAGGAAACGGTAGGTGGATCTCAGGTCACCCATCCCCGGAACAAGCAACAAGAGGGGGCCGGCTCCATCGATGTCATAGGCGACTCTTCCTTCGCCTCGATTGAGGAATCTGGTTTCGCGACCGGAATCTGTGGCGTGTTGTGCCATTGCGCTATTTGGCCGCGAGTACCTGCGGAGAACGCAAAGTTCTTGAAGCTTCGAGAGCAAGGCTCACGTCCTTGCCGGGATTGCGTGCCAGATTCGGTGAGATGGCTGCAGCCACAACCACCTGAACGATGATTGTCGCCCAGAATAGGGAAGTGCCTGATGTTAGGACGCCGCTGTAGGCGAGTGCAACATCTGAAGCGGCGTGGAACAGCGCGGCAATGAGCACGCTGCCACGGGCTCGGTTGAACAGCCAGCCAATGAGCACCGACGTCGCCACAGTAGAAATCAGGAATCCAAGAAACGGGATCTGAGACTGGAAACTTCCTTCAATGAAAAACAGCGGCAGGTGCCACACACCCCAAACAAGCCCAAGAACGATCGACGCGACAAGGGGGTTGAAACGTTCCTGAAGGCGGGGGAGCGCGAACCCTCGCCAGGCGGTTTCCTCGGTAATCAGCCACATCCAGATATTGAGCGCCAGAAGCCCCAGCAGTGATTCGGTAGGAACCGCGACGCCAACGCCGGCGAGACTGCCGAGCACTGGGCCCATCGCAACAACGATGGCTACGAGAAGCACAGGCAGCAGAAGTGCCGTGAGGTACCAGATCGGGTGAACCTTTACTCGGATCAGACGAACGAGAAGGTCTTTCACCGCCGGCCAGCCGCCGGTGACCGCGGCAGCACCGTAGGTGGCAATCGGCAGCCCGAGCCAGAACGCGAGCGACTCGGGAACGTGCCATCCGATCAGCCCTGCCTGCTGCGCAATCGTCGTTCCCCAGGCGAACCAGGGGAGCGCAAATGCCAGGGTGAAGAAGACTGCCAGTGGGTGTCGCTTCATGGTTGTTGCCTTTCGTTGTCCACTGAGTTGGATG